>NZ_JAUETE010000022.1:0-81558 GCF_032484535.1 Bradyrhizobium sp. SZCCHNS3016
TGGCCGGTGTAGCTGCCGTTGTGACAGCTGTCGCAGCGCGCGGTCGATACCGCGGCGTGGTTCATGGTGTAGGTGGCGAAGCTCGCCGCGGTGTTGCTGTGGCAGTTCGAGCACTGCAGCGTCCCGGTCGGGATATGCGGCGGCGTCGTCATGCCCTGCGCGGTCTTGCCGTTGTGGCAGGTCGCGCAGTTGGTGTCGGTCGCGGCATGCTTGAACGCCGCGCCGCCGAAGCTGGCCGTGCTGGTGTGGCAGGACTCGCACGGCAGATTGGTCTGGAGATGATTGCTGGACTTGCCGCGCGCCGTCGTCCCGTTGTGGCAGTTGGCGCAACCGGCGACGATGCCGGCGTGGTCCATCTTCATTCTGATGCGGAAACTCGCCGTCGACCTGTGGCACACATCGCATGGCGCCGCCGTCGTGATGTGGTTCTTCGACTTGCCCCGTGCCATCACGCCGTTGTGGCAGGTCGTACACGACGCTTTCGCCTGGGTATGATCGATCGCCCGAACGTCCTTCCATGTCGAAGTCTGATGGCAGCTCTCACAGCGCCTCGTGGTCATCGGATGGTTGACCGACATGCCGGCCGTCTGAGCGCCGTTGTGGCAACTGGCGCACTGCGTCTGCGTGCCCTTGAACCGCCCACCGACGTGGCAGGACGAGCACTCCACTCCAACATGGCTTCCGGTCAGCGGAAACCCGGTCGAGACATGATCGAATGAACTCTGCGCAGCAGCGTGCCCTGCCAGCGCCAGAGCGAGCAGCATACCGGCAAGCAACCACCGCACCACGTAGTGCGATGCTCGCGCCAACAGCCCCCGCTTGCTGTAGCAGCTGCTCAACTCAAACTCCGATCTTCACTCTCGACTCGATCGCCATCCGAATATTCAACGGAGACCGGTCGCCCCGAATCCAGCCGAAACCCTTGAGCGGCCCGCTGCTCGCCGGTCGCCCCAACAAACCCAAGACACTCCTGCGGATTTCCTCCCCAAACGGCCCGGCAGCATGCCTTCCCAGCTACCGAACACTCGGAACGCCCCCTGCCTTTCAATCGAGCGCCACGTTGATCGGCGGCGACCAAGTCATCAGCCAGATCGCGCAGCGTCACGCCCAACACAGGGCTTCAGAGACCGGCAAAGCTGGCCCAAAACTGGGCCAAGCTGAACTCAAGCTGAATGGGTGGTAATGTTTCTGGCGTCCTTCGCTCACGAGGTTCTCGCAAGCGCATCGCGCAAACCGTTGATCTGCAGGCGAACTGATAGCTGTTGCGAGCTGATGTCAGCTCGACACGATGTCGGACGACCGATGCGGCCAGCGCAGCCGTTCGAATCAGTTCCTGATCTGAACGTTGCGCCATCCCGTTGCGACATGGCAGCGCTCGCACGTCTGACCGAAGGTGCCATTGTGCACGTCCGAGCTGCGATGACAGCTGAAGCAATCCATCGGCAACTTCAGATCCGGCGGCGACTTGGCCTTGTGGCAGGCCTCGCATGTGATCTTCTGGTGGACACCAACCAGCGGGAATCGTGTCTGCCGCGCGTGATCAAAGCGCCACAGCCGCCACCCATTCGGATTGTGACAACTGGCGCACCGTCCTCCGAGCTTCCCCTGGTGGAAATCCTTGTGGCAGCTCTCACAGGCCATCGGCGTATTCTTGTAGGTCGGCGTCCGGTGGCACTCCTCGCAAGGCACCGACTTGTGCAGACCTATCAACGGAAAACGCGTAATCTCGTGATCGAAGGAGAGCCTCTTCCGCCAGCCCGCATCGCTATGGCAGGTCTCGCAACGTTCGCCGAGCTTACCCTGATGCGGGTCCTGCTTGCGGTGACAGGACACGCATGACGTCGCGAGCTTGTCCCGATAGAGATCACCCGTATGGCAGCTCTCACACTTCACCTTGGCATGCGCATTTCGCAACGGGAAGCGGGTCTTGTCGTGATTGAAGCGGACCGTCTTCCACTTCTCCTGATCGTGACACGTCTCGCACTTGTCGCCGAAGCGGCCGGCATGGACGTCCTGAAGACGGTGGCATGAGCCGCACGACGTCTGCAGATCCTTGTATTGCTGGCCGGAGTGGCACGTTGCACAAGCGACCGACTTGTGGGCGCCCACGAGGGGAAACCTGGTCTTCGTGTGATCGAATTCCTTGGTCGCGCGCCACTTCACCGCCGTGTGGCAGTTCTCGCAGCGCTCACCGAGCCGGCCGCGATGAGGATCGAGCGCCTTGTGACACTCGAAGCAGGTCGAGGGCGTGTTGCGGAACTTCACCTTCGCGACATGACATCCAGCACAAGGAACGTTCTTGTGCGCATCGACCAGCCTGTAGTTCGTCATGTCGTGGTTGAATGTTTCCTTGTCGAGCTGGACGATGTCGGTTCCACGCCCCTTGTGGTCGGTGTGACACTGCCTGCATTCCTGGGTCAGCGCCGCCTGCTCGCGTCCATGCAGGCGCTCATGCTGCCTGCGATCGACTGCAATCTCCTTGTGGCAATCGAGGCAGAGGCCCGACTGCGCCTTCCGCGTGAAGGCTTCGTGGCACTTTCCGCATTCGCTTTCGAGCTTGGCATGCTTCTCGGCCAGCGGGCCCGGCATGACCAGTTTTTCAAGCAACGTCTGCGCTCGAAGCCCGGCCGACAGCAGCGCAACACCGACCATGACAGCGACAACCGCCGCTAGGCGCCACCTCATCACGAAACTCCGTCAATAGTGATGGACGGCCCAGACATGAACGAAACCCGCCAGCAGCATGAGAAAAAACAGCGGCAGATGCAGAACGTGCCACAGCGAAAATAGCCGTTCGAAAAATGTCAGTTCGGCGGCCTTCCGCACCGCAGCAGTGTACCTCCGCACGACTTCTTCGATTCGCTTCTCGCGCCGTCGCCGCTCGAACCACGACCATCGCGCACGCTTGGCTTCGGCGCGAATGAGCCGGCGCGCTTCCGCAACCACGTTGGCACGCAGCCGCCTCGTCCGCGCCGCGATGATCGCCCCCGTCCGCAGGCTCCCCAGCGCAGTTCGCGGCACCCTGTTGTCGAGCCCCTTGCTGAAGGCAGCCAACTCCCGCGACACGAATGACGCTGCCTGCATCTCCTGACCGAGCTCCATCCTCATCGCCTCGGCTTCCGCAAGCAGCTCCTTGATGCGCGCCCTTCCACCATGAAGACCGATGTGGATCTTGCCGTAGATATACCGGCCGATCACGCCGCTGATCGCAACGATCAACATGGCAAAGAATGCCACGTTGCTGTTGAGTGCTCCCAACTTGAAGTTGGCATGAAACAGGATCAGCACGGGGCCAACGACGCCCAGCAGCATGTGCGTTTTGAACCAGAATGGCACCGAGCCGATCCCGCGGAGCGACTTGAAGCGCTTGCGCATCGAATAGGCCAGCAACGATAGCATCGCGACGCTGCCGTATATTCCGAGCCAGTAGCCGGTCCCCGATCCCGGCGTAATATACTCCTCCTCCTTCTGCAGCCATCCGATGCCGATCGCTGCGACAACGAGAAGTGTGACGATGACCGGGATGGTTCCTCGAAGAGGATCGCCGTTCGCGCGAACGACTGCTGTTCTGCTCATGTTCTCGACGCTTCCTGTGAAACCCAAATGCCGGATGGGCGAATGTCCGGCTTGCCTGCGGATCTCCGGATCTCAGTCGAGAGATTCCTTCCTGATAACCACTTGCAAATAACTGTTGCGTC
Source organism: Bradyrhizobium sp. SZCCHNS3016 (assembly GCF_032484535.1). Taxonomy (NCBI): domain Bacteria; kingdom Pseudomonadati; phylum Pseudomonadota; class Alphaproteobacteria; order Hyphomicrobiales; family Nitrobacteraceae; genus Bradyrhizobium; species Bradyrhizobium sp. SZCCHNS3016. The sequence continues at coordinate 3,699 of NZ_JAUETE010000022.1, forward strand.
CTCCGGCACTGACATCATTCGTGTGAGATCAGTGCGAGCCATATTTCCGCCGACGGCATCTGTTCAACGAATGAACTACTCCTCGTCCGCAAAACTACAAATCATTCTGGAATTTCTATGTCGGCATCTGTTGAGACGAATTTGCATCTAGCGATGCGGCCGACCTTTCCGAGCGGCCACCACAGCCGGCACCTGCTGCCGCCTACTGTCAGGACTTAAGAAGGGGAAAGAGAGGACATGGCGCTCGATCTCCTGATCGTCTACGCCGCGCCGATGCTCGGCGTCTGGGCCACCTACATGGCCGTGCGCAAGCGTAAAGAAATAAAGAGCGTCGCGAAGCTCTCGGCCGCCAAGGACGCCGGTCTTCTCGAACCGGCATCGCTCCACCCCATTATCGATCCTGCCTTGTGCATCGGCTGTGGCTCATGCGTCAGGGCGTGTCCGGAGGGCGACATTCTCGGCCTGATCGGCGGCAAGGCGGCGCTCGTCGAGCCTTCGCATTGCATTGGACACGGCGCCTGCAAGGCGGTGTGTCCCGTGAATGCCATCACGCTGGTGTTTGGCACCGAAACGCGCGGCATTGACATTCCGAACGTGGACGAGGCGTTTCAGACCAATGTGCCCGGCATCTTCATCGCGGGAGAGCTCGGCGGGATGGGGCTGGTCCGAAACGCCATCGAGCAGGGACGCCAGGCGATCGACTCCGTCCGCAAGATCAAGAACATCGGCAAGTCGGACATGCTCGACGTCGTGATCGTCGGCTGCGGTCCGGCCGGACTCTCTGCCAGTCTCGCCTGCCTGCAGCATCGGCTGCGCTTCGTCACCCTCGAACAGGACTCGCTCGGCGGCACCGTCGCGCACTTCCCCCGCGGCAAGCTGGTGATGACCGCTCCCTTCACGCTGCCGCTCGCGGGTAAATTCAACTTCAGAGAGCTCAGCAAGGAACAGCTGATCGCCTTCTTCATGAGCATCGTGCGCAAGTCCCGCCTCAAGGTGAACGTCGGCGAGCGCGTCGAAGCGGTCGCCCGCGTCGGCGATGGCTTCGACGTCAAGACGAACTGCAGCAGCTACAGAACGCATGCCGTGCTCTTGGCAATCGGACGACGCGGAACACCGCGCAAGCTGGACGTCCCGGGCGAAGAGCAGACCAAGGTCGTCTATCGACTGATCGACCCCGAACAGTATCGCGGCCAGCACGTGCTCGTCGTCGGTGGCGGCGACGCCGCGCTGGAAGCCGCCTGCTCCATCGCCGACGAACCCGGAACGACGGTGACTCTCTCCCATCGCAGCGACTCGTTCAGTCGCGCCAAACTGAAGAACCGTCAACGGACGGAAGCAGCCGCCCAATCGGGACGGCTCCACGTCATGTACAATTCGTCAGTCAAACGAGTTGGCGGTGACGACGTCGAGATCGATGCCGATGGTAGGACGAGCACGATCCGAAACGATGCCGTCATCGTGTGCGTCGGCGGCATTCTGCCGACGGCGTTCCTGAAGAGCATGGGTATCGAGGTCGAGACGAAGTATGGCACGGCATAAATCCTCTCCTGTCATCCTCCCGCTGATCTGTCTCGTCAGCTTGACCGTACCATCGGTCGCCCTGGCCGGCGACACGGCGGTGCTGGGCGGCAATCCAGCGGGCGCGAGCTCCGAAGTCCCCGGCACGAGCCAGGCTGCGGACGCGGCAATCCGGGCCGGACGTCCCGAGGAAGCACTGAAGCTGCTCGAGCGCGCGGCCATCGCCGGGGATCCAGAGGCGCAGTACCGCCTTGCATCACTCTACCGCGCCGGCCTCGGCACCAAATCAGACGACGCGCTGGCGTTCAAATGGATGGAGGCAAGTGCAAGGAAAGGACACGTCAAGGCACAGTACAATGTCGCAGCGATGTGGCTCGCAGGACGCGGAACGCCCGCCGATCCCGACCGGGCGCGGGATTGGCTGCGTAAATCGGCTGCGGCCGGTTATCAGCCCGCCGAGCAGTTGCTGGCCGATACGGCCAACCGAAACGCGCGCCCGCGCGCCAGGGAGCCGGAGCGGGAAACTGCGCGCAGGCCCGCGCCGACGCTCGATGCGCAGGCCGCCATGCGAAACGGCCATCCGGCCATCATCGACGCCGCCCTGCGCGGCCAGCTCGATCCGATGCGCCAGCTCATCGCTGCGAAGGCTGACGTCAACGCGGTCAACGAGGACGGCGATACGCCTCTGGCGATCGCCGCGGCCGCCGGGCATCTTCGGCTGGTGGAGCTCCTGCTCGCCTCGGGAGCCAACCCGAACACCGGCAACCGGCGCGGCGACACGCCGTTGATGCTGGCAGCGGACAAGGATCATGGAGACATCATCAAATTGCTGCTGACAAAGGCGGCCGACCCATCTGCAGCGCGTGCGGATGGCACGACCGCACTACTGATGGCGCTCAGCCGCTGCAATGGTGCCGCTATCGCCGCGCTCCTCAACGGCGCTTCCGGCAGTCTGCCTCCGTTGGCAGACGGCCGGACCCCACTCATGATCGCGGTCGCGTCGTGCACCAATGGCCCGCTCGATCGGCAACTCGTTCAGAGATCCGACCTCAACGCCGCCGATGGGCAGGGCCGCACCGCACTTTGGCACGCGGCCGGCAATGGCAATACGCAAGCGATCGCGCAACTGATCCGCGCAGGTGCGGACGTCAACCGCGCTGACGCCGACGACAAGACGCCGTTGCTGAATGCAATCGAAGGCCGCAGCGCCGCGGCCTCGCTGCTTCTGTTGGACCACGGCGCCGATCCGAAACGCGCGACAAGAGGCGGAAACACCGCTCTCATCCTCGCTGCGCGCGCCGGCCTTGCCGATGTCGTCGGTGAACTTCTCAGGCGCAAGGCCGATCCGAACGCGCGCAACGGCCAGGGCATGAGCGCGTTGATGATGGCGGCCCATGAGGGAGACATCGGCATTGCGCAGAGCCTTCTCGCCGCCGGCGCCGAAAAGCAATTGAGGAACAAGCGGCGCGAACGTGCCACGGACATCGCCGCCGCCAGCGGTCACAGCGATATTGCCAAGCTTCTGGAATAGCAGCCGATCTCGTTTCGCCTTCCTGCCCATCATGCGATCGACGCAGCGTTCGCTGTTCCATGGCGCCGCAGACGATTCGACCGCTATTTACCAACGAACACAACGCTCCGTGCCGAGACGACCGGTGATACCGATCTCCGGCAGTGGGTGAGAATGAGTTGCAATTTCACGACGATGCGCGTCGATGGATCATCATCATTCCGTACGAATGATGCCTCATTCGGCGCATTGATTGTCGACGCATCACAGACACTTGATAGTTAGCTGCAGGAATATCCGCTGCAGTCGGAGATACTACATGACAGCGGAGGCCGGATCGTTTGCGCTCATTCTCGCGCTCGTCGTATCGCTGGTGCAGTCGATCGTTCCGTTCGCAGCGCTGCGTCGCCAATCCGCGATGATCGCCGGCTTCGTTCGTCACGCTGCCCTGACTCAGTTTCTCTTCGTCGCGATCGCATTCGCGTGCCTGACGTCGCTGTTCGTCCACTCCGACTTTTCAGTCCAGGTCGTCGCAGCGAACTCGCACACGCTGAAGCCGCTGCTCTACAAGGTCTCCGGAGTCTGGGGAAACCATGAGGGATCCATGCTGCTGTGGGTCCTGATCCTCTCCTTGTTCGGCGCGGCAGTAGCATTGTTCGGAACGAACCTTCCCGAGCGGCTGCAGAGCAACGTTCTCGGCGTGCACGGCATGATCGGTCTCGGCTTTCTGGCGTTCATCGTCTCGACCTCGAATCCGTTCGCGCGGCTGGTCGATGCTCCCCTCGAAGGCAACGGACTGAATCCGATTCTGCAGGATCCCGGCCTCGCCTTTCATCCACCGTTTCTGTACCTGGGTTACGTCGGCTTCTCGATGGCGTTCTCGTTCTCGGTCGCCGCGCTGATCGAGGGAAAGGTCGATGCCGGCTGGGCCCGCTGGGTTCGACCGTGGGTGCTCGCCGCCTGGTGCTTTCTCACGATTGGAATCACGCTGGGCAGCGCATGGGCATACTACACGCTCGGCTGGGGCGGCTGGTGGTTCTGGGACCCCGTCGAGAACGCCTCCTTCATGCCGTGGCTTGCGGGGACTGCGCTCCTGCATTCCGCCCTTGTGGTCGAGCGTCGGAGCGCCCTCCAGAGCTGGACGATCCTGCTGGGGATCGTGACCTTCTCATTGAGCCTGATCGGGACTTTCCTGGTGAGGTCCGGCGTGCTCACCAGCGTTCATGCCTTCGCACAGGACCCATCGCGTGGCGCATTCATCCTGGCACTGATCCTGGTGGCGACCGGCGGGGCATTGACGCTGTATGCGATCCGGGCGCCAAGCCTGAAGCACGGCGCGCTGTTTGCAGCGGTCAGCCGCGAGAGCGGCCTCGTCCTCAACAATGTGCTGCTCACGGCAGCCGTGGCCACCGTGTTTCTCGGCACGTTCTACCCGCTCCTCGTCGACATGCTCGGGAACGACAAGATCTCGGTCGGCCCTCCCTACTACAACTTGACGTTCGTTCCGATCATGGTTCCGCTGCTGCTTGCCATGGTGATCGGCCCGGTTCTGAAATGGAAGCGCGATCTCCTCGTTGCGGCGCTGCAACGGCTCCGCCTGGCCGGGGTGCTTGCGGCATTCGTCGCCGTCGCAATCCTTGTCGCGACGTTCGGACAGCGTTTCCTGGTCGCATTCTTCTTCGGCATCGCCGTCTGGCTCGTGATCGGCTCGTTGATGGTGCTGGCTCATCGCGTCCGCCTCGGCACGACGACTCCCTTGGCGACCTCGCTCAACCTCGCGCGCACCACCCCGCTCGCGGTCTACGGCCTGGTGCTGGCCCATGCGGGAATGGGCGTCACCGTCGCGGGCATTACCGGGATGACCGCGTGGGCCTCCGAGAAGGTGCAGATGCTGCGGCCGGGCCAGAGCCTGCAGCTCGCGGGCTATGACATCAAGTTGCGCTCGATCGGAAAATTTCCAGGCCCCAACTACGAAGCCGAGCGTGGCTCCTTCGACATCACGCGGAACGGAAAGCCGTTCACGCAGCTTTCCAGCGAGCGCCGCTTCTATCCCGTCAGACAGCAGCAGACGACCGCCGCCGGCATTCGAACCAACCTGATCTGGAACGTCTATGTGACGCTCGGCGACCCCGACGACAAAGGCGCGTGGGCGGTGCGCTGCTACTATCACCCTCTGGTGCCGCTGGTCTGGATCGGCGCGCTGATGATGGCTTGCGGCGGCTTCATCTCGCTGGCCGACCGGAGATTTCGTGTCGGTGCTCCGCGACGGGCGATGCGGGCCGTACCGACTGCCGTTCCTGCTGAATAGGACGAGATATGCCGCGCCTACCCTATCTCATACCTCTCGTGGCCTTCGCCGCGCTGGCCGCTGGATTGGCTTTCAGCCTGACCAACGATCCGCGGCGAATGCCCTCGACCCTGATCGACAAGCCGACGCCGCGCTTCCAGCTCGCGTCGCTCGACGGCAAGGGCGGCGGTCTTGCCAGTACCGATCTGCAGGGCGATGTGGTCCTGCTCAACGTGTTCGCATCCTGGTGTCCCGGATGCCGCGTCGAGCATCCCATGCTGCTCAAGCTCGCAGAGAGCTCCGCGATCCCGATCTACGGACTGAACTGGAAGGACGATCGGAACGACGGCAAACGCTGGCTTGCCAAGCACGGCAGTCCCTATGCCCGTGTCGGCTCCGATGAGTCCGGCCGGGCCGGCATCGACCTCGGCGTGACCGGCGTTCCCGAAACCTTCGTGATCGATCGGGCCGGCCGCATCCGCTACCGCTATCCCGGCCCGCTGACCGAAGATGTATGGCGTGACGATTTCGAACCTCTGCTGAAGGCGCTCAGGAGCGAGTCATGAGCTGCCGGCGGATGAAGGGAGTCACCGGAGCGCTGCTCGTCAGCTCGCTCGTGCTGACGGCGACCTTGTCGCCGTCCCGTGCGGTGCTTCCGGACGAAATGCTGCGGGATGAGGGGCTGGAGGTCCGTGCGCGCGCGCTGGGCCAGGAGTTGCGCTGCGTCGTTTGTCAGAATCAAAGCATCGACGATTCGAACGCTCCATTGGCGCATGATCTGAGGGTTCTGCTGCGCGACCGCCTGCAGGCCGGCGACAGCGACCGGCAGGCGGTGGACTTCCTGGTCGCACGCTACGGCAACTTCGTCCTGCTCAAGCCTCCCTTGCAGTGGAATACGATCCCGCTGTGGATCGGCCCGCTCCTGGCGCTGCTGGCGGCCATCGTCGGCTTTGGCCGCTACGTGCGCCGGGCCGCAGCCAATGCGACCGCGCCCGGAGCGGAGCACGTCGCTCCGCTCAGCGCCGACGAACTCGAAGCCATCGAGGCGATCCTCGATCGACGGAGCCTTTCATGATGCTATGGCTGATCCTGACGGCGATGATTTCCGTGGCCGCCGTGCTGATATCGACGCCCTTCATCCGCAACTACGAGCGGAGACGGTTGGCTTCGGCTCAGGGACTCGCCGTCCACCACGACCAGCTCCGCGAGATCGAGAACGAAACCGCACGGGGCCTGATCGACAAGTCGGATGGCGAGAACGCGGCCAGCGAGATCAAGCGGCGCATTCTCGCCGCAGCCGCCGCCGAACAGCCGCCGGCGCCCTCCCTCACCAGCTCCGAACGAAAATTTGCGCTCGCCGTCGTCACGATGACGGTGGTGTTCGGCTCCGTCATCCTGTACGCGGTCATCGGAAATCCGGATGTCCCCGCAGCCGCGCCGGGCCAGACCGCCAGCAGCACGACGGCGAGGTCAGTTGGCGAAGCGCGATCCGACGCCGGCACCCAGGCCATCGCGTCATTGGAGCAGATGGCCAGCCAGGACGGTCGCGACCGACCGCAGCAGGGCAGCGGACTGCCGCCGGTCGAAGAGATGATCCAGCGTGTGCAGACCAGACTGGAGCGGAATCCCAAGGATGCCGACGGATGGCGGCTGCTGGGCTGGTCGCTGTTCAACATCGAGCGCTTTGCCGAGGCGGCGCAGGCCTATGCGCGCGCGATGGAGCTGCGGCCGGGCTCGGCCGAATACCGCAGCGCGCGCGGCGAAGCGCTGGTGCGGGCCGCAGACGGCACCGTCACGCCCGAAGCCCGCGCGGATTTCGGCGAGGCACTCAGGCTGGATCCCAAGGACGCGCGCGCCCGCTTCTTCATCGGCGCCGTGAAAGAACAGGAGGGCGACAAACGGGGTGCGATGGCCGACTGGACGGCAATCGTATCGGAGGCCGATCCGAACGAGCCGTGGCTGCCCGATCTCAAGCAACGGCTCGGCGCGCTTCGTCGCGAGCTCGGGGAGGATGACGGCTCGCCATCGCCTGCCCGGCCGAACCTGTCCGCCGAGCGCATGCAGGAGCTCCTGCGCTCCGGCAAGACCGCCGCGACCGAGCCGGCGGAGCCGCGCGGCCCCCGCGCCGAGGACATCCGCAAGGCCGAAAGCATGTCCACACAGGACCGCAACCTCATGATCCGCGGCATGGTGGATGGCCTTGCGAGCCGCCTCGAACAATCACCGCGCGATGTAGAAGGCTGGATCAAGTTGATCCGCTCGCGGGTCGTGCTGGGCGAGGTCGAAGCGGCGAAACAGTCGCTGCAACGCGCACTGTCGATCTTCGCGGAGGACGTCCCGGAGCGCACGCGCATAGCTGACGCAGCCCGAGAGCTCGGGATCAATCCATAGCGTTCGAGGGCCCGATCCGCGTGTCCGCATCGTCGGAACCCGTTCGGCAACCGGAGGAATGGCAATGCGCATTCTGCTCATAGAGGACGAGCCCGTCTACGCGGAGCGCATCAGGGAAAGCCTGGCCGATGCCGGTTTCGAGGCGGATCTCGCCACCGATGGCAAGCAGGGCTGGATGCTGGGCAACAGCCAGCCCTATGATGCCGCGGTCCTCGACCTCGGCCTGCCGTGCATTTCGGGCCTCGACGTGCTGCAACGCTGGCGTCATACCGGGCACACGCTGCCGGTGCTGATCCTGTCGGCCCGCAGCGGCTGGGTCGAGCGTGTCAACGGCCTGAACGCTGGCGCGGACGACTATCTCGAAAAGCCCTTCAAGGCGCAGGAGCTGGTCGCGCGGGTCAAATCGCTGCTCCGTCGGGTCTCCAGCAGACCGGAGGCCGTGCTCCGCCTCCGGCAGATCGAATTCAACGCGGCGGCTGGCCTGGTCAAGAAGGACGGGCAGATCGTCGACCTGACTGCACTCGAGTTGCGCGTCCTCGAGCTCCTCATGCGCCGCGCCGATCATATCGTGTCGCAGACCGAGCTACTGGAGCACATCTATCCGAGCAGCGACCATCGCGACTCCAATACGGTCGAAGTCTACATTGCCCGGCTCAGGAGAAAGCTGGGGCGTGATTGCATTCGCACCGTCAGAGGCATGGGATATCGCTTCGGATAGAGCAATGTTCAGCCGCAACTTCCGAGCCCGCATGATCGTGGTCGCCGCGATCTGGATTTCCATCGTCTTGTTCGCCAGCGGGCTCGGACTCTCGATCGTCATTCGCCGTGTCGTCGAGGCCCACTTCGATCATGACCTCCTGGATCACGCCCGCGAGCTCGCCGACCTCGTGGAAATCGACGCAACGCAGCGGCTATTCATCGCCCGCAATCTGAGCGATCCGCGTTTCTCCCCTGCCAGGTCCGGAATGTATTGGCAGGTCATCCTGCAGAACGGCGAAAGCGCGCGTTCGCCGTCGCTACAGGATGACCTTTCTCTTTCATTCACGCCCGACCAGACTCGCGAGGGTTCCCTGCCCCCCTCCACGGCGCTTACGAATGTGGACGGACCGACTGGGCCGATGCGCATGGTCCGAAACATCAGCGAGCCGTCTCGTCTCGGGCAACCCGTCGAAATCCGTGTCGGTGCCGACGAGCGACTGATCAGTGACGAGATGCAGCACCTCAATCTGACGCTGATCGCGACGCTGGGTATCATGGCCCTCGCCATGGTTGGCACCGCCTACGCTCAAGTCGTTTACGGCCTGCGGCCACTCCAGCGCATGAGTCGCGCCATCGTGGACGTGCGCAGCGGCAAGACCACACGGCTGCCTGAGGACCTGCCGGAGGAAATCATGCCGCTCGTAACCGAGCTGAACGGAATGATCACGGCAAATCTCAACATGGTCGATCGCGCTCGCGTGCTCGCAGGAAGTTTTGCACACGCGCTGAAGACGCCTCTGGCAATTCTCGACGAGGAGGCAGCACGGCTGAAAGCATCCGGTCAGGAGAGCCACGCTCAGATTCTGTCGGAGCAGTGCTCGCGAATGGCGCTGCTCATCGACTACCAGACGGCGCGCGCAAAGGCCTCCACGATCGCGAATGCAGGTGCGTTTGCGGTCGTCGCAGACGTATTGAGGAGCGTCATCAATACCTACTCGCGATTCAGCCCGGGGCACGACCGGCGGTTCGAAGTCGAAGGAGCAGCCGACGTCGTCGTTGCCTGCGATACGAACGATCTGACCGAACTCATCGGCAACCTGCTCGACAATGCGGCAAAATGGGCACATGACCGCGTCGTGATTTCGATCGAGGATCTCGACAGCACCGTCTTGATCACGGTGGAGGACGACGGGCCCGGCATTCCAGTCGAAGAGCGAATGCGCGTGTTCGACGTGGGCACGAGACTTGACGACGCGAAGCCGGGCACTGGGCTCGGTCTGGCGATTGCCCGCGACCTGACCAGTCTCTATGATGGCCGACTATGGATCGAGGATTCGAGAATTGGGGGCGTCGCCCTGAAGCTCGCACTTCGAAAGAAGGGTGATCCAAGCTCATCGTGACATGACTGGTGCCCGCAGCGCCACACGAAGCCGCCCTGGTCGATTCGTTTGGTGAACAGACGCCCCCCATTGCCGTCACAGAACCGGACCTTCAGCACCAACGCCTTCTTGCCGCGGAAAGCAAATGGGCAGCCGAAGAACGGCCCTTCGTCGGCGCGTCGTGTACCAGCATCGAGACCCCGAAATGCCGGCTCACGACATCGCCCAAGCCAACCGTGAGAAGCCTGGCATCGGCGGAATGGACGAGGTGGTCGCGTTCGACCAGGACAAGTCATTGGACGATTTTCTCAAGCCCGTCACAGAAAACAGGACAGCAACGACCCGCGGGAACGAGCGGTAACATTCCCAGGCAGCATCCGAAAAGTTCAAGGATTAAACGAGGATTTATGGTGCGCTCGGAGGGACTCGAACCCCCACGGTGTTACCCACTGCCACCTCAAGGCAGCGCGTCTACCAATTCCGCCACGAGCGCGAAGAAGAAGCCGGAGCCAGAGGAAGGGCGGCACCGGATCAGTGGCGCCCGTGTATCAAATCGATGTCGGGGGGACAAGGCCCGCCCTGCCCTAAAATACCGGATTGTGGATGGTTTTCGCGCCGCCCGGGGCCGCTATCGCGACGTCGGCGTCGGCGAGCGCGGCAGCATCTGCTTGACCTCGACCGCGATGCGGTTGCGGTCGACCAGCACGACCCCGTTGGCGATCGGCAGGTTGTTGGCGAGCACCTTGACGTCATCAGCCTCGGTGGCGTCCAGCTCGATGATGGCGCCGCGGGACAGGCGCAGAACCTGGTGGATGGGCATGGAGCAGGTGCCGAGAACGACCATCAGGTCGACTGTCACTTTATCGAGGGTTGACACTGCAGGACCACCGAAGTCACGACTGGATTTTCGTTGCCCAGACATCACCATGTTGTGGTTAGCCAATGGTTAACAGCCGCCAAACACTCGACCTGACGACCTTTGCGGGGCCGCCCGGCAACGCCGTGGCGTGGTGCATCTCCGATTCGCTGGTCGACTACGCCCAGGCCACCGAATTCATGGAGGCGCGGGCGGCGGCGATCGCCGCCAACGAGGCCGCGGAGATGGTCTGGCTGCTCGAACACCCGCCGGTCTACACCTCCGGTACGTCGGGCAAGGCGGAAGACCTGCGCGATCCGCGCTTTCCGCTGGTGCCGACCGGCCGTGGCGGCCAGGTCACCTATCATGGGCCCGGCCAGCGGGTGGCCTATGTCATGCTCGACCTGAAGCGGCGGCGCCCCGACGTACGCGCCTATGTCGCCGCGCTCGAGGAGACGATCATCCGCACCCTCGACGCCTTCAACGTGCGCGGCGAGCGGCGCGAGGATCGCGTCGGCGTCTGGGTCAAACGGCCCGACAAGGGCGACGGCCACGAGGACAAGATCGCCGCGATCGGCGTGCGGCTGAAGCGCTGGGTGACCTTTCACGGCATCGCCATCAATGTCGAGCCGGACCTGTCGCACTTTCAGGCCATCGTGCCCTGCGGCGTGACCGACCCACGCTATGGCGTGACCAGTCTGGTCGATCTCGGCCTGCCGGTGACGCTCGCCGATGTCGACATCGCGTTCCGGCAGGCGTTCGAGAGCGTGTTCGGCGCCGTCAGCGTCGCGCAGCCGGAGACGGCCTGAGCTTCACGCGGTACCCCGCTGCGGCGGCACGTCGAGCTTCGCCGCGACATAGCGGCGCTCCTGGCTCAAGCCGCCGAAGCCGTAGGCGTCCGCCTTGACCTCGTCGACATGAAGGTAGGTCTCGTGATGCAGCGGTCCGATCAGCTCGGCCATGCGCGCGAACACCGCGGCGAGATAGGCGGCCTTCTCGTCCTTGGTATTGGTGCCCTCGCTGACGTGAACGTCGATCCAATAGCTTGAAAGCCCCTGCTCCGCCAGCGCGGCGCCGCCGGCGAACCAGTCCGCGGCATCCGCTTCCGAGACGATGACGGCGGTGACCTTGGGATCCTTGCGCAGAATGCGTGCGGTCAGTTCGGTGACGGCGTCCGCAATGTCCTTCTTCAGCGCGGGCGAGCGACGCTGGCTGGCATAGACGATGTTGATCAATGGCATTTTGGCTCCCGGTCTCGAGCGCGTGACTGCGCTTCGAAAGCAAAGCTAGCCCCATGCCGCCCATTTTGGTACGTTATCGATATGGATATCAATGATAACAGACGCATATGACCGCCACGCTCGACATCGCGACCGTCCGCGCCTTTCTGCTGGTGAGCGAGCTGCACAGCTTCACGCGGGCGGCCGAGACGCTCGGCACCACCCAGGCCGCGGTCAGCCTGAAGCTGCAGCGCCTGGAAGCGCTGCTCGGAAAGCGGCTGGTCGAGCGTTCGCCGCGCGCGGTCCGGCTCACCGCCGACGGCGCGGCTTTCGCCGAGAACGCCCGCGCGCTGGTTGCCGCGCATGACCTCGCGCTCACCGGAGCCCCCAGCATCCGGCCGCTGCTGTCGCTGGGGATCAGCGATCACGTCGCCGGCCCCGAGCTGGTGCCGATGCTCGAGCAGATGCATGCAGCCATGGCGGACCTCGTCCTGTCGGTCAGCATCGGCTTCTCGCGCGACCTGCTCGACCGCTACGATGCCGGCAAGCTCGACGCCGTGATCGTCCGCCAGGAGGCGAGCCGCCGCGGTGGCGAGGCCTTGATCACGGACGAGTTCGGCTGGTTCGCAGCTCCCAGATTTCGTCTGCCGGCGGGCGGCACGCTGCCGCTCGCGACGCTCGCGCCGCCCTGCGGCGTGCGCAGCATCGCGGTCCGCGCTCTCGAGCGCGCCCGAATCAGCTTCAGCGAGACATTCGTCGGCGGCGGGGTAACGGCCGTTGCGGCGGCCGCGCGCGCCGGTCTTGCGGTTGCGCCGCTGGCCCGCCGGATCGCGCCGAGCGGACTGATCGATGTCGGACCGGATCTCGGCCTGCCCAAGCTCGGCCGCTCCAAGGTGATGCTGCATGCAAAGGCGGGAGATGCGGCCAAGCGCGCGGCCTTGCGCACGCTGGCCGCGGCCTTCCGAAGCGCCGCGATGTCGAAGTAATTGACGCCCGCGGAGCCTGATGTAGCATGGGTTGATGATCGGAGCTCAGGAGCAGCGGCTTGAACCGTCTCTTGACCGCAGCTGACCTCGTCAGCGCCCCAGCAAAGCCGAGCCCGGCCTCGACCGGCGCGACCGGCCTCGAACCGTTACATCGCCACGCGCTGATCCGAACCTCCAACGCCGACGTGCTGCGCGACCTCGCGGGGCGCCGGCTCGGCGCCGAGCGCGTCGACTTCAGGAACGCCGAGCGCTTCGAGGCGATCGTCAACCTGATCGAACTCGAGACCATCGGCCTCGCCTTTGGCACCACGACCTGCGACATGGTCTGCGACCATCGTGCGGCCGACTTCATCAGGGTGCAGATCGCCCTGAAGGGACGCGCGGTCAGTTGCGCCCGCGGCGAGGCGACCGACGTCAACGAGCATCAGTTCGCAGTCGCGCCGGCCGGCGTGCCATGGCAGATGGCGTGCCAGGGTGGCCATCGACGCCTCACTTTGCGGCTCGATCCGCAAGCGCTGCGGCGGCGCCTGACGGCGCTGGTCGGCGTGCAGCCGCGCGCCGACTTTGCAATCGCCCCCGCCATTCCGGCCGCCGATCCGCAGGCCCGCAGCCTGATGCGGCTGCTCGATTTCCTGACGACCCAGCTGAACGAGCAGGATGCGGCGTTCCCCGCTGCGGTCTATCGCGAGCTGGAGGATGCGGTGCATGTCGCCTTCCTCTGCGCGAGCCGTCATCGTTTCCGCGACACGCTCCTGGATCCCTCTCCGATGCCGGATTTCGGCCTGGTCAAGCGGCTCGAAGATTACATCGAGGCCAACTGGCGCGAGCCGATCACGATCGAGCGCCTTGCGCGCGAAGCCGGCGTCAGCGCCCGCTCGATCTTCCGTCTGTTCGAGCGCGTGCGCGGCTATTCGCCGATGGCCTTTGCCAAGTCGGTGCGCCTGCGGCGCGCCCACGAGATGCTGCGGTCCGGCGATCCGGCCGTCACGGTTGCGGCGGCGGCCGCCGCCTGCAACTTTGCCAATGCCGGACACTTCGCCCGCTACTATCGCGCCACGTTCGGCGAGTTGCCATCGGCGACGATGACGCGCGCCGAGCAATCGTGACGCTTTCGGCCGCTCACAGGATGGCTTCGAGCGCGCTGCGCAGGCTCTGATGGCGGAACACGAAACCGCTCGACAACGCCTTGTTCGGCACCACGCGCTGGCCGCCGAGCAAAAGCTCCTCGGCGAGGTCGCCGCCGATCCGGCGCAGCAGGCCGGCGGGAACGCGCAGCAGCGCCGGGCGCCGCAGGCAGCGCGCGAGCTCGGCGGTGAAGGCGAGATTGCGCACCGGTAGCGGCGCTGTCGCATTGACCGGCCCGGTGATGGTCTCGGTCGCAATCACGTGCGCGATCAGCCGGACGAGATCGTCGCGCTCGATCCAGGACATCCATTGCAGGCCGGAGCCGAATGGCCCGCCCAGGCCGAATTCGAACGGCGTCAGCATCTGCGCCAGGAAGCCGCCGTCGTGGCCGACGACGAGACCGATCCGCAGCAATGCGACGCGGACGCCATGTGCTTCGGCACCGCGAGCCGCCTGCTCCCAGGCGTCGCAGAGGTCATGACTGAAGCAGGCATGCGACTTGGCGGATTCGGTCAGCGGCTGGTCCTGCCACAGGCCGTACCAGCCGATCGCCGAGCCGTTGACCAATACATTCGGCTTGCGGTCGAGCCGAGCAATCAGAGAGACGACGGCTTCCGTCGTAGCCAGCCGCGACTGCAGGATCGTCGCGCGCTTGGCCGCCGTCCACGGTGCGTTGCCGATCGGCTCGCCGGCGAGATTGACGATCACGTCGATGCGGATGTCGGAGGCGAGCTGATCGAGACCGGTGATCAAGGTCAGCGGCGCCGGCAACATTGCGGCCTTGGCCGGGTCGCGCACCAGGGCGACGACATGATGGCCGGCCGCGGCGAGACTGGCCGCCAGCCGCGCGCCGATGAAGCCGGTCGCACCGGTGATGAGAATGGTCTGCGCCGCCGGCAGCGCCGCGACCAGCCCAGCGGCATCCGGCCGTGACATCCGCGCGAGGCGCCGCGCCGCGGCGAAGTCGCGCAGACCGCATAGGCCTGCGCCAGCCGCGGCGGCAGCCGCAATCCAGCTCAGCACGCCGGCATAGGCCGGCACGATTGCCGAAGGCCACATCGCCCAGCCGATCAGCAGCGGCACCAGCAGCATCAGGATCGCGCCGTAGTTGATGGCGAGCAGAGTGTGATTGATACGCTCGCTCGGTGGCAGCCTGCGCGTCAGATCCTCCTCGACGAAATCGGTCAAGGTGATGGCGATCTCGGCCACGAGCACCGCGAGCACGAGGATTGCGAACAATCCATGCACCTCGCACCAGCCGAGGACGGCGAACAGCAGCGCATAGAGCACGTTGCGGATACCGTGCAGCTTGAGCTCGCCCTGCTGCGACGGCCGCCACGCCAGGCGCTCGGTGAACTCATGGTGATAGAAGGTGTCGAACACACCCATCACGATCTGGAGCGCGATCAGGGACCAGAGCAGCGGCGTCATGGTGTGGACTCCCGGAACACGGCGCTCTGGCGGATGATGCGCCCGAAGCGCGGGTGGATGATCTCGAGCGAGAAGCGAAAGACGCCGCTGCCGAGATCGGAATGGGTGACGGTGAGGTCGCCGGGCGCGAGCCATGCCGGCAACGCCCAGCGCCGGCCGGCGAAGTCGAACGTGTAGCCGGCGCCATGGAAATGAAGCGCGCCATCGGCGACGCCGACGCGCAGGCTCATGCTGAGGCCCCAGCCGAGATACTCCTCGAGTCCCGTCGGACCGGCGAAGCGCTTGGCGGAATGGATCACCTGCGGGAAGCCATGCGGGCGCCCGCAAATGCGCGTCCAGATCTGACCGCCTCTCGCCGCGTCCTCCGTCACCGCGACGATCATCGGCACACCGATGTCCGCGCGCGTCGGCAGCGGCCCGCCGATCAGCCGTGCCAGATGCGCGAACCAGAAGCCGGCACGGCTGATCTCGGCCTGATCGACCTCGCCGACATAGACGACGGTGGCGCCATCGGCGAGTTTCTTGGAGAAACGGCGCCAGATCGACACCGGCAGTCGTCCCCAGTCTTCGGCGGACAGCAGCGCGCGGAACCTGCGATCATCATGGAGCCGGGCGCTGGAGGGCGTTGAAAGTCCGAGATGTCGCATGGTGACCATGACGCCCTCCACTCTCCTCAAGCGCTGCCGGACCTGGACCTTCCCGACGGCAACAGATTTGCAATCTTCTCGCCGAGCTTGATCAGCGCGACGAGACGCGGCCGCGGCACCTTCAGCATCTGCACGTACCAGCGGTCGATCAGCTCGGTGAACGCCAGCATGTCTTTCAGACGCTTGGCTGCGACCGCGCTGATCGTGGGATCTCCGGTCGCTTCCGCGACGCAGGCGCGCAGCGCCGCGATGGCCGGATCGATCTCGCGTTCCTTGCGGCCGGCCGCGATCCGCTGCGCCACCTCCCAGATGTCGGTCTCGGCCTCGAAATGATCGCGGCGGTCGCCGAGGATCGGCACGCGCCGGATCAAGCCCCAGGCGAGCAGCTCCTTCAGCGAGTTCGAGACATTGGAGCGGGCCATGCCGAGCGTGTCGGCGACGTCCTCCGCCGTCATCGGCTTCTCGGCGAGGTACAGCAGGCCGTGGATCTGGCTCACCGAGCGGTTCACACCCCACTGGTCGCCCATGTCGCCCCAGTTGAGGATGAAGCGCTCGACGGCGGGCGGAAGCTTCCGATTGCCTGGTGTTTCTGTCATGACAGAAATATCTGACCGTAGAGAGTGAATGTCAAGAGCGTCTTATTTGAACCGGGCGGGTGGCCGGCAAGACGGATGTTACAGCGCCCCTCTTGCGCGCGCCGAGACCGCCTGATCCCCGCCTGCCCCATCTGCAACAGGAGCAAGCCATGACGGCATCCGACAAGGCTTTCACCGGATCGATCCCGCAGATCTACGATCAACTGCTGGTGCCCTTGATCTTCGTGCCCTACGCGCAGGATCTTGCGCGGCGCATCGCGGCCTGCCTGCCGCGCGACGTGCTGGAGACGGCGGCGGGCACCGGCGTGGTCACGAGGGCGCTGCACGCGCAACTGCCGCCGGAGGTCCGGATCACCGCCACCGACCTCAACGAGCCGATGCTCGCACAGGCGAAGACGCATCTCGCCACCGAGAGCCGCATCGCATTTCGTCAAGCGGATGCGCTGGCCCTGCCCTTTGCCGACGCGAGCTTCGATGCCGTCGCATGTCAGTTCGGCGCGATGTTCTTCCCCGATCGCGTCAAGGGTTATGCTGAGGCCCGCCGCGTGCTCAGGCCCGGAGGACGTTTCGTCTTCAATGTCTGGGACCGGATCGATGAGAACGAAATCCCTCACGTCGTTCACGAGACGTTGCAGCAGGTCTTCCCCGAAAACCCGCCGCAGTTCTTCACCCGGACTCCGCACGGCTATTTCGATTCCAGTCGGATCAAGGCCGATCTGACAGCAGCGGGCTTCACCGATATCGTGATCGAGACGGTTGCACATCGCAGCCGCGCCGCCTCGCCACATCAGTCGGCAATGGCGTTCTGCCAGGGCACACCGATGCGCGGCGAGATCGAAGCACGCGGCACGCCCGGCCTCGCAGCCGTCACGCAGGCGGCCGCGAACGCGCTGGCGCGCCGGTTCGGCGACGGACCGATCGAGGGCCGCATACAGGCGCTGGTGATCTCGGCTGGGTGAGCGACAGCGACCGCTCTACGGTGCACCGCGGGTGAAATGCACCAGCAGCAGGACCAAAGCCGCCCAGAACAGAAAGCCGACAAATATGCACGATCGGTAGTCGGCAACGGAAGACAACTACGCCGTCTGCAGCACCGAGAACGATTCGCCGGGCCGACGCGATGCGAGCTGATCGACCGTCCCGGCGACGTCGATCACGTCGTCGACACGCGCAGCCGGCGGCCCTTTGCGGCAGGCCGTGACCATCGCCGCGACGTCATCGGCGGGACCGGCGAAGACCGCCTCGACGCTGCGGTCGCTGCGGTTGCGGACCCAGCCTTCGAGGCCGTTGAGGATGGCCTGGTCCTCGACCCAGGCGCGGTAGCCGACGCCCTGGACGCGGCCGCGGACCGTGACGTGGACGATGGCACGACCGATCATGAACCAAGCCCCAGGAACTCGCGAAGCCTCTTCTTCACATCGCCATCGCGCATGACGCGCGCGGTCAGCTCGGCCGACGGCAGCCCCTTGAGCTGCTTCGGCGAGGCGCCGTTGCGCAGCGCCTTCAGCGTCTCATACACCGCCTGCGTCGCGGCCGCGATCGGTGCATGGCCCTGCAGCGCGACGCGGACGCGGCGCGAGGCGAGATAGCCGAGATCGGACATCTCCTCCGGCGCGCCACCGAGCACGATCGGCAATGTGGTGACTGCCGCAATCGCATCGAGCTGATGGTGCGAGGTGATGCCGGTGAAGAACAGGCCGTCGACGCCGCAGGCCTCGTAGGCCTTGGCGCGCGCGATCGCGTCGTCGAGCGAGGCGATGGAGACGGCCCCCGTTCGTCCCAGAATGACCAGCGCGGGATCGCCTCGGCCGTCGAGCGCCGCCTTCACCTTGCCGACCCCTTCGGCAAGCGAGATCAACTGCGGCTTCGCCTCGCCAAAAGCCTGCGGCAGCAGCGTATCCTCGATGGTGAGACCCGCGGCACCGGCCGCCTCCAGCTCCTGCACCGTGCGGCGCACGTTCATCGCATTGCCATAGCCGTGATCGGCATCGACCAGCACCGGCAGCGCGGCGGCGCGCGACATCCGCCGCATCTGCTCCGCCAACTCGGTCAACGTGATCAGCGCGATGTCGGGATCGCCGAGGACGGCGAGCGAGGCAGCCGAACCGCCGAACATGCCGAGCTCAAAGCCGAGATCTTCGGCGATGCGGATCGAGATCGCGTCGTACACCGAGCCCGGGTGGATGCAGCGATCGCCGGCGAGGATCGCACGGAGCGCCTCTCTGCGTGCATGGAAGGTCATCCTCGCCTCCTCTCTCCCGTCATTGCGAGGAGCGCAGCGACGAAGCAATCCAGAGCTATCTGTCGAGCTCTGGATTGCGTCGCTGCGCTCGCAATGACGATGACTGCTGCTTACGCAAACTCCAAGATCAGCGCGTCCACCGCAAGCGTAGCGCCGGCTGTCGCGTGGATCTTCTTCACCGTACCGTCCTGCTCGGCGCGCAGCACGTTCTGCATCTTCATGGCTTCGACCACGGCGAGCGTCTCGCCGGCCTTGACCTCCTGCCCTTCGGTCACGGCGATCGAGACCACGAGGCCGGGCATCGGGCACAACAGCTTCTTGCCGCTGTCGCCGGCGGCGACGACCGGCATCAGCCGCGCCGCGGTCGCCTCGGCCTCCGTGTAGACGTAGACCGGCGCTTCAACGCCCTGATGCGCGAGCCGCACGCCGTTCGCAATGAGGCGCGTCTGCACCGCGATGGCAGCGCCATCGATGGTGCCGTGCCAGACCGCGTCGCCCGGTTTCCAGTCCGACACCAGCTGATGCGCCGCGCCGACCTTGCCGTCGGCCCCGACGAAGCGGACCGTGATCGCGCCGTTCTCCCTGGTGATGTCGAGCAGGATCTCGTCGCGCCCGAGCCACACCGCGCGGCGGCCCTGCCGCCTCACGGGCCGGCCGATCATCTGCTGCGAGATCTGCCGCTTGCGCTCGCCGAGCACGTGGTCGATCGCAGCACCCACCGCCGCCAGCCGGCGCGCGATCTCGCCTTCCGGCGCACGCGCGGCGAAGCCCTTGGGAAACTCCTCGGCGATGAAGCCGGTCGACAGCCTTCCCTCGCGCCAGCGCGGATGGTTCATCAGCGCCGACAGGAACGGGATGTTGTGGCGGATGCCGTCGACATAGAAGGCGTCGAGCGCGGTCGACTGCGCCTCGATCGCGGCAGCCCGCGACGGCGCATGGGTGACCAGCTTGGCGATCATCGGATCGTAGTAGATCGAGATCTCGCCGCCCTCCTGCACGCCGGTGTCGTTGCGCACGGTGACGCCGTCAGCCTTGCTCTCGGCCGGCGGGCGATACTTCACGAGGCGCCCGATCGAGGGCAAGAAGCTGCGGAACGGATCTTCCGCATAGACGCGCGACTCCACCGCCCAGCCGGTCAGCGCGACGTCCTTCTGCGCAAGTGAGAGCTTCTCGCCGGCGGCGACGCGGATCATCTGCTCGACGAGATCGATGCCGGTGACGAGCTCGGTGACGGGATGCTCGACCTGCAGGCGGGTGTTCATCTCCAGGAAGTAGAAGCTCTTGTCCTGGCCGGCGACGAACTCCACGGTGCCGGCGGAGTCGTAGTTCACGGCCTTGGCGAGCGCGACCGCCTGCTCGCCCATCTTGCGCCGCGTCTCCTCGTCGAGCAGCGGCGACGGCGCCTCCTCGATGACCTTTTGATTGCGGCGCTGGATCGAGCACTCGCGCTCGCCGAGATAGATCACGTTGCCATGCTTGTCACCGAGCACCTGGATCTCGATGTGGCGGGGATCGACGATGAACTTCTCGATGAAGACGCGGTCGTCGCCGAACGAGGCCTTGGCCTCGGCCTTGGCGAGGTTGAAGCCCTCGGCCACCTCGGCGGTCGAATGCGCGATGCGCATGCCCTTGCCGCCGCCGCCGGCGGAGGCCTTGATCATGACGGGATAGCCGATCTCGTCGGCGATGCGCACGGCATGCTTGTCGTCCTCGATGACGCCGAGGAAGCCTGGCACGGTCGAGACCTTGGCCTTGGCGGCCGCCTTCTTCGATTCGATCTTGTCGCCCATCGCGGCGATGGCGCCGGGGTTGGGACCGATGAAGACGATGCCAGCCTCGGCCAGCGCTCGCGGAAACGCCTCGCGCTCGGACAGGAAGCCGTAGCCCGGATGCACCGCCTCGGCACCGGTCTTGCGGCAGGCCTCGACGATGCGGTCGATCAGGAGATAGCTCTCGGCGGCGGCGGGCGGGCCGATCAGCACGGCATCATCGGCCATCTCGACATGAAGCGCATCGCGGTCGGCTTCCGAATAGACCGCAACGGTCCGGATTCCCATGCGGCGGGCGGTCTTGATGACCCGGCAGGCGATCTCGCCGCGGTTCGCGATCAGAATGGTTTTGAACATTTCTTGCTTGATACCTTTGGGCGGGCTCCCCGCTCGTGGCACAGGCGTAACACCGCGAGCTTGACCGGTTCGTCTATACCAAAATCGCCCGCGCGCAACCCGCCTCTCGTTCCGACGTTGCCGTCCGGCGAGGCATGCCAGCTGCGTCCCTTGCCGTCAGCCGGAATAGCTGTGGAAACGTCCGCGGGCATAGGCGTGCGACACCGCCTTCATCAGCTCGCCGACCTCGGTCTCGAGAAAATCGTTCGCAACGATCAGGGCACGAATGGCCGCCCGCGGATCGCCCCCGCAGGCAGCAATGGCCTGGTCCACGGCGGCGTCCAGCGCGAGGTCTTCGGTGTCCGCCGCATCGGTCTTGGATTGCGATCTGGGCTGCATGCGCGATGACGGTCCTCGCTCCGGTCACGCCGCCATGTTCACTTTATGTTCACAGGAGTCAAGGCGGATCACGCCGCCCCGATCTCTTCCTGCTGCGGCTCGGCCTGTGGCTTTTCGGGAGCCAGAGCGACAGACTCTTGCTGTGCGCCCTGCCGCACCAGATGGTGGACGAAGCCGAGCTTGCCGATGACCGGCGGCGTCAGGATGAACGGATAGAGATCGCGCGCGCCCATCGCCCGTGCGACGCTGTTCATGGCGAAGGTGAATGGCAGCCAAGCGTTGACGATGGTGTCGAAATCCTCCGCGACATACGGATCGAAGGTGACACGCGCCGTCAGCCCGCCGATCTGGTCCGCGGGCGGATCGATCTCGATGCCGAACTCGGAGGCCATCTCCAGCGTGTCGACGATGTGGAGGTAGTGCGCCCAGGTCTCGGCAAAATCCTCCCACGGATGCGTGGTGGCGTAGGCCGAAACGAAATTGTCCTGCCAGTCCACTGGAGGCCCCTGATCGTAATGCCGCCTCAGCGCCTCGCCGTAGTCCTGGGTATCGTCGCCGAACACGGCCCGGCATTCCTTGAGCGTGCCGGCATCGCGCACCAGCACGTCCCAGAAATAGTGCCCGACCTCGTGGCGGAAATGACCGAGCAAGGTTCGGTACGGCTCGCCCATTTCGAGCCGCCGCCGCTCGCGCTCGAAATCGTCGGCCTCGGCCAGCGCGATGGTGACGAGGCCGTTGTCGTGGCCGGTCATGACCTTCTGCTGGCCGGCGGGGTCATCGGCGAGGAAGTTGAAGATCAGCCCGTGCTCGGGATCCTCGATCCGTGTCTTCACAGGGAGCTTCCATCGGATCAGCGAGTAGAACAGTCGGTGCTTGGCCACCTCCAGCTCGCGCCATCCCGCGAGCTGCGCGGGATCAGACAGATTGGGAATGGTGCCGTTGTGCCGGCAGGCGCGGCAGAAGCCTGCGGTCTCGCCGGTCTCGAGCAGCCAGTTGCAGGCGTCGTGCTCGGCATTGGCGCAGAAGAAGCGCCCCGTCCCGTTGTCGGCGAGCGTCCGAAAGCCCTCCTCCGCCGGCTCGATCGCCGACAGGATCTGGCGCTCCGGCATGAAGGCGAGCTGATGGCCACAGCGCCCGCAGCTCCGATTCTCGAAGTACAGGATGTTCGTGCAGACCTGACAGACGAAGAGCTTCACGGCGTGGACCTACGTGTTGCGGTGTTCAGGGCCTGACGACGCACGACAGTAACAGTCCGTTCCGGGAGCGCGGAACTTTTTGTCTGCCCCGACGTTCTCGTCATGCCGGCGTCTGCCCGCCTTAATCTCTGGTCAGTTTGCTTTCCTTGGTCCCAATGTCGCCAAGCTTCCGAACACCCGCGATGGAATTCTCGGGCGACTGCTCGCCACATCAGTGCAGGTCAGCATGAACAGCGCGGACGCGCCCAGAGACGAAGTGAGGCCGGAGGCTGCCGCCGACGCGCTGCGCCAGCATATCGAGGAGATCGCGCGCGATCGCGATGAGGCCTATCGCGCGCTGCAGGAACGCGAGGCGGAGCTCGCGCGCATCCAGCGGATCGCCCGGGTCGGCGGCGTCGAGGTCGACCTGCGCGAAGGCTACCGCAACCGCCGCTCCCCCGAATACCTGATCATTCACGGCCTGCCGCCGGAAGCCGTTCACGAGACTCACGAAGACTGGGTCAGGCGCGTCCATCCCGACGACCGCGTCAAGGCCGAGCAGGAGTTCATCGCCGCGGTCAAGAGCAAGCAGGAGGACTACACCACCGAATACCGCATCATCCGTCCCAGCGATGGCGAGATCCGGTGGGTCCGCGTCATCGCCCGCATCGAGCGCGACTGGAACGGCCGCGCCATCCGCCTGGTCGGCGCGCATATCGATGTCACCGACCAGATGCTGGCGCAGGCCAAGCTGCGCGAGAGCGAGGAGCGCTTCCGGCTGATCGCCGACAGCGCCCCGGTGCCGATCTGGGTGACGAAGCTCGACCGCACCCGCTCCTTCGTCAATCGCGCCTATGTCGATTTCCTCGGCCTGCCCCATGACGAGACGCTGGCCTTCGACTGGCGCAAGGTGCTGCATCCCGAGGATCTTCCGCGCATCCTGGAGCAGCAGCAATCGGGAGAGCGCTCGCTGAAGCCGTTCTTCCTCGAGGCGCGCTACCGCCGCGCCGACGGCGAATGGCGCTGGCTGCGCTCGGAATCGCAGCCGCGCTGGGACGCGAACGGCAAACATGTCGGATTCATCGGCGTCGCTCACGACGTCACGGCCGCCAAGCAGGCCGAGATCGAGCTGCGCCGCATCAACGAGACCCTCGAAGAGCGGATCAAGGAGCGCACCGCCCAACTCGAGGCCAATGAAGCGCGCATGCGCGCGATCTTCGACACCAGCAATCAGTACCAAGCCATCCTCGACGTCGAGGGCCGCGTGCTGCATGCCAACCGCATCGCGGTCGCCGGCATGCGCGCCGGTGAAGTGAACGTCATCGGCCAGCCGCTCTGGGATGCGCCCTGGTTCACCCATACGCCGGGCGTGACCGAGATGCTGCGCAAGGCGTTCGCCCGCGTTCTCGCCGGCGAGAGCTTTCGGACCGAGATGCGGCTCGATTTCGCCAGCGGCCAGCGACATTTCGAGCTTTCGATGCGGCCTCTGTTCGACCAGCATGATGTGGTGACCGGCGCGGTCGCCGAGGCGGTCGACGTCACCGAGCGCATCCAGGGCGAGGAGCTGTTGCGGCAGTCGCAGAAGATGGAGGCGATCGGCCAGCTCACCGGCGGCGTCGCGCACGATTTCAACAACCTGCTCACCATCATCCGCTCGGCCACCGACTTCCTGCGCCGCCGCGATCTCCCCGAGGAGCGGCGCCGGCGCTATGTCGATGCGATCTCCGAGACGGTGGAGCGCGCCTCGAAGCTGACCGCGCAACTGCTGGCCTTCGCGCGGCGGCAACCCTTGACGCCGCAGGTGTTCAATGTTGGCGAGCAGGTCGAGAATGTCGTGCAGCTGATCCGTCCTCTCGTCGGCGGCCGCATCCAGATCGAGCTCGCGGTCACGAACAGCGGACTGTTCACCCTCGCCGACGTCGCGCAATTTCAGACTGCGCTGATCAATCTCGCGGTCAATGCGCGCGACGCCATGAACGGTGAAGGACATCTGAAAATCGGCGTGCAGCGGACCGAGAGCATCCCGGCCTTGCGTGGCCAGGGCCCCCGGCCCGGTGCCTTCATCGCGATTTCGGTCGCCGACACCGGGGGCGGCATCGCGCCTCAGCACCTCAACGCGATCTTCGAACCCTTCTTCACCACCAAGGAGGTCGGCAAGGGCACGGGTCTCGGCCTCAGCCAGGCATTCGGCTTCGCCAAGCAGTCCGAAGGCGACATCGCGGTCGACAGCCGCATCGGCCACGGCGCGACCTTCACGATCTACCTGCCGCAGGCCATGGCTCCGCAATCCAGCACGGAAGCCGGCTCCACGCGCATCGAGCCGGCGACCATCGGGCGCGGCTACCGCGTGCTCGTGGTCGAGGACAATGACGAGGTGGGGCAGTTCTCGACCGAGCTGCTCGAGGACCTCGGCTATGTGACGCGCCGCGTCGCCAATGCCGCCGATGCGCTGGCAATCCTGGCGAACGACGAATTCGCGGTCGACCTCGTGTTCTCCGACGTCATCATGCCCGGCATCAACGGCCTGGCGCTCGCCGGCATCATCCGCGACCGCTATCCCGGCCTGCCGGTGGTGCTGACATCCGGCTACAGCCACGTGCTCGCGGAGAACGCCCATCACGGCTTCGAGCTGATCAAGAAGCCCTATTCGGTGGAGTCGCTGTCGCGCATCCTGCGCAAGGCGATGGCCGAGAAGGCGCCGCTGCCGCGCTGAGTAGGTAGTGCGCGCTTCGCGCGCCCCGGCGCCGGCATCTTCGGCGCGATCATGCCGGTGACCGTCGCGGAAGATGCGCGGCACCGGCCGCTTCAACATTGCTCAGGGCGCCGTGATTGCAGCGCAGAGCATTGGCGCGGCGCTGTCGACCGCGCTGGCCGTCGTCCATGGCGGCTACAGCGCCGCATTCCTGGCCCTCGGCGCGGCCGCCGCGCTCGCCGTGATCGTATGCTGGCGGCTGCTTCCCGAGACCGGTGGACCGGAGGCCGCGCATCCGGATGCGGCGCCCTCGCCCGCTATCCCCGCCGAATGATTTGCTCTATCGATCCCTGATCATGTCCCTGCACGATACCTGGCTCGCTTACGCCATCATCATTCCCGCCACCGCCGGCGTCATCATCCGCCCGTTTCGGCTGCCCGAGGCCGTGTGGGCCGTCGCCGGCGCGATCCTGTTGGTCGCGCTCGGCCTGCTGCCTGTCGCTGATGCGCTCACCGGCATCCGCAAGGGCGTCGACGTCTATCTGTTCCTGATCGGCATGATGCTGATTGCCGAGCTGGCCCGCCGCGAGGGCTTGTTCGACTATCTCGCGGCCTATGCCGTGGAGCATGCGCGCGGCTCGCCGCAACTCCTGTTCCTGTTGGTCTATGCGGTCGGCACTCTGGTCACCGTGGTGCTCTCCAACGATGCCACCGCGATCGTGCTGACGCCGGCCGTCTATGCCGCCACCCGCGCCGCCGGCGCTTCGCCGCTGCCCTATCTCTACGTCTGCGCCTTCATCGCCAATGCCGCGAGCTTCGTGCTGCCGATCTCCAATCCGGCCAATCTGGTCGTGTTCGGCGAGCGCATGCCGCATCTCACCGAATGGCTGCGCCAGTTCACTTTGCCCTCGATGGCCGCGATCGCCCTGACCTATGTCGCGCTGTGGCTGACCCAGCGCCGCGCGCTCCGTGAGGAGACGCTGCGGACCGATGTCGACAAGCCGCACCTGAGCCGCGAGGGTCGGCTTGCCGCGGTCGGAATCATGGCGATTGCCGCCGTGTTGCTGACCGCCTCGGCGCTCGACGTCCAACTGGGCCTGCCGACCTTCGTCTGTGGCGTGGTCACGGCGACCGCGATCCTGCTGGTCAGCCGGCAATCGCCTTGGCCGACCATCAAAGGTGTGTCCTGGGGCGTGCTGCCACTGGTCGCCGGCCTGTTCGTGATGGTCGAGGGTCTGAATCGCGCCGGAGCGATCGGCCAGCTCAGCGCCTGGCTGCATCAGGGCGTGGCCGGCTCGCCCGTCGGTACGGCCTGGGCGGCCGGCCTGATCACTGCGGTGGCCGACAACATTGCCAACAATCTTCCGGTGGGACTGGTCGCCGGCTCGGTCGCCGCCAGCGACCACCTGCCGCATGAGGTCATCCGCGCGATTTTGATCGGCGTCGATCTCGGCCCCAACATCTCGGTGACCGGCTCGCTCGCCACCATCCTGTGGCTGACCGCCCTGCGGCGCGAAAAAATCGAGGTGTCCGCCTGGCAGTTTCTCAAGATCGGACTCGTAGCAACGCCGCCAGCGCTGATCGCGGCGCTGGCCGCAGCGATCTGACATCGATGTGATGGCGGTGGGCACGGTGACGAAGGCGGGAGCCCGCCCTACCTCTCCAGGGCACCGTTGAAGAAGTCGACGAGCCCGAATGGTGCGCTGTCGCCGAGGCAGAGCTTGAGGATTTGATGCGCGCCTGCGGCCGCCGACGAGCTGCGCGGGAATAGCGCTGCTTCGTAGATGGCGAGTGCCGCTTCGATGTCGCCGGGGTGGGCAGCGATCGCCTTGCCGAGCTCGGCGCCGTCGAACATCGCCAGGTTCGCGCCCTCGCCGGCCGGCGGCGCCAGGTGCGCGGCATCACCGAGAAGCGTCACCCCAGGCACACGGTCCCACCGATGGTCGTTCGGAAGCGTGTGGATCATGCGCGGGACCGGCGGGGTTTCGCCGTCGGTGATCAGCGCGGTGAGCGCAGGCGCCCATCCGTCGAACTCGGCCGCAATTCGCGCCGTCGCGGCGGCAGCGTCCATGAAGTCGATGCCGGCGATCCACTCGGCGGAGCGGTTCAGCGCGACGTAGGCGTGAAGAACCTGTCCTGCCTCACGGTGCGCGCAGATCCCCTGTCCCGGAGCGAGCGCGAACAATGCGCCGCCGCCGACTGCTTCGGCCGCCGCGGTGTGCCGCTCGTCGGCGTCATGCAGGTAGGTCTCAACGAACGTCGTGCCGACATATTCCGGCTTGGCGGCCGACAGCAGGGGCCGGACCTTCGACCAGGCGCCGTCGGCGCCGACCAGCAGGCTCGTGACCACGCTCGCCCCGTCCGCGAATCTCAGCTCGTGCCTGTGGTCGCCGAGGCGCACGACGCCGGTCAGCTTCTTGCCCCACTGGATCGTCTCAGCTGGCAGGGACTCGAGAAGAATCCGCCGCAGATCACCCCGCAGCACCTCGGGGCGTCGGCCGTCATCGGGCTGCGCGAGCAGCACCGTGCCATGCCGGTCAAGCACGCGCGACGCCGCGCCGCCCTCATGGATGATCTCACGGAACGCATCGATGAGGCCGGCGTCTGCGAGGGCACGTTGCCCGTCGTGCTCGTGAATATCGAGCTGGCCGCCTTGCGCCCGGGTTTCGGCGGATGGCTCCGCCTCATAGATCGTAGCCGGGATACCGTGGACATGGAGGACGCGTGCGAGCGTAAGGCCGCCGAGGCCCGCGCCGACGATCGTGACGGGTGTCGTCATCATCTGCCTTTCAAATTGACTGGAACGTCGTTCCATGAAAGTCGATTGGAACAACGTTCCAATCATGTCAAGATGATGGTCATGGCGAGCAGAACACAACGGACGGAACGGCGCGCGGATGCGCTCTCGAAGGAGAGAATCGTCGAGGCCGCGACCGAGATCCTCGACACCGAGGGCGAAAGCGCTCTGACCTTCCGCGCGCTCGCGGCTCGCCTGGCGACCGGCAGCGGGGCGATCTACTGGCACGTCGCCAACAAGAGCGATTTGCTCGCAGCGGCCACCGATGACGTCATTGCCCGTGTCATGACCGGGGTCGTGGGCGATGCAGAGCCGCGACAGGCGATCCGTGCCGTTGCCCTCGGGCTGTTCGACGCAATCGACGCCCACCCCTGGGTGGGTGCCCAGCTTTTCCGTGAACCGTGGCGGTCCGCGATGCTGCAGATCGTCGAAAGCGTCGGCGGACGGCTCCAGACGCTCGGTGTCCCCGAAAGCGCCCTGTTCGATTCCGCGTCCGCGCTCTTGAACTACATCCTTGGCGTGGCCGGGCAGAATGCCGCGAACGCCCGCCTCCTCCCGCGCGAGACGGACCGCGCGGCGTTCCTCGGAGCGGTCGCCACGCGGTGGACGCAGCTCGATCCCGCAGAGTACCCGTTCGTGCATCGGGTGGCGACGGAGCTGCGCGAGCACGACGACCGCGCGCAATTTCTTGCCGGCATCGACCTCATCCTGGCCGGTATCGGAACCATACGATAGGCAGCAGCTGAGAGATACCCCAACCGGCGGGAGAACATCGAGGTGAGCACCTTGGCAGACTCTCACCAGGCTCCAAAGATGGGACTCGTGACGACGCCGCCAGCGCTGATGGCAGCGCCGGCGGCGGCGTTGTGGTCACGATCGGCCGATGGTCAGGCCGCAGCTTCGTAATTGACCGCGGTCTCAGCGATCTTGGTCAGCGTCTCGTCGGTCTTCCGCTCTTCATTCAGCGTCTGGTCGAGCAGCTTGGCGGCCTTCGGCAGGTTGAGCTTGAGCGCCCAGGCCTTCAGGGTACCGTAGCGTGACATCTCATAGTGCTCCACCGCTTGGGCAGCGGCCAACAGACCGGCGTCGAGCGCCTGCGTCCCCTTGTACTCGTCCATGATCTCCTTGCCCTCGTCGATGATGCCCTCGATCGCATCGCACTTCTTGCCGCGGGCGGGCTTGCCGATCAGCTCGAAGATCTGCTCGAGCCGCTCGATCTGGCCTTCGGTCTCGTCGTGGTGCTTCTCGAACGCCGCCGCCAGCTTCTCCGACTGCGCCGCCTTGGCCATTTTCGGCAGCGTCTTCAGGATCTGCTTCTCGGCGTAGTAGATGTCCTTGAGGGTATCGAGGAAGAGCTCGTTGAGGTCTTTGTCGGCAGGCATGGTGTGCTCCTGTTGATTGTGAGCCGACAACCAGAAAGCCATACCCTAGTTCCTGCCACCGACGAGCCCGCCGCAAGAAAATCCTGCCCGGAGCGCTGTCGGCGGCCCTCCGAGCCTCTTGTAACAAAACTGTCACCCGGCAAAACTACAGCTCTTCCCTGCGGCGAGACGCCGCGATTCCAGCGATTGCCTTCAGGAGTTTTCAATGCGCCGCCCGCTCGTGCTGCTGTGCGCCGGACTGACCTTGCTGTCGTCCGGAGCCGCATTTGCGCAGAACGCCACCCCCCATAACCTCATCCTGTTCATTCCCGACGGCCTGCGTGCGCTCAAGGTGACGCCGGAGACCGCCCCGGCCATGGCCGCCGTCCGCGACAAGGGCGTCAACTTCAAGAATTCGCACTCGCTGTTTCCGACCTTCACGATGGCCAACGGCTCGGCCATGGCGACGGGCCACTATCTCGGCGACACCGGCACGTTCTCGAACACGATCTTCACGGGCTACACCTCGGCGCCGGCCGGCGGCACCGTCGTGCCCTTCATCGAGAACGACGCCGTGCTCGGCGATATCGACGAGCATTTCAACGGCGACTACCTCAACGAGGACACCATCCTGAAGCTCGCCCGCAAGGCCGGCTATTCGACCGCCGCGATCGGCAAAGTCGGCCCGACCTACCTGTTCGACCACACCGGCTGCCCTTGCAAGCCCGGCGCGACCTCCTCGATCGTGATCGACGATTCCACGGGCAATAAGAACGGCGTGCCTGTCACCGACGAGGTCAAGGATGCCATGACCAAGGCCGGCCTGCCGCTGGCGACGCCGTCGCGCGGCGACAACGGAAAGGCGGGCGACGCCAAGACGCCGGGCACGACCTCGGCCAACGTCGCGCAGCAGGCCTACATGGTCGACGTCGCCACCAAGGCGGTGCTGCCGATGTTCAAGGCCCGCAACAAGCCGTTCGTTCTGGTGTTCTGGTCGCGCGATCCGGACGGCAGCCAGCACAATCACGGCGACAGCCTCAACACCATCACGCCGGGCATCAATGGCCCGACGTCGATGGCCGGCATCAGGAATGCCGACGACAATCTGGCGGCGCTGCGCAAGGCGCTCGACGATCTCGGGCTTGCCGCCTCGACCAACATCATGGTCCAGGCCGACCACGGCTTCTCGACCATCTCCAAGGAGAGCAAGACCAGCCCATCGGCCAAGGTCGGCTATGACGACACGCCGAAGGATTTCCTGCCGATGGGTTTCCTGGCGATCGACCTCGCCAAGGCGCTCGGCCTGCCGCTGTTCGATCCGAACGACAAGAACGCGGCGGTGCCCGACGGCAAGCACCCGAAGGCCGGCAATGGCGTGCTCGGCAAGGACCCGGCCAAGCCCGATCTCGTCGTCGCCACCAATGGCGGCTCCGACCTGATCTATCTGCCCAACAACGACAGGAAGCTCGCCCGCCGCACCGTCAAGGCGCTGCTGGCGCAGGACTACGTCTCCGGCATCTTCGTCGACGACAAGCTCGGCGAGATTCCCGGCACGCTGCCGCTGTCGCGGATCAACCTGCAGGGCAAGGCGGTGACGCCGCATCCGGCGATCGTGGTCAACTTCCGCTCCTATGTCGCGCCGGGCTGCGATCAGCCGAGCAACTGCCAGGTCGAGGTCGCCGACACCGTGCTGCGCCAGGGCCAGGGCATGCACGGCTCGTTCGGCCGCGGCGACACCTACAACTTCATGGCGGCCATCGGACCCGACTTCAAGGCAGGCTTCGTCGATCCCCTGCCCGTCAGCAATGCCGATGTCGGCATCACCGCGGTGAAGCTGCTCGACCTCAAGGTCGCTCCGAAGGGCAGACTGATCGGCCGCATCATGACCGAGGCGATGCCGAACGGCACCACGCCGAAGGCGACGTCGGACGTCATCAAGTCGGATCCGGCCGCCGGCGGACTGCGCACCGTGCTGAAGCTGCAGCGCGTCGGCACCCAGCGCTATTTCGACGCCGCCGGCTTCCCCGGCCGCACCGTGGGACTCGACGACGAGGCGCCGAAGAAAACGGCGGCGGCGAAGTAGTCGGTCCGTCGCCTCTACGCGATCAGCAGAGTGCCCCGCGAAAGTGGGGCATTTCTGTTTCGACTAGACGTGGTGCCGTAGCCCGGGTGAGCGCAGCGATACCGGGCAGACCGTTTCCGCATGTCGCTTCGCTCATGCGGGCTACGGCAGCGTTCTCGCCGCGAGAATGCGATCAGCTCCCTCACCGCGCCACATCGAGCGTCACCCGGACCTCGATCGTCTTGCCGCCGCGGAGCACGCGCAGCACCACCCGATCACCGGGGTTCTTGTTCTCCAGCGCGCGCGTCATATCCTCTGGCGAATCCACCGCCTGCCCATCGATCGCGAGCACGACATCGCCGAGCGCAAAGCCGCCGTCGCGGGTCAGCCTCGCCGGGATCAGCCCGGCCTTCTCGGCCGCGGAATCCTGCTCGACATCCAGCACGAACACGCCGGACAGGCCGAGCCGCGCCGACAGCGCCTCGTTGGCCTTGGGATCGGTGCGGATGCCGAGGCTCGGGGTGACATAGCGGCCGCTCGCGATCAGGCGCGGCACGATGCGGTTGACCCTGTCGACGGGCACGGCGAAGCCGATGCCGGCGGAGGCGCCCGACGGGCTGTAGATCGCGGTGTTGACGCCGATGAGCCTGCCCGCGCTGTCGAGCAGCGGCCCGCCGGAATTGCCGGGATTGATCGCGGCATCGGTCTGGATCAGGCCATTGAGAACGCGGTCCTGCGTGACCTGCAGGTTACGGTTGAGCGCCGAGACGATGCCGGTGGTCAGCGTGCTGCTGAGACCGAACGGATTGCCGATCGCGAACACTTTCTGCCCAACCTTGAGATCGGTGCTGGTGCCGAGCGGCAACGGCTTCGGCCGGTCGACGCCGACGCCGATCACGAGCACCGCCAGATCGTTCTCCGGACTGGCGCCGACCAGCGCTGCGCGGAACGAGCGTCCATCGGTCAGGCTGACCAGCGCCTCGGTCGCGCCCTCGATGACGTGATAGTTGGTGACGACGTGGCCGAGTTCGTCCCACACGAAACCCGAGCCGGTGCCGGAGCGCTCCTGCTGCGCGTTGCCGGTCCACGGGTTGACCGATTGTTGAACGGTCGTGATGAACACGACCGAGCCGCTGCGGCTCTCGAAGAGTGCGATCGTGCTCTTCTCGTCGGCCGCGAGATCGCCGCGCGGCGTGATCTCGCGCGGCTTGGCACGAAGGCCGAGCAGCTCGGCCTGGATCAGCGGAAAGGTCTGCCACGCCACCATGAGCAGCAGCGCCGTCGCCGCCACCGCGATCAGACGCGCGGCGAAGCTCCATCGGCTCATCTCGACATCTCCGTGTTCGGTCGCATCACCGCCGATTGATTCACCGGCCGGGCGGCGCCATCAAGAGCCGTCATGCGATCGCCGCCGGTCAAAAAAAGAAATGAGCGCGATGAGGTCATCGCGCTCGTCGAACTCGTGCCTTTGGATGAACGCGACGCGCTTACATGCCGATGTCGATCATCGACGGCAGTTGTGCCAGCGGCAGCACGGTGACGCCGACCAGCGTCGCGACCATCGCCATCAGCGCACGGTTGCCCTGGCGCTTGCCGCGCATCTGCTTGGCGACCCATTCCAGCGCATCGGTGCGGAGGCCCCGCGCATTGACCGGAGCCCAGCTCTCGATCGCCGTCTCCGGCGACAACGCCACGCTGCGCGGCGGCACCGGCAGGCCGGAGGCGGCGGCGGCATGATGCGCCACCGCCTTGGCGAGCAGATCCTCGAACCGGCCGTCGTCCTTGCGCTCGGTCGCGGCGGCATCGATCGCGAACAGCGCTTCGGCCTCGGCGCGGCTGACGGGCACGTCGTTGATCGCGGCAGCGCTCAGAATGCGCGCGCACCAGGCGGCGTCATCGGCATCGAGCACGCGGGAGAAATGCACGCGTCCCGCGGTGGTCGGACCCTCGCCGGTGATCACGCCGTCGCGCACGATGCCGAGCGCGAAAGCAGCGGTCTCACAGGAGGACGGTTCGAGCCCATCGATGCCGATGGTTTTTGGTGCAGAGGTAGCCATGTTCTCTTCTCAGTTGCTGTGTTGACCCACCTTGTCGGCCCGCGTCTGAACGAGTGGTTAACGGTTCGAAACGGTGCTGTGGGTTTCTGTATCGGTTGCCGATTTGCCGCAGTGACCTCGATCACGGTTCAAAGCCAAGGGGCGTCAGGGGGCGGCGTGTTGCGACCAACAGATGGCGAAATCGGGGCAACCAGTCGTCTCACGGATGTTTCGCCGCAGCCCGGAAACTCAAAAGAAGTTGTTGGTCGCGTGAGCTTTGAGGCAATTATCTTCTCTTTTCCGTCAGCCAGTTCCCTTCCGCGGCGGCATTTCCTATAGTGTTTAGAAGATTTATTCCCGCCACCTGTACTGAAAGGGACTGCCATGGCTCTCCAGATCGGCTCAACTGCCCCGGACTTCGAGGCAGACACCACCGAAGGCAAGATCAAATTCCACGATTGGATCGGCGACAGCTGGGCACTCTTGTTCTCGCATCCGAAGGATTTCACCCCGGTGTGCACCACCGAGCTCGGCGCGCTGGCGCGGCTGAAGCCGGAGTTCGACAAGCGCGGTGTCAAGCTGATGGGCCTGTCGGTTGACCCGGTGGACAACCACGCCAGATGGTCGGAGGACATCCGCGAGACGCAGGGCGCGGCGCCGAACTATCCGATGATCGGCGACACCGACTACAACGTCTCCAAGCTCTACGACATGCTGCCGGCGGCGATCTCCGGTGATCCGTCCAAGCGCACCGCGGCCGACAATCAGACCGTCCGCAACGTCTTCATCATCGGGCCCGACAAGAAGATCAAGCTGATCCTGGTCTACCCGATGACCACCGGCCGCAACTTCCAGGAAATTCTACGCGTCATCGACTCGCTGCAGCTGACGTCAAAGCACCGCGTCGCAACCCCCGCCGACTGGAAGCAGGGCGAGGACGTCATCATCGCCGGCTCGGTGTCCGACGACGAGGCCAAGACGATCTATCCGAACGGCTGGAAGGCGCCGAAGCCCTATCTGCGCGTGGTGCCGCAGCCGAAGTGAGTGCTCGAGCGGCCAGTTCATTCGCCCTTCTCGGATGGGAAGGGCGAATGCCGCCGCAGGTCCATACGGTCATGCAGGATGCGGCCGATCTCGATGATCCCACGGCCACCCACGCGGTAGAGCAGCAGATGGCGCCCAGCGCGGCCGTGTCGTGCGACATGAAGTGTGCGAACGCCGTGCATGATCTCATCTCGAGCCCTGGATCCCGCAACATCGGGACCATACGCTAGTTTTCCGATCGCGCGCAGCAGCGTGTCCCGGTACACTTCGGCCTGACGGCGACCGAAGTTTCTCTACCGTCCATTTCAGGATATTCGCGAAGTCGAGCTCTGCGACGGCACTGAGACGAACTCTCCACGTCTCCTCCATCGTCAGATGCTCCCGTGCGGGCGCGGCGATCAATCGGCGCGGCTGATAAGCCTGTCCGAGAGGCCGTTGAGATAGGCTTCAAGCTCGTCCATGCTGGTGAACTCCTTGAACTCGCCGCGATCGAGCGCAGAAAAACCGGCCTGCGCGGCCTCACGCAGGCCGTTCAGCCGTGCAGCATCTTCGGCCTCGCGCTGCTCGATCAAACGCAGCCCATCGCGCAGCACCTCAGTCGCGTTCTGGTACCGGCCGGACTCCACCAGACCTTGGATGATCTTTTCCTGATCGTCCGTCAGAACGACGTTTCGTACCGGCATCGCAAGGCCCATTATAGGCTCACTATGCCACGGGCGACGGCTCCTGTCGCCAGGCTTCCAGGCCCAGGAACGTGCTAGCCCCGTGGCGTCGCCCAGTCCGCGATCAGCAGCCCGAGTGTCGCCGACACCGCCGTCACGAATACACCCCAGCCGATGTCGACCGCCACCACCGCCCAAGTCCACTGCTTGAGCATCGCCAGCGACGTCAGCTCGAAGGTGGCGTAGCAGAACAGCCCGAACAGCGCGCCGTAGAGCAAGGTCGAGCGCCATGTCGCGTCGGCCGTCCCGCTGACGAAGATCAGCACGCCCACGACATAGAGCAGATAGAACAGCACCGCCGGCACGGGGCGGATCTCGCCCAGCATCTCGCCGACCTGCGACTGGAAGAAGCCCTTGGCGACGATGCTCAGGAACGGGATGTCGAAGCCGAGCAGCACAGCCAGCGTCGCGAAATACAGAACGGCGTACCGGCTCATGCGCGGCTCCTCCCTGGTGGTTCACCTGCCGATAACGCGGAGCGACGGCAGCCCCTGCCCGGGCCGGGCCAATCAGCCGCGGCGCTTGGCCTTGGCCTTCTTTCCACCCGGCGCCTTCGCCCGCGAGGGTCTGTCTGAATACGTCTGTCCGCCGTGGCTGGATTTGTCGCGATGCTGCTTTTTGTTCGCGAACGCCGGCTCCTGGCCGGACTTCGCCGGACCCTCGCGATGCGGCTTGCCACGCGGCTTGGCGTCCCTGCCCCCGCGCGGCTCATCGCGCTGCAGCGGATGGTAGGCCGTCTCGTCCGCCTCGCGCCGCGGCGGCCGCTTGTCGGCGCGCGGCTTGTCCGGCGAGGCCTGCCCCGAGGGCGCGCCCGCCAGCGGCTCGATCCGGATATTGTCCTCCTTGTCGGGGCGGCGGATGTTCGCAGTGAAAGCGTCGGCGACGCGCGCGGCGATCTCGAACTCGGTCGTCGTGTCCTGGATCTTGATGGCGCCGATGTCGTGCTTGTCGATGCCCCCGCGGCGGCAGATCATCGGCAGCAGCCAGCGCGCTTCCGCATTCTTCCTGCGCCCGATCGCCGCCCGGAACCAGACGCTCGGCTCGCCCATGCCGTGGCGCGCCGACGGCTTTCCTGTCTTCGTTCGGGGCGCCGCTGGCCGCTCCTCGCCGCGCGCCGGCCTGGCGGTGTCGCGACCGCGATCCTCCCGCGCACGGCCACGGTCCTGGCCTGGATCGAGAATGTCCTCGGGCGACGGCAGCCGCGCGCGATAGAGCCGCGCCAATGCGGCGGCGATGTCCTCGGCCGACCGCTCCGCCAGCAGCGCCTGCGCGAGCGCCAGATCCTCCGCCGTCGTCTCCTCGGTGAACACCTGGTCGTGCAGCATGCGCTCCTGATCGAGCTTGCGGATCTCGTCCGTCTGCGGCGCCGCGCCCCACGCGGCCTCGATGCCGGCGAGGTTCAGCAGCGTTTCCGCCCGCCGTCGGCGGGCCGGCGGCACCAGCAGCACGCTGACGCCCTTGCGGCCGGCGCGGCCGGTGCGACCCGATCGATGCTGCATCACCTCGGGATCATTCGGCAGCTCGGCGTGGACGACGAGGTCGAGCTTCGCGAGATCGATGCCGCGTGCTGCGACGTCGGTTGCCACGCACACCCGCGCGCGCCCGTCGCGCAGCGACTGCAGCGCCGTGGTCCGCTCGTTCTGGGTCAGCTCACCCGACAGCGCGACGACGGAAAAGCCGCGCTCCAGCAGCGCCGCCTGCAGATGGCGCACCTTCTCGCGGGTGTTGCAGAACACGATCGCGCTCGGCGACTCGTAGAAGCGCAGCACGTTGACGACCGCATGCTCGACATCGTCGGCGGCGATGCGGATGGCGCGGTACTCGATGTCGGCATGCCCGCCTTCGTCGCCCTCGACCTCGATCCGGAAGGCGTTGTCCTGATACTGCTTGGCCAGCGCGACGATGCCGCGCGGGAAAGTCGCCGAGAACAGCAGCGTCCGGCGCGTTTCCGGCGTGGTCTCGAGGATGAACTCGAGGTCCTCGCGAAAGCCGAGATTGAGCATCTCGTCGGCCTCGTCGAGCACCACGGCCTTCAGTTCCGAGATATCGAGACGCCCGCGCCGCAGATGATCGCACAGCCGCCCGGGGGTGCCGACGACGATATGGGCCCCTGCCTCCAGCTCGCGCTGCTCGCGACGCGGATCCATGCCGCCGACGCAGGAGACGACGCGCGCGCCCGCGTGCTGATAAAGCCATGCGAGCTCGCGCTGGACCTGCAAGGCAAGCTCGCGCGTCGGCGCCACGATCAGCGCCAGCGGCGCGGTGGCCCGCTCGAACCGCTCGGCCTCGCCCAGCAGGTTGTTCGCAAGCGCCAGCCCATAGGCCACGGTCTTGCCCGAGCCGGTCTGCGCCGAAACCAGCAGGTCACGGTCGACGGCGTCATGCGCAAGCACGGCGAGCTGTACGGGCGTCGGAGTCTCATAATTGCGCTCGGCCAGAGCGCGGGCGAGCGGCGGATTCGTCGTGGGAAAGGACAAGTGACCGGAAACCTCGTTTCGATCCGGCTGCTTTACGCCATGCCGCGCCGGAACACGAGGGCCGTGAACGGTCAAATCCTGTCCTGCTCAGTGCGCCCAGCCTGGCCGGGCGATACCGACGGTCGACGGCCGCGCGGCCCGGAAGATGCGAGACGCGTGGCCACCGCTGCGCGAGATCTCGGCTACTCGTCGCTCCACGGCCAATGCCAGTGACGCCAGCCCCAGTTGCGCGGACCGCTGGCGTCCATGGCCGCCTTCTGCTTGTCATCGAGCGAGTCGTAGAGCGCCTGAAACGCCGGCCGGACGATCTTGATCGCCTGCTGCATCGTGTCGAGGCGCTGCTCCGCCAGTGCGAGGCGGTCGGTCGCCTTGACCGGCGGCGTCGCCGGGCAGTCCTTCGTGATCAGCTCCGCGGCCTTGGCCGATGCCGCCTTGAGATCATCGAGCCGCGCCCGCTGCGCGTCGTTCGGCTTGATGGCGGCCTCGATCTGCGACATCCGCCATTCGGCAAATCCGGCCATGCGGGGATTGCAAAGGAAGCCGAAGCCCCGGCCGCCCATCATCCCCGGCCCCATCATCATGCCCGGGCCCCAACCTGGCCCGCCCGCGCCCGGCTGGGCAAAGCCCGGTGCGGCGGTGACGGTGACGATTGCGGCCGCGAAGATCAGCGCGCGTGGATCTAATCGCATTGCAGAACTCCTTGACGTGGCACCAATAAGTTTGCGCAAACTAAGCGAGCGGCGAGCTTGCGTGCTTGAGCGAGATCAACGAGCCACGGACGAGCCATGGCGAATAGAGGAGATGACAACGATACGCAGCTATCGCTGGATATGGACCTCGGCGGTCGCTTCGGGCTGCGGGACGCTGGCGCATATCGGCCTGATGGAGCTCAAGAGCCGGCTTCACCTATTGCCGCAGTTCGATCCCGCCTCGGCGCTTCTCGACACGCTCTCGCCCCTGTTCGCCCGAGCGATGCACGATGGGGCGCCGCTATGGTTGCTGTCGCAGCTCAACGGAGCCTTCCTGATCGGCCTGCTGTTCGGGCGCTTCTTCCACCGCCTGCCCGGCGGCAGCGGCGTCGCCAAAGGCTTCCTGCTCGGGCTCGCCGGCTGGGTGTTGCTCGGAATCGGGTTGTTTCCCGCCATCGGCCTTGGACCGTTCGCAACGTCGCTCGGGCTGGGCGCCGGCCCGGCGCTGTTTTCGCTGGCGATGGTCGAGACCTACAGCATCGTGCTGGGCGCCGTGTATGCGGCCCTGCAGAGACCGGATCCGAAGGCCGAGCTTCGCCGAGTCGGAGAAAGCGATCACGTCTGAGCGCCGCCGTCGCCTCCAATTCGAAAAGACCGAAATTTTCCGCTTTCGTTTTCTCGTAAATCATGTATGATCCGCGTCGTCCTGCCCCATGCAGAGGGACGTACGCGTCGTCACGAACGTCGGGTGCGGGATGCGGTGGCCGCAGTCATGCCGGACGCGCGTTTCGCGCAGACGACCGGCATGATCGCGGACGCGAAGTCGCAGCGTCCTGACACCCCGATGCTGGTGTTACGTTCGCGACGGCGCTCGAGGCGCCGCGCGGATCATGGTGGCCAACACGCTCGGCGCACCAGGGAGACTGCGTATAAGCGTGAAGACATCGCGCAGGGAATGCCGGTTGATCGGCTTTGCCTGTGGTACCTGCCGCCTGCATTTTTTTCGCAGGCGGGCCATGGGTGAGGCCTTCACCCGGCATTCCCTGCACCCTCTCGTTTTGCAGAGGGTAAACAGGCCGCAGAACTCGGGCTGATCATGCCGCGGGAATGCGAGGTCATGTCTTGAGACGCTTGCGCAGATCTCTGTTGTCGTCCCGGGCACTGTTCGTGATCCAGGGCCTGACGGAGGACGGTCTCGGCTACATCGCGCGCGTGACCGCCCCCTACCTCGTCATCATGATCGCCTTCGTGCTGCTGCTCACGCTGTTTCCGGGCATCGTGACGATCCTGCCACGATGGCTCTACGGGTGAGCAGCCGTGTCAGGCCGCGCGCATGCCGTCGAGGAACTTCTGCACCTCGGCCTTCAGCCGCAGGCTCTCGCCGGACAGCGCCTGGGCGGAGGCGAACATCCGGTTGGAGCTTTCGCCGGTCTCGCCTGCCCCACGCGCCGCGCTGCGGATGTTCTCGACGACCTCTGCGGTGCCGGTCGCGGCCGAGCGGACGCTCTGGGTGATGTTCTGCGTGGCGGCGCGCTGCTGTTCGACGGCGGCCGAGATCGAGGCGGCGATCCCGTTGATGCGCTCGATGGTCGAGCCGATCGCCTTGATGGCGTCGACCGATTCCTGGGTCACGGTCTGCATGTTGGCGATCTGGCTGGAGATCTCCTCCGTCGCCTTGGCGGTCTGGCCGGCCAGGGTCTTGACCTCCTGAGCGACCACCGCGAAGCCGCGGCCGGCATCACCGGCACGGGCGGCCTCGATGGTGGCGTTGAGCGCCAGGAGGTTGGTCTGCTCGGCGATCGAGGTGATCAGCTTGACGACGTCGCCGATGCGATTGCCGGCGTCGGACAGCTCCTTGATGCGCTGGTCGGTCGCGGTCGCCTGGTTGACCGCCTCGGCGGCGATGGCGTTGGACTCCTGCACGCGACGGATGATCTCGGCGATCGAGCCGGACAGCTCGTCCGAGGCAACGGCCGCGGTGCGGACGTGCTCGGAAGCGGTTTCCGAAGCGCCGGCCGAATGGCCGGACAGGTCGGCGGTGGTCCGCGCGGTCTGGGTGAGCTGGCGCGCCTCGCGCTCGAACTCGCCCGACGAGGTCAAGACGTTCTCGATGATGCCGCCGATGCTGGCCTGGAACGAATCGACGAAACGCTGCAGCTCGGCCTTGCGCTGCTCGACAGCCGCTGCGGCCGCAGCCGTCTGCTCCTCGCGCATCCGGCGCCGCTCGCTCGCGGCACTGCGGAACACGACCAGGCTGCGGGCGATCTCACCGATCTCGTCGCTGCGGTCATTGGACTTGATCGCAACGTCCTCGCGGCCCTCGGCGATGGCGGTGAGCGCATCGGTCACCGCGGCGAGAGGCTTGGTGACGCGGCGTACCGCCAGCATGGTCAAGCCGAGCACCAGCAGCGCGGCGATCGCAGCCGCGACGACCATGGTCCGCATCGCCTGCGACAGCATGGCGTCGAGCTCGGCCATGGGCACGCCGACATACAGAATGCCGATCACCTTTCCAGCCGGATTGGTGACGGGAAAATAAGCGGTCATGAACGACTTGCCGAACAGCGTCGCGGGGCCCTTGTAAGCCTCGCCGCGGCGCAGCAGCGCCTGCGCCGGATGATCCGCGGCAAGCTGGGTGCCCACGGCGCGGTCGCCATTCTCCTTCTTCACGTTGGTCGAGCGGCGGACGAACTGGCCGCTGTCATCGACCACGAACAGCGTGGCGCTGCCGCCGACATAGGACACCGCGCGATCGACGATCGCGTGATCCTTGATCTCGGGAATCGCCGTAATCTCGATGCGCGTAACGACGCCGTTCTGCACGCTGACTTTCGCGTCCTTGAACGTTTCGGTGAACGTCAGCGCAAAGGTGCGCAGATTGCCTTCGATGTCGCGCTTGGCGCGGTCGGCGAAGTCAGAGGACAGCGACCAGTACGCTGCGCCGACGACCAGGGCGGTATTCAGGGCGATCACGACAACGGCGCCGATCAGCGCCTTGGTGCCGAGCTTCAATTTGACGGACACGTCATAAACCTTCCAGGGGAACTGCAACTGAATCTCAAAGTGCCCGTAGTTCGTTTCAAAGCAGTTATTTTCCGGAGCGTAGAATACCGGAACTC
The DNA here is from genome assembly GCF_032484535.1 of Bradyrhizobium sp. SZCCHNS3016. Classification (NCBI taxonomy): domain Bacteria; kingdom Pseudomonadati; phylum Pseudomonadota; class Alphaproteobacteria; order Hyphomicrobiales; family Nitrobacteraceae; genus Bradyrhizobium; species Bradyrhizobium sp. SZCCHNS3016. The sequence continues at coordinate 45,264 of NZ_JAUETE010000022.1, forward strand.
TCTATAAAAACGGCAGTAAGATACCCTGATCATGTCCTCCTCCCCCATCATCGTGTGGTTTCGCGAGAGCCTGCGGCTCTCTGACCACCCCGCGTTGTATGAAGCAGCAAGGTCGGGCACTCGGATCGTTTGTAGTTACGTCCACGATCAGGAAAGCCCTGGGTTGCGTCCGCTCGGCGGCGCGACGCGCTGGTGGCTCGCGCAATCGTTGCGTGCACTCCAGGCCGAACTACATGCGCTCGGCGCCGGGCTCGTGATCCGCCGTGGAGCCGCGGCCGAGGTGCTCTGCGAACTGGCGCGTGAGACCAAGGCCGGCGCGGTGTACTGGAACGATGTCGCGCAGGCCGCTCCCCGCGCCGTGGCTGCCGATGTCGAAGCAGCACTCGCCGAGATCGGCGTCTCTTCACGCGTGTTTCCCGATGACCTTCTGGTCGATCCGGCCGAGTTGCGCGGCAAGGATGGACGCGGGCCGCGCGTGTTCACGCCGTTCTGGAAGCGCGTGCTCGCTCTGGGTGATCCGCCGAAGCCGCTGCCGCGGCCGGCCCGGCTGTCGCACGCCCCCGGCGGCGCGAGCTTGCCGATCGACGAGCTCGCGCTTGAGCCGCGCAAGCCCGACTGGGCGGGCGGCCTACGCGCGTCATGGCAAGCCGGCGAGCGCGCGGCACAGGCGCGCCTCGCCAGCTTTCTCGAAACGGCCGTTCAGACCTATGCCGCCGATCGCGACCGGCCCGACATCGAGGCGACCTCCCGGCTCTCGCCGCATCTGCGCTTCGGCGAGATCAGCCCGCGCCAGGTCTGGCATGCGGCGCGATTTGCCGCCGCCGAGCGTCCGGCTTCCGCCGCCGGCATCGACAAGTTCCTGAGCGAGCTCGGCTGGCGCGAGTTCAGCCGCCACCTGCTCTACAACAATCCCGACCTCGCAACCCGCAACCTGCAGCCGTCATTCGACGCCTTTCCCTGGGCTCAGGATGATGCAGCGCTGCAGGCCTGGCAGCGCGGGCGAACCGGATATCCGATCGTCGACGCCGGCATGCGCGAGCTCTGGCATACCGGAAGCATGCACAACCGCGTCCGTATGGTGGTCGCCTCGCTGCTCGTGAAGCACCTTCTGATCGACTGGCGGCTCGGCGAACAGTGGTTCTGGGACACGCTGGTCGACGCCGACCCGGGCAGCAATCCGGCAAGTTGGCAATGGGTTGCAGGATCGGGCGCCGACGCCGCGCCGTACTTCCGCGTCTTCAATCCCGTGCTGCAGGGCGAGAAGTTCGATTCTCACGGGACCTATGTCCGCCGCTGGGTGCCGGAGCTGGCGCGCCTGCCGGCCGCGCTGGTCCACCAGCCCTGGGCGGCAAAGCCGCTCGAGCTCGCGGAGGCCGGGGTTGCACTCGGCCGCACCTACCCGGCGCCGTTCGTGGATCACAAGCCCGGGCGGGAGCGCGCGCTGGCAGCCTACGCGAGCTTGCGCACAAGTGATTAGTTGGGGTGCGCTTTGACAGCACGGAGAATCCAGCTATCGTCGCAGGGTTTCCAACAAATCGGGGGACCCGATATGGACGACACTCCACTCTCTGACCCGACCGTGACCGAGACCAGCATGCCCGCCGAGGCGCCGAAGGATCCGGTGATCACGACGGCACCTAAGGCCCGGCGAGCGGCCAAGAAGACCGCGAAGAAGACCTCCAAGAAGGCTGCACCCAAGCGGGCCGCCGCCAAGGCCAAGAAGGTCGCGACCAAGAAGTCCACCAAGAAGACTGTGAAGAAGACCGTGAAGAAGGCGGCCAAGAAAGCTGCGAAGAAGACGGCCAAGAAGGCCACCAAGAAAGCGGCCAAGAAGACGAAGAAGGCCAAGCGCTGATTCTGCTCGGCCCGGCCTGAAGGCAGGCGATCGGCTTGCCCGGCCGACTCGGCGAAACAATCCAGTGCCCGGTCATGGGGACAATCTGGCGCTGGATTGTTTCGTGAGGTGTGGTCCGGATGCCGGCCCGGAACCACGATCCCCCGGAACCACGATCCGGTGTCCAGGGCATAACGCAGCAAACATGCTGCAACCCGGCGCGACGATCGGAGCCGTCGGAGAGGTCAGGCCGGCGTCTCGAGGAGGAACGTCGTCCTCACCAGACGTCAGGACAGGGGTCGACGATCTTCCAGAGCTCGATGCCGTTCTTGATCCGCTTCATCTCGGTGGTGAGCCCGCCGTTGCGCCGGATCCAGTCCTTCACCGAATCGGGGTAATAGGACATCAGCTCGGACGTCCCCTCCACGCTGGTGACCTTGATGCCGAACGTGAACGCCTTGTCGTAATAGGCCTGGTGGAAACCGAGGCTGGCCCTGGGCGTGACGCAGATCCTGTTGAGCGGCACCAAGCCGAAGACGAGCGTACAGGCCGAATTGCAGATGCCGTCGATGATGACACGCTGATGCGTTTCCCGGATGTGCTTGTACTTGGCCTTGTACACTTCGATGTAGCCACCATGATCACGCGTAATGTGCAAATCCGCACGCGCCGGGCTAGCGGCGACCAGCAGGAGCACGACGCTTGGGATCAGGCGATTCATGGATCGGACGGCAAACCCGGTTCTGGCGCTGTCGCGACAACGCCTCGAGCCAAATGCACGACGGCACTTACCGGACCTTGTCATGGCTCCTTAAGCATGCGGAAAAGGCCAAAATTTTGACGAACTATCGCCTTTTGCGCACCCTTTCCGCCACTTCCGCGTTAGGCTACCGGCCAGACGGCCGGCCTTGACGTCGTTTTCCGGAGAAGAGAAAAGTCATGAGCAAGCTCGCATCCCTCGCCGCCGCCTTGATCGTGTCAACTGCCGCCCTGGTGCCCGCCACGTCCGAGGCACGCAGCCATCATCGGCATCATCGCCACCACTACGGGCTGCCCTACGCCATCAGCTTCCTGCACAATTATGGCCCCGGCCCGCTGCCCGGCACCTTTGCGTTCTATGACGGTCCTTCCACCAACCACTGCTACCAGAGCTCGGCCGCCTATATCGGCCAGGACCGACGCCGGCATCCCTGCTTCTGATGCCATCCGGACGCCGAGCCAGCTTCGGCGAACGACCATTCATGCGCGGCGGAGGCTGGCCTTGCCCATCCAAGTCTGGTATCCCGGTGACGCGGGAGATTTGGCCCGCACCGCGCGCTCGTAGCTCAGCTGGATAGAGCATCGGATTTCGATTCCGAGGGTCGGGAGTTCGAATCTCTCCGAGCGCGCCAGTCATCACCCGACCCAGCACTCGCCCCTTGAGCCCGTACCACCCGACGCTGCGGGCGGCATGTCCAGATGATCTCCGGCGACGGCCGCAGTTTCGATGCCGGTACCGCCTTCAGGCGCTCGCGATGTCGTGAGTGAGCCGGCCGACCTGGATCAACGGCTGCGTCGCATCGCCGACGCCACCGAAGACCTTCAGCTCGATCTCGACGCGGGCATGGCCCGACGTCGTTGGCTTGGTCGTCGCCCGCCACGTATCGATCATCTGCGCGAACGGGGCCACGAAGGGCGGCTTCACGCCCGGATCGACCGCTGACGGGGTCGGCGTCAGCAGGTTGATCGGCAGCCGTACGCGCGGGATCGCCGGCTGGCCGGCTACGACCTCGTAGCTGTACATGCCCTGCATCGCGACCTCGTCGCTGGTGCTGCCATTGCCGTCAGCATAGAGTCCCGCGAAGAACTTGGTCAGGCGCGCGTCGAGGTCGCCGGAGGCGCCCGACATCGCGTCGAGCGAGAACGCCGTGTAGTTCAGCTGCGGGACCACCGTGGACGCGAAACGCACCTCGGGCGTCTGGAACAGGAATGCCGGATTGGTGCTGGTGGTCTTGAGATCTGCCAGCGGAAACAGCGCGAGATTGCGCTGCACGAACACCGACGCCCAGCCGCTCTGGTACAGCAGCACATCGAGCGGAGCGATCGACACCGTCCGCGCCGGCAGCCCGCGCGCCTCCGCTTCGCGGAGATAGACCGTCTTGCCGTCGACCTGACGCGTATAGACGTAGGCGATCTCTACACCAGGGGGGAGTTCCGCCGGAGGCACGGCTTGGGGCGTATAGAGCTCGGGCGCGATGATTGCGATCACGGGCGCCGGAAGCGTGGTGGTGCCGTTCGAGATCGTATTGGCCGCCGCATTCCAGCTCGCCGCCACGCCATCGATGGTGATGTTGACGAGATTGGTGCGCGCGTGCCCGTCGCTGGTGCTGTCGAGCGTCGACAGAAACTTCACGATCACATGCGCCGGTGCGACCGCCAGCCTTGCAGGCCCGACCGTCTCCCGCGCATAGGCATCCGCGATCTGCCTGGTCTCAAGGGCAAAGGCAGCGGTCGCCTTGCGCGCAGCGGCCAGCGTCGCCGGATCCGGCTCGGCGCCATCGATGCCGACCAGATACTGGTTGAGGTCGCGCAGGATCGCCGGATAGTTGGTGACGAATTGCGCGAGCGCGGTGAACAGGTCGGGCTCGCCGCTCAACTTGGCCGAGCCGCGCAGCGTCGGCTCGGTCGGCCGGTTGAACTCCATCGTGCAGGACACTGCGTCGGCTGCCGCCTGCTGATAGAGATAGTCGAACGAATAACCCCAGGCGTTCAGCTTCGATGGATCGGTCGTGCCCTCGCCGGTGAGCTGCCGCGCCTGCTGCGCGGAGACCGTCGGCGGTGTCGGCAGATCGCGGTTGACCACGGGAATGTTGGTGACCTGCGTGCCCAGCGGATAGCTGAACGGCCCATTGACGAAGGCGAGCCATCGCGAATCGACATAGCCGTCGATACCGGGGACAGTCCGCCGCTCGAACTCGAGATGCGTGAGCGAGAGCGTGAGCTCGAGCGGCACATAGGCCTGGTCGACGACGTTCTTGGTGGCGAACACGAAGGCCAGCCGCGGATCGTACCAAGTCTTGCTGGCGGAATCGTACACCTCGCCGAGCGGAATGCGCGTCGGGGTGAGCGTGAAATTCTGATTGTCCGCGACGCCCTTGATGCTGCCGCCCGGCTGACCGTAGAGGTTCGGCGGACCGGCCGGGTTGCTGTCGCCTCCGCCGGTCACCTCGGTCAATCCGAACACGACGGCCGCACCGGCGCGATAGGCTGCGCCGAGCTGGTTGAGCAGCTGCTGGCGCAGCTTCTCGCTGGCGGCGAATCCGGTTGAAGGATCGCCCGCGCTGGTCGACAGCACCGGCAGCGTCTTTAGGCTGATCGTATCGGCCAGGGATTCCTTGGCCGACAACACGCTTCCCAGCGAACCGTCCTTGATCGGATCGGTCACGCCGTCGATACGGTCGAGGATGAAGGCGTGCGGCGCGTAGTCGGCCGACAGGAACTGATCGATTGCATCCAGCGCGCTCTGGAACCACTGGTTCAGGTCGACGCCGTCGAGATGCAGCGTGTCGGTGTCGCCGCTGTCATAGCGCGTGATCGTCGCACCGCCGCTGGCCAGCGCCTTGGCGATCGGCTTCGGCGCGAAATAGCTCGGTGACGTGCCGAGCTTGAAATGGATGCCCTGCCCTGCCGCCTTGCCGAAGCGCACCGCCCAGAGCTGCTGAGCGCCGTCGGCCGCATCCTCGCCGTCGCGAGACAGGCCCTGCCCGACCTTGAGATACCAGTCGGCAGTGGCGAACACGGCCTCGACCGCTTTGCTGAACACCGTATAGGACACATTGCCGTCGCCATCGGCACGCGGCAGGATCGCCGCAGCCACGCCGCTGCCGCCCTGCAGCGCCGCCACCGCCGGATCGACCAGCAACGGATTGCGGCTGAACGCGAGTGTTACATCCAGCTCGAGGATGTTGCCGGCGGCGATCGCCTTGACGTCGACCGGAAGCGACAGGGTCACAGCCGGGGCTGCGGGTGCCTGGCCGCGCGTCACGAGCTTCAGATACAGCACGCAGGCGCGCACATAGCCGCGAATGATGTCCGCCTGCGGGTCGCTGAGGTCCACATCGGGCTTGGCCATCAGCGAATTCGATAGCCGCATCGCCACCGCGTTGCCGGAGACGCCCGGCACATGCACGGCGACATCGGCCGAATAGTCCTGATGCAGCTGATAATAGATCCGGGTGTAGAGCGAGAGATCGTCGGCGGCCCGCGCCACGCCGTCCGGCCCGGCATAGGCGGCGGCGTTGAGGGAAAGAGCGAGCTTGAACGCGGCACCGCCTGTGCCGTCATAGCTGTAGCTGGCGTTGGTATTGATCCAGGACCCCAGCCCGATCAGCTCGTCGCGATACAGCATCGGCACCGCCGCACCGTTGAGCGCGCCGCGGTACCCTTGCGGCGGTGCCTCGAACGGCGTCACCGTGGTGTTGCCGAAGATATCGCGCCATTGCAGCGCGACCTGCGCCATGGTGCCGACGCCGAGATAGGGGTTGGCTGCCTTCGGCGGCAGATCCGGATCAGACGGGTCCGGCGCGGCGTTGACCAGCGCGAACTGCGCGCCGATGCCGATCGATTGGCGATAGTCGAAATCGGCGAGGGCAACCTGCGCCAGCCGGTTGCCGCGCGTCCGCGCCGAGCGCGCATGGCTCTCGAACGCGCCGGACTGATCGTCGTCATGGTCCTGAGGACCGAACGGCATGCCCAGCGGAGTAGCCTTGTAGAAGACGTTGCCCGCGAGCCCCGCGGCCAGCGAGGTATAGAGCTGATACATCGTCTTCTTGGCAAAGTCCGGCGCCGCTGGATCGTCCGGCGGCAGGCCGAGATTGTCGCGCGTCAAGGAGAAACCGATGTTCTGCGGCGGCAGCTGGTCGCGCAGCGAGAACAGCTGCGGGTCGAGATCGAGCACGGCATTGACCGGGAACAGTCCGGGCGCTGCGCTGGCGCCACGGGCGATCAGGTCGACATCCAGCCCGTAATAGGCGGCCATGCTGGCCAAGCTCATCCCGGGCGCGGCGGAGGCGTTGACCTGATAGGTCAGCGGCGGGATGTAGAAGACGGCCGCAAGCGCAACAGCGACTTGCGGATTGAACGCGGCGATGTCCTGGCCGCTGATGGAGTGGATGGCGCCGGCAGAGAACAGCCTGGCGAGCTTGTCGAGGGTGGCCTGCGCGTCGATGGACCCGCCGGCACCGCGGACCAGATCCGCGTCGGTCAGTTGGCGTACCGCGCCCACGATCGGCACCAGCGCGCCCGCGGCGAGCGGCTTGGTCGCGTTGACCTCGGCGATCCGCCCGGGCCCAGGGCCGTAGATCGCCGCGAGCGCATCGAGCGATGCCCCCGCCGCAACCGGCGCCGTCTGGCCTGTCGAGGCGAGCGACACCGTCTGTACCAGATCGCTCTGCGGATCGACGGCGTCGGTCGTCACGAAGGCGTTGACGAAATCGGGAAGCGTGGTGCCGAACGACTCGCTGCCTTGCGTAGCGAACGTCACGACCACCGTCACTATGCCCGAACCGGAGGAATCAAAGACGGCGGCCGGCAAGCCCTCGCCGCTTTCGACGTTCTCGTAATAGAGATAGTAGCCGCCGCTGCGGACCGTGCTGAGCTCCCACATCAGGCGGATGAACTGCGCCGGGGAGTTGGCAACGCCGCGCGGCGGAGCGTCCTCGGCAGCCAGCGTCAGCCGGAGCGCCGCCGCCGGATTGGTCTCGGTCGAGAGGTTGGTCTGGGTGATGAAGGCGAGGAAGTTGGCATCCGCAGGCGTCACCAGCATCGGCGCGCCGGGTCCGGACTGGTTGTAGAGCAGGAAGACGGCGGAGGCGATGCCTTCGCCCAGGGCGTCCATGGCGGTCAGGATGCGCTGCAGTCGCACCGCATCCTCCGAGCTGGGGCCGACCAACTCATAGACGAACGGCAGCGACGGCGCGGACGCCGGACCGCTCGGCAGATCGCCTGCGCCCACGCCCTGCGCGGCCAGCGCCGCCGCGTCGGGCAGACGCTTGATCTGAACGTCGAGCCGCGTGCACCAGGCCCAACGTGCGATGTCGGCATAGTCGGTGCGTCCCGTTGCAGGATTGCTGCGGCCGGTCTGCGGCTGGAATTTCGGCAGCAGCGCGAAGGTCGAACGAAGATCCGGCATGACGGCGCGGATCGACTGCTCCCGCGTGGCGACCAGATTGGTCTGCGCCGGCGGCAGGCTCCACAGCGTCGGCTGCACCTGCGCGCCGGCATCGGCCGCCGCGGCCACGCCGCTGCGGTTCGTCAGAGCCAACAGGCTCGCGACGGAGCCGCTCGACCAGCGCGCGTAGCCGCTGGCGGTAAACGGCCGCGGCTGGCGCTCGGCGAGCGGCAGCGCCGCGAATGTCGGGCTCGGGACGAAATTGCCCGGCCCCCTGGCCCAGCTGACGACCACATCGAGCGCCGCATAGGCCTGGCTCAGATCAACCTCCATGCTGAGGTCGGTGCCGTCGTTCAGCAAAATGAAATCGAGCGGGACGCCGTGGCTCTGAGTCTCGCGTGCGAAGCCGACCTTGTAGCTCGTGGCAGAACTGGGTGTCGGAAACTGCTGGCCGGTGAGCTGATAGACTCCATAGGCCGACTGCGTCCTCGGATAGAGGAACGCATTGGACAGCGTCAATCCGTCCTGGACCGGCAGCCGCAACCCATAGACCAGGAAGCGCGAGACCATGCCGGCGGTCTGCCCGACCTGACCCGTGGCCGCGATGGCCGACCACAGCGCGCCAACCGACAGGGCCTGAAGATTGGCGACCGTGAGCAGGCCGCGCTCCGCCTGCACGGAGAACAGGCCGGCGACGCCGCGATTGGCGTCCGCAACCGCAACGGCGGTGGTCTGGAAGAGGCTCGCCACCGTCGCCAGCGTATCGGATGACGGGCCGGATGTCCCTGCGGTCTTGTAGGCGATCGGCCAGATCGCGAGCGGCAAGGTCGGCTGCAGCAGGCCGGCGACGCCGTAGAGCACGCTCTGTGCAGCGAGCGCGTCGATCGAGATCGCGCCGAGTTGCAGCGCGACGTCGTCGAAACTGTCGCCCTGCCGCGTCACATAGATCTGCTCCTGACCCTGGCTGTTGGTGAGCAGCAAGACGACGCCGCCCTGCAGCATGTGGCGGGACCGGTTGGCCACGATCAGGCGGTCCGGCGTCGTGGTCCAGCGCGGAGGCGACGCCGCATCGGAATAGCGGCCAGCGATGCCTTGCAGCGTGTCCCCGCTCTGCACCACATATTCGAGGCCGTCGACATGCAGCGACAACCCGGCCCCCAAGGCATGATCGACGTTGGGCTGCACGATATCCGCAATCATCAAGGCATTGCCGGCGATCCCGTTGAGCTCATCGAGAATAGCACCGATGCTGCTCGTCGGGGTCAGCGGATAGGCATAGCTCTGCAGCGCGTCGGCCGCGGCCTGGAGCAGTTGGCGCGCGATCAGGGTGAAGGTGTCGACGAACACCAGGGCCGCCATCGACTCCGCCGAGCTCGTATCGGTCTCCGCGGCAAGCCGGCGCGTTTCCTTGTTCTGGGCCTCGATGTTCGCGGCGACCTGCGCGAATATCTTGCTGACCGCGGTCGCGTAGCCGGGCGTGGCCGTGGTGTAGGTCTCGAACGCGATCGGCGAGGTCTGGCCACCGGACATGCCGGGGACCTGCAGCTTCAATCCGTCGAACACCGGAAACAGCACCGAACCGGCATCGAGCTTGGTCTTCAGCCCCGACGATTGCGCCGTCGCCGGATTGAAGATGTCGAGCGTGAATCCGTCGGCCAGGAACTGCAGCAGGCCCTTGATCGACAGGAACGGATCGGCCGTGTCGGCGAGACGCGCGACATAGGCCTCTAGCTGGGTGAGCGTCACCGACATGGCCAGCGTCTCGCCGAGCTCGGCCGCATCCCCGCTCTCGTTCCCCAGTGCGTCGATGATCCAGGGGAAGTAGACCTCGGCCAGCACGTCGAAGGACGTCTTGGTGGCGGACGGCGCGCTCGCCGCGGCATCCGGCGCGTCCATTGCGAGCAGGAGCACAAATGCCCCCTGGTTCGAGGCTGCGTCCGTGGCTGCCTCCGGAGCGAGCACGGTGTACTGCGCGCCCGCCATCAGCGACAGTCTCGGCTTGTCGCCGGCGGTGGCGGCAAGTCCCATGCGATGAGCGGCGGCCGGCGCCAGCCGCTTCGTCCGCGGCTTCAGGCTGCGCGCCAGCCGCATGGCCGCGTCCGGTCCGCGTGCATGGGCCCGCTGCATCAGCAAGGCATCCGCGCGCGCCCCCTGGACCTCCCACGGCGCCGTACTGGTCTGTCCGATCACGAAGGTCGCGGAGACTTGAGCCGAGAACGACAGGCTGATCGAAATCGAGAACAGGCCGAGGTTGATCTTGACTTTGAGGCTGATCGTCACGCTCGCGCTGGCGATCACTGGAATCTCGCGATAGCTCTCATAGGTGAGCTGGATCGACAGCACGATCTTGACGTTGACCGAGGCCGAAATGATCGCGAAATCGACGCTGCCGTACAGCAGGCCGATGATGCCGACCGTTCCCGACAGCCTGAAATAATAGTCACTCTGCAGCGCACCGCTGCTGGCGCGCGATGCCAGCGTGCGCGCGGGATTGTAGGGATGCCACGGCGCCACGACGCCTTCGACGATGCCGAACACCGTGAGCGCGAAGCCCGCCTTCAGAGGCCCCTTCTCGAAATTGTAGCCCAGGCCGAGCTGCAGTCCGATGCCGAACTCGATGACGGGATCGAAAGTGCCGAGGTTGGTCTTCGGGATCTTGGTCGATGTCGCATTGGAGAGCTTGCCGATGTAGAAGCCACCGGCGCCCAGCACCGGCACGCCGTACACGATCACCGAGATCGAGAAGGAGCGGCGGAAATCGAGATTGTACGGGAAGCCGATGTCGATGAAGAAATCGCCGTTGGTGTAGACCTTGATCCCGAGCTGCGGCAGCGTGATCGACACCGCGCCGAAATTGAGGTTGCGAATGATGTCCGGGAAGGTGAAATCGATCTGGTAGACGCCGATATCGTCGGTGATCTTCTTGTAGAGGATGTCGACGACGAGATTGGCGAGCCCGCCCATCTTCTCGCCGGCGAGCGCCAGCCGCAGGCCGTAGAGATTGGGGTCGTTGAACACCAGCATGGCATCGATCGACCAGGCGCCGGCCACTTTCATCAGGCCGAGATGCCCGGCAATGAGCCAGTTGTTCGACTGGTCGTAATAGGGCAGGCCCGGCGCGCCGCCCTCGTCCGCATTTGGATCCACCGGATTCATCTTGCCCGTCGTGCTTGGGACGGACTGCAGCGCGCAGATCACCTCCTTGGTGCTGTTGAAGCTGGAATGGCCGGTGATTCCGATGCGCTGCCCGAGCACAAGCAGGAACAGCTTGAACCATTCCTCGCCCCGGCCGGGCACCGACGGCAGGTTCTGCACGTCCTGCCCCTTGGCGGGATCGAGCAGATTCTTGAATGCCGGATCATCGGCGACGAGCGGGCTCGAGCCCTCGATGGCGAGGGTCACCTTGCCGTCGGTGCCGCGGCGGAAGGTCAGCGCCGTGATGCTGATGAAGCCGAGATTGATCGGGCTCGACAGCTCGTAGCTGGCCGAAAGGCGTTGCGAGAAGCTCTCGCCGCTCTTGAGCGAGACGTTGACACGGAGCGCATCGAGCGAAATCTGGTTGAGCAGGTCCCATGGCGAATCCAGCGTGAAGTAGGGATTGCCGAGCGTACGCACCAGCGCCTGCACCAGCGACCCGATGCTCCAGCCCTTGAGGCTGAAGGTGACCAGCTCCTTGCCGCTCTCCCAATCCGCGCGGAATCCTTCCCACTCGACGAACAGGATGTTGTTGGAGCCCGCCTCCGTCGTCTTGAACTCATAGCCCATCGTGAGCTTGAGGTTGATCGCCGAATAGACCCAGGTTCCCTGCGCGAAGCCGGAGAACTGTTGCTGGGCCGGCTTCTGGCCGTCATAGCTGACGCCGAGCCGCGCCGGATCGATGCCGACGGTCTGATCGCCGAAGGTGAACGTCCAGCTGAAGCCGACGGTGATGTCGTAGCTCGTCTTCAGCTCGCCCTGCTCGGCCGGAATGGTCGCGGTGATCGCAAATTCGGAGATGATGAGATCTCCGGGCAGGAAGCTCGGGAATCCATAGGCGCTGCCGGGCGAAAAGAACTGGTTGATCAGTTCCGAGACCTCGAGCGGCTCCTCCAGCGAGGCGGCGAGGTCCCACCGCTTCGGCGTTTCGAACCCGTCATAGGTCACGCTGACCTTGGTGTGCAACGGCCCGACATCGAGGAAGCCTCCGACGCTCGACTTCCATTGCGTCTGCGAGGCGGTCTGCAGCGCGACCACTCGCGAGGTCCGGAGCATCGGCAGCGGCGCCGCCCGCAACAGCGTCGTCGCATTGCCCCCGTCGGGCGTCTGCGTCGGAGTCTGCGCCGCGATTGAGACCGTTCCCTCCCGCACGGCAAGGATCGGCTGGTTGTTGATCTTGAGCAGATTGAGCGTCAGGCTGAAGCCAGCATCGAACTGAAAGCTCTGCGCGCCGTAATCGACCGCGACCGCGATGTCGCCAAGTTCGAAATCGCCGACATTCTCGACGTCGAGCACGACGGCACCGCCGGACAGTGCCGTCAGGAAGTCGCTCAGCTTCGCGGTCCCGGCGAAGGACGCGAAGAACTGCTTCGCGGACGTGAACTGGACGGTGAACACGCCGTCGCCCTCGCCGTCCGGCCCCTTGAAGACGCTCGGCGCCAGTACGAACTCGGTCGTGAAGTCGTAGGTCTGCTGCCGCTTCGTGCCGTCGAACGGATAGGCCATCGACCATTGCAGCGCGAAGCTCGTGATCTTGAAGTCCAGCACGCCGGTCGGCGGCAGGATCTGCCAGCTCGTATCCTTCGAGCTGCCGATCTCGATCGAGACCGCCGTGATCGTCGGCGAGCGACCGAGCGTGCCGGCGATCGAGAAGCCGTTGAGACCGACGAAGGCAAGGAACTGCTGCAGCACGTCCGGGGTCGCGGCGAGATAGCCGCCATTGCCGCCCATCACCTCGATCACCGTGGCCGGCGTCAGCGGCGCGCCGCCTTCGACGACCGCGAGCGCCACCGAATAGCTGGTGTCCGCGCCGGGCGTGATCTCGACGTCGAGCTGATAGGAGCCGGTGCTGCCGACGTCGAACTGCGAGGAGATCGCGAGCGTCGGCGCCTGATCGCCGGCATCCGGATCGGCGGGATCGGCCAGCACCAGCACGCCATCGACCTCGTCCGCGCCATCGGGCGCGGGAATGGTCAGAGCCAGGCTCGGATCCTTGACCGTGAACTGCGACGCGAGCTTGAACGTGCCGTCCTGGATCGCGGCCCGCAGCTGCCCCGGCGGGAACAGCACGGTCTCGCCGTTGAAGATGCCCATATTGAGGGCGCCGCTCAGCAGCAGATCGCCGGCCGGCGCGGTGAGGCCAGGAAACAGCAGCAGGAACGGCTTGGCGACATCCGGCAGAGCGACCTTGGCAACGAAATTCTGCACCGCGCCGCCGCTCACCGCACGCCCTGCGGAGTCACCATACGGGTAGGTGCCGGTCGCCGTCGAGAACACGAAGCTGACGTTCTTCAGCGTGCCGAATTGATTGAACGGGAAGCCGCCCATGAAGGCGAAGCTGCTGGTCCAGGTCCAGTTCGACGGCGTCGCCTCGGCCTGCACGATCAGTTGGTCGCCGTCCACGGTGAACACAAGCGTGGCCTTCGCGGCCAGCGGGGTCGCGGCGCCGATGAACGGGATCGTCGCCGACTGCACCGTGAACGCCGTCCCCTCGACCGGGCCAACGTCGGATTTTGCCACCGTCACCTTGAAGTCGGCCGCGGCCTTGAGGAAAAAGGCCTGGCTCAGCCAAGTGTCGTAGTCGGCGGGAACCTTCACGGCGGGATCGGCGAGGCCTGCCGTCAGGAACGCTGCATCGAGCGCGAAGGCCGTGTCGCCGGCGGCGGCCTCGACAGCGGCGCGAAGATTGTCGATAGCGCTCATGAGCCGGCGCTCCCTCAGATGTCGGCAGAGATGCCGAAGTGATCGCTGGTGTTGCGAACGCGCCCGTAATTGCTCCAGCCGGTCAGATTTCCGGCGCCGCCGATCCCGGGATAGTTCGCCGCCGTCGGCGCGCCCGGCCACCCCATCGGCGCCGCGGTGAACTGGTGGGCCAGCGCAACCGCGCCCGGGGGAGGATTGTCCGGCGGCGCCATGACCCCGTTCATCGGCGTGCCGGTCACCGTGTTCATGATCGTGGTCTGATAGTTGTGCATGCCGTTGTGCGGCCAGACCAGGACGTTGTCGATCGAGTAGAACGGCGCGGCGACGAAGTTCGAGCCGACATAGCCGTAGCCGGGATAAAAGCTCTGCCCCGGGCCGCCGCCGTTGGACCAGAGGAACTTGGAGGCCGCCGTCTTGTCCTTGCCGCGGATATGGGTGGAGAAATAACCCTTGTACTGGTCGAGATTGACAGGAACGCCCACCGCCGTCGGACTGACGAGCAGCGTGTAGGCACCGGGACCGCCGGTGAGCGGATTATAGAGGCCCGAGGCGGTACCATTGACGGCGAACAGGTTGACGTTGAAATCGCCGCCGATCACCCGCGTCTCGTTCACGCCCAGAGCGCCGACGACGTCGTTGATCGTCGACAGCGTGGTGATGTAGTTCGCCGCCGCGGGATTGTTCGGCGGGGAATGGATGCCGAAGATGGTGATGTCTCGCTGCACGACGCCGAGATTATTGGTCTCGGTGAACGTTGCCATGAACGGCTCGCGCAATCCGCCAAAGGCAACGGGCGCACCGAGCGTGGTCGTGAAGGCGATGCGCGCGGCGACGACGTCCTCATTGAGGCCGCCATTGTGCTGGGCGCCCGCAGGAATCTGGCGCACGCCGCCAAGCCCCGGCGGCACCAGCATTCCGTTGACGTTCACGGCACCGATAGGCACCACCATGCCATTGTACGGCGCGGCGACGCCGCCACCCGGCGGCACCGACAGGCCGCCATGACCGCCGGTCCAGATGTTGGGCCCGGTGAAATAGCGATGGAGGTTGCCTGCAGTGTCGGTGCGGCGATAGAGAATGCCGACCGTTTCGGCGCGCCCGCCGGTCCCGGTGTAGAGCGGCGGCACGGCGTTCCATCCGCCCGCCACCATCGTGGCGGGGTTGTTGAGCCCGAATTGCACCATGGCGAGCGCATTGATGCCGCCGGTCTGGCTCGCCAGCGCGTTGGGCGCATTGTCGCCCGAGCTCACCTCGATGATGACGATGATGTCCGGCTGCACGGCCGTCAGCACGGCATTGATCACCGCGCGGCGCTGGATCGCGCTCTGCATGTCGTTGAGGCCGCCATGGCCACGCTGCCGCTTGATCGACGCGGAAAAGATCTTGTTGACCGAGAAGCTCTCGATATTCCAGAACAGGATCCGCGTCATGATGACGGCTCCTGCAGCTCGGGCTTGCGTGTGGCGAATGCGAGCGACTGCTCGCAGCCCGGATTGTCGTCGGCGACATAGGCCGCGTACCAGCCGAGGCTGCCGGTGTTGTCGGGATCGCCGAACAGGAAGAACTGGATGTTGGCGGACGGCGGCAGCTTGGCGATGCCGAAGATCTTGATGGCGATATCGTCGATCCGCAGGCAGTAGAACCACTTCGGACCGTCATCCGACAGCTTGCGTCCCGATGCGGTCGGGACCGGCTGGCGCAGGATCGAGATCGCACCGACCGCAACCTTGATGACGCCCTGGACGCTGAACAGGCTGGCGCCGGGCGCCGCGCCCGGCAGGCTCATGCCGATGAAGACCGCATGCTGCGCATCCGAGCCGGTGGTGACCGGTGACCATGCCGCGAGCAGCTGCGACTGGAAGCCGACGCCCGAGGCGAGCGCCCCCGGACCGCCCAGCGTGATGTCATAGACGACGCCGAACCAGGGCCCCTCGAGTTCGGTCAGGTCGAGCTGCGACGTCACCGGCAGGAAGCCGAGATCGGACGGCTTCTGATCGCCGGTCGCGTTGACGAAGCTCTTCAGCTGCAGCGCGAAGCCGCGGAACAGGCTGGTGTCGCGCATCGTCGAGCCGTTGAGATTCCAGGCCAGGTTGCCGGTCGCGACCTGAAACCTCTTGGCGCCAGGCGTCGCCTGCGGATAGGTCATTCCGACGGCGAGACCGGAGAAGGCGAGGCCGACGCCGAGCGCCGCCTCTGGCGTGTCCGGCGGACTGCCGAACGACAGCAAGTCGAGCGTCTCTCCGATGGTGCTCTGAAGCGGCGTGAAATCGAGCCGCCCCCAGACGAGGAAGTTGCTCGCCACCGTGGCGCCCTGGTCCTGGGTGCCGATCGTGTTGAACTGCACACGGTCGAAGGCGACGGCCGGCAGCACGTTCGATGGGCTGGTCAGCACGTTGGTCGTGTTCTGCTCGAAGACATAGGCGCCGCGGCCGCCCTGATCGACATAGCTGCCCTTGAGCACGATTCCCGTGAATGGCTGTGGCTTGCCGCGCGAGTACAGCCGCGACACCGGCGCGCCGAACAGCGCGGCGACCGAGAGCTGGACGTGGCTGTCGAACCGCGTCAGCCTGGCGTTCTCGAACAACGACTGCAGCTGCAGCACGGTGAAGTCGAACTCGCCGCTCATCTGCACCGCCACGGGCACGTCGGGCGCAACGCCGCTCGAGACGTTCACCGCATAGCGCGGATCTTCGTAGTCGATCAGGCCGAACAGGCTCGAGCTGCCCGAGGGCATCGTGATCCGGCCGCTCTGGCCGTCGACCGTGACGCGGCTGACGGTGAAGCCGAAATGATGGGCGTTGAAGCGCGTGAAGTCGATGCCGGCGGCAAGACCCGCAATCTCCGGCGGCATGTCGCGCTGGCCGAGATCGGCCGCGAGCACGATGACGCCGGTCCAGTTCGGGTCCTGGGCAATACGCGCGAAATTCTCATAGAATGGGCCGGACGCTCCCTTCGACCGTGCGATGGCGTCCGCAATGTAGTCCTGCAGCCATTGCGAGAGGCCAGTGTAGGACAGCGCGGCGGTGACCGGCGGTGTGCCGGGCAACAGCGAGAACTGCTCCGCGGACGTCCAACGATTGGCATTCGTTACCCGCTCCAGCAACGAGCCGGAGCAGAACTTCATGATCATCACGTTGCGGTAGGAGGTCGCCGACGCGCCGGCGCCGACCGCCGCGGTCATGGTCCAGCCCGCAATGTTGACGGTGTTCGCGAACTGGGCGCCGGTGCCGAACGGCTCCGGATTGACGGCGACCAGAAAGAGCTGGTTGGTCTGCAAGGCGTCCTGCATCGCCTGGGTTGGAGCAGATAGCGCGAATGGCAGGGTATTGCCGTCGCGGTCGAGCGATTGCGCCATGCTGACCTTCAGATAGGCCCCCGTCGCCGGATCGCGCTCGATGATGAAGCCCTGAGGCGTCGCCCCATCGGTGCTGGGGCCGTCCGCCAGCGTGCCGTGCAACGCGTGAGCCCGCGCCGCCTGCACCCGCGCCGACCACGTCTTGCTGCCATAGCCCGAGATCAGCGACTTGCGGGTTGCGGCCACGATCTGGCTCTCGAACTGGACGAGCGTCGCGCCATCGAGGCCGCTGCTCGCAGCAGCTCCATAAGGCGCCAGCGGGAACGTCTTGTCGCTGCCCTGGGCGAGCGGCATGAACGGCGGCGCCGATTGGAGGATCGGCGCGGTCGCGGTGTCGGCGCCGGCCTCGGCCGCGCCGTAGATCGCGCTGCCCTCGGGCTCGGCGAGATAGTCGACGGTCCCGCTGCCGGCGACGATGGTCACCCAGGAGGTCTGGTGGTCGTCGGTCAGGCGCGGCGCAACGGCGCCGCTCGCGGGACGGTTGAGATCCGCCGTCTCGAACGGGAACACCGGCGCGTAGCCTGGTTTCGAGGGGATCGCGTTGAGGCGATCGTTTTGTGTTGCAGGCAGGCTGCCGTCGTACGCCTTGAAGCTGAGCGCTTCCGATCCGAACAGTCCGCCCATCAGCTTCGCGATCTGCCCAGCTGCGCTGCCGTCGGCACTGAGCGCATAGTGGCCGGCCAGGCTCAGATAGGCAGTGCCGGTGTCGGTCTCGGCCGATCTCGCGACACTGGTGGCAAAGGCGAAGCCCCCGGCGCCGAGCGCCGGTGCCGTATCTCCGCTGCCAGCCCCGAGCGGTGTCAGTTGCACGACACGCCCGCCGGTCGTGCGGAATTCGCTGGTCAGCGCAGGCGCCCCCTTGATGGCAAAACCCGAACGCAGATAGCCCTGTTCGAGCTGCTCTCGGCCGATCACGCGGTTGGCCGGATCGCCGAGGTCGAAGGCGCCTGCGATCGAAAGCTGCGATGGCAACGCCGCCACCGTCATGGCTGCATATTGCGCAGCTTGCAGCGACGCCGTCGCATTGTTGTTAATGACATAGCGGACGCCCTGCCCCAAGCCCTGGCTGACGAACGCCTGTTTCGAATCGAGCAGCCCATCAAAGGTCACGCAGCCGGTGTTGGCGCCGCCGAAGGGCACGTAGGCGTAGATGCGATTGTTGGAGGCCGGCGCAAGCCGAATGCCGAGCGGGTTGTCGCCCTTGCCTGCGAAGCCGATGAACGGAGGTGAACTCAGCGCCGAGCCCGACAGGCGCAGCGCCCCACCGTCAATATCGATCCGGCTCTGATCGAGGATGTAGAATTTGGCGTTGCTGGCGAACCAGAGGTTCAGGTTGCCCGAGACCTGGTAGACCGGCGGCAGATTGATGAAGGAGACGCCATAGCGCTCGAAGTCGCCGAACACGACCGGATTGGCCGAGGCAAGCCAGACGACGGCGCGATTGCGCGTCGCCTTGCTGATATAGGTCCGTGCACGCTCGGCGAACCCGCCGGGATCCCGATCGAGATCGGCGGGCCGCTGTGTCGCGAACAGATAACTGCCACCGTACTTCTTCAGCGAGTCATCGTAGTTGATGAACGGTGGCAGCGACGAGCCCGCGCCGAGAAGGTAGCCGGCCCAGCCAACCGAGCCGGCAACCCTGGTCTCGTAGATCGCGGAGGAGTCGACCTGCTCGAACTGCGCTGACGCGGACGCGTCCATGCTCGTATCACCCGATCGGGAAGATGCCGAGCAAGGTGCCCGCCAGTGAATAGAGGGCACGATCGTCGATGATGTCGCCCTTGATGATGGTCACCGTATATTGCGTCGAGCCCAGCGCCGCATATTGCACCGTGATGCCCGCCTTCCACGTCGTCGCCCCGATGGTGATATCAGCACCGAGGACCGCAGTGATCTGCGACTGCGAGACGATCGGCGTCCAGACCGGGATTCGGCCCTGATACTGGAACGAGACGTAGGTCGTATTGTTGGTGTCGCCGCTCGGCGTCGTCACCACGTTGCTGTTCGGACTGGTCGGGGTGTTCACCGTCGGCAGCGCCGTGAAGGCCGCGCGCGGATACTCTTCGGTCCGCGTCGCCGCGGGCGCCGCTGCCTTGACGGACGAGCTGATCGGGAAGATGCCGAGCGTCACGCCCTGGAGCGAGTAGAGCCCACGATCGTCCACGATCTCGCCCGAGATGATGGTCACGGTGTACTGGGTCGATCCCAGCGCCGCATACTGGACCGTGATGCCCTTGCGCCAAGTCGTTGCGCCGATCGTGATGTCGGCCCCCAAGACTACTTGAGGTTGTGCCTGCGAGACCACCGGCGTCCAGACCGGAATGCGTCCCTGATACTCGAAGACGAGCTGCGTCGTGTTGTTGGGATCGCCCGTCGGCGTCGCGACGACATCGGTGTTGGGGCTTGTGGGGGTTTTGACAACGGCGGGAGCGGTGAATCGAATACCTTCACGATCAGACATGGCTATCTCCTTTTGTAAAACACAGGTCGAAACCTGCAGCACGCAACTGCTGGGTGCAGCCGAAACGAATTGAAAATCGATCAAACTACCAATGATTGAAATCTATCAGAGGTTGTGGCGTGTAACAGGGTTCGCAGCAGCGGTCAATCGGGCCAGATCACAGTCTTCCCCCGACGCCCGGTCACATTCCGGTGTTTACATTTCACGCGAGGCCGGGCCGGCCCTCAGCGGCTGCCTTGTCTCCGAAGCATTTGCATCGCACGCTTCATCGCTGCGGACCGGGTGAACGAGCCGAGCACGATTCCGGTAAAGCTGCTCTCCTTTCCGGAATCGACGATGGCTCCTGTCATCGTGACCGTGTAGTAGGGACCCATGGGGTTCATGGTCACGGTCAGCCCCTTGCACAGGACAATGCCGGCAACAGCGACATCCTCGGCCAGCGTGACCTTCACCTCGCCAATCGACACGAGCGTCCTCCAGCACGGGATCGTACCGTTGACGAAAAAGGTCACCCAGGTGCTGTCGTTGGTGTCGAACGTTGCGGCCACCTGCGCATTGCAATTCGTCGTCAGCTGGGTGTCGACGGTTTGATCGGTGAGCTGAGATGGCGCAGCGGGCAAGGCGGCTTCCGTCCTCGTTCAGGCGCTCAGCGTCATGCAAAATGACCAGCTGGAGGGTGACAAATAACTAGCCGCCGTCGGTTTGCGAGTCCATTTGCAATCCTGCCCCTGCAGCAATCCGGCTGGGGCTCCGCATCCCACGCAGGTGCGACCATGACCCTGGCCGTAGCCTCCCGCTGACCGAGATTCCCGGCGGGGTTTCGCAACAGGCACGATCCGCTGCAAAAGCTGCTCTTCCCGGATTTCTTCAAGCCCTACTAGCCTGTTGCCCGCCCCTCCCGCCGATCGCATGCCGCACCGGGAAACGCCTCGCCCCTTGGGTGGGACGCCGCCGACGCCAAGGTGGATTTCTCTTTATTTTTCAGCCCGTTGTTGTCGACAGCAATGTGAGACGCCGCCGCGTCGGACGCCGCAAACGGCAGACGCCGGACCGATCGGGCGCAGAGTTATCTCCGGCCTGAACGCCAGATCGTCGCTCGAGCGGGCGGCAATCCCGTCTCCGGCCGGCCTGCGTCGGGTTGCCTCCGGACCCTGCTGTTTCTACAAGAGCCGGAGCGCCTCCCAAGTATCAGGACCATCCCTCAAAGTGAACGAGCAACGCTTCATCGGCTCGCTGACCGGCTTACGCTTCGTCGCGGCCGCAACGGTCGCCATCGGCCACGGCGCCCCGTCGTTGGCGCAAGACCTGC
Organism: Bradyrhizobium sp. SZCCHNS3016; assembly: GCF_032484535.1. Taxonomy (NCBI): domain Bacteria; kingdom Pseudomonadati; phylum Pseudomonadota; class Alphaproteobacteria; order Hyphomicrobiales; family Nitrobacteraceae; genus Bradyrhizobium; species Bradyrhizobium sp. SZCCHNS3016. The sequence continues at coordinate 66,269 of NZ_JAUETE010000022.1, forward strand.
TGCCGGAGCTCATCGCTCAGGTCAGCAGCATCGGAATGACGATGTTCTTCGTGCTGAGCGGATTCGTCCTGTGGCTCAACTATGCCGCGCGCTTCCAGTCGCAACCGTTCGGAAACGCGCTTCGCGAATTTGCCATCGCGCGATTCGCCCGGCTCTACCCGATGTACGCCGTGATTGTGCTCGCGGTCGTCGCATACGTCGTGATCGCGCGAGACCTCTCCGCGCCCTCGCTCGGCTTCATCCTCACGATGACGCAAGCCTGGTTTCCCGTGCAGAACGGCACCATGCTGGTCGCGGTCGTGCCGTCACTGCAGCACCTCTGGTCCATCAGCGTCGAGCTGTTCTTCTACCTGCTGTTTCCGTTCGTCTGCCTGCTGTTTGCAGGCGTCGCCCGGCTGCCCACGATCATCTGGATCGCGCTTGCGAACATCGTGATGTTCGCGCTGACGATCGCCGCCGCCTTCACCTTCGGCGATGCGTTGTTGCGGGCCGTCGCGCCAAGCCTCACGCAAAACGGGATGCAGTGGCTCACCTACTACTCTCCCTATCTTCACATCGCTCAGTTCCTGGCCGGCTGCCTTGCCGCCATGATCTACAAGAACCGCGCCGATGCCAGCATCGGTGACGGGGAGCGACGCTGCGTGAGGCTCCTGTTCTGGCTTGCGCTGGTGAGCCTCATCTGTGCGCCTGTCCTGCTGTTTCTGCAGCCTCGTCTGCCCGGCTGGTCGTTCGTGATCGAACTTGCCGTACGCCTCATCGAGATCTCGGGATTTTCGATCGTCTTCGTCGCCGCCAGTCGGTACGGCCATGCCGCTTGGCTGTCGTCCAGAGCCCTGATCATTGGTGGCGAGTGCAGCTATTCGATCTATCTGCTGCATCCCTTTCTCATTCGGCTTGCGATGATCGGAAAGTCAGATGCTCCCGGCGCTCTCGAGCTCGCACTGCGGCTCGGTCTGTTCGTTGCGATTGCGACGGCGGTGGCCGGGGTCACCTACATGGTCATCGAGGCGCCCTCGCGAACATGGTTACGGAGAGCCTTCCGCACCAGCGCACCGCGCGACGTGATCCATGCGACGCCGGTCTGAGCGCCGTGTCACCGGCCCGTCCGTGCTTCGCGGTGCGGTCTACCAGCGGCTTGTCCGGAGCCTTGCCGTGCCCTGAATCAGGAGCCAGACGAAGCTGCCGCCGCTAACGACAGGGCGCGACGTCCAAGGTGAACAGTCGCTGATCCCTCGCGGCAGCCGGCAGCCCGGTACACGCTCCCGCGGCGATGATCAGCCATCGCATGTTCACCTGCTGACACAGGCCCTCGCCTGTCTGCTCCATTTGAACGCGGTTCCGCATGGCGGCCTTGGCCGAGCGCCCGCAGGGCATTCGTTCCACACCGGCGCTCCCACCTCCCAGCCATTCACGACGCAGCCGCCATTGGGCGCGACGTGGCACCCTGGGCCGCAGGACTCATTGGCGACCGACCGGCCGCCTCCTGCCGCAAGGCCAGTCAGCAGCACAACCCAAAACATCAGCCTCATCGCTTCGCTCCATTGACTCCGAGGCGACGAGCCCTTGCGACCGCGCCCCAGCGGAAACCATGAACGTATCAAACCGTTCCCCCGTTGATCGCAGCCTGCTCGCGCTGAGATCTCGTCGGAGATGGTCGCCGCCAGCCTGTGACGAAACACCGCGCCGCCACCACACTCCAGCCCCACTACGCGCACGACTGCGCCATATCCGTGCACGGAAATGGGAAACCATCGTAGCGAGAAGGTTTTCACCATGTTGGGCGATGATTGCGCAGCCTGGGCGAGCGATAAGCGGAAAAATCACCTCTCCACGCCAATTTGATCGTGGTGAGCCAGCAAGGCGTTGGGGCGCGCGCGCTCAGAAACGTGACGAGCCGAACAACATCAGGAGCCGGCGGCACGAACTGCCGGCAAGCCTTGGATCGTCCGGATGCGCGCCGGACGAGCCCGTGGCGAATGCAGGGAGCGATAGATCGACATCATGACACGAAAGCTTTCAGTCCGCGAAGTCATTGCCAGATCCTATCCCAGCTGGGACTATGCCATGGCCGACCGGTTGATCGCATGGCTCGATCATTGTGGGTACGAGATCGTGGAGAAGAAGCCGGAGCGCACCGCGGCTCCCGTGACCGACGACGCGCTGCCACACGTGGTCAGCGCTTGATGAATTCAGCCCCGTTTCGCCGGAGCGCTGCGAATGATCAGCGCTCCTCAAGCGGCAGCGCTCGGGCGCCGCAGGAACCGCGCATCGCGTTCTGGGGTTCAAGATGACAAGACCAGACGCTCGACATCTCATCGAGCACCATGAGATCAGGGAAGGATCACCAATGTCTCGCAAGCTCACGCCACGCCAGGTCATCGCACGCTCCTACCCGACCTGGGACTACGCCATGGCCGATCGCCTGATCGCCTGGCTGGATGATTGCGGCTACGAGATCGTCGAAAAAGGAGCCGCGCATCTGGACGCAAGTCTGGTGCCTGCTGCGCCGGAATCGACACCGTCGCATGAAAGCACACATTGATCCCGTCGCGGTCGAAACCGCGAACGGGGCCTTTGGGCACTCATTGGTATGAGAAAGCCGGCCTCAAGCGAGCAGCTGCTTCTCGATTTCGTAGACCGGAAGCTTGACCAGATCCTTGTGGATCTCGCCATGCAGCACCTTTCGTACCGCGTCGGAATAGTCGGCGCGGATGATCCCGAGCGCGCGCGGCGACGCCACCATCGTGACGGCTTTGGTTTCGCCCGACAGGACAGCCTGATGCAGGCGATCAGCAAGCTGCTTGAGAAAGGCGCGCTCAGCCTGATCATGCCAATCCGTCTGATCCACCGAACTCCGAGCATTGCCAAATGACTGCTGCACCGAGCCGGGAGCATCAGTGCCCTGAGCGCTCGTGCGGTCGTTCTCCTGCTCACGGACCTCTTTGGTGTGCAGGTTCGGAAACATGCTGTCACCGACGTTCTCGAGGATCAGTGCCTTGCGGCCGTCGCACACGACGATCCAATCACCGGTTCCGACCTTCAGCTTGTCCATGAGATTACTCCATCATCCGAATTGCAACGAAGAACGTGCTGGGAACCCATCGGGAGACGCCGCCCAGCTATATGCCTTCTTCGAAGTCTTCCAAGGAAAGGCCGAACTCCGAGAGAGCCTCCTCCAGATAGTCGCCAAGCATCGGAGTTTCGATCAGGTACGTCGCGGTGCGATTGTTGTGCGCCTGAGCGGCCTGCGCACGAAGCTCATCCCAATTGTCCAGCGAGCCGTCACCCCGGCCCAGCCACATCAGCGTGACCAGATCGATCTGCTCGTCGACATTGAGGCCCCTGATGAAGCTGACGAGCTCCGACCTGTCCGTGTTCAAACCTCGCCCATCGGTACCGGGCGCCGCGTCGTCATCCGCTAAATCCGCCAGCAATTCGGGTTCGGCCGCTTCCATTTCATGCTTGTGGATCTTGGTCACGACGAAGGCGACCTTCTCCGGCGAGATCGAGAGGGTGGGCGTGGTAGTCGTCATTCAGCGTCTCCTGGGTCCCCGGGCAAACGCTCCCAGGTCCCATACAAGGGACGCTAGGCGTTCCGGAAGGAGCGCACTTTGCGCAAGATCAAGGCAGCGCGGCGGCGTGAAAAACGGCGCAGCAGCCCACGTGAGTTCGACCGCCCCCGGCGCGCGATTGCACCCGGACTGCTTGGATCGACCAGGGACTGCGGGCAATCGATACTACCAGGTCCAAGCGAAAGGGCCGACATGCGGCTGCTGCGCGACCAGGATCATCGGTCTGCCCAGATGAGCTCTTGCGACCTTTCGCTTCTTCGCCTTGCTCGTGTCGGCAATCCGCATCGCGCGAGGCTTCTCGGCGGCCTTCACGGCCGCAACCTGCCGGTTGGCTTCGACGGCGCTCATCTGCGCGAAGGCGTCGCGGAGACCGTTCTTGGCCACTTCTCCCGCAGGTTCTGCCGGAGGCTGCTCCGCCTTCGCGAGCTTCACCGGAGCTGGCGTGGCGATCGAGGTGTCCATCACGATCCGCTCCGGCCACTTTCGCGTCGACTGAATGCGCACCGGGGGAAGATCCGACGCAGACGACAGGCTTGCAGGCAATGGCACGCTGGGAAGCACGGCATCCGCCAGGACGAGCAGCGCCAGCAGAGTTCCACCGACGAAAAGAAAGTAACGGAGAATGGGCATAATTTACCGCTCCGTCGGCACCTGCGCCGACATCCACCTAACGGAGGATCATGACAGTATGTTCCCGCGTCGAACGCTCGGGTTCAAAGACCGTGGGAGACTAGCGCGACATAATTAGATTTTGGTCGCTGCAACCAGCGCGCATTTGGCCGCGCTGACGTTAACGTTGACGAATCCGACATGGACCGCCGCGAAGGTCTTGCGGCTGCGCGACCCGACTTGGCCGGGCACGATCCGTCGGCGGTCGGTGACGTGACTGCCGTCGCGCCGGCTGAAGGCGCAGCTGATTTCGACGTCCTTGACTGCGAAACTGTTGGCATTCCGTAGCGTGAAGGTCACCAGCGCCTTCGATCCAAGCCCGCCGCGCCGCCAGGACTGGGAACTGATCCGCAGGCCGGACAGAGCGGCCGGGTCGAGCGCACTGGATGACACAGGTAGAATCGTCGGCGACAGACTGGCATGCGCGTCCATGACGTTCCGGCCGGAGCCGACCACCGGGGACGAATCGGGGTGCGCATTGGACCCCAGACTGGGCACCACGGACGAGAGCCCATGCGATGGCTCCGTCCCGTCTTCATCTCCTTCATACCGGCCGCTCGGGGAGGCCGATGTGACTTGCGCAAGGCGGAGGTCGGCCATCTCCTCCTCTTCGACCGACATGATCAGCCACCCGACTGCGCCGAACATGATCAGCGCGAGGATCGCCAACCCCGACACGGCGGCTCCCAAAGGGATCGACGCTCCGCCGCTTCGGCGCATGGCCAGCGAAGCCGCGGCATCGGGCTTGCGTCCCAGCAAACGAGAGAGACCCGCGCTCATGTCTGCACCATCGGCTGCCCGGCGGGGGCATCTGGAAGCTTCAATCGGCAAACATCGATAGGGTTGCATGCAAAGCCGACAATTGGAGGGCAGGCCCGGATACCGGTCGGTTTGCCGGCTGGCGCGGCCGGCGACGGGCCGGTAAACATCCGCTCCGCTGCCGACGCCTCAAGGAACGCCGCCGCGCCGCAAGCGGTTCACTCTTTCGAAAGATCTCGACGATGTTGAATGTCACGTGGGACCATATCCATCTGCGCAGCCCTGACCCGGAAGCCACCGCCAACTGGCTTCACGACATTCTCGGCGGCCAGATCGTCCGCAATCCCGGCCGCATCGACGTCAAGCTTGGCGGCGCCAGCGTGTTCATCGCCAAGGTCGAGCCGGGCGACGGAGTGAACGAGCCACCGGTGACCCCGCACCAGGGCCTCGATCATTTCGGCCTCACCGTGAAGGACATCGACGCCGCGGCCGCCGAGCTCAAGGCCAAGGGCGTCACCTTCACGACCGAGCCGACCACGATCCGCCCCGGTGTTCGCATCTGCTTCATCCGCGGGCCCCAGGGCATTTCCATCGAGCTCCTGGAGCGCGACAAGAAATACGTCTGAGCGCCGCCCCGCTCGTCTACGTCATGCTGCCCGGCATGAAGCAGCGGATCGAGAGGCCCTGATAGCCGCGCATCGGCCACACCATGGTGCGCCCGACGCGGTTGGGCTCGGTGATGACCGCCTCGTCGGGAACGTCGAGCCATTCCCCCTCGATGCGGACGCGGTAGTGACCGCCCCTGCTCTCCCAGTCGACATCGCTGACGGCGCTGCCGTCGGCATCCGAGCAGCACGGGCCCTTGCCGCTGCGCAGGCCGTCGAACCATGCCTTGATCTCCGGCGACGAGTTCGCATACTGGCCGCGATCCCGCGCCAGTGACGGTGGCGCGGCGAGTGCGATCAGCAGCGCCGCACCGCCGACCTGGATAGGCGGCTTCCATGGAGCGACCGCCGGTCGCCTCGAACCCGCGTTGCTGATGTCGGCACGATCAGCTCGATGCGGCTCATGGCCGCGGGACACGATCCATTTGCTCATTTCCATCTGGTCCATCTGGCTCCTGCACCACCCCAGGGTGCACGGATAATGATGCATCAACTGGGCCAGATTTCGATTCGATCTCGGCTTCGTGAGAGTCAATCCGGAGTTTCACGCAGCGGCGCGGCATCCCCGCGCATTGCGGATCTCCCTACTCGGCCGCCTGCTCGAGAGGCGCGACCCGCGGCAGAATGATCTGGACGCGCGTGCCGGCGCCCGGCTCGGAGTCGAGATCAAGCCGGCCGCCGAGCCGGTTGGTCACGATGCTGTAGACGATGTGCAGGCCGAGGCCGGTGCCGCCCTGGTCGCGGCGCGTCGTGAAAAAAGGATCGAAGGCGCGGCGGCGGACGTCGAGCGACATGCCGCAGCCGTTGTCGGAAAAGATGATCTCGACATTGTCGCGCCCGGACTCCCGCGCCCTGATTTCGATCACACCGCTCCTGCCGTCCGGAAACGCGTGCGCGACCGCATTGAGGAAGAGATTGGTCAGAACCTGCCCATAAGGCCCGGGGTAGCTGTTCATCACCAGATCGGGCTGGCAATCCACATTCACCGTCAGGTTCTGTCTGCGCACGCCCGGGCGCAGACTCATCACCACCTGCTCGGTGAGATCGGCGAGATCGAAGGTGCGCTTGTCGGAGTAGTTGCGGTCCGCTGCGACCTGCTTGAACGACTGGATCAGCTCGGCCGCGCGATTGAGATTTGCGACGAGCTGCCCAGCCGCACTGCGGCTCATCTCGATGAACTCGTTGAGGCTCGACCGCCGCAGTTCGCCCCGCGTGACCGCCTCGCTGAAGCGCTCGGTCTTGCGCTCGAGCGCGGAGGCGACCGTCAGGCTGATGCCGACGGGGTTGTTGACCTCATGGGCAACGCCGGCGACCATGCGCCCGAGCGCCGCGAGCTTCTCGGCTTCGATCAGCGAGGCCTGGGTCTCGCGCAGGTTCCGGAGCGCCGTCTCGGCGGCCTCCTTGGCCTTGCGCATCTCCAATTCGCTCTTCTTGCGCTCTCCAATGTCGAGCGCCACGGTGACGATCTTGTCGACCTCGCCGTCGGCGTCGAGAAGCGGCAGCTTGTTGACCAGCCATTGCCGCATGACGTTGCAAGAATCGAGGTATTCCTCCTCGTAGAACCCGAGGCCAGCCTTCGTCGCCAGCACGCGCTTGTCGTTCGAGTCCGTCTTGTTCGCACCGTAGCGCGACATCAGCTCGCCCGTGGTGCGGCCGAGCGCATCCTCGGGCTCGACGTTGAAGATGCCGGCCATGTAGCGGTTCATCAGGACATAGCGTAGCTCGCTATCCTTGACGTTGATCACCGCCGGCACGGTGTCGATGACCTGCTGCAGCAATCGCCGGCCTTCCGCGATCGCGTCCTCGGCGCGCTTCTGATCCGTGATATCACGAACCACGCCTTCGTAGCGAATTACCTCGCCGTTCTCATCCCGCACCACCGTGGCGCTGTCCGAAAGCCAGCGGATCTCACCGGTGCGCCGGCGCACCTGGTATTCGAACTCGCGCACCATGCCGTCGCGCCGCATCAGCCGCTGGTAGCGTTCGCGCGCCAGGGGATGGACATAGATCGTATCCGCGATGTCGTTGACGCTCTGGATCAGCTCGCTCGCGGATTCGTAGCCCATGATGCGCGCGAGCGCCGGATTGGCATTGAGCACGAGACCACTCGGTGTGGTGACATAGATGCCGTCGATCGAAGCTTCGAACAGCTTGCGATAGCTCTCCTCGGCCAGCCGCTGCTCGGCCAGCGCGCGGACTGCCGCCTCGCGCGCCGCGTCGGCATCCTGCAAAGTCTGCCGAAAGACTTCTGCCGCCCGCGCGATATCGCCGATCTCGTTCTGAACGTCGGTCTGCGGGATCGACGCCGCTTTTTCGCCCGCCGCCAGCGCCCGAATCGAGCGTGCGATCGAGGCCAGCGGCTTCACCGTGCGGCGCACCACGAACGAGGCAGCAAAGATGCCGATCAGAACGCCCGCCGTGCCGAAGATGATGCTCTGCCATTTCGTCTCCGCCAGCGTGCGGGCGAAGTCGCGCGACAGCACCTTGCCCTGGCTGGCACTCAAGGCGCGCAGCAGCTCCGTGACCCGGCCGATCAGCCGCCCCTCGATGCCCAGCACCTCCTTGTCGAGGCGTGCGATCTCGTCCTCGGTGCCGGCAATGGCGATGATCGCCTCGGCGTAGCGGTCCGCTGCCGCGCGCAGGGCGCTGTCCTCGATCGGCATTGCGCGCATGCTGCGGGCGGCCTGCTCGGCGCCAGCCGGGTCGCGCGCCAGCAGCGCCGCGCCGACCTGGTTCTGCACTTGGAACAAGGCTCGCGCCGTGGCGCGATCCGTCAGGCCGGCGATGGCGTCCTCGAAGCTCTCGCGCGCCGCCGGCAAACCCGACAGCAGCTCGGCACGCCGGGCGATCAGCGCACTGATCCGGTCGATGCCCTCGCGGTAATTGGCGAGCCGCTGGGACACACCATCGATGGTCGCCTGCTGCTCCGGTGCGAGCTGCAGGCGCGTCTTCTTCAGGAGCGCGCTGAGCTCGGTCGCCGCCTCCATGGCACGGTCGGAGCGGGAGCCGGGGTCGGTGACGAAATCGCGCGCCGCGAGCCGCAGCTCGTTCATGCGCTGGTCGATCTCCTCGGCGAGATCGCCGACGCCCTGCAGCCGCTGTAACTCGGCAAAGGTCGAATCGATGTGGCGGATGGCGATCACGCTCGCCATGCTGGTCGCGGTGATCACGGCAAGCAGCAGCAAAAAGCTGCCAAAGATCATCCGCCCGATCGTCATCGATCGGAGGCTGCTGCAGGCCGTGTCGAGGTCCGGTAATCTACTCATGGGATCCGATGGTCGGAACCGCACTATATACGAGCCGCCGGGCGGCCAAATGAACATATAGAGAACAATTATCGTCCGCGCATCATCCGCCGGACGAAAAATAGCCTGTGCGGTTAACCGGCCGCACCGAACTCGAACACCTCGCCATCATAGCCCGCCTCGCGCGGAATGCGCAGCTGCCGGCCACCATCGGCAGTCCTGGTCATCACCGGCATCACGGTGACGACGTCCATGTCCCGCGCCGCCGCCAGGGCGTCGGCCACCGCGGGCTGCTTGCCGAGCCGGATCAGGTTGCGCGTGGTCGGGAACGGCAGCTTGAAGCGGCCATCCTCGCCGCCCGCCAGCGCCTCGCGCGGCGACACCCAGACGGAGTCGGTCGATTCCCGGCCGTCATGGGCGCCGAGCTGGTCCGGCGGCGCCGCCGCCAGAAAGAACCAGGTGTCGAAGCGCTTGGGCATGCCTTCGGGCGTGATCCAATGGGCGTAGGGAACGAGCGCATCGAGCGCGAGCACGAGGCCGTGAGCTTCGAGGACCTGGAAAAAGCTGATCTTGCCCTCGCACAGCGCCAGACGATGCGCAGCCTCGATCTCTCGGGCGGCAGCGGCATCGATCAGCGCGTCCGATCGGCGCAGCCGCGCCAGCAGGATGCCGCTCTCCTCGAAAGTCTCGCGCACCCCGGCGATGCGGAAGCCGAGCGCCTCGGCCTCCAGGCCGTCGTCGCCGGCATAGAGCTCCGGCCTGCCGGCGATCTCCTGATCGCCTCTGTCGACGCTGCCGCCAGGAAACACCAGGGCGCCCGAGTTGAACTCGATCTGATGGTGACGCACCATCATGAACACCTCGATCTCGCGTGCGGCCGCGCTGTCGCGCAGCAGCAGCACGGTCGAAGCGGGACGGACGGCGGCGGCGTCAGCCATGGTCACTCCGCGGCGGTGGCACGAGGTTGCAGGTTGGCGCGGGCATCATAGCGTGCCACGCGCGATAAGAGATAGTCGACCTCGGCCTTGGCCGCGGCGCTGATGCCGGACGCCGGCTTGCGCTGGGCGCTGGAGGCAATGGCGCCGCGCTTCTGCAGCACGTATTTGCGCACGGCAAGCCCGGCCCCCGGCTGCTGCTCGTAGCGCACGAGCGGCAGATGCGCGTCAAACAGGTCATGCGCGGCGTCGCGTTTTCCGGCCTGCGACAGCTTGACGACATCGACCAGCATTTCCGGGAAGGCATAGCCGGTCATGGCGCCGTCGGCGCCGCGCTCCATCTCGAAGTCCAGGAACAGGCCGCCATTGCCGCACAGGATCGACAGCGGCTTGAGCGAGCCGTCCTTCTGGAAGCCACGCAGCGCGGAGATCTTCTCCAGGCCCGGCCAGTCCTCGTGCTTGAGCATCACGCAGGACGCGCTGTCCATGACGATCTTGCGGATCACGGAAGGCGTGAACACGACCTGCTGGGTCAGCGGATAATCCTGCAGCACCCAGGGAATGTCCTCGCCGATCGCCTCCTGCGCCTGCTTGAAATAGCCCGTGATCTGGTCGTCGGTGCGGAGCGACGGCGGCGGCGCGATCATCACGCCAGCGGCGCCAGCATCCATCGTGGCGCGGGCCAGCGCGCGCATGGTGGCAAAGCCCGGCGACGAGACTCCGACGATGATCTGCATGTTTCTCGCGCGCTTGATGAAGCGGATCGCGACCTCGGCGGATTCAGCCGCATCCAGCTTCGGCGCCTCGCCCATGATGCCCAGCACCGTGATGCCGTCACAGCCGGCCGCGGCATAGAAATCGACCAGGCGGTCGATCGAGGCCTCGTCGATGCGGCCGTCATCATAGAACGGCGTCGGCGCGATCGCGAAGGTGCCTTTGGCGGCGGCGGTGAGCTTCATCGTCTGGTCTCCAATCTCTCTGGCGTCATCTCGGGATGCGCCGAGGCGGCATGTCCGAAATGACGACCTGAATACATCAAAACCGCCGTGCGGACTTGGCTATATCGGCCTCCGAAAAGAATATCTCCTCTGCGTGCGCGGCGATGTCCTGGGCGTTCCAAGCCGAGGACGGTGGCTTCCAGCCCTCCATCTCCATCATCCGCATCTCACGGACGCCGCGCGCGGCGGAGACGCCGAGCACCTTGCCGGTCTGATCCCCCGAGAGTCTGCTGACCATGTAGAGCACGGCCGGCGCGATGCCCTCGGGCGTCAGCGCCGCGCCCGGGTTTTCCTTGTAGCGCGGCAGGTCCGCGGTCATGCGGGTCAGCGCGCCCGGCGCCAAGGTCCACACCCGGATGTTGTACTTGCGGCCCTCGATCGCCAGCACGTTGGACAGGCCCCAGATACCGCCCTTGGCGGCGCCGTAGTTGGACTGGCCGAAATTGCCGATCAGGCCCGAGGTCGAGGAGGTGTTGACGATGACGCCGCCGCCGTTGTCGCGCATCCAGCGGAACACCGGCAAGGTGCAGCAGAACGTGCCCTTGAGGTGCACCTGGATCACCTTGTCCCAGTCGGCCTCGCTCGACTTGGCGAAGGTCTGGTCGCGCAGGATGCCGGCATTGTTGACCAGTATGTCGGCGCGGCCGAAATGGCGGATGGCGTCGTCGAACACCGACTGCCCACCGGCCATGGTCGAGATGTCGGCGCCGTTGGCGACCGCGCGCCCGCCCTCGGCCTCGATCGCCGCGACCACCTGCTCGGCCATCGACAGGTCGGAGCCGGAGCCGTCACGCGGGCCGCCGCGATCGTTGACGACGACCGCCGCGCCCTCGCGCGCGAACAGTCTTGCGTAGGCCTTACCGAGCCCACCGCCTGCGCCGGTGATCAGCGCCACCCTGCCGTCGAGCAGTCCCATGTGTGCCTCCCCGCTGTCTTCTTTGCTTTTGTTCGTCATGGCCGGGCTTGACCCGGCCATCCATCTTCGGAAGCGGATGGATGCCCGGGTCAAGCCCGGGCATGACGACAACGAACAGACGTGTCTCACATGCCAAGTATCATCCCAGCACCGTCTTGCCGTTCTTGATCACGGTGACGTTGCGCGCGGTGACGCGCGCTTCGAATGAGATCACGTCGCCGTCCTTCCAGAGATCGACCGTCACGGTCTCGCCGGGAAACACCGGCGAGGAGAACCGCGCGGCGTGCTGCTGGAACGCCGAGGCGTCGTAGTCGGCATAGGTCTGCAGTACGGCGCGGCAGGTGAGACCGTAGGTGCACATGCCGTGCAGGATCGGGCGCGGGAAACCGGCGCGGCGCGCGAATTCGGGGTCCGAATGCAGCGGATTGCGGTCGCCGCACAGGCGGTAGATCAGCGCCTGGTCCGGCCGCGTGGAAATGTCGACGCTACGATCGGGCGCGCGCGACGGCACCGGATGCGCCTCGGGGATGCCCCCGGACGGGCCGCCGAAGCCGCCGTCGCCCCGGGCGAAACGGGAGGCGACCAGGGTCGCCAACGGCGCGCCGCTCTCGTCGCGCAGGATCGTCTGATGGCGAATGACGGCGCCCTTGTCCTTACCCTTGTCGGACACCGCGAGCACGGAGGAGTCGGCCGTGATCTTCGCGGCCGTCGCCAGCGGCTGGTGAAAGGTGATGTCGCGCTCGCCGTCGACCACCAGCACTCGGTTGAGCTTCATGTCGCCAGGGCCCGAACCCCAGGCGGCGACGGAGGCAAAGGTCGGCACCACCTTCAACGGCCGCGGCTCGGCGGTGGCCTCGTTGACGAAGGCGAGCTCCCTCTCGTCCATCGGATCGGCGCCCATGCCGATGCCATAGGCGTACAGCATCACCTCGCGATCGCTATAGGCATAGGGCTGCCCGATCGCCTTCATCGCCATCAGCTCATCGTAGTTGATCGGCATGTTGTTGGTGTCCTCCCCGAAACGCGTTCCTTGTAGGGTCGGCAAAGCGAAGCGTGCCCACCATCTTCATCGCGCTAGAACGGTGGGCACGGTGCTCCGCACCTTTGCCCACCCTACGATGTCATGCCTCTCGCATGACTTGTGGGACTCGCCGCTTGATCTCCATCGTCATTGCGAGCGAAGCGAAGCAATCCCGGGTTCCGCCCGCGGACAGCATTCATCCTCAACTACACCGGCGTGAAGAACGGCAGCGGGGCGCCGTCGGTCGGCTTGAACACCACCCTCACCTTCTGGCCGATCTTCAGGCTGTCGAAATCGCAGTCGACGAAATTGGTCTGCAGCGATGGGCCTTCCTTCAACGTGACGTAGCCGATCGCGTAAGGGCCGGTCGGCGACTTGCGCATGATCGAGAATGTGTAGATCTCGCCTTCGCCTGCGCTTTGCTCCCACACCGTCTGGTCGGAGAAGCAGAACGGGCAGATCGAGCGCGGAAAATAATGCGCCTCGCCGCAGGCGGTGCAGCGCTTGATCATGAACCTGCCCTCGGCGGCAGCATCCCAGAACGCCTTGGTCTCGGGATTGGTAACGGGGGCCGGCAGCTTCTTCTGATCAGACATCACACGCGCTCCAGAATGCAGGTCGAGGCGGCGTGGCGCACGCCGAGCAGGCCGCCGGTGCCATGAGCGATAGCGAGATCGCAGTTTGGCACCTGGACCTTCGGATGGGCCTCGCCGCGCAGCTGGCGCACCGCCTCGATCACCTTGGTCATGCCGCCGCGGTTGACGGGATGGTTGCTGCAGAGGCCGCCGCCATCGGTGTTGAATGGCAGCTTGCCGACGCCGGAGATGAGATTGCCGTCGGCGACGAACTTGCCGCCCTCGCCCTTCCTGCAGAAGCCGAGATCCTCGAGCTGCATCAGCACGGTGATGGTGAAGCTGTCATAGATCGAGGCGTATTTGATGTCCTTGGGCGTGATCCCCGCTTCCGCGAAGGCACGCGGGCCGGACCACACGCCGGCGGAATAAGTGAGGTCGAGATCCTTGCCGCCGCGCGGCCCCTTCATCGCCTCGCCATGGCCGATGAGACGCACCAGCGGCTTCTTCAGGCTCCTGGCGATCTCTGGCGTGGTCACGATCAGCGCGCCGCCGCCGTCGGTGACGACGCAGCAATCCATGCGATGCAAGGGATCGGAGATCATCGGCGAGTTGATCACGTCCTCGACGGTGACGACCTCCTTCAGCATCGCATGCGGATTGTACTGCGCGTGATGCGAGGCCGCGACCTTGATCCAGGCAAGCTGCTCCGACGTGGTGCCGTAGTCGTGCATGTGGCGCATTGCGCACATGCCATAGGCGTTGTGCGTGGTGGCGCCATAGGCCATCTCGAAGTCGGCCTCTGCGCCGGCGGCGCGCGGCGGCATCGGGCCGGTGCGCGGCTTGCCGGCCAAGGTGATCAGCGCGATCGAGCATTTGCCGGCCGCGATCGCTTCCGCAGCGTGGCCGACGTGGATCAGATAGGAACAGCCGCCGGTCTCGGTGGAATCGATGTGGCGCACCTTCAGCCCGAGATAGTCGACCATCGGCCAGGCGCCGCCGGGCGCATCGCCGGCGCAGAAATAGCCGTCGACATCCCGCACGCTGAGCCCGGCATCCTCCAGCGCGCCCTTGGCGACCTCGGCATGCAGCTGCGCCGTGGACTTGTCGGGTGCATGCCGGGTGGGATGCTCATAGATCCCGGCAATGTAGGCCTTGCCCTTGATGGTCAATTCCGTCTCCGCTGCTCGTCGTTTCGTCCCGAATGGTTGGAGATTTTTTGGACCGTTGGGTGAGGCTTGGCAAGCGCGGAAAATATTCCGCGAGGTGGAGATGAGCCGTGGTCTTGCCCTTCACTCCGCTGTCGTCCCGGGCTTGACCCGGGACCCATACCCACCGGCCAATGTTGTTAAGCCGATGGTCGACCAGCGTGCGCGACAACTTCTCCCTGTGGATATGGGTCCCGGGTCAAGCCCGGGACGACACCGGTGATGACGCGCGATCGTGCCCATATCGAACTACGCATGACCTCGCATTCCCGCGGCAGACACTGCCCGGGTCATGCTCGTCTCGCTCACCCTCATCAAGTCGGAGGGCGCAGGGAAGGCCAGGCGTCGGCTGACGCCTGCGGCCCGCCTGCGAAAAAAAATGCAGGCGGCAGGTACCACAGGTGCAGCCGGAAAACGCCCGGCCTTCCCTGCGCGATGGTCTTCACGCTTATACGCAGTCTGCCTGGTGCGCCGGGCTTTCTGGCCACCATGCGCACAATGCGCTTCAAGCACATTGCGCGGGACACCAGCATCGGGGTGTCAGCACGCTGCGACTTCACGTCCGCGCCATGCCGTTCGTCCGCGCATCCGTGAGGACACGCTGCGGCACGTCGCGGCCACCGCTCCCCGCCTCGCGTGTCGTGACGATCGCGCGCAACGCCCCTTGTGTACGCCAGATCTGCCAGAATGCGCGAACGGGCGGTTCTCGCAAAACCGCCCGTCGCTGGAT
>NZ_JAUETE010000023.1:0-80353 GCF_032484535.1 Bradyrhizobium sp. SZCCHNS3016
CGCGTTGACCGTTTCTTTCGAATGCCCATCGCAACCTCCTCATCGAGTGTTGCGACGACCAATTGAATCCACCGGATGTCCGGCTCGTACCTGTGGTTCTGCCGCGTGCTTTTTTCTGCACGCGGACCATGGGTGCGACCAGCACCCGGCCTTCCCTGCGCCCTCTGTTTTCGAAGAGGGTTTTGAAATGGCAAAGCTCGGGCGCGGGATGCGCGGCGAGGACGACATGTCATGTATGGAAGGCTGCTCCCCTAATCCCGCATTTACTTTGGCGCGACGACGTAGCCCTGCGCGCGCGCGACGCCCCTCAGCGTCCGCGGCCGTCCTTCGAGACGCACGCCTGCGGCGTGCTCCTCAGGACGAGGTCCGTGGTCTCGGCGTGGTCTTGGAGGGATCTTGGAGGGATCTTGGAGGGATCTTGGAGGGATCTTGGCGAAGCTCTCAACCCTCATGCTGAGGAGCGCCGCTTGCGGCGCGTCTCGAAGCACGAGGCCCGGAGAGCGGACGGGAGGCGATGGACAGCTGCGCGGCAGCTTCAGCCGAGGACGGAAAGGTCAGAGCCGCCCTGCCCCTCAGCGGCCGCGGCCGGCGGCTTGCGGCAGGAACGGCGCCGGCTGATGCACGGGGGCGATCGCCACCGCGCGGTTGCGGCCCTCGTTCTTGGCGCGGTAGAGCGCATTGTCGGCGCGCTTCATGACGTCGGCGATCGGCTCACCCTTCTGCTCCAGGGTCGACAGCCCGATCGACGTCGTGACCTCGATGCGCTTCTCGCCCTTGTGCACCGAGAACGGCTCGTTGGCGACCGAGCGCCGCAAGCGCTCGGCGACCATGCCGGCGACGTGCAAATCGGTTTCGGGCATCACGATGACGAACTCCTCGCCGCCATAGCGGCAGGCGAGATCGATGCCGCGGATCGACTTGCGCACGCGCATGGCGAACTCGCGCAGCACGTCGTCGCCGGCATCATGGCCGTAATTGTCGTTGATCGACTTGAAGTAGTCGATGTCGAGCATCATCAGCGCCAGCGGCTTGCCACGGCTCGCGGCCTGGTCGGCGAGCGTCGAAAGATGCGTCTCCATGTAGCGGCGGTTATGCAGGCCCGTCAGCGCGTCGGTGATCGCCATCTCGATCGAGTTCTGGACGTTGTCGCGCAGATGGTCGGTGTAGCGGCGCTTGCGGATCTGGGTGCGGGCGCGCGCCAGCAGCTCGTTCTTGTCGACGGGACGCAGCAGATAATCGTTGACGCCGATCTCCAGGCCGCGCAGCAGCCGCGAATTGTTCTCGGCTTCCGCAATCGCGAGGATCGGCACGTGCCGGGTGCGTTCCAGCGAGCGCAGCTGGCTGCACAGCCGCAGGCCGTCGTAATCGTTCAGGTCGAGCGAGACGATGACGAGGTCGTAATTGCCTTCGGCGGCGTTGAACACGGCCTCGGCGGGATTGGTCTCGACATCGATGGCATGCTCGGTCGCCAGCATCGGCCCGAGCCGCTCGTAGGACGACGGCCGGTCGTCGACCAGCAGCACCCGCCCGCCCTTGCCGGCGTCGGCAACCGCGTTTCGCTCGGGCGCCTGCACGCCGATCTCGAGCGAGGTCAGCGCGCGCATGCGCAGCTCGTCCGTCATCATCTTCAGCCGCGTCAGCGAGCGCACGCGCGCGATCAGCACGACGTCGGAGACGGGCTTGGTCAGGAAGTCGTCGGCACCGGCCTCCAGGCCGCGCACGCGGTCGGACGGGCTGTCGAGCGCCGTCACCATGACAACCGGAATGAAATGCGTGGCCGGATTCGACTTCAGCCGGCGGCAGACCTCGAAGCCGTCCATGTCCGGCATCATGACGTCGAGCAGGATGATGTCGCATTCGGCGCGCTGGCAGATCTGCAGCGCCTCGGCGCCGTTCGCGGCGGTCAGCACGTCGAAATATTCGGCCGACAGCCGCGCCTCCAACAGCTTGACGTTGGCCGGAACGTCGTCGACCACAAGGATACGCGCGGACACTGCAGAAACTCCCTAGCCGATGAAGCGGCGTACCGTTTCAATGAATTTTCCGACCGAGATCGGTTTGGAAAGATAGGCTTCGCAGCCACCCTCGCGGATGCGCTCCTCGTCGCCCTTCATGGCAAAGGCCGTCACTGCCACCACCGGGATGGCACGCAAATCCGGATCGTCCTTGATCCATTTCGTCACTTCCAGGCCCGAGACCTGCGGCAGCTGGATGTCCATCAGGATCAGATCGGGGCGGGTCCGGCGCACGATGTCGAGCGCCTCCACGCCGCTGGACGTCCCGGACGTCTGGTACCCGTGGGCTTCCAACAGATCGCGGAAGAGCTTCATGTTGAGCTCGTTGTCCTCCACGATCAGGACGGTCTTGCCCATCCGCCCCTCCGAATCACTGACACCGGCATGCCCTCTGGCGGACGCCTGTCCACCGCTACTCATCTAATTCAAACTAGCCCCAGATTCGTTCTAACCCGTTAAGTCGGTATTCGATCTTTCCCCGAGATGGTTTCCACTTGCTTGAACCCATTCCGAAGACTCGGGCATGATGGGCGCAAAGTAGAGCCGACAAGTTAACGGAAAGGCAAATCCGCCGTTGAAAAAGCCCGTTCGAAATCCGCGCGAAGTCGCTGAAATCGTTGCAGTTCAGGCCCTCGGCTTCCTGGCCGGCGAACCCGAGCGGCTGGGCCGTTTCCTGGCCGAGACCGGGATTGGGCCGGAGACGCTGCGATCCTCGGCCGCCGACCCCAATTTCCTGGTCAGCGTGCTCGATTTCGTGCTGCGCGACGACGAGACGGTAAAGGCTTTTGCCGCCCACTCCAAGTTACATCCGACCAATATCATGGCGGCGCGGCAGGTATTGGGCGACCGGCAGTGGGAGCGCGACGTGCCGTGACCGCTTCCGCGCCAGAAGGAGCGTCGCGCGCGGTCAGCGGGCCGACCTGCTTCTGCCGCGACTGCCTGACGGATCTGGATGACGGCGCGCGCCGCTGTACGGCCTGCGGCTCGCCGCGCCTCGTCCGCCATCGCGCCCTGCCCGCGCTGACGCTGGCCCATATCGATTGCGACGCGTTCTATGCGACCGTCGAGAAACGCGACAATCCCGAGGTCGCCGACCGGCCCGTCATCATCGGTGGCGGCAAGCGCGGCGTGGTGTCAGCCGCCTGCTACATCGCCCGCACCTATGGCGTGCGCTCGGCGATGCCGATGTTCAAGGCGCTGGAGCTGTGTCCCTCGGCGGTCGTCATTCCCCCGGACATGGCGAAATACGTCCGGGTCGGCCGCGAGGTGCGCCAGGCGATGCAGGCGCTGACGCCGCTGGTCGAACCGCTCTCGATCGACGAGGCTTTCCTGGATCTCTCCGGAACCGAGCGCGTCCACGGCATGGTCCCCGCAAAGGTGCTGGCGCGCTTCGCCCGTGAGGTCGAGCAGACCATCGGCATCACCGTCTCGGTCGGCCTGTCCTGCAACAAGTTCCTCGCCAAGATCGCCTCCGACCTCGACAAGCCCCGCGGCTTCGCCGCACTCGACCAGGAGGAAGCGCGCAACATGCTGGCCGACAAGCCGGTCGGCTTCATCTTCGGCGTCGGTCCCGCCACGCAGCAACGGCTGGCGAACCAGGGCTTCCGCACCATCGCCGACCTGCAGCGTGCCGACGAGATCGAGCTGATGAAGCAGTTCGGCGGCGACGGCCGCAGGCTGTGGCGGCTGGCGCGCGGCATCGACGACCGCAAGGTGGTGGCCGACCGCGGCGCCAAAACGATTTCCAGCGAGACCACCTTCGACACCGACATCCGCGACTACGCGACTCTGGAAAAGATGCTGTGGCGGCTGTCGGAGAAGGTCTCGTCGCGGCTGAAGGCGAGCCAGCTCGCCGGCTCGACCGTCACCTTGAAGCTGAAGACCGCGGACTTCCGCCAGCGCACCCGCTCGCAATCGATCGCGGCGCCGACGCAGCTCGCCGGCAAGATCTTCGCAATCTGCAAGGAGATGCTGGCGCGCGAGACCGACGGCACGGCGTTCCGGCTGATGGGCGCCGGCGTCAGCGCGCTGCGCCCGGGCTCGGAGGCCTCCGACACCGACATGCTCGACCGCCGTTCGGCCTCGGCCGAGCGCGCGATCGATGCGCTACGCAAGAAGTTCGGCCAGGCCGCGGTGATCCGCGGCATCGCCTATGACGGCCCGGAGCAGACGGAATGACGCCCCGATCAATTGCCGCAGGGTTTGCCGTCCTTCGCGTCCTTGACGTCGAACTTGCCGAGCGCGCCGGCGATGACGAAATCATTGTAGTCGAGCACGAGCGCGCGCGAGACGCCGTTCTCGTACAGCTCGAACGACATCGCGTAGACCGGCGTCTGCTCGCCCTCGGCCCGCTTGGCGTCGCGGTCATAATAGCTGACCGTCACCGGCCAGCGCGTCATCTTCTTCATCTCGTCGTTGTCAGTCGAGGCATCGGGCTTGGCGGCCGCCTTGTCGGCCGACACGGCTGCTCCGATCACGGTCAGCGTGTTGTAGACCTTCTCGCCATTGTCCGAGCCGTCGTAGACCGTCAGCTCGAGCAGCGACTTGCCCTCGCGCGCGGCGGCGATGATGCGATGGATCTGCTCAGTCGGAAACACGGTCGAGCCGTCGAGCGTGAAGGTCTTGGCCTCCGGCTGCTTGAGCTTGACGGTGATGTGATCGCCGGTGCGCTCGGCGATGCCGTCGACCGGGCTGGAGGCCTGATCGTTCATGCGCGAGTCGATCTTGAAGCGATAGCTCTTGCCGGCGCCGTCCTCCCAGGCAGTCGAGCGCAGGTCGCTCAGGGTCACCTTGCCCTCGCCGAGATCGAGCTCCGACACCTGGCGGAATTCCGAGGTGTAGCCGTTGCAGGCATTGCCGGAGAAATTGTAGAGGATGCGGCCGCGCGCGCTATTGACGGGGCTCGACCCGCGCGACTTGACCAGGCTCAGGTCATAGAGCGCCTGATGCGGCAGGAACGGCACGGCCGCCCCGGCCGGCGCCGGACCGAATGTGATCGCCGCCACGGCGAGCGCTCCCATCGACAGTCGAAACGAATGAGCCATGAGTTTTCCTCGGAGGACGTATCGCTAAACCGTCACATTAAAGACCGCTGCATTACGTCGCAACTGCGGCTGGCTCACGGAAACGTGCGGTCAAAGCGGCGGATTGGCGTCGGCGCTGGCTGCTTGCATGTCACTAGCAACTGCGCCAAACAGGACCGCGGTCCGGCACGGGATCGGCTTTCAGACGACAGAACGGGGATTTCAGATGGCGGGTACGGTTGAACAGAATCTGACGGCACAGGGCATCACATTGCCGGCACCAAAGGCGCCGGTGGCCAACTACGTCCCGTTCGTGCGCACCGGCAACCTGCTGTTCGTGTCGGGCCAGGTCTGCCTCGGCGCCGATGGCAAGATGATCGCCTCCGGCAAGCTCGGCGGCGGCGTGTCGATCGAGGACGGCTATGCGGCCGCGAAGGGCTGCGGCGTCAACCTGCTGGCGCAGGTCAAGGCGGCGATCGGCGACCTCGACAAGGTCGTGCGTGTCGTCCGTCTCGGCGGCTTCGTCAATTCGGCGCCGGACTTCCTCGACGGGCCGAAGGTCCTCAACGGCGCCTCCGACCTGATGGTCGCCGCTTTCGGCGACAAGGGCCGCCACGCCCGCACCACCGTCGGCGTCTCGGCCCTGCCGTCCGATGCGGCGGTGGAAGTCGAAGGCGTGTTCGAGGTTCAGTAAGAGAGAGCGCATGATCCGGAAAAGTGCGAAACGGTTTTCCGACGAGATCATGCGCCAGCAAAATGGACGGGGCGAATGCGCGCACCTGACTGGCTGACGGCCCGCCCCGTCGCCCATCGCGGCCTGCATGATGCTGTCAGCGGCATCATCGAGAACATGCCGGCCGCCGCGCGCGGCGCCGTGGCCGGCAACTTCGCCATCGAATGCGACATCCAGCTGTCGGCCGATGGCGAGGCCATGGTGCATCACGACTATGATCTCGGACGCCTCACCGAGGGCACCGGCCCGCTGATCGAAAAGACCGCGGCTGAGCTGAAAGCGATCAAGTTCAAGCAGACCGACGAGCGGATGATGACGCTCGGCGACCTCTGCAACCTGATCGCCGGGCGCGTGCCGCTGGTCGTGGAGATCAAGAGCACGTTCCAGGGCGATCGCCGGCTGGTCCGGCGCATGGCCGAAGTGCTGGCGTCCTACTCCGGCCCGGTGGTCGGGATGTCGTTCGATCCGGACCAGGTCCGTGCCTTGCGCGAAACCATGCCGGAGCTGACGCGCGGCATCGTCGCCCAGCGCAGCTACGAGGACGGCTACTGGGCCAAGCTGACCCAGGCGCAACGCGACAGCATGCTGCATCTCAAGCATGGCTTCAGCAGCCAGCCGCATTTCGTCGCCTATTGGGTCGAGCAGCTGCCTGCGCCTGCCCCCTGGATCGCGCGCAACGTGTTCGGCTGCCCGCTGCTGACCTGGACCGTCCGCACCCCCGAGCAGCGCGCCGCCGCAGCCCGCTATGCGGATCAGATGATCTTCGAGGGGTTTACGCCGGAGACGTGACGCCGGCCTTGAACTCGCTGCTGCGATGCACGATCTTGAGGGACCGGCCATTCGAGCGTCGCCGCCGGGACGCCGCTCGTTAGGTTCTCTTAAGGACTCGACTTTCAAGGACTCGATGGCATCACCTGAGATCACGCTCGAAGCCGTCCCCGGGGTCAGCGAAATCCCGGCTGCAGCATGGGACGCCTGTGCCAATCCGGACGGTCGCGTGAGTCCCGGCTCATCTCCCGCCTGCGGCCGCGGCTACAATCCGTTCATCTCACACGCATTTTTCTCGGCGCTCGAAGCCTCCGGCTCGGCCACCCTGCGCACCGGCTGGGCGCCGCGCCATCTGGTGGCGAAGATGGGCGACGAGATCCTTGGCGTCGTGCCCTGCTATCTCAAGTCCCACTCGCAGGGCGAATATGTCTTCGACCGCGGCTGGGCTGATGCCTATGAGCGCGCCGGCGGACGCTATTATCCGAAGCTGCAGGTCTCGGTGCCGTTCACGCCGGCCACAGGGCCGCGGCTGCTGATCCGCGCCGACCAGGACCGGGAGTTGATAGGCAACGCCCTCGCCCAGGGCCTGAAGGCGTTGTGCGGGATCAGCGAGGCGTCGTCGGTGCACGTCACCTTCGCCCGGGAATCCGAATGGCGGCTGCTCGCAGCGCAGGGTTTCCTGCAACGCACCGATCAGCAGTTCCACTGGCACAACCAGGGTTTTTCCAGCTTCGACGATTTCCTGGCGACGATGAATTCGCGCCACCGCAAGGCGATCAAGCGCGAGCGCCGCGATGCGCTGAGCTCCGGCATCAGCATACATTGGTTGACCGGCAAGGACATCACCGAGGATGCCTGGGATGCCTTCTTCGATTTCTACATGGAGACCGGCTCACGCAAATGGGGCCGGCCGTATCTGACCCGCAAGTTCTTCGCGCTGATCGGCGAGACCATGGCCGAAGACGTGCTGCTGGTCATGGCCAAGCGCGACGGACGCTGGATCGCCGGCGCCATCAACTTCATCGGCTCGGACACGCTGTTCGGCCGCAACTGGGGCGCCATCGAGCATCACCCGTTCCTGCATTTCGAGGTCTGCTACTACCAGGCGATCGATTTCGCGATCCACCACAAGCTGGAGGTGGTCGAGGCCGGCGCCCAGGGCGAGCACAAGATCGCGCGCGGCTACCTGCCGCAGACCACCTACTCCGCCCACTACATCGCCGATCGCGGCCTGCGCCGGGCCATCGACGACTATCTCAAGCGCGAGCGCGCCTATGTCGAGGAGGCCGGTCGCGAGCTCGCCGAATCCGGACCGTTCCGCAAGGGGATGGACGAGCCGTCTTGACCGGCGACACGCGCCGGTGAGAGTAAGGCGCACCAAGAGGAACCGCTTGAGGGACTGCCCATGACCGCCTACGATCCCAACAACCCGTTCGCGAAGATCCTGCGCGGTGAATTCCCCTGCGCCAAGGTCTATGAGAACGACCACGTGCTCGCGTTCCTCGACATCATGCCGCGCGTCGCCGGGCATACGCTGGTCATTCCGAAGGCTCCGGCCCGCAACATCCTGGACATCACCGAGGAGGATTATCTCCACGTCGGCCGTGCCGTGCGCACCATTGCGCGCGCCGCCAAGACCGCGTTCGCCGCCGACGGCATCACCGTGCAGCAGTTCAACGAGCATGCCGGCGGGCAGATGGTGTTCCACCTCCACGTCCACATCATGCCGCGCCACAACGGCGATTCCCTGCTGCCGCCCGCGAGCCGTAAGGAAGATCCGAAGGTGCTGGAGGAGAATGCCGCGAAGCTGATCGCCGTGCTCAAGGGCTGATCACGCCTCGTCGAGCCCGATGTCCAGCGCGGCCGACGAATGCGTGATCCAGCCGACCGAGATCAGGTCGACGCCGGCCGCGGCGATCGCGGGTGCGGTCTCCACGGTGATCCGGCCCGAGGCTTCCGCGATGGCCTTGCCGCTGATCATGCCGACGGCGGCTTCGAGCTCCGCCGGCGTCATGTTGTCGAGCAGCACCGCATCGACGCCCAGCGTCAGCGCCTGCTCGAGCTGCGCCAGAGTGTCGACCTCGACCTCGATCTTGACGAGATGGCCGGCATGGGCCTTAGCGCGCGTGATGGCAGCCTTGATGCCGCCGGCGATGGCGATGTGGTTGTCCTTGATCAGCACGGCGTCATCGAGCCCGAACCGGTGATTGCCGCCGCCGCCCGCGCGCACCGCATATTTCTCCAGCGCGCGCAGGCCCGGCGTGGTCTTCCGGGTGCAGACGATCTGCGCCTTGGTCCCTTTCACCGCGGCGACCAGGGACGCCGTCGCGCTGGCGATCCCGCTCAAACGGCAGAGGAAGTTGAGCGCGACGCGCTCGCCGGTCAGCAGCGCCCGTGCCGGGCCGCTGATGGTCGCGATCGTGTCTCCCGGCTCCACAGGGCTGCCGTCAGACCGCACGATCTCCATGCGCACGTCCGGTGAGACGACCTGGAAGGCGCAGCGCGCCACATCGAGGCCTGCGATCACCCCGTGCTGGCGCGCCCGCAGCTTCAGCGAGGCGCGCTGCTCGGCGGGGACGATGGCATCGGTGGTGATGTCGCCGGCGCGGCCGAGATCCTCGAGCAGAGCCATGCGCACCAGCGGCTCGTAGAGCAAGGGCGAGAGAGGATTGAGAGTCATGGCACTGCGCTCCTGAACGGCGTCTGCTCGGCCTCGACAATGTCGCGGGCAACCGCGATCGCCTCGGGCAGAGTGAGGCTGGACGGCTGCGCGACGGGCAGCGTGCCCGGACGATCGCTGCGGAAATGCGCGCCGCGGCTCTCCTCACGGGCATGGGCCGCGACCGCAAGCATCAGGCCGACCAGCGCAGGATCCGCCGCGGGCCCGGCCTGCTCTGCCAGCGGAAGCAGGCTGCTGACGGCATCCGCGATCGTGCGACGCTCGCGCATCACGCCGAGCGCATGCGACAGCAGCTGCCGTACGGCCGACGGATCGGACGCCAGCGGAATTGCCGCCACCTCGCACGGCTTGCCTGCACGCTGCGGCGCGCCGGCCACGCTTTCGGCCACCCATTGCGCGCAGACGATCGCCTCCATCAGCGAGTTGCTGGCGAGCCGGTTGGCGCCGTGCAGGCCGGTGCGGCTGGCTTCGCCACAGGCCCACAAGCCCTCGACCGTGCTGCGTCCCATCGCGTCAACAGCGATGCCGCCCATATGATAGTGCACGGCCGGCCGCACCGGGATCGGATCGCGCACGGGATCGATGCCCGCCATGCGGCAGAACGCGCTGATCACGGGATAGCGGCCGGCGAAATCCTTGCCCGGCTTCTCGCGGGCATCGAGGAACACGCGATGGCCTTGCGCACGGCGGCGCCATACCGCCCGCGCCACCACGTCGCGCGGCGCCAGCTCAGCGCCGGGCTCGTCGGCCATGAAGCGCGTGCCGGTGTCGTCGATCAGGACGGCGCCATCGCCGCGGATCGCCTCGGTGAGCAGCGGCAGCGGCCGCGACGGTCCGTCGAACGCGGTCGGATGAAACTGCACGAATTCGAGATCGGACAGCACGGCCCCGGCCCGCGCCGCCAGCGCGAGGCCCTGGCCGAAACAGCCGGCCGGATTGGTGCTGTCGAGGAACAGGCCGCCGATGCCGCCGGTTGCGATCACGACGCGTGTCGTGGCGAGGATCAGAGCCTCACCGCCGCGCGCCGCAGCCACGCCCTGGATCGCGTTGTCATTGACAATCAGCCGGCGCGCCTCGACGCCTTCCAACAAGGTCACCGAAGCACAACGCCGCACAGCCACGATCAGTGCGCGCATGATCTCGCGTCCCGTGCCGTCGCCGGTCGCATGCACGATCCGTTTGCGGCTGTGTGCGGCCTCCAGGCCCAGACACCAACGTCCATCCGCACCTCGGTCGAACGCAACGCCAAGCTGCGCGAGGCGCTCGACCGCGGCCGGCGCCGCCTCGATGATGCGGCGCGCGGCGGGCTCGTCGCACAATCCCGCTCCGGCGGCGAGCGTGTCCTTCAGATGCAGCCCCGGATCATCGTCATCGCCAACCGCCGCGGCCAGTCCACCCTGCGCCCACATGCTCGACGCCTCCGCGCCGAGCGGCGACTTCGACAACAGCACGACGGGCTCGGGTGCAAGCGCAAGCGCCGTCATCAGACCTGCGGCACCGCCGCCGATGATCACGGGACGGCCGATCAACTTCGAAACATCGATGCTCATGATGCCAGCATCCTTTCCACTGCACGTCGCGCGCGCTCGGCCATCGCGGGATCGATCGTGACCTCGTGCGTGTTGGTCTCGAGCGCATGGCGGATGTTCTTCAAGGTGATCCGCTTCATGTGCGGGCACAGATTGCAGGGACGGATGAACTCGATGTCGGGATGGAGCACGGCGACATTGTCGCTCATCGAGCATTCCGTCAGCAGCACCACCCGGGCCGGCCTTCTTGCTCCGACGAAGTCCGACATCGCCGCGGTCGAGCCGGCGAAGTCGGCCTCCGCCACGACCTCCGGCGGACACTCCGGATGCGCAAGCACGGTGACACCGGGATGGTTGTCGCGCAGCGCGCGGACGTCGTCGGCGCTGAAGCGCTCATGCACCTCGCAATGCCCCTTCCAGGCCGTGATCCTGACCTTTGTCTGTGCGGCGACGTTCCGCGCGAGATATTCATCCGGCAGCATGATGACGTGATCGACGCCGAGCGACTCGACCACCGCGCGTGCGTTGCCGGACGTGCAGCAGACGTCGGACTCGGCCTTCACCGCCACCGACGTGTTGACATAGGCGACCACGGGCACGCCGGGGTGGCGCGCGCGCATCAGCCGCACGTCGTCGGCGGTGATCGATTCCGCCAATGAGCAGCCCGCCTCCACGTCGGGGATCAACACCGTCTTGTCGGGATTGAGCAGCTTGGCGGTCTCGGCCATGAAGTGGACTCCGGCGAGCACGATCACCTCGGCATCGACCTTGGTCGCTTCGCGCGCCAGCAGCAGGCTGTCGCCGACGATGTCGGCGACGCCGTGATAGATTTCGGGCGTCTGATAGTTGTGCGCCAGCACCACGGCATTGCGCTGGCGCTTCAGCGCCAGAATGGCTTCGACGTCGTCCTCGAAGACAGCCCATTCCGGCGGCGGGATCACCCGCCTCAGACGCTCAGCAAGCGGTGCATTCGGCGCGACGGCAGGCAGGACAAGCTCGGCCATTTATACTCTCCATGAGCATAAGATGCCTTATACTTATCCTGAGCATAAGCCTTGTCAAGAGCGGGAGATCAAGACCGCGAGAGCGGCAGCTTGGTTCCGACCACCGCCCGCTCGGCCAGAACGCCCTGCCTGAAGCGAAACAGCTTGGCCGGCCGACCGATCGTGTCGGCAGCGATTGCGCCTGTCTCTTCAACCAGTTCCTGCTGCTCGATGAGGCGGCGGAAGTTCTGCTTGTGCACGAGCCGGCCTGCCAGTGCCTCGACGCTGCGCTGCAATTGCAGCAGTGTAAATTCTTCCGGCATCAACTCGAACACGACCGGCCGGTATTTGATCTTGGCGCGCAGACGGGCAATGCCGGTAGCGAGAATCCGACGGTGATCACCGATCATGGCGCGGCCGGGCACCTCCGCTTGGCTGGCCTCCTTCTCGCGCGTACTCTCGGGAATCAGCGCAGCCTCGTACAGCAGCTCATAGCGCTGCAGCGCCAATTCCTCGTTCCACTCGCGGCCATCGAGACCGAAAGTGATCGCGGCGCGCTGCCACCTTGTCTTCTGCAGCGCCGGCTGGTCGGCGGCTCGCGCCCAGGCCTTCAGCTTCGGCGCGATGATCTTTGCCAGGATCGTCGGCGGTCCGTCGCGATGATCCTCCCATGGGAAGTAGTCGTACCATGACGACCATTGCGCATCCGCGCCCTCGCGCCCCTCTTCCTCGCGTGTCAGGCCGAGATAGCTGATGGAGATGCGGTGCGGCGCGTCGGCAGCGCCGCCGCGACCGCGGTCGGCGAAGGTGTAAAGCTGCTCGACATAGCCGAGCGGATGGCCGGTCTGCGCCTTGACCCAGGCGCGCAGGCCCATCTGCAGCGAGCGGTGCGCGAACTGAAACGGTCCGCTCGGCAGCGCCGCAGCGTGCTCGATCGTCATGATCTTCGGATGGCCGTCGGTCACCGCCACCAGCACGGCAACGAGGTCCGCCGTAATCGCATCCAGAGCCGTCACCATCTTCTGCGGCCGCTTATTCACCTTCGACATCCGGATCCGTCGGTCCTATTTGTCATCCTCACCCGCCGCCGCCGGCGTGAACACGCAATGATCCGGCTTCAGGTCGATCAGCGGCGTCTCGTCGAGGCAGTCGAGACCGCGCACCAGCACGGTGCTGCCCTCCAGCGCGACGAAGCGGACCGTCGACACGCCGATCGGATTGGGACGCACTGGCGAGCGCAGCGCGAAGGTGCCCCGGGTCTCGCCGTCATGATGGCGCGGGCTCTGCTTCACGAGATCACGGCGCGCCCGGTTCAGCCAGTACAGCACCTGGAGGTGGCTGAAGGCATCGATGCCCTGCAGCGCCGGCACCCAAGGTTCGAAGATCTCGAGCCGGCACACCGGCCCCTCGAAGCTGCCCTGCCGCGGCGTCTCGAGCCGCGAGGTCCAGGGCGTGCGGATGCGGCCGATGAAATACAGCGTGGCGTCGCGCGGCTGGGGCGCGTCGACGGCGACTTCTCCCGGGCGGAGATCGGTATCAGTGGTCATTGCGGAGTCCTTGGGTCTTCCCGGCAATCTATCGGAACCTCGGCTCACCGCAATTGCGGTTGCGCAAGATCGCGCAACTCAGCCGAGCCACCATTTGCCGGCCAGCATGACGGCCTCGCCGCAGACGACACCGGCAAAGATCGAGCGGCGGCTCGCCATGAAGGCCGCAAGGCCGGCAACGACCGCGCCGTAGCGCAGGCCCCATGGCACGCTGGCGAGCGCGCCCGGCGGCTGCACCAGGATCTGGGCGATGACCCCAGCCAAGATGGCGGTCGCGACCGCCTTGACCCACATCAGCAGGTCCGAGCCCTCGTCGAGCCCGCTGCCGAACCACAGCCCGAGCAGGCGCCAGATCTGGTTGGGGATCACGCCCGCCACCAGCAGCACCACGAGCGCATGCCAATCGCCGATGAAGTCGCTCATGCCGGCCCCCGCCGCTCGCGCCATTTGTGCGCGCCGAACGCGAGCGTTCCGGCGACGACGCCGCTGACCAGGATATCGACGCCGCTGTTGAGCTGGGCCGCCACGGGATACAGCACGAGGCCAAGGCCGAGCGCGAGCACGTCGGCCAGCTCCCTGGCGTTGCGCAGGGTCGAGAACAGGAACGCCAGCGGCGTCAGCAAGAGCACCGCGGCGCCGAAGGTCTGCGACAGGTTGGCGGCCAAGAGATAGCCGATGATGGTCGCGATCAGCGCAATCCCCATCAGGCCGGTACCGAGCCCATGCACGAAGGCGATGCGGCGCTCGCGCGGCACATGCGGCAGGAAGCGATAGCATTCGACCCACAGGGTCACCGCGGTGAAATGCGCGATCAGCACCAGGTGCCGCCGCTTGGTCTGGGGGGAGCGGATCAGCGGCAGCACCGCCACCACCATCGGAAACAGCCGGATCGCGCTCATCGTGACCGCGATCGCCGATTGCAAAATGGTCTGGCCGGAGCCGAGCGTGGAGACCAGGATGATCTGCGCTGGCCCGGCCCAAACCAGCACCGTGCTCAGGATCGCCCAGAGCATGCTGAAACGGGTGTCATGGGCGAGCGCGCCGATGCCGATGAAGGTGACGAACAGCACCAGTGACAGGATGGTCGCTGACGTCGCGCGCAGCCCCCAGCCGAAGGCGCGCAGTGAACCATGCCATTGCGGCGAATCGAGCGGAGGAAGTGTCACGGGCGGCCCAGCGGAACGAACCGCGATAAGGCTGGCGAAAGTCGCTCGCGTCAACCGCCATCAGGCGCGCGCGGGTCTGCGTCCGGCGCAGCCATTCCCACCATCCCCACGCGCGGCGCCGCACGAGCTCTATCCGGAGCGATTGCGCAGCACGAAGCAGGCGCCACCGGCCCCGCGGATCCGACTGCAGAGCGCGTCGGCCTCGGCCCGCGTCTCGGCGCCGATTCGCACCTGGTAGAAGGCGCGGTTGCCGCGCGAGCGCATCACCGACGACAGCAGGCTCGGGTCGCGGTCGCCGATGACCGGGCCAAGCCCCTTGATCGCCCGCGAATACATCGCGAGCGCCTTGTTGCGGTCGAAGCCTGCAGCCAGTTGGACGCCCCATGGTTTCGCGGCCGACAGCGCCACATGCTGCTCGAGCTCCGTGACGAACGGATTCGGCGCGCGCTTCAACATCGCCATCAGCTGACGACACGAGGTCGGCGGCGGGCTCGGCGGCGTCTTGCCGCCGCTGCCGGCGGCCGCCCACTCGTCGATCGTGGCGCCCGTGATGGCCGAGACGTAGTTGCGGGTCTCCCAGGGCATCTGCCCCTTGCCGGTGAGCCAGTCCTGCACCCGGCGCGGCCCCGCATTGTAGGCCGCCGCCGCGAGCCCGAGATTGCCGAACTGGTCGCGCAGCTCGGCCAGGAACTGCGCCGACTTCGGCAGCGCCTGAACCGGATCGAACGGATCGAGCAACTGGCGCTGGTTCGCCGTGCCCGGCATGAACTGCGCAATTCCCTGCGCGCGCTGGCCGTTGCGCGTGACCGGCCCGACTGCATCGCTCTGAAAGCGGCTTTCCTGCCAGATCACGCGGGCGAAGAATTCGAGCGGCAGATCATTCGCCTTGGCTGCGGATTCGATCATCAGGCAGATCGCCTCGCGGGTGCCGCTCTCCTTGAACTCCTCGGACTTGTTCTCCGAGCCCTCTGCCGGCTTCGCAGTCTCGTGCGGCGCGTCCTGCTGCGCACCGTCCTTCGGATCAGCCGGCACGGCAACGTCCCGGTCTGAGCCCTGCTCCGCCGCCACGCCGGACAAGGGCATGGTCAGGATCAGGGCAAGGCCGAGACAGGCAATGCGAGCAATCGAAACCATGGAAAGCATCGTGAGCGTGGTGCAATGGTTGGAATTCTGTCGACAGACAAAGCCCAGGACCACGCGGGGTTCCCCCGCGCGGCGCTTGACACAGCGAATGAGCCGGCTAGCAATCCGAAAATCCTGCAGGGAGCGCGACGGATGACCGCACCGACCGACGACAGACTCGGCTTCGCGCCCGAAAGCGATGCGCCCTTGTCCTACATGGCGCGCACGCGCGACTACTATCTCGCGATCGGCTATGACACGCCCTATCGCTGGGCTCACTACACGTCGGCGCCGTTCCATCCCTTGCGCAAGCCGCTCGCGCAGTCGCGCGTCACCATCGTCACCACGGCCGCGCCGTTCGATCCCGCCAAAGGCGATCAAGGCCCCGGCGCGCCCTACAATGGCGGCGCCAAGTTCTACTCCGTCTATGACGGCGACACGTCGGCGCAGCACGACCTGCGCATTTCCCACATTGCCTATGATCGCGCGCACACCTCGGCCGAGGATTCCGGCACCTGGTTTCCGCTACCACAGCTCCTAAGGCTGGCAGGTGAAGGCCGCATCGGCGCGGTCGGACCGCGCTTCTTCGGCGCGCCGACCAATCGCAGCCACCGCGTCACGATCGAGACCGATGCGCCGGAGATTCTTGCGCGCTGCCGCGCCGACGAGATCGATGCCGTCGTGCTGGTGCCGAACTGTCCGGTGTGCCACCAGACCGTGAGCCTGGTAGCCCGGCATCTCGAAGCGAACGGCATCGCGACCGTCGTCATGGGCTGCGCCAAGGACATCGTCGAGCACGCCGCAGCACCGCGCTTCCTGTTCTCGGATTTTCCGCTCGGCAATTCCGCCGGCAAGCCGCACGACGCGGCCTCACAGGCCTTCACGCTCGAGCTCGCCTTGCGCATCCTCGAGAGTTCACCAGCCGCACGGACGACCGTACAATCGCCTTTGCAGTGGAGCGACGATCACGGCTGGAAGCGCGACTACAGCAATCCGGCCATGCTCGCGCCGGAAGAGTTGGCGCGGCGGCGCGCCGAGTTCGATGCGCAGAAGGCGATCGCGCGGCAGGTTCGTGGAAAGCAGGTGTGAAAGCCACACTCGCGTGAAACTCGCCCGGGAATTTCTTCGGATAATGCTGATTGCGCTTGCCGTCCCGCTCCAGTTGCGCTTGAGTTCCCTTGGGTTTCAAGGGGGCAGTACCAAATGAGAGTTGTAGCGTTCGTAGCGCTGTGCGCCGCGCTGGGAGGTTGCGCGTCCGTAACGCGGGGTACAACCGAGACGATCAGTGTCGCGTCGACGCCGTCCGGGGCCGAGGCCACGATCGCCGGTCTCGAAGCGCCGATGACCTGCACGACGCCCTGCTCGTTCGTCGCCAAGCGCAATGCCGATATCTCCGTCACCATCGAAAAACCGGGCTACGAGACCCAGATCATCCCGTTGACCAAGGACATCCCGGCGACCGGCGCGGCCGGCTTCGCCGGCAACATCTTAGCGGGCGGCCTGATCGGCATGGGTGTGGACGCCGCGACTGGCGCGGCGACCGACCACAAGCCAAACCCGGTGATCGTCACCTTGCAGCCGCGCATGGCGGCGCCGGCAGGCCGTGCGCAGCGGCCGCCGCGGCGGTCGGCCCCGCCGCCGGCACAACCGGAGGCCGGGACCTAGCGCTCGCCAAGCCTGTCAGCCAGCCGCCGATTGTGCCTCGCCGGGCGTGACCGCGTCGACCGGCAGCGCGAAGGCCTCGACCCGGTTGAGCGGCTTCTTGTTGAGCAGCAGCCGGGTCACGTCAGGGCGAGAATAGTGTCCCGCCGGGTCGGCGGCGTTCTTGGCGATGCCGATCATGCCGAGATCGATCTCGGCGATCAGCAACCCCTCCTGCTCCGGCGGCAGCTTCTCCGCAAGCGAAGAGCCGTCTGGACCGAAGATCGCGGCGTGGCCGCCGCCGACATGCAGCAGCGCGTGCTTGTCGGGTCGGTCACACAGTTCGTCGATCATCGCCTGCGAGACGGTGGCGCACGGCGCCAGCACGAAGCACGAGCCCTCGACGGCATAGACGCGCGAGGCGGCGTTGTTGACCTCGGCGCCGAGCGCCGGCGCGAACGGATCGTACAGCGAGAAGCTCGGCCAGGCCGCGACATGCACCTGCTCGTTCTGGGCATACATCGCGTATTTCGACAGCGGCTGCAGATGCTCCCAGCAGCACAGCGCGCCGATCCGGCCGATGTCGGGGCGATCATGGACAGCGAGATCGCTGCCATCGCCCTCGCCATAGACGGTACGCTCGGCATGGGTCGGCCGCAGCTTGCGGCGCTGGGCGATGGTCTCGCCGTCCGGGCCGATCAGCCATTGCGCGATGTAGAGGCTGCCGCCGTCGCGCTCGGACAGTCCCAGCACGGCCGTGAGCCTGGCCTTGCGCACGGCGGCGCGCAGCGCCTCGGCCTGCGGGCTGTCATAGGCCAGCGAATTGTCGAAATAGCGCTGCACGAAGCCACGGCCGATGCACCAGGCCGGCGAGTCCATCCAGATGTGCCAGGGATAGCCGGGGATGAAGACCTCCGGAAACGCGATCAGCTTGGCACCTTTGTCGGCCGCCTCCTCGATCAGGCCGATGGTCTTCTTGATCGAGGCGTCCAGGTCGAGCCAGGCCGGCGCCGCCTGCACCACCGCCACCTTGTATTTCGGATGTGCCAGTCCCATCCCGCGTCTCCCCTCTTCCGGATCGGCGGCGCCGCGCGCCGCATTCGCTGGGAAGTATTGACCTCGGCGATCATTCGCGCTCGTCTTGGAGGGAACGAAAACTCGACTGCGGCCGCCAGGGAGAGACCAGCCGGCCCAGAACTTGCTGCATTTCCGACGATCCACGCGACACAGAGGCGGAGGGAGACCGAGCGATGCCGGTCCTGTTCACCACGGAAGGAAGCCCGGGCCACCGCCGGCTGGCGCTGTGGCAGGACATCGTCTGCGACGTCTACGTCGGCCTCGACTGCACGTCCGATCTCGGCAGCGCATTTCGCGGCGCGGTGACGCACGCGACCTTGGGCCGCGCCGTCTGCTCCGAGGTGGCCTCAGACCGGCAGCGCGTGCACCGGACATCGCAGCGCATCGCGCGGGCCGATGCCGACTACGTGCTGGTCGCGCTCGGCCGCGAGGGGAACGGCGGTGTCACCCAGGACGGCCGTGACACGGTGATCCGGCCCGGCGAATTCGCGATCTACGACACGACCCGGCCCTATGAGCTGCAGTTCGACGCCGCCTTTCGGCAGACCGTGTTCAAGCTGCCGCGCGAGATGCTGCAACGCAGGATCGGCGCGACCGAGGCGGTCACGGCGATCACCTTCGGCAGCGACAGTCCGCTGCAGCCCCTCGCCTATGACTTCATCATCAAGCTCTGCGAGCGCGCCGATCACATCGGCGCCGAGCATGCCGCGCATCTCGCGGATCAGGCGGCCGACCTCCTGGCCATGACCCTGGCCGAGCGGCTGCGCACGCAGCCTTTGCCTTCCTCCAGCCATCGCGCGGCGCTGCTGTATCGCATCAAGGCGCATGTCCGGACGCGGCTCTCGGATCCGGATCTGTCGCTGCAGGCGATCGCTCGCGAGCTCGGTCTGTCGGGGCGCTACGTCAACGATCTGTTCTCGGACGAGGAGACGTCGTTCCAGCGCTTCGTGCTGGCCGAGCGGCTCAAGCAGTGCCGGCGCGATCTCGGCTCGCCGATGCTGGCGCATCGTCAGATCAGCGAAATCGCCTTGTCCTGGGGCTTCAACGATCTCTCGCATTTCGGCCGCGTGTTCCGCGAGCAGTTCGGCCTGTCGCCGCGCGAGTGGCGGCGCAGCGCCGTAAAGCGCTGAGCTGGCCGCAACGCGCCCGCCTCGCGCGCCTCGTGGCGCTGTTCGCGCCCTCGGCTTGTGCGCGGTGGCGACCGGCCGTCAGCGCGGCGGATCGGCGCGCAAGGCATCAACCAGCCAGTCACGAAAGGCACGCATGCCGGACGTCGGTTCTTTCGACTTCAACCAGGTCAGCCAATAAGAACCGGCGGCGACCCCAGCCGCAAACGGCCGGACCAGCCGACCCGTCTCGAGCTCGCAGTTGAACATGGCGATCGGAACCAGGCCAACGCCGACGCCGCGCGCGGCCGCTTCGGCCATCGCGACGGAGCTGTCGAAGATCGGCCCCTGGATCATCGGGCATGGAGCGCCCGCGACTGCAAACCATAATGGCCATTCCTCGGCGCGATACGACCGCAGGAGATTTTCGCCCGCGAGGTCCGACGGCGCGCGCAGACGACTCGCGACATCGGGATGACAGACGGGCGACAGCGGGGCAGACATCAGATGGATGGCCTCAGTGCCGTGCCAGGAGCCGTCGCCGAAGCGAAGCGCGATGTCGAGCCCGTCTCCGGCGATATCGATGCGGTTGTTGTTGGTGAGGAGGCGCAGGTCGATATGGGGGTGCGTATCTCGAAAACCGTCGAGGCGTTGCAACAGCCATCCCGTTGCAAAGGTGCCGACACAGCCAACGGTCACGACCTCGCGGGTTCCCTTCGCTTCGATGCGATCGATCGCGCCGCTGATGCGACTGAATGCATCGTTGAGGACGGGAAACAGAGCCAGGGCTTCGTCGGTCAACGTGAGGCCGCGCGGCAGGCGCCGGAACAGGTGAGCGCCCAACATCTGCTCGAGCTGTTTCACCTGGTGACTGATCGCGGTCTGCGTGACCCTGAGCTCCAAGCCTGCCTTGGTGAAGCTCAGATGCCGGGCGGATGCTTCGAAGGCCCGCAAGGCGTTCAAAGGGAGATGGCTGCGGATGGGCATGATGACCAAGTTCTGCTCATGGCTCGACGAATAAATGATCGTTTGTCAGTCGTCACCTCGTTCGGCAGGTTCGCGCAGTCACTGGAGAATGAACATGCTGACGAGACGGCATCTGGGTCTTGGAATCCTCGGGATGGCGGCTGCGGCGAGCGGGCTGCCATCACCTGCGGCGAAGGCGGCGGCCGACCGAAGGGCGCATCTGGAAGGGGAACTCGCCCGCATCGAGCGCGAGAGCCTCGGACGGCTCGGCATCGCCGTCCTCGACTCCGAAAGCGGGTTCGAGGCGGGCCTGCGCTCGGCCGAGCGCTTTCCGATGTGCAGCACGTTCAAGTGTCTGGCTTCCGCGGCTGTCCTGAAGCGCGTCGACGCCGACGAACTGCATCTCGACACGCGCGTCCCGTTCGAGGCGAAGGATCTCGTAACATATTCGCCGGTGACCAAGGAGCACGTCGGCCGCGGCATGACACTCGCCGAGCTCTGCGAAGCTGCGCTCACCCAGAGCGACAACACCGCGGGAAATCTCCTGTTGCGGCAGATCGGCGGTCCTGCGGGTCTGACGCGTTTTGCCCGATCGATCGGCGACGAGATCAGCCGCCTGGATCGCTGGGAAGTTGAGCTCAACGAGGCGCTGGCCGACGACCCTCGCGACACGACCAGTCCGGCCGCCATGCTACAGAACCTGCGCCGCGTGCTCCTTGGCGAGGTCTTGTCGACGAATATGCGCCAGCGATTGACGGACTGGATGATCGCCAACAAGACCGGCGACACTCGGCTTCGCGCCGGTGTGCCGCGTGACTGGCGCGTCGCCGACAAGACGGGCGCTGGGGACCGCGGCACGACCAACGACATCGGCATTCTCCGGCCCCCGGGCCGCAAACCGGTTCTGGTCACGGCCTATCTGACTGGTTCACAGGCGTCTCCCGAGGATCGCAACGCAACGATCGCGAAAGTCGCGCGGGCGGTTGCAGACGTCGTGATGGGACAGGCTGGGTAGTTCGAGCATCCGGCTTCCGATCCCCTCCGGAAGCCGGACATCAGACCCAAGATGTTCGCCATGGCGGCGCAACGATTGGGCAGGCTAAGCTGCGGCCGGCCCACGTCATCGGAATGTGCGGCCGCTGCCGGGATCGATCCGATGCGCCGCTTTGCCATGAAGGCCCTGTTCTCCCTGCTGACCTTGCAGCGGGACGACGAGACACAGCTGCGCTGGGACCGGATCGTCCTGATCGGCTCGACCCTGGTGACGATCGGGCTGATCGCCCTATATGCCTATAGCAAGGCCGAGGGCCGCTGGTAGCCGGGCGCAAGACACGCGAGAACGAGTTCATGAGACGACGAATGGGGTCCGCCTGCCTGCTGCTGGCGTTCGCGTCGACCGCCAGCCATGCGCTGGACAGCGAGCAGAAGCGTGGAAAAGCGCTCTTGCAAAGCCTTTGCAGCCGATGCCATGCGGTAGGTCTCACAGGCGCCAGCCGGCACCCCGACGCGCCCCCGTTCAGGACCTTCGGTGACAGCAAGCTCTACGACGAGGATTTTGCCCAGCGGCTGCAGACCGGCCTGTCGACCATTCACAAGGACATGCCGAGCTTCCAGTTCGAGCGGCCCGAGGCGGAAGCCGCGGTCAATTATCTCAGGACCATTCAGGCCCGCCCCAAACGGCGGTGACGCGGCGGCGCGGTCCGCCGGCGTGGAACGGGGCTTGTGCGGCGCGGTTGCCCGTTCCCGTCCATTGCCCGCGGCCCGGCTGCGGCCGGAGCCCGCATGAAGACGCCGACGACCACGGGTCTGCACGCCGACGGACTGCCGCTGCCGCAGCGCACCTGGGCGATCGTGACGATCGCCCTCGGCATCGTGCTGGCCGTGATCGACGGCGCGATCGCCAATGTGGCGCTGCCGACGATCGCCCGCGACCTCAATGCGAGCCCTGCTTTTTCGATCTGGATCGTCAACGGCTATCAGCTCGCGGTCACGATCTCGCTGCTGCCGCTGGCCTCGCTCGGCGAGATCATCGGCTATCGGCGGGTCTATCTCGCCGGCCTCGTGCTGTTCACGGCTGCCTCCGCCTTCTGTGCGCTGGCCGACAGCCTGCTGCTGCTGACGCTCGCGCGCATCCTGCAGGGCTTTGGCGCCGCCGGCATCCTCAGCGTCAACTCGGCGCTGGTGCGTTTCACCTATCCGCACGCTCTGCTCGGCCGCGGCATCGGCATCAATGCGATGGTGGTCGCGGTCTCCGCCGCGCTCGGTCCGACCATCGCCGCCGGCATCCTCGCCGTCGGCAACTGGCCGTGGCTGTTCGCGATCAACGTGCCGCTCGGCATCGTCACCTTTGTCTTCGGCTTCCGCTTCCTGCCGCATACGCCGCGCGCGCCGCACATGTTCGATTGGCAGAGCGCGGGGCTGAGCGCGGTCGCCTTCGGCTTCCTGATCGCCGCCGTGGACAGCCTCGGCCATGGCGAGGCGCTGGTGACCTGCGCGATCGAGTTCGTCGTCGCCATCACGGCCGGAGTGTGGCTGGTCTGGCGCCAGACCCACATGGCCTCGCCGCTGCTGCCGCTCGACCTGCTACGCATTCCAGTGTTCGCGCTGTCGATCGCGACCTCGATCTCGTCGTTCTGCGGACAGATGCTCGCCTTCGTCGCGATCCCCTTCTATCTCGAAAGCCATTTCGGCTATTCGCCGGTGCAGATGGGCCTGCTGATCACGCCGTGGCCGATCGCGGTCGGCCTGACGGCACCGATTGCGGGGCGGCTGGTCGAGCGCGTGCCAGCCGGGCTGCTCGGCGGCATCGGTCTCGTGATCTTCGCGTGCGGGCTCGGTGCGCTCGGCCTGCTGCCGCGCGAGCCGTCGGCATGGGATATCGTCTGGCGCATGGCGCTGGCCGGCTGCGGCTTCGGCCTGTTCCAGACGCCGAACAACCGCACCATGATCGCCGCTGCGCCACGCGAGCGCGCCGGCGGCGCCAGCGGCATGCTCGGCACGGCGCGCCTGCTCGGCCAGACCACGGGTGCGGCGCTGGTCGCGATGTTTCTCGCGATCGATTCGACCGACGGCACGCGGCTGTCGCTCTTGACCGGCGTCGGTTTCGCGCTGGTCGGCGCGTTCCTGAGCATGCTCAGGCTGTCGCCGGCCGGCGCCCGCGGCGCCGAGCGCGTCCGCGTCCAGGACGGCCAGCGGCTGAAGGGCGAGTAGTGACAGCGATGACGGACTGGACGATGCTGCCCCTGCTCGCCCTCGCCGCCTTCGGCTCGGGCATCGTCAATGCGCTGGCCGGCGGCGGCGCGTTCCTGACCTTCCCGACCTTGCTCGCCGCCGGCATTCCCGCGATTGACGCCAACGCCTCCAGCACCGTCGCGCTCTGCCCCGGGCAGTTCGTCAGCGCTTGGGCCTCCCGTGAGATCTTGAACGACGCAAAGGCGCCCTGGCGCCACGACCTCGTGCGACTGTCGATCATCAGCCTGATCGGCGGCACGCTCGGCGCCGTGCTGCTCCTGGTTACACCGTCGGCCGCCTTCAGCCGGCTGGTGCCCTGGCTGTTGCTGTTCGCCACGAGCGTGTTCGCATTCGGCATGCGCTTCACGCCGAAGGATGGCGCGCGCTGGTTCGGGCCGCTGACCATCCAGGCGGTGCAATTCGTGATCGCGATCTATGGCGGCTATTTCGGCGGCGGCATCGGCATCCTGATGCTGGCGGCCCCGGTGTTCTACGGCATGCGCGACATCCGCGCCATGAACGGCATGAAGGTGCTGCTCGCTGCGCTCATGAATATGACGGCCTCCGCCATCTTTGCGTTCTCGGGCCGCGTGCATTGGCTGGAGACGCTGACGATGATGGGGGCTGCCATGGTCGGCGGCTTCGTCGGCGCGCGGCTTGGCCAGATCATCCCGCCGGCCCATGTGCGCCGCTTCATCATCGCCGTCGGCTGCGGCCTGACGGTGTATTTCTTCGTCAAGCCGGCCTGAGCCGCACGTCGCATCAAAGA
Organism: Bradyrhizobium sp. SZCCHNS3016; assembly: GCF_032484535.1. Taxonomy (NCBI): domain Bacteria; kingdom Pseudomonadati; phylum Pseudomonadota; class Alphaproteobacteria; order Hyphomicrobiales; family Nitrobacteraceae; genus Bradyrhizobium; species Bradyrhizobium sp. SZCCHNS3016. The sequence continues at coordinate 24,357 of NZ_JAUETE010000023.1, forward strand.
ACCTCGCGTCAAGGAAAAAGGCCGGCGCGATGGCCGGCCTTTCGTAGTCATCTCGTAGCGTCAGGCTTACGCCTTGACCAGCGGTCCCTTCGGCGCCGGCCCCTTCGAGCCACCGCCGGACTTCGGCTTGCGCTTGCGCGCGGCCGGAACTTCGGACTTCGGCGTGACGGGGCCCTCGACGAACTCGAAGCCGATCTTCTCCTCGACGCCGGATTCGTCCTTGACGAGGACGACACGGACGTGCCCGCCGCCCTTCAGCTTGCCGAACAGCACCTCGTCGGCCAGCGGCTTCTTGATGTGCTCCTGGATCACGCGGCCCATCGGCCGTGCGCCCATCTGCTCGTCATAGCCGTGCTGGATCAACCAGCTCTTGGCCGGCTCCGACAGCTCGATCGTGACGTCGCGGTCGGCGAGCTGGGCCTCGAGCTGCAGCACGAACTTCTCGACCACCATGCCGATCACCTCGACGTTGAGGTGCGCGAACGAGACGATGGAGTCGAGCCGGTTGCGGAATTCCGGCGCGAACTGCCGGTTGATCGCCTCGTGGTCGTCGCCTTCCCGCTTCGAGCGATGGAAGCCGAACGCCTGCTTGGCCATGTCGGCCGCGCCTGCATTCGTGGTCATGATCAGGATCACGTTGCGGAAGTTGACCTGCTTGCCATTGTGGTCGGTGAGCCGGCCGTGATCCATGATCTGCAGCAGCACATTGTAGAGATCCGGATGCGCCTTCTCGATCTCGTCCAGCAGCACCACGCAATGCGGATGCTGGTCGACGCCGTCGGTCAAGAGGCCGCCCTGGTCGAAGCCGACATAGCCGGGAGGCGCGCCGATCAGGCGCGACACCGTGTGCCGCTCCATGTACTCCGACATGTCGAAGCGCAGCAGCTCGACGCCCAGGGTCGAGGCGAGCTGCTTGGCGACCTCGGTCTTGCCGACGCCGGTCGGACCCGAGAACAGATAGCAGCCGATCGGCTTCTCCGGCTCGCGCAGGCCGGCACGGGCCAGCTTGATCGAGGCCGACAGCGAATCGATCGCCTTGTCCTGGCCGAACACCACGCGCTTCAGGGTCTGCTCGAGATGCTTGAGCACCTCGGCGTCGTCCTTCGACACGCTCTTCGGCGGGATCCGCGCCATCGTGGCGATCGTGGTCTCGATCTCCTTGATGCCGATCGTCTTCTTGCGTTTGTTCTCGGCCAGCAGCATCTGCGCCGCGCCGGATTCGTCGATCACGTCGATCGCCTTGTCCGGCAGCTTGCGGTCATGGATGTAGCGCGACGACAGCTGCACCGCGGCCTCGATGGCCTCGTTGGTGTATTTCAGGCGGTGGTAATCCTCGAAATACGGCTTCAGGCCCTTCAGGATCGCGATCGCATCCTCGACCGACGGCTCGTTGACGTCGATCTTCTGGAACCGGCGCACCAGCGCGCGGTCCTTCTCGAAGTGCTGGCGGTACTCCTTGTAGGTCGTCGAACCCATGCAGCGGATCGAGCCCGAGGCCAGCGCCGGCTTGAGCAGGTTGGACGCATCCATGGCGCCGCCCGACGTCGCGCCCGCACCGATCACGGTGTGGATCTCGTCGATGAACAGGATCGCGTTCGGATGCGCCTCGAGCTCCTTGAGGACCTGCTTCAGGCGCTCCTCGAAGTCGCCGCGATAGCGCGTGCCCGCGAGCAAGGTGCCCATGTCGAGCGAGAACACGGTCGCCGCCGCCAGCACCTCGGGCACTTCGCTGTCGACGATGCGCTTGGCCAGGCCTTCGGCGATCGCGGTCTTGCCGACGCCGGCTTCGCCGACGAACAACGGGTTGTTCTTCTGGCGCCGGCACAGCACCTGGATGGCGCGGTTGATCTCGGAGTTGCGGCCGATGACCGGATCGATCTTGCCGTCACGCGCCTTCTTGTTGAGATTGACGCAATAGGTTTCCAGCGCCTCGCCCTTTTTCTTGGAGTCCTCGTTGCCCTTGGCCTCGGTCTCCTCGTCGACGCCGCGAACCGGGCGCGCTTCGGAGACACCAGGACGCTTGGCGATGCCGTGGCTGATGTAGTTCACGGCATCGTAGCGCGTCATGTCCTGCTCCTGCAGGAAATACGCGGCGTGGCTCTCACGCTCGGCGAAGATCGCGATCAGCACGTTGGCGCCGGTCACCTCTTCGCGGCCCGACGACTGAACGTGGATCACGGCGCGCTGGATCACGCGCTGGAAACCTGCGGTCGGCTTGGCGTCGTCGCTGCCGTCCGTGACCAGATTTTCGAACTCGGTTTCGAGGTAGTTCACGAGACTGCCGCGCAGCTTGTCGAGGTCGACGCTGCATGCGCGCATCACGGCCGCTGCATCGGAGTCATCGATCAAGGACAGAAGGAGGTGTTCCAGTGTCGCGTATTGATGATGACGCTCGTTGGCGATCGCCAGCGCACGATGCAGGGATTGTTCAAGGCTTTGAGAAAAAGTCGGCATGCGCGTCCTCTGTGGCCCCTTGCCATCATGATCGCCGCCGCCCGGTCAGGCAACAACAACCTTCGTCAAATATAGTTATAACCGAGTGCGACAAAAGACCGGCCGAGCCGCTCGATTACGGGTTCACCGGATCGTCAATGCAAAACCCGTTCCGATTGCGGCAAATCGGGCTTGCGACAACCGAACGGCGCAGGCGGTCCAGCGCGGAGAGATAAGGACCGGAGCGGCCGTAATTCTTCGGGCGAAACGTGAAACTGCCCGGATTGCGCCGACCTCGTCTGCAGCAATTTGCATCTGCGGCGACTTGCGATTCCGATTCGCCACCGCCACTTCTCCGGCGCGCCTGAGCAGCCGGAGCCCCCGGCCTCTGGCGCGCTATTGCACGCGTCGGCGGCTCTCTTCGCGGAGGGAGCCGGCTATTTCTTCTCCATCACACACTGCAACGGATGCTGGTGCTTGCGGGCGAAGTCCATCACCTGCGTCACCTTGGTCTCGGCGATCTCGTAGGTGAAGACGCCGCACTCCCCGATGCCGTGGTGGTGCACGTGGAGCATGATCTTGGTCGCGGCCTCGACGTCCTTGTTGAAGAACTTCTCCAGGACGTGAACGACGAACTCCATCGGCGTGTAATCGTCGTTCAGGATCAGGACGCGGTAGAGGTTGGGGCGCTTGGTCTTCGGCTTGACCTTGGTGATCACGGACGTTGCCGGGCCACCGGTGCCACCAGACTTGTTGTCGTTATTGCTCATCCTGGGCGCGGATCGGTTCAATCTGGAAGTTGGCTGCGACATCTTGCACGCGTTAGATATGGCTGCGAGGCCCCCAATAAAGAGTTTCCCTTGGAGGGTCGCTCAACTTGGAGGGTTGCTCAATAAGGGTTGCCCCGACCTGTCCCCTGCCGGGCCGCTTTCCGCCACCCGGTCCTGCTTTCCAGATCGCCTGTCCCAGCCGACCGGTCCGGTCGGACCGACGCCAGGAATATGGGTCAGCAACCGGTTTGCCGCAAGCGCAGGCCCAGGACGGACCGACGCTCCGGCAGGACCGATTCCCTGCCCCGGCGATGAGGTGCAAGGTTAATCAAACCGGCCGCATTTTACAAAGCCCATTCAGCGGGCATTGACAGGGAACCAGCTCGGTTGCGGGCGCGGCGCCACGCTGCGGGCATTGGCCCGGTGTTTCGCGGTTTCGATTTACCCGTCCTTGACGAAGCCGAACCGAAAACACCTGCAGAAAACCATAATTGGTGAGCGACATGACCGATGTCTCCTTCATTCGATTCTGCCGCCGCGCCGCCCGACGGTTCGCCTGCGACCGCGGTGGCAACATCTCCGTGCTGTTCGCCATCTCGCTCGTCCCTATCCTGGCCTTCGTCGGCGCAGGCGTCGACTACAGCCGGCTGAACGCCGCGCGGTCGTCGATGCAGGCCGCGCTCGACTCCACCTCGCTGATGCTGTCGCGCGACCTGGCGCAGGGCACCATCAGCGCAGCCGACGTCGGAACCAAGGCAAGCGCCTATTTCAAGGCGCTCTACACCAGCACGGACGCACAGAACGTCACCGTGACGGCCAGCTATACCTCCTCGACCAGCTCATCGGCCTCCAACATCCAATTGTCGGCCTCCGGTCAGATCGTCACCCAGTTCATGAAGATCGCCGGCTTTCCGACCATGGACTTCGGCGTCAAAACGACATCGACCTGGGGCGACGTGAAGATGCGGGTGGCGCTCGCGCTCGACAATACCGGCTCGATGGCGTCCAGCGGCAAGATGTCCGCGCTGCAGAACGCCGTGGCCGGCAGCGGCGGGCTGATCGACCAGCTCAGCGCCCTCGCCAAGACCCCGGGCGACGTCTACATCTCGGTCGTTCCATTCGCCAAGGTCGTGAACGTCGGCGCCAGCAACTACGCCAAGGACTGGATCGACTGGACCGACTGGCAGAATCCGCCCACGATCCAGCCCGCCAATGGCTCCTATCAGGCCGCAATCCCGAACGGCAGTTTCACGCAATCCCAATGGGATATGGTGGGACCGGGATCTTCCTGTCCATTCAAGTCCGGCAACGGCTTCCCCTACTTCTCCTGCACCAGCGGCCCGGCGACCGGCAGCTCCAGCGCCTCCAAGATCCCGTCGAGCGGGACCTACAACGGGTACATCTGCCCGGGCTACGACTCCGCCTCGCACAGCTACTACAACGGCTGCTGGGACAGCGTGCAGACCAGCACGCGGGTGAACTGGTGCACCGGCAGCTACTGCAGCTGCCCGACCAGCGGCAGCAATCTTCCGAACAACACGTGCAGTTGCACGGGAAGCGGATCCAGCACGGTGTGCAAGGTCAACACCTTCACGCACACCTGGATCGCCAACACCAAGAGCACCTGGACCGGCTGCGTCGCCGACCGCACCCAGCCGAATGACGCGAATGCCGTGTCGCCCGCGACCTCCGACGTGACGACGCTGTTCCCGGCCAACCAGCACATGGAGAACAGCACCCAGTACTGCAGCAGCACGGCCTCGACCAAGCTCGCGGAGATCGTGCCGCTCAGCTACAATTGGAGCTCGCTGAAGAGCGCCGTCAACGCCATGCAGCCCACCGGCGGCACCAATCAGGCGATCGGACTTGCCTGGGCCGTGCAGTCGCTGATTCCGAACGGCGTGCTGGCCGCGCCGGCGGAGGACGTCAACACCACCTACAATCGCGTCATCATCCTGCTGTCGGACGGCCTGAACACCGAGGACCGCTGGCCCGAATACGGCAACGGCTCGTCGCAAGCCTCGGGCAACCCGATCGACGCGCGCCAGGCCCTGCTCTGCTCGAACCTGAAGAACACCAAGGATTCGAAGGGCAACGCGATGTACACGATCTACACGATCCAGGTGAACACGAGCTCGCCCGCCGATCCGACCTCGGCCGTGCTGCAGAACTGCGCCAGCAGTCCCGACAAGTTCTACATGCTGACGAGTTCGAGCCAGATCGTGACCACGTTCAACTCGATCGGCACCGCATTGTCGAAGCTGCGGGTTGCCAAATAACAGAAGCGCCGGGCACCGACAGCGCTCCGCCTTCAGCCAACAAAAAAGCCCGGCGCAAGCCGGGCTTTGTGCTCCCTACAGGGCGCGAACGGTCAGTGCGCGGCCGGCGGGGTGAACTTGGCGGCGATGCCTTCCAGCGGCTTGAACGCCTGCTTGGCGAGATCCGAATACAGCCCGGCGATCTTCTGCGAATCGGCGACGAAGGTCTCGTAGGCCGACTTGGCGAACTCGGTCTGCACCTCGAGCACCTTGTCGAGCGACTTCACGCCCTGGAGCTTCTCGACGAACGACTTGGTGTCCTCGAACGACTTCTTGGTGTAGTCGCCATACGCGGTGGCGATGGCTTGGAGCCCGTTCTGCACAGTGGTCGCGGAGTTCACGACGGTCTCGAACTGCTCTTTGCCGTAGTTCTGAAAGTCTTCAACCTTAAACATGTGGCATTCCTTTCCCTGATTTTGAGCGCCCTCAGGGAAGCCCCGGCTCCCTGACGCATCCATGATATAGTGCAGCGCACAAAAAAATCAAGAATCTTGTGCAATGCACCATCGCGGGCATTGCGGTCTCGATGCACCGTCAGGCGCCCCAACCCGGGCCAGCTCGGCGGAAATACCGACCATCGGCGCAAGGTTTCTTTAATCCTTTGGCAACTCGACCGTCCTAACCTCTCCGGTGGTCCCGGCCAGCGTCGGCCGAACCGTAAAGCTGTTCTAAAACAGCGTCTTAACAAAACCTCAGTTCGAGCCCTTCGATGCTTGGCAGCGTCATGGCGCGATCGGGAGGTCCGACAGGCACGGTTACGGGGGCGTTCGGCACAATTTCGCCTTACGAGCCGGTGATCACGTCAGAAATTGGACGGGGATTTCATGCTTCGCAAACAAATGGCTTCCTCGCGCCTGTTGCGAGTTGGCGTCTACGGACTGATCACCCTCGCGACGGCAGCAGTGGTCACGGTCGACAGCGCGGAGGCGCGTCGGCGCCATCGGCAGCATCACGCGCGGCACTCGCCCCATAATGACGAGGGCAGCTACAGCCCGGCGTTCGCGTCGATCGTCGTCGATGGCAATTCCGGCGCGACGCTGACGGCGACCAATCCCGACGCCTCGCGGCACCCCGCCTCGCTCACCAAGATCATGACGCTCTATTTGCTTTTCGAGCGACTCGATTCCGGCAAGATGAAGCTCGATACCGAGATGCCGGTGTCCGAGCACGCCTCCGAGCAGTCGCCGACCAAGCTCGGCCTGCGCCCCGGTCAGACGATCCGCGTCGAGGACGCGATCAAGGGCCTGGTGACGCGGTCGGCCAACGACGCCGCCGTGGTCATCGCGGAGGCGATCGGCGGCGACGAGGACGAGTTCGCCAAGATGATGACGCGCAAGGCGCGCTCGCTCGGCATGAGCCGCACCACCTATGTGAACGCCTCCGGCCTCCCCGCCGACGCGCAGATCACGACGGCGCGCGACCAGTCGATCCTGGGCCGCGCGATCCAGGACCGCTTCCCGCGCTACTATCGCTATTTCTCGACGGTGGTATTCAATTATCGCGGCCAGTCGATCCGCAACCACAATCATCTTCTCGGCAATGTCGAGGGCATCGACGGCATCAAGACCGGCTATACCCGCGCCTCCGGCTTCAACATCGTGACCTCGCTGCGCCGCGGCAACCGCCACCTGGTCGGCGTCGTGCTCGGCGGCCGCAGCGGCGGCTCGCGCGACGCCATCATGCGCAACCTGCTTGCCGAAAACCTCGACAAGGGCGCGACCCGGCGCACCGTGGCGGCGATCGGCGAGCGCGGCGGCTCCGACGGCGGCGATCCGAACCAGGGCACGGTGCAGCTCGCCTCCGCGGCGCCGGAGACGCCGGCCCCGAGCCGCGCCTCCAAGATCATCTCGACCCTCTCGGAAGCCACCGCGGCCCTGCCGCCGGCGGCACCGCGAGAGGCCAAGGTCGAGCCGGCGCCGATGACCTCCGGTGTGATCCAGAGCCAGCCGATGTCGATCGTTCCCGGCTCGACCGAGCCGATGAAGCCGGTCAAGGTCAGGACGGTCCAGGTCAAGGCCGGCGCGGTCAAGCTCGCGACCGCCGCGCCGCAGCCGGCCGCCCCTGCTCCCGCGCCCTTCGCTCAGCGCGTCGAGGCCATCGAGCCGGCGCCGCCGATCACCCGCGCCGAGGCCCCCCGTCCCGACATGCCGCCGCAGCCGCCGGGCCATGGCACCGGCAACGGCATTCTCGGCGTGCTGCCTGCCTCCAGCCTGCCGGCAGGCTCGTCGCAGGCCATGGCCTATGCGGCGCCTCCGGCCCAGCCGGCACCGACGCAGATCGCCTCCGCGAGCGCCGCGGCGGAGCTTCCGAGCAAGCCTTCCGTGACGCGGAGCGGCTGGATCATCCAGGTCGGTGCGCTGGACAACGAGGCCGAGGCCCAGAAGCGGATCGAGGCGGCCCGCAGCTCGGCGCAAGGCCTCCTCAGCAAGGCCGATCCCTTCACCGAGACGGTCGCGAAGGGTGACAAGACCCTGATCCGCGCCCGCTTCGCAGGACTCGATCGTGATCAGGCCGAGGCCGTCTGCAAGAAGCTGAAGCGCGCCGACATCTCCTGCATGACCGTGCACAACTAACGCCGGCACCGATCCTGTTCCGATGAGGCCCGCGCGACACAGCGCGGGCCTTTTCGTTTGAGGACCATGCGATCGATGACGGGACGCACGGCTGCAAACCACTCGTCAAGGATTTGCCGCTAGAACTTTTTCACCATGACGAACGATCGTGCCTGGCAAGGGCGAGAGCCGCAGGCGTCGACAAAGTTGCGTTGAAAGCGGGTTCGGTGTTGTGGCGTTGGTGGCGTTGCCGGAGTTAGCCGTGATGCGTACGAAGCAGAGTATCCTTGGCCTCGTTCACCCGGGCGGCGAGGTACGTCGACCCCCCTTGGTCGGGATGCAGTTTCTTCATGAGCGCACGGTGGGCCCGACCGATCTCGTCTCGCCCCGCGCCCGGCTGCAGGCCAAGGATCTGATAGGCCTCCTCTTCCGTCATTTTGGAGCTCGACGCCGCGCGTCCCTGCCGCCCTGCCGCATCGCGCTCCGCGTGCTGACGCCAAGCGGGAAACCGGCGGTCCAGATAAGTTTCAAGTAGAGCGACGCTGTCGGCATCGAGGCTCGGCGTCATCGCGGCGAGCTGCGGCAGATCGAACTCGTCCAGCGACCGGCCGGCATGGACACCGGCGACGAAACGGCCCTGCATCTGCCCGCTGTCGTGATCGAGCACCATCTCGATGAATTGCGAGCGCACCCGCGAGTTCTGACCGGACGAGCGCTGCCCACCCAGCCCGAACATGCTGCCGACATTGCCGAGCCCACCCGGTGACCAGCCGAGCAATCCCGCCCCGAACAGCCCGATCGGGATCGCCACCACCAGCTCGCCGCGGAGGCCGGTGAAGGCTGCCACCGCAAGGCAGCCGATGCCGCCGGCAAACTTGAGCGCGCGCGCCAGCGCCGCCGGATTCGCGTTCCGGAACATCTGCAGCAACAGATAAAGGGTGATGACGGCGACGGCGCCAGCGATCAGTGTCATGATCCGAATATAGGGCGTGTCGGGACAAAAAGCATGATCGGCTGCGTACGCGACCGGCAGGCTCGAGCCGGTGCGCCGGGCTTGATATTGGCGGCGGCCGAGATCGATCTCTACTTCATCTGCCCGATCAGGCGTGCCGCGCCCGCTTCGGAGCCGGCGAGCCGGAGCAGCGCCGCGCGACCACCGGCAGCATAGGCCGCGGCGGCGCGCAGAAGATCGCGCAACTGCGCGGATGCGCCGGGATCGAAGCGGCACCATGCTCCCCCCGACAGCCGCGCCATCTCGCGAAAAGCCTGCTCGGCCGCGGGCTCATTGCCCTCCTGGAACATGAACAGCGGGACCTTCAACAGCCCGAGCTCGCCGGCCTTTGCGCAGAGCACGTCGACATTCTCCTCCATCGCGTCGCCAACGAACACGACGGCGCGGATTCCAGACGCTGTCGCATGGCGTCGCGCCTCGGCAAGAACCTTGCCGATCTGGGTCTGGCCGCCGCGGCAATCGATCTTGCCCATCAGCCGGGCGAGCTCAGCGCTGTCGGAGATCCAGCCAGTGGCGCGGCATTCATCGAAGCCCCGATAGTACACCAACCGGATATCCAGGCTGCCGAGTGCGGCGGCCTCGCGAAACATGTCGGCCTGCAGGGCACAGGCCATGTCCCAGGTCGGCTGGCGGCTCAGGGTCGCATCAAGCGCAAAGACGAGACGACCTCTGGTTCCCTGAGCTGCAGGAGCCATGGCCTTGGCCTGCGCGACGAACGCCGCAACGGCGTCTGCCGTGGAGCGCGCATCGTCCGGCAACCGTTGCTGGCGCGAGCCATCGTCGGCCGAGGTCATCGGCGCAGAACCTGGCTTCGTACGACGATCGACCATACGCGCACCTTGCTCGGACGCGCATCATGTGGGCAGCCGGACGAACAGCGTCAATGACGGCAGCGGCCCATCTGCCGCATACGCCGTTCATTCCGCCGGTCGTGGTGGGCGGCAAGGGTCAGGCGAGGCTGGCGTGCATCCCGGCTTGCGCGCTCAATGCGTCAGCGGCTTGGCCGGCGTCGCGGTCTTGCCGACCGGCGCATAAGGCGCGACGGGCCCCGGATCGAGCAATGGTGTCTTGGTCTTGACCGGCCCGATGTCGCTGCTGCTGTCGCTGTCGGCGAGGAACTTGTCCAGCATGGCCTGGATCGACGACTTGGCGTCGTCGGGTCCGGTGTCGCGCATGTCGTTGTGCTGGAAGTCCGTGTTGACGACCGTGATGCCTTCCTTCTCGCAGATGTCGTCGCTCGGGATCACGCCGGGATCGGTCTTGAATTGCGGGTCCTTCGAACGGAACGACAGGATCTTGAACTTGCCGTCGGTGACGAACGGGACGCGGAGGTTGTCGAGCGTGACGACCTTCCGGACGTCTTCGGGATACTGCTTGGCGAAATACATCGAGATGTCGCCGCCCATCGAATGACCAACCATCGTCAGATGATCATAGTCGGCGTTCGGCTGCACTTCGCGCATCTGCTCGACGGCGAACCGGATGTTGGCGACGCCGCGCTGGATCTGCGGCAGGCGGCCGACATAGGGCTCGCCGACCTTCGTCACCATCGGCGCATCGGTCGGCAGGTCGTGCTGGATGCTGACCGCCACGTAGCCGCGCGCAGCAAATACGTTGGCCAGGAACGAGTACTCGGTGAACTTGACGGTGTTGCCGTGATTGAGGATCGCGACCGGCAGCTTGACCATGCCGGCTTCGGCCTGCATCTCCTTGTCGCGGCGGACGGCCACGGCGACTTCGACCAGACGGTTGTCGCGCGAGGCGTCATAGAACCTGATGGTCTCGTGCCGGATCGCCCACTTGCTCGCGGTGAAGTAGCCGACGGCCGCCAGCACGCTGACAGACACAAGAACGGTTATTCCACGCTTCATGTTCGTCCCTCGGGAGCACAATCAAAGGTAGTTTTGAACCTGTAAGACTCTCGCGACCCGTTCTGTTTAATATATGTAACGGCGCTGTGACAGGAAGACCAAATGTTGTGTATCGGTCGCCCGTTCGTTGTGCGCCGCACCTAGTTGCTGTGCAGCATAGCGGGTTCCGTCGCCCGTCTCTGTAACTTGAGCCCTGAACGTCAGGTTCAAATCAGTCATGAATTTGACGATAATCTAGCGAAGTTGGCAGCCGCGGCGTTGACCTGAGACAAATCTTCCTCGTCCGCCCCAAGCAGGCTGAACGCGCCGTACCCCCCCCTTTCACGCGGATTGTTAACCAAGCGGCGGGCGCACGTTCAACGCACACAATGTCTCAGGCGCGGCTTCGCCGGACTGCGGACGGTATTCAGGCGCTGATGATGTCGTGCAGGTCGAGCGGCTTGTCGACCTGGGCGAACCATTCGGCGCGGTTCGCGGCGCGGCGGCGGCCGCGCTCGTCCAGCGGCAGCTTGAGCTGCCGCAGCAGGCTGGTGACCTCCTCCCGGGCCGTGACGTGGCCGAGATTGGGGCGGGTGCCCAGGGTCGCTTCGTCGATGTCGTCGAGCGCGGTCAGTCCGCGCGGGAAGAACTCGCGATAGACGACGCGTTCGGCAAAGCCGTCGATGGCGCGAAAGCCGAGCCGCAGCGACAGATCCTTGAGGCCGTCGGCGACCAGTTGCTTGTTGCGGGAGCCGAGCATCGACAGCCGGTTGCGGACCACGATCCAGTCGGTCATCGCACCGTCCACCTGGCGGCGCTTGCGCCGGACGTCACGCACCATCTCCGCATAGTGGCTCTCGCCGGTCACGGCATAGGTCGCCGGATCGACCGTTCCCAGCACGTCGAAGTCGAGGAAGCTGTCGTTGATCGGCGTGACCAGCGTATCCGCCATCGAATGCGCCAGGCGCATCAGGTAGCTGTCGTTGCCGGGCGTATCGATGACGATGAAATCGAACGAGCGTTCGACGGCGCTCACGGCCTCCATGAACTGCTGGAACTCGGCGTTCTCGTTCTCGTCGATCTGCAACGTCCGGCCGAGCTGGATGCAGTAGTGCGTGGGCAGCTCAAGGCGCAGGCCGGTGCGGCGCGCCCAGGCGCTGCGGTTGTTGATGTAGTGGGTGAAGCTCTGCTGGCGACAGTCGAGATCGATCGTGGCGACGCGCTGGCCGGCCTTGAGGAGTGCCACGGCAATGTGCAGGGCGGTGGTCGACTTGCCCGATCCGCCCTTCTCGTTTCCAAGCACAACCACGTGGGCCGAGCCCGATTGTCCTTGGCTAGTCTGCACCAGCATGTTGTCGACCTCTTACGATCATCTTCGAGTCACGGTCGTCTGCGGTCAAGTGAAATGCATCGTCATCGTGAATCCCACGGGGGACGCATCCTCCGCTACTACTTGACGCGCGCGTTTACCAACTCCGCATCGGACGCGGAGACGTGCTAACAGGCGTATTCAAGTATGCTGAGCGGCGTGTCGCGTCCTTGTTAAGGGCGGTCGCCCGAGCGTCAAGGCCGAACAGAGCAACCGCAATTTTTCGCTGTGAGATCGAGCAAAAATGTCACGAAGCCCTCGCGTCGCCCGCACCGTTTCCGCCCTCCGCCGCGAGCTCGACAGCTTGCGCGCGAGAAAGGCCAGCATCGCGCTCGTGCCGACCATGGGCGCGCTGCATGAAGGCCACATCTCGCTGGTCCGGCTGGCGAAGCGCCGCGCCGACAAGGTGGTCGTCTCGATCTTCGTCAACCCGACTCAGTTCGCGCCGACGGAGGATTTCGGTTCCTACCCCCGGACCTGGAAGGAGGATGTTGCGAAACTTGCGGCCGAGCGCGTTGATCTGATCTGGCATCCCGACGCGAAGGCGATGTATCCGGACGGCTTCGCGACGCGGGTCGTGCCGGAAGGCGCGGCATTGGCCGGGCTGGAGGATCGCTTCCGTCCGCATTTCTTCGGCGGGGTCGCGACCGTGGTCGCCAAGCTGTTCACGCAATGCCGGCCGGACGTCGCGATCTTCGGCGAGAAGGACTATCAGCAGCTCCGCGTCGTCGCCCAGATGGCGCGCGACCTCGATCTCGGCGTCCGCGTCGTCGGATCGCGTACGGTGCGCGAACGCGACGGGCTCGCGATGTCGTCGCGCAATGTCTACCTCACTGCAGACGAGCGGCGGGCGGCGCCGACGCTGCACCGTGTCCTGAAGGAGCTGGCGGCCCGGCTGCGCGCCGGCGACGACATACAGACCGCGATTGGGGACGGCGCCGCCGCGATCACCGAAGCCGGCTTCGCCTTGGACTATCTCGAGGTCCGCCACGCCGAGACGCTGGCGCCCATCGCCCCGAACGAGTCAGGACCGATACGCATCCTGGTCGCGGCCAAGATCGGAACCACGCGACTGATCGACAATATCGCCGGCTGAGCCGCCGGGAAATCAGCGGCTCACCAAGACCGCGAGTGCTCCCTCGCCGCAAGGCCAGAGGCAGCGGCAACTGACGCTGGGGAGCGTCGCTCTGCCCTTGCGATCGAGTCTGAATTTCCGCCCCGGCGTGAGATGCTCACGCGCAACACCGGCAACTCATCGAGCGGCTACAGCAGGCCGAGATCGCGCAGCTCGCGGCGCAGCGGCTCGGGCATGGCTTCGACCCCCGCCGCACTGGACTTGCCGAGATCGGCCGGCGCATCCTCGGTGGTCAGATAGCGCCACCCCTGGAACGGGCGCATCGGCCGCGGCGACACCGCGATCACCTTCGGCTGCATGATGATGCGGCACCGCCCGATGCCGTCGCCGTCGCGGAACGGCTCGATGCCGACGATCTTCTCGCGCGCGGCGACCTCACCGCGGATCACCCAGTACAGCGAGCCGCCGGCGAGGATGTCCTCGACCCGTTTCGGCGTCATCCGCGTGACATGGACGTGCTGCTGCGGCAGGCCCTTCTTCTTGGCCGCGAGCATGCGCTCGGCGATCCACTCCTTCAGCTCTTTCACGGACTCGCAGCCGACGGCGAGCTTGATCAGGTGCAGAGGCATGATGGCGGTTCGACCAGCGGGATCTATTCGTTGTTGGCGGCCGGCTCGGCGGCGTCAGGCGCCGCTTGAGGCGCCGCGGCAGCCGGCTTCGGCTTCGGTGCGGCCTTCCTGGCCGCCGGCGGCGCCTGGGCGTGGCTGGCAGCCACGGTCGGCGGCGCTGCGGGCGACGGCGCAAGCTGCGTCGGCGGCTTCGGCGCAGCGGCTGCCGGTGCGACCGAGCGCGTCGAGGCCGTCGGCTCGGGATTCATGATGCTGACCGGCGGGGTATTGGCCGAGCTGGGAAATTCCGCCGTCGTCGGCTTGCCGCTCGGCGCCGACGGCGCCTGCCCTGGAGGCGCCAGTCCCGCAAAGGTTCCAGCGACGGGCTGGCCCGGCGCCGCATTCCACTGCGAGGCGTAGCGCGTCACCAGCCCCTCATAGGTCCGCCCTTCCATGTTGTTCATCAGTTGCTGGCGATCGCCCACGGCACGGAACATCACGCAATCGCTCGGCGTGCAGCGGTCGCGCGTCAGCAGCACATAGGCCATCAGGCCATAACGATCGCGCTCGACGGCGCGGCGCAGCGCCAGCAGTTCCGCGGTCATCACCTTGTTGGCGCTGGCGACGTCGCCCACCTGAGACAGCCGGCTCAGCATGCCCGCCGCATAACTGACGGCCGCGGCGGTCATCTCGGCCGATCCGAACAGGCTCTTCTCGCAATTCGCGAGCACCAGATCGCCGGCGAGATCATCCACGCAGGCCAGGGCGGGTGGCGAGAGGCCGACGGAGGCGGTCGCCGCAGGATCGCCATTGGCGCCACGCAGGGTCGCATCCTGGCTCCGCATCATCGACGCCACCGCAATCCCGACCGCCAGCAGCGTGATCACCGTCAGCGCGCCGTTGGCGACCGATTTCTCGGCCCTGAGCAGCGTCATCAGCACGACCAGTGCAAAGAAACCCGCCGCGGCAACGGTGAGCCACATCGGGAACGCCGGTGAGTTCAAGAGCTGATCCAACGAGGAAGGCCAGGTCGAGTTCATGCGCGCTTGTTCCTGACGTGGGCCAGCGAAAGCGGGCCCGATGGCGTCCCTACATGGGACGGCCGTGAAACGATCATCAAATTCAAATGATCACCCGATCGATTGCGGCCCCACCACGACAATAAGACGATTCCATGCGCCTGCGGGCGCCGGATGGTGTGGAGCTACCCGCTATCCCCAAAGGGATCGCGCAGCAATCGTCCGCGTCTCGCGCCACGGCTCCCGAACGCGTGGCAACTCCCCCTCTCGCTTCGGCTACGTCTCCGGCGGCCGCCTCCGCCGACGCGGCACGTCATCCTCAAGACAAGGCCAATTGGCTCTCTCTGGCAACCCGCTCAAAGGCTTCCGTCGAGCTTTTGATCCGATACTGGCAGTCGTCGTCTTCCGTCGGAAGCTGGCGGATGATCTCGTAGGTGCCGGTGGCAGCCGGACGCGAGACGTTGCTCGCGGTAAAATAGACGGTCGATCCAATGGGGAACTTGTGTTTCAACGCCCTCTCCTGCTCGCGTGCCGGCAAGAGCCCCTTGTCCCGCTGCCCGGGCCGGCGTGTCTTTATAAATATCGCGCTTATATCACGCCGCCGCCCGCCCTGACCAGCGACCTCACGACATGGCAAACACGGAGATTGCGAGAGTCTTCAACGGGATGACGCCGTAGGCGGTATTCCTGGACGAGCGCGTCGGGGCTCGCTCGTCCACCGCAGACCATATCGTGAACAGGCGACGCCGTTCAGACTTTCTCGACCCGGTCGATGATCCAGCTCTCCGCAAGTCCGTCCTTCACCCACGCCGCGAACTCCGGCATCGCCATCATCGTGTCCATGTAGGCACGGGTCTCGGCGGCGACCGGAATGGCGAAGCTGTGGAAGCGCGTGACCACCGGCGCGAACATGGCGTCGGCCGCGCCGAAGCGGCCGAACAGGAACGGCCCGCCATTGCCGTAGCGGGCACGGCAGTCGCGCCAGATGTCCTCGATCCGGGCGATGTTGGCCTTGGCATCGGCAGACAGCTCCACGGGCCGCACCGGCCGGTGGAGGTTCATCGGGCATTCGTTACGCAAGGCCGGGAAGCCGGAGTGCATCTCCGCGCAGACCGATCGCGCGTGGGCGCGGGCAGCGGCATCGGCGGGCCACAGCCCCGCTTGCGGGAAACGCTCGGCGAGATATTCGATGATCGCGAGCGAATCCCAAACGCTGATCGCGCCATCGATCAGGATCGGCACCTTGCCGGCCGGGGAATGCTTAAGGATGCGCGCCTTGTCGGCGGGATCGTCGGTGTAGAGCGGGATCACGATCTGCTCGAAGGCGATGTCGCAGCCGCGCAGCGCCAGCCACGGCCGCATCGACCATGAGGAATAGTTCTTGTTGCCGATCACCAGCTTCAGCGTCATGTCCAGCCGTCTCCGTGTTCAGGCGTGCATGGGCCGCGCCGTGTCGGCCATGGGAGCCTTGCCTTCCAGGACGCATACAGGATCGGCGGCGGCCGCGTCGACAGCGACTTGCTCCGATTTGCGTCCCCTTGCGCGCAACACGATCAGCGCGTGAAGTCCTGCGGCGTGAACGACATCTCGATCACCTTCCACTCGTCATAGCGATCCCGCGGCAGCATCGAATAAGGCTGGCAGGCGTTCAATGCCTCGACGGCGCTTTCCTTCAGCTGCGCAGCCTTCAGCGGTGCGATCACCTCCCTCACCTCCGGCTCCGTCGCCAGCCGCCCGTCGGGCGTCATTGCGAAGCGCAGCCTGACCATGACCCGGTCGGACGGTGACATCGAAGCCGAAAGACGGGCGCAGCTCCTGACCCGCTGACGCAGCGCCGTCTCCAGATTGGCCGCGAGGTTGGTCGTCGCGGCCGGCCCGGCGTCCTTGGCATCGTCCGGGCCGATTGCCGGCGGCAGCGGCGAAAGCGGCTCCGGCAGGCCCAGCATGACGCCGTATTTCACCGTGATGTCGGGCTCGGGCGGCACATAGCTCGGCGCCGGAGCCGGCACAGGCGGCGGCAAAGGCTTGGCGGCCGACTTCGCCTCCGCCTTGGCGGCCGTCTTCACGGCCTTGGACGGCGGCATCGGCGAAGGCTGTGGCTGCGCCGGTGAGGGAGACGGCGGCTTCGGCATCTCCTTCGCCTCCTGCACCGGTGGCTGCGCCGGCTCAGGCGCCGGAGGCGGCGCGGCGGCCGCCGGCGACGGGCTCGGCGCCGGCGGCGGCAGCGTCAGCTCGGGCGATGGCGACGGCGTCGGCACCGGCGTTTTCTGCGGGTCGTCGGCATCGACGATGTCGACCGCAACCTCGTCAGTCCTGGCAATCTCGTAGGGACGCACCGTGGTCGAGACCACGACCCCACCGGCGATCAGGAGATGCGCGAGCACCGATGCGGCGATGCCCCAACGGATGAACTGCCAACGTTCCATGCTGCTTCACTTGCGCCCGCTCCTGACCGAACGCCGGACCGATTGCCTGGGCTGCGCGCGGTCTCGCCGATCATTGGCAGGGATTGCAGCGCCAGCCGCCATCCGGCCCGCCGGCCGCGCCTGCCATGTCGGTGTCTAGCATAGCGGCGCGGGCGCCGCCCTCAATCCCATTTCGGCGCAAAGGCGAAGTTGGTCATCCGCCCTTCGGGACTGCCCATCGCGAAGATGTCCGCCATGTCCTGCTCCGGGAGCTCGAAATCGAACACGTCGAGGTTCTCGGACAGCCGCTCGATCTTGGAGGTGCGCGGGATCGCCACGACGTTCTGCTGCACCAGCCAGCGCAGGCAGATCTGCGCCGGGCTCTTGCCATGGGCGCGGCCGATCCGCGTCAAGGTCGGATCGTTCTTGATCTTGCCCTTGGCGATCGGGCTGTAGGCGACAAGCGCGATGCCATGGCGCGCGCAGGCCTCGCGGACCTTGGTCTGATCGAGATAGGGATGATACTCGACCTGGTTGCACACCAGCGGCTCGGGCGATGCCGCCACCGCCTCGTCGAGCAAGGCAACCGTGAAATTGGAGACGCCGACGTGGCGTGCGAGCCCGAGCGTCTTGGCATGCGCCAGCGCGCCGAGCGTCTCGGCCAGCGGCACGTGCGGGTTGGGCCAGTGCAGCAGCAACAGGTCGACCTCGGAGACGCGCAGCCGGACCAGGCTCCTTGGCCGAGCGTTCGAGATCGTGCGGCGCGAAATGCGTGGTCCACACCTTGGTTGTCAGGAACACCTCGTTGCGCCGGACGCGGGAGGCGCGCAGGCCCTCGCCGACGTCATGCTCGTTCTCATAGACCTGGGCGGTGTCGATGTGCCGGTAGCCGAGGATGAGCGCCTGCTCGACGATGCGGCTGCAGGCGCGCCCGCGCAGCTCCCAGGTTCCGAGACCCAAAGCGGGAATTCCGGCACCATTGGCCTCGATCATCAGCATGGCCGTGCACTCCAGAGCGCGTGCAACATTATGTAGGCACACGCTGGGCGTTGCCAACGCACGACCCGTGTTTGGCTTAAGTCTTGGCTAAGGCGGCAAACACCGTCTCGGGCGCGTGCGCGATGACGGTGAGCAGCGCGCGCGCCGGGCCGCGCGGCATGCGCTTGCCCTGCTCCCAGTTGCGGATGGTCTCGACGGGCACGCCGAGCTTGGCGGCGAATTCCTGCTGGGTCAGCTGCACCCGCCGCCTGAGGTCGCGCACTTCGAGCGGAGCCGCGGGCGCCAGCGGAATCTCCTCGCCGTCACGCAGCTCCACGATCCGTCCATCTGCCTTCAGCCGCAAGCGTTGCATCGTCCGACTCCGTCTCGATCGACAGTCTCGCCGAACCGCGTTAAGGCCGGATTAACGATATAAGTCGTTCAGGGATTGTGCTTATTTCAAGCCGAACCACAGCGTGGCGATGCCGAGAAACGAGAAGAAACCGACGACGTCGGTCACCGTCGTGACGAAGGTTCCCGAGGCGACGGCCGGGTCGGCGCGGACGCGTTCGAGCACCATCGGAATCAGGATGCCGCCGAGCGCCCCCGCGACGAGATTCGAGATCATCGCAAGCCCGATCACGATGCCGAGCCCGGGCATCTTGAACCACGCCACGGCGGCGATGCCGGTGACGAGCGCGAAGGCCAGACCATTGACGAGCCCGACCAGCCCCTCGCGGATCACGACCCGCATCGCATTGTTCGGCCCGAGCTCGCGCGTCGCCAGCGCGCGCACCGCGACCGTCATGGTCTGGGTCGCGGCATTGCCGCCCTGGCTGGCGACGATCGGCGCGAGCACGGCGAGCGCCACCATCTGCTGCAACTGGCCCTCGAACAGGCCGAGCACCGATGATGCCAGGAACGCGGTGGCGAGATTGATCAGCAGCCAGTTGAAGCGCCCCTTTGCGATGGTCCAGACGCTGTCGGACAATTCCTCGTCGCCCGACACGCCGCCGAGCGCCTTGAAATCCTCGTCGGCCTCCTCCTCGATGACGTCGACCACGTCGTCGATGGTGATGACGCCGGCCAGCCGGTTATCGGCATCGACCACGGGGGCCGCGACCAGATTGTACTTGCCGAACAGCCGCGCCACCTCGGCCAGATCGTCGGTGACAGTGACGCGACGGCGGTCCTCGTCGATCAGATCGGCCAGCGGAACCGGACGGCGGGCGCGCAGCAGCGCATCGAGCGACACCGCGCCCTGCCAATGCCGTGCGTCGTCGACCGCATAGATCTCGTAGAACCGCTCGGGCAGATCCGGCGTCTCGCGCATGTAGTCGATGGCCTCGCCGACCGTCCAGCCCAGTGGAACCGCGATGACCTCGCTCTGCATGCGGCGGCCGGCCGAGCCCTCGGGATAGTCGAGGCTGCGCGCCAGCGCGTCGCGCTCCGACGGCGGCAGGCGTTCGAGGATCTCCTCCTTGTCCTCCTCGTCGAGGCTTTCCAACAGCTCGACCGCATCGTCGGATTCGAGCTCGCGCACGCCCTCGGCGACGGTCGCAGGCTCGAGCTCCTCGAGGATCTCCTCGCGGACCGCGTCGTCGACCTCGTTCAGCGCCGAGAAGTCGAAATCGGTGCCGGTCAGCTCGACCAGCCGGACACGGTCGTCCGGCGCGAGCGCCGCGATCAGGTCGCCGAGATCGGCCTCGTGCAGCTCGGCGACCTCAGCGCGCAGAAACGCCTCGTCCTCGGCGGCGATAGCCGCCGTGATGGCCGCGATGAATTCGGCGCGAATCTCGCCGGATTCGGTGCGCATCGGCGCGCGATCGCGTAGAGTAGCATCAGCATGGGCAACGTCCGATGTCTCGTTCATGACGTGCCTCACGCGCTTGATTTCAGAGCAAATGGTCTGATTTGTGCTTTCACGCATTACATAATCGGCAACAGCGAGCGCAACGGGAAAAGATGCGGCTTTGGCGACCGATGACGGGATGGGTAAACGCGGCCGGCGTCGTGGTGGCGCTGCTTGCGGCTGACGTCGCCGCAGCCGCGCCCGCCGCATGCCCGCACGAAGGTACGCTCGGCACGTCGCGCATTATCACCGTCGATCCCGCGACACATCCGCGCGTCGGCCTGAAGAGCTTCCCGGACACGCTGCCGCTGCACGACGGCGAGGTGGTGCTGACCTTCGACGACGGCCCGTCGCCGCCGATGACCGACAAGGTGCTCGCCGCGCTCGCCAGGGAATGCGTGCGCGCGACCTTCTTCCTGGTCGGCGAGCCTGCGTCGCGCCGCGCCGCGCTGGTGCGGAAGATCGCGGCCGAAGGCCACACCATAGGCCATCACAGCTTCACGCATGCGAATCTCGCGCACATCACGCCGGAACAGGCCGTCGATGAGATCGATCGCGGCATTGCCGCCGACGAGAAGGCGCTCAACGGCGCGGAGACGACCACGCCGTCGACGCCATTCTTCCGCTTCCCCTATTTCGAATCGACACCGGCGACGCTCGACCTGCTGCAGTCGCGCGGCATCGTCGTGTTCGGGGCCGATCTCTGGGCCAGCGACTGGAACCCGATGTCACCGCAGCAGACGCTGAAGCTGCTGACCACCCGGCTGAGCCAGGCGCGCAAGGGCATCATCCTGCTGCACGATCCGCAGCCGCGCACGGTCGCCATGCTGCCCGCGTTCCTACGCTACCTGAAGAACCACGGCTATCGCGTGGTCCATGTGGTTCCGAAGCAGCCGGCAGATGTGCATCACGAGCAGCATAGCGAGCGCCCTTCACCCGCGCCGACGACGCCGAACGAAGGTGGTTAATCCGTCGTTCAGGGCCGCTGTCTACGCTCGACGGCCGTGATCGCGGCGATTTCTGCCGCTTGCAATCCGGCAACAGCCGCGCGCAAACCGGAACCCGGAACGATGTCATCTCGCGACAGCCGAACATCCCTGCTATGTCTTGGCGGTCGCTTGCCCGTCCCGCGCGGCTGCGACACATCATCGAGCGTCGAAGACCCTGGCCGAAGGGGCCGGGACGGTGAAGGGAATGTGAGCAGCGTGATGCGTGATCGTCGGTGGGCTTGCGTCGGACGGCCAACATGGCTCGCAGTGCTGTTGGGCACCGTCGCCTGCGTCGCCTCCAGTGTCGGATCGTCAGCCGCATCGGCGGCCGATTGTCCCGGACACCCGAACGCGCTCGGCACGTCGCGCGTCCTGGTGGTCGATCCGCGCGAGCATCCGCGCCTGGGCGCGATGCAGTACAAGGAGACGCTGCCGCTCAAGGATCACGAGGTCGTCATCACCTTCGACGACGGGCCGCTGCCGAAATACAGCAATCGGGTGCTGCAGATTCTCGCCGACCAATGCGTCAAGGCGACGTTCTTCACCATCGGCCGCCAGGCCAAGGCCGATCCCGAGGGCGTGAGGAAGCTCGCGGCCGCCGGCCACGCCATCGGCACCCACAGCCAGAACCATCCGCTGAGCTTCAACAAGATGACGCTCGAACAGGTCCAGCCGGAGGTCGATCAGGGCATCGCCTGGACGAAGGCCGCGCTCACCGATCCCTCCGCGCTGTCGCCGTTCTTCCGCGTGCCCGGCCTGCTGCGCGGCGACGCCGTGGAGAGCTACGCCGCCTCGCTCGGCCTGCAGGTCTGGAGCGCCGATTTCCTGGCCGACGACTGGCGCAGCATTTCCGGCGCCAAGGTCTACGAGCTCGCGATGAAGCGGCTGGAGGCGCGCGGCAAGGGCATCCTGCTGCTGCACGACATCCAGGCCCGCACCGTCACGGCGCTGCCCAAGATCCTCGCCGATCTCAAGGCCAAGAACTACAAGATCGTGCACGTCGTGGCGGCAACGCCGGACCGGCCGGCGACGCCGACCGAGCCCGAGGATTGGCTGGTGCATCGTCCGTCGGACGAGACCCCGGTGGCGCATTGGCCCAGGATCGCGCCCGTCGATCTCGCCGGCGCCGAAACGCGCGCCCGCGCCAGGCTGGACGATTTCGGCATTCTCGACGTGCCCGCGGCCATCACGCACGGCGCCCAGAAGCCGGCATGGCCGCGTCCGCCGCTCGCGCCGCGCCTTGCAGCGCCGGCCTTGGCAGCGCCGGCGCCCAATCTGTTCGCATGGCCTCCTGTCGCGCCGCTGTCGGCGCAGCGGCATCAGCTCGCCCGGCTCGAGAGCCCGGCCCCGAAGGCGGCGGCCGCCAAGCCGGCGCCGCGTCCGCTGCGCCTCGCCAGCCTCAGGCGACGCTGAACATTCGCAGATGTTGCACGCGGGGATGCGGCACGATTCGCTCGCCCTCGCCTTCGGCTGCTCGAGCTCGATATCGCGGCGATCGGCCTGATGCACACCGCTCGCGGTGCGCGCGATCAGTTCGAGACCAGCTTGCTGACGCAGAGGATGACGGCGGCCGCCAGGAAGAACAGGTCCATGTAGGACTTCTTCTCGCCGTCCTTGCGCAGCGATCCGACGTCGGACACCACCTGCCTGCTGACAACCTGCCCCACCGGCCCGTCGCCCAGCATGCCGGCCAGACGGCGAACGTCCGACTCCATCTTCTCGATCCGCCCGAAGAAGTGGAAGGTGCGCACCACCGTGACGGCGCGCATGCCGGCATAGATCAGCACCACCAGCGCCAGGACGGCGCGGTTCTGGTACTTCTCGACGTAGTTCAGGCTGAGATAGACGGCCGCGAGAAATACGAAATTCGAGATGAAGCGGTACACGAGGCCCGTGAAGTTCATCTGCTCCCCCACATGATGTTCGGATCACTGGCCGACGACAGAACTCACGAAACGCGTTTCGCCCCCGCGTCCTGGTCCAACCGGCATCACCCTAGGAGAGCGGGCTTGCGAATTCGTGAAGTGGAAATTTTGCAGCGCCAGAACGGCCCAGAACAGCCACGCTTGGTAAACAAGGGACTGCGTGGCGGGCGCCGCTGCAGCCTGCAATTGCAGGGCTGCAACGGCGCTCGCAGCTATGCGCCGAAACGCGCCGGCGCGCAGGCGGCGACGTCGACGCTCGGCGCTTCGCCGCTCATCAGCTCGGCGAGGATGCGTCCCGTCGCGGGCCCCAGCGTGAAGCCCTGGTGGCCGTGGCCGAAATGCAGCCACAGGCCCTTGTGACGCGCCGCTTGGCCGACGACCGGCAGCATGTCGGGCATGCACGGCCGCGTGCCGATCCACGGCTCGGGCTCCACCGGCTTGCCGAGATCGATGAGCTGGCGCGCGGCAGCCTCGGCCTTGCCGAGCTGAACCGGGGTCGCCTTCGCATTCGGCGATGACAGCTCGGCGCCGGTCGTGATGCGCACACCGAGCGCCATCGGGTTCATCAGATAGCCGCGCGCCGCATCGCGCAACGGCAGATCGAGCGGGGCGCCGCCGCTGTAGTGACGGTGATAGCCGCGCTTGCGCACCATCGGGATGTCGTAGCCGAACCGCTTCAGGAACTCCGGCGACCACGGTCCGAGCGCGACCACCACGGCCTCGGCCTCGATGCGTCCCTCCGCCGTGGTGACGGCCCAGCCGCTGCCCGCCTGTGCGAGCGTGGTCGCATCGCCGCGCAGCAGCTTGCCGCCGCGCCGCGTGAACAGCTCGGCATAGGAGCCGACGAGGCTGCCGGGGTCGGACACGGTCCACGGCTCCTGCCAGTGCAGGCCGCCGATGCCGCTGTCGATCAGCCCGGGCTCGGCCTGCTTGAGCTGCTGTGCGCTGAGCAGCTTGAACTTGACGCCGAACGCCTTGCCGACCGCCTCGGCCTCCCTGGCCTCCTTGTCGAACTGCGCCTGCGTCCGGTGCAGCACGCGAAAGCCGTCACGGCGCACGAGATTGCCGGCCCCGGCCGCGAGGATCAGCGGCTCGTGCTCGGGCGCGGCGCGTGCGATCAGTTGCGCATAGGTCCGCGTCAGCACCTCGTGCCGGGCGGGGAACGAATTCCACCAGTATTGCAGCAGCGAGCGCACGTGATAGGGCAACGCCGCGAGGCTGTAGTGCACGTCGTTGGTGCGCGCCAGCGCAATGTCGAGCACGCCGGCGAGATCATAGGGCATCGCGTAGGGCCTGACGGCCTCGCTCTGGATGATGCCGGCATTGCCGTAGCTGGTCTCGCGGCCCGGCTCCCTGCGGTCGACCAGCGCCACTGACCAGCCGCGGCTCTGCAGGTGCAGCGCCGTGCCGACGCCGACCATGCCGCCACCGAGAACAATCGCGCTTTGCATCGTCATCACTCCTGCCTCAGGTCCGCGCCGCTGCGACGACGGTGACCTCGATCTTCACATCCGCCATCATCTGCGCCTGCACCGTGGTGCGCACCGGCAGCGGGTCCTTGAAGTGCCTGCGATAGGCCTCGTTATAGGCGGCGAAATCCGCCTTGTCGGCGAGGTGCACCATGCAGGACACGACGTCGTCGAGCGTCAGGCCTTCGCCGGCAAGCGTCTCCGAGATGTGCTTGAAGACGAGATCGGTCTGCGCCGCGATGCCTTCGGGAATGCTGCCGTCATCGGCAACCGGGATTTCGCCGGACAGGAACACCAGGCCGCCGGCGCGGCGCACCAGCGAAAACGGCCATGAGGGGGCGTCGGACATCGTTAGTCGCTCCAGGATGTATTGATCATGATGGCCGGCCTCAATCCCACGCCATGAAGCCCGGCGTCTGCGCCAGCGGCGGCAGCGACGCGAGCCTGGCGAGGTCCGGCCGGGGACGGCGCAGCTCGGCGTCATCGGCAAAGGCGGCCTCCAGCGCCGCGGCGACGCCGAGCACCAGCGCATCGCCGCCGCGGGGACCTACGATCTGCAGACCGAACGGCAGGCCGTTGTCGTCGAGGCCGAGCGGCAGGCTGAGCGCGGGATGGCCGGCGAGCGTCACCGCATAAGCGAGCGCCAGCCAGTGGAAGTAGGAGCGTGTCGGCACGCCGTCGATCTCGGCCGGATACAACTCGACCCACGGCCGCGGGCTCAAGGTGATGGTCGGACTGATCAGCACGTCGTGGCTTGCGAAGAAGCCCTGATAGGCGCGGTAGATGCGGGTCTGGTTGGCGCTCGCGCGCGAAAAATCGTCGAGGCTGTAGCCGAGCCCCTCCTCGACATTGGCGCGCACGTTCGGCCCCAGCATGTCGGGCCGCTCGCGAAAATTCTTGCCGTGCTGGGTGAGGAACAGCGAGGCGCGCAGCACCGCGAAAGTCTCGTCGGCGCCGCTGCAATCGGGTGCGCTCTCCTGCGCGTCAGCAAACAGCGGCGCGATGCGCGACACGCGCGCGCGGAAGGCGCGGCGGATCAGCGCTTCCGTCGGCGCAAAGCCGAAATCCTCGGTGAAGGCGAGCCTGAGCGTCTTGAGTTCGACCACCGGCGGCACCGCCCAGCGCGATGGCGCGCCGCGCACGGCTTCGCCCGGCAAGGTGTAGGCGAGCGGATCGCGCGCATCGTCGCTCGCCATCACCGACAGCATCAGCGCGGTATCGGCGACATCGCGCGCCATCGGCCCATCGGTCGACAGGCACGACCAGCCATGGGCGCGCTTCTCGCTGGCGACGAGGCCGTAGGACGGCCGCATGCCGACGATGCCGGAGAAGCCGGCCGGATTGCGAAGGGAGCCGCCGGTGTCCGAGCCGGAGGCCAGCGGGGCCATGCCGCAAGCGAGCGCGACCGCCGAGCCGCCGGAGGAGCCGGCGGCCGAGCGCATCGGGTCGAACGGGTTGCCGGTGGCGCCGAACACGGGATTGCGGGTGTTGCCGCCCGCCGCCCATTCCGGCGTGTTGGTCTTGCCGAAGATGATCGCGCCGGCAGCGCGCAGCCGGCCCACCGAGGCCTGGTCGGCCACGGGCACATTGTCGGCCAGGATCGGGCTGCCATAGGTGGAGCGCATCCCGGCGGTGTCCTGGGTGTCCTTGATCAGCACCGGCAGGCCGTGCAGCGCCCCCCGGTCCTCGCCCCTCACGATCTCGGCCTCGGCGGCCTTGGCCGCCGCGCGGGCAGCCGGCTCGTCCAGGGTCACCACCGCGTTGACGGCCGGATTCACCGCCGCAATCCGGTCCAGACACGATTCGAGCAGCGCAACCGGCGAGATCGCCTTTGTTTTCAGGAGGTTGACCAGCTCGACGGCGGTCTTGTCGCAAATCGATTCCACGGGCTTCTCTTTTCCGTTTCGGAAAACTATTTAGCATATAGGAAATCGAATGCACGACCCGAAAACGCATTGTTCCACCGCTGTCCACGCATGACCTTCGGACATCGGGGCACCCAATTGAATATGTTGTTCTTTGGGGCGAGATTGTCGGCCTGCCCCGGCCATCGGCACGCCTGATCCGCTAACGGATTTTCCGGAGATCGCTTTGACAGACACTGCCATCAGCGTTTCAGCCGAAGGCCCCCACTCCCAGCTCGGCCAGTGCCTGAAGGCGGCCCGGCAGGCGCGCGGGCTGACCCTGAAGCAGGTCGCCGAAAAAACCGGCATGGCGCTGTCGACCCTGTCCAAGGTCGAGAACGGCCTGATGTCGCTGACCTACGACAAGCTGCTGCAGCTCACCTCGGGCCTGCAGATGGATATCGCCGAGCTGTTCAGCCCGACGACGCCGCGCCCCGAGCCGGGCCGGCCGGTGACGGCACGGCGCAGCATCAGCCGCTCCGGCCAGGGCCAGGTGGTGAACACGAGGTTCTACACCTACACCTATCAATGCACCGACCTGATCGGAAAGCGCATGGTGCCGATGATCGCCGAGGTGCGCGCCCGCACTCTGGACGAGTTCGGCCCCCTGCTCCGCCACAGCGGCGAGGAATACTTCCTGGTGACCCGCGGCACCATCGCCGTCCACACCGAGTTCTACGCGCCCGAGATCCTACACGAAGGCGACGGCATGTATCTCGACAGCACCATGGGCCACGCTTACCTCAACGCCGGCGACACGGACTCCGCGCAGGGCGTGTGTCTGTGCACCAGTGAGCAGGCCGATCTGTTCGAGCAGCTGCACCGGATCGCGAAGAAGGATGCGGTGGAGTGAGGGGCGGGTCGGCGGCACGTTGAAGCAGAGGCGAGACGCGCTATGTTGAACAAAGAAGGTTTTTGTCCAACAGAACCCGGATCATCATGG
Source organism: Bradyrhizobium sp. SZCCHNS3016 (assembly GCF_032484535.1). NCBI lineage: Bacteria > Pseudomonadati > Pseudomonadota > Alphaproteobacteria > Hyphomicrobiales > Nitrobacteraceae > Bradyrhizobium > Bradyrhizobium sp. SZCCHNS3016. Next base: position 51,828 of record NZ_JAUETE010000023.1, read on the forward strand.
CCAAGGCACCTGCCGGCAAATCCCCCTCCCGCCGGGGCAAGCAAACCGCTCACGGCATGTCGCGCCGGCCTCGCGTTGAGGCGACGATTGGACGCGTCGTCCCGAGCGAGACGCGCGTCCAGGCGGTCATGCGGGCAGCCGAACGGTCCGGACTCCTCAAGGACAAGGCGGGACGGATTGGCGGACGCGTGAGCTCCGCGTTGGTCCGGCAGGCCAAACGGCAAACGGGAATCGAAACGGATACCGACCTTATCGAGTTTGCTCTCGCGACCATCGCGCTCGAGGATAATTTCGCGCAAGTCTTCAAGGAATCGCGCGGGACGGTCGATCCGAAACTGAAGCTCGGCTATTGAAGTGGCGGCATTCGACTACGAGAGCGCGCGGCGCTGGGCGCGTTTCGATCCACGGGGAACGCTGGCACGGCGGAGCGATGACGAGCTGCCATTTGTCGGACCCGGCCTGATTGCCGGACAAGGACTTTTGCTCGACACTTGTGTCTATATCGACCAGATGCAGAGCTGCTCGCCTCCCATTCTGGACGAAGTCATCGCGCGTCGTCAGGTCAACCACTCGATCATTGCGGTGCAGGAGTTGATGCACACGGTTGGCGCCTTGAACCCAGCCGACTCGCGCACTGCGTCCGTCATCGCGGTGGTTGGACGACAGATCAAGGCGACGCCCTCGCATCGCATCTTCACCTCAGACGCCGAAATTCTAGGACGCGCAGCACTCCTGTCAGGCATCCTTTGCCGAACCCAGGGTTATGACAAAGATGGCAAGTTCCGCGCTCTCCGCGATTGCGCGCTGTTCCTTCAGGCGCAGAAGCTCGGCTTGGTGGTCCTGACGGCAAATGTCACCGACTACGACATATTGCTTCAGCTCATACCGAAGGGACGAGCGCTCTTCTATCGAGGAGCCGAACCTGATCAGGCTTAGAGCTGTGCACTGAGCCAGTCTCGGTCGCGGTGCTGGGGCTTCGTGTCCGCACAACCGTCTTGGCTTCTTCATGTCGGACGTTGCGCCATGGCTGCAACGACGTCTCCTCGCTCTCATGGTTCAACGCCGTCCCGAGCAGCGCGGGAGAAAACCCGGTTGCGCCAAAACTCTGTTTTCGTCTGCCCCCTCAACCACATCACCCCTGTCCAGTCGTTCCGTGAAAAATATTCCTCTTTCGTTTTTCCGAAAATCATGATTTTCTACCACCGTCCCGCCTCGGCACGAGGGGCGTATCGCGATCGTCACGACACGCGGGGTGGGATGCGGTGGGCGTGTCGGCTCGCAGCGTGACCTGGTCATGCGGACGAACGAATTCGGTGCGCCGGCGAAATCGTAGGGTCCTGGCCTCCCGGTGCTGAGGCCAAGCTCGTGACAACGCGTTCGCGTTGCGCGGGTGACGGGGGCAAGACAGCCGGTCCCCGGGGAGAGGACGTATAAGCCGCCCAACCATCGCGCGGGGAATGCCGGGATGTCTCGGCTGAACCTGTGGTACCTGCCGCCAGCATTTTCTTTCGCTGGCGGGCCATGGGTGCGGCCAGCGCCCGGCATTCCCCGCGCCCTCGTTGTCGAGAGGGCGACACCACCTCCACGGCTCGGACGCCATGCGCGCCGCGAGGTCGCGAGAACACGTCCCGACAGCGCAGCTGATCGGCCGCAACCGGCGGATCGCTCACCGCATGCTAGCTGCGGGCTCACGTCGCTGTCCTGCCGGCCAAGGCCGACACGATCGCCTCCGACAATTGGCTCAGCCGGAACGGCTTGGCGAGAAGCCTGGTCGTCGCCCGGAATTCCTCCGGCACCAGCGAGGGGTCGGCGAAGCCGGACATGAAGACGATGGGCAGATCGGGCCATCTGCGGCGCACCTCGCGCGCCAGGTCGATGCCGGTCAGGGCATCCGGCAGGAGAATGTCGGTCAGCAGCAGCGCGACCGGGTCCGACCGCTCCAGCTCGGCAATCGCCCCGGCCACGTTGGTGACGACGACCAGGCTGTAGCCCATCGATGTCAGCATGGTCGATGCCATCGCGCCGACCAGCGGATTGTCCTCCACGACCAGGATCCGTTCGCCGGTCTGCGGCCGCGCCAGCCGCGCCGCGCCGGCGCGCGTGCCACCGGTGACGCCCGGCCCCGCGCTCGGCAGATACAGCGTGACGCACGTGCCCTCCGCCACCCGGCTGTCGATCAGCACCGTGCCTCCCGATTGCCGCGCAAAGCCATAGACCATGCTGAGGCCGAGGCCGCTGCCCTTGCCGAACTCCTTGGTGGTGAAGAACGGCTCGAAGGCGCGGCGCGCGATCTCGGGCGGCATGCCGGCCCCCATGTCCGACACCGCGATCGTCACGTAGTCCCCGGGTATGATGCGCTCGTCGCCGTCATCGAGCGGCTGGTCGAGCACGGCATTCGTCGTCGCGATCGTCAGGCGCCCGCCGCCGTCCATCGCGTCCCGCGCATTGAGCGCCAAATTGAGCAGCGCGTTCTGCAATTGCGTCGGATCGATCAGGCAGTGCCACAGCATCGGGTCCTGCGCCAATTCGATCTCGATGTTCTCGCCGAGCGTCCGCTGCAGGATGGTCGTCATGCCGCTGACGAGCTGGTTCACGTCGGTGATCTGCGGCTGCAGCGCCTGCTTGCGGGCGAAGGCGAGCAGCCGGCGGTTGAGATCGGCGACCCGCTCCGCCGCCTCGATCGCCCGCTCGACCATGCTGCGGCAGGAGACATCGGCGGGCGGCAAGGCGTCGAGCAGCAGATCCAGATTGCCGAGCGTCGCCGCCAGCATGTTGTTGGAATCGTGCGCGATGCCGCCGGCCAGCTGGCCGACGGCCTCCATCTTCTGGGCCTGGCGCAATTCGTCCTCGATGCGCTTGCGCTCGGTGATGTCGACCGACAGCACGAAATAGCCGCGCACCGTGCCATCCTGGCTGCGATCCGGCACCCGAATGGTCTGGCACCAGCGTTCACGGCCGTCGGGAAACGCGATCTTCTCCTCGCCGCCCGCGGTCCGGCCGGCCAGCGCGGCCTCGATCTTCGGCCTCACCTCGCCACGTCGCGCGGGATCGATGTAGTCGTCGATCCTGCGGCTGCGGCCGGCTCCGGTGGGCGGCTGCGCGTACCATTCGCGTGCGACACGGTTGGCGTAGCGGATGTCACCATCGGCGCCGACCTGGACGATCAACGCGGGCACGTTCTCCGTGACCAGCAGATGCTGCTCGAAATTGTCGCGCAGCGCCTGCTCGGATGCCGCGCGCAGCCGCCATTGCCGCGCCAGGACGAGGCCGAATCCCGAGATCAGCAGATTGAGCCCGGCGGCGATGGCGCTGTAGTACAGCGCGTTGTGTTTCCAGCCGGCCAGATACTCGACCGGATCGCGCGCCACGGTCACCACCAGCGGCAGGCCGGCGACGCGTCGATAGCTGATGCTCCGCGACGTGCCATCCGTCATGCCGCTGCCCTCGAAGCTGCCGTGAGGCGCCTGCGGGAGATATTGGCTGAACAGTCGATTGGACCGAACGTTGCGGCCGGCAAAATCGTCGGCGTTCGGCGAGCGCAGCAGGATCGTGCCATCGTCTCGATAGAGCGTCACCGTTCCGCGTTGCCCGACGTTCAGCGACAGAAAGAACTGCCGCAGATTCTCGTAGTCGACGGCCACGACGATCACGCCGGCGAAACGTCCGCCCGGCATCATCAAGGCGCGGCTCACCGCGATGAACAGACCCTTGTTCACACGCGAGGCCACCGGCACGTCGATGAACAGGCCGCGGCCGGGGTCATCGCGCTGGACCTTGTAATAGGCCCGATCGGCGAAATTGTTCTCGCGGCCGGGAACTCCGTTGCCGGCGCTGTCGCCGAGCAGGTTGCCGTCCGCATCAATCACGACGATGCCGCCCGCGGCGGGATACGGCGCCACCCTGCGCTTCAGCTCGTCGATCAGGGCCGGATTGCCGGCGGTGAGCAGCGATGGGTCCTGCTTGAGACTGTCGATCGTCGTGTTCAAGAGCACGTCGACGCCCTGGATGTTGCGCAACATGTATTCTTCGAGCGCGCGGGCGAGATCGCCGTTGGCGGCCTCGGTGGTCCGATAGGTCTCCCGATAATTGACGGAGAGCATGTGCGCCACGAAGGCATCACACAGCAGCGCCAGCACGAGGCCGCTCAGCACGATGATCCAGGGGGTCCAGCGCCGGTCCATCCAGGAGCCGGACGCGGCCCTGGTCCAGGCGTCGACAATGCCTGCCTGCCGCGGACCGCGCCGATGGTCGGCTCTCGCTTTGATCTGGTCCGGCATGGCGTCGAATTCAGGAGGTCGTCGGGCGGTTTGATTGTGAATCGATCGGCGCGTCAAGCATCGGCGAAGGTCCGGATTGTGCCGAATTCCGCGTCTCCAGGCGCGTCGCGATCCATATCGCGGGCGCTCGATAGCACGATTTGCCGGGGCGTGTCATCGGCACCCGCCAAGCGCTGCGGCGGTCGCGGAAGGGCTCGAGGCGTCAAGACGCGATCAGAGCTGATGCTCGAACGCCTCGCGCTCGGCACGGCTCAGATGCAAGCCATGCTTGGTGCGCCGGTCGAGGACATCGGCGGCCGTGACGGCCCACTCCTGCTCGCGCAAAAAAACGAGCTCGCGCTCATAAAAGGAGGAACCGAAATGGCGGCCGAGATCGCCGACGTCGCGGGATGCTCCGAGCAGGTCGCGCGCCCGGGTGCCGTAGAGCCGCGCATAATGTGCCAGCACCGCCGGCGGCAATCCCGGATACTCGCCGGCGAGATCAGCAAGGAACTGATCGAACGGCGCACCGAGATCGCCGCCCGGAAGGCGCGCGCCCGCCGTCCATGCCGACGCCAGCTGCGGAAACCATGGCGCGAGGCGCTCCATCGCTTGTTCGGCAAGCCGGCGAAACGTCGTGATCTTGCCGCCGAAGATCGACAGCAGCGGCGGCTGCCCGGGTGCACCATGTACCTCGAACGCGTAGTCGCGCGTCACCGCCGACGGATTGTCGGCGTTGTCGTCATAGAGCGGCCGCACCCCCGAGAAGGCGTGAATGATATCCCCCTTGCCGGGCGCAGCCCGGAAATAGCGGTTGAGCACGGCGAGCAGATAGTCGACTTCGGCACCGTCGATCGCAACGTCTTCCGCGCGGCCGTCATGCACGATGTCGGTGGTCCCGATCAGCGCCAGATCGGTCTCATAAGGATTGACGAAAATGACGCGGCGATCTGCGTTCTGCAGCAGATAGGCCTGCGATCCGCTCCAGAATTTTGGCACCACGAGATGGCTGCCTTTCACGAGCCGCACATTGTGCGCCGAGTTGAGCCCGGCGACGCCCTGCACCACGTCCTGCACCCAGGGACCTGCGGCGTTGACCAGCGCCCGCGCGCTGACGGTCTGCAGCTCGCCGCTCTCGGAGCGCATCTCCAGCCGCCAGACGCCATTCTCTCGCCGTGCGCTCACGGCGCGGGTGCGCGGCAGGATCGTCGCGCCCTTGCGTGCGGCATCGACCAGATTGAGGATCACCAGCCTGGCATCGTCGACCCAGCAGTCCGAATATTCGAAGCCGCGCCGGAATTCGGGGCGCAGCGGCGCGCCCTCCGGCTCATGCGCGAGATCGACGTTGCGGCTCGCTGGCAGCTGCTTGCGGCCGCCGAGATGGTCGTAGAGGAACAGCCCGGCGCGCACCAGCCAGGCGGGACGCTGCTCCGGCGAGTGCGGCAGCACGAAGCGCATCGGCCAGATGATGTGCGGCGCCGAGGCCAGCAGCACCTCGCGCTCGATCAGGGCCTCGCGCACCAGGCGGAATTCGTAGTACTCCAGATAGCGCAAGCCGCCATGAATCAGCTTGCCCGATCGCGACGAGGTGCCCTCGGCGAAATCGTCCTTCTCGCACAACAGCACCTTCAGGCCGCGGCCGGCGGCATCACGGGCGATACCAGCGCCATTGATGCCGCCGCCGATCACGGCGAGGTCCAACAGACCGTGATCGGTTCCGCTGCGTGAGACCGTCGCATTCATCGCTTGCTGCTGCGCTTCTTCTCTGGCTTGCTGCGCGCGGCGGCGCGCGCCTTTGCCGTCGCCTTGGCCGGCTTTGCCGCTTTCGCCTTCGGCTCCTGCAGCCCGTAGGTCGAAAACCCCTGCGCCGTCTCGGCGATCTCGGCGTCACCCAGAATGTGCGGCTGGCCAAGCGCGAGCGACAGATAATATTGCCGGGCGATGGTCTCGAGCTCGACCGCAAGCCACATCGCCTTGTCGAGATTGGCGCCGACCGCGATCATGCCGTGATTGGCCAGCAGGCAGCCGTTGCGGCCTTCCAGCGCCTCCAGCGCAAGCTCGGACAATTCGGCCGTGCCGAACCGCGCATAGCCGGCGCAGCGGATGTCGGTGCCGCCGAACGCCGCCATCATGTAGTGGCAGGCCGGGATCGGCTTGCGCGCGATGGCGAGCACGGTGGCATAGGTGGAATGCGTGTGAACGACGCCGCCGACATCCGGACGGCCGCGCATGATGTCGAGATGAAAGCGCCATTCCGTCGAAGGCTTCAGCGGCCCTTCCCAAGATCCGTATTCACCCTCGAGCGGCATCGAGGCGATCATCTCCGGCTTCATCGAGTCATAGGGCGTCGCCGAGGGCGTGATCAGCATGCGGTCCTTGTAGCGGGCGGAGATGTTGCCCGAGGTGCCTTGGTTCAAGCCCGACGCATTCATCCATCGGCATTTGGCGATGATGTTCTCGCGGATCAGCCGTTCCTCGCGATTCATGTCGAAAACCTTTCGTCGTCAGCAGGGATTGAGCGGCGGCTCGCCGGCGAGATAGCGGCGAACCTCTTCGGCCGCCTGGTCGGCGGCAAAGGTGACGGTGCGCACGGACGCGCCGGCGATGTGCGGCGTCAGCGTGACGTTGGGAAGCTGCAACAGCGGCCAGTCCGGCGGCGCCGGCTCGACGGCGAACGTATCGAGCATCGCACCGGCCAGTCGCTGCGAGCTGAGCGCGTCATGGAGCGCGTGATAGTCGACCAGCGGCCCGCGCGCCGTGTTGATCAGGATCGCGCCGGGCTTGATCCGGGCCAGCGCATCGCGATCGATGAAGCCGGTGGTTTCCGGCGTCACGCGGGCATGCAGGCTGACGACGTCGGCGCGCGCCAAGAGGTCGGCGAGCGCGACATGCTCGACGCCGTCGTTGCGGTCCTCAGCGCTGAGCTGGACGTAGGGGTCGGTCACCAGGATCTTGCAGCCGAACGCCTTCAAGAGCTTGACCACGCGGGTGCCGATCGCGCCATAGCCGACGATGCCGACCGTCATTTCGCCGAGTTCGCGTCCCGTGCGATCGGCGCGGTAGAGATCGCCGCGCCATTGCCCGCCCCGCATCGACTCGTGGCCGCTACGGATCAACCGGGTCTCGGCGAGCATCGCGCCGATGGTGAACTCGGCCACCGCGCTCGCGTTGCGGCCGGGCGTGTTGACGACCAACACGCCGTGATCGCGCGCGGCCTGCATGTCGACGTTGACGGGGCCGCCGCGCGACACGGCGATGAATTTCAGGCTCGGCAACCGCTGCAGCATCGCCCGCGAGATCGGAGCCAGATGCGTCACCAGCAGGGACGCCTCGCCGATGAAGTCCGCCAGTTCTTCGGGGTCGCCCATGAACTCCTTCAGCCCGTCGAGCTTGGAGCCGGCATAGCCATGCTCCATCGGCTCGTCCGGCCATGGCTGCTCGAGCATGCGGATGTCGATGCCATCACCGCAGACGGCGGTGATGCGCTCGGCGAACACCGACGGCAGCATGAAGCGGTCGCCGATGATGGCGATCGAGCTAGACATGGTTGGCACCTGCGCGATGGGCCGCTAGCTGCTTCCACACCGGCCGCGCCGCGAGGCGAGCCTCGACATAGGCCGGAAACAGCTGTGCATAGCGCTCCGCCAACGCCGCATCCGGCGCTTGCGGCTCATCCAGATACGGTCTCACCCACTCCTCCGCGCAGTCCATCATGTTCGAATAGAGACCGGTCGCGACCGCCGCGATCATCGCGGCGCCCGATGCGCCGGCCTCCTCGCGACGGCAGACCCGGATGGTGCTGCCAAGCGCCGACCCGAGAATGGCGCCGAGCGCGCGGCTGCGGGCCGCGCCGCCGGTCAGCCGGATCTCCGCCGGCAACGATCCCATCGCCGCGTAGCAGTCACGTGCCGCGAAGGCCAGCCCTTCCATGACGGCGCGCATCAGATCCCAATAGCCATGACGCGTGCGCAGGCCGATCAGCTGCGCGGCGGCCTCGTGGGACACGAACGGCCCGCGCTCGCCCGCATCTGAAATGAAAGGGTGATAAAGCAGCTCGCCCGCCTTCGCCGCGAGCACACGCTCGTCCAGCCGCCGGATCAGGTCGTTGCGCGACCGCGCGATGCCTTCCATGGCGAGCACCCCGCGCGCGACATCGAGCAGCCAGTCGATGTTCAAGGTCGCGGCCATGGTCGACTGCATCTGCGCATAGTGGCCCGGCACCGGGAACGGCATCGTATAACCGGTCGCCTCGGCATTCAGCCTGACTGCATCGGCGCCGTTCACCAGCCGCATGTGCATGCCGGTCGAGCCGATGATGGTGCAGCCGACCTCCGGCGTGGGGTCATACAGCCCACCGCCGAGCGCATTGCAGATCACATCGACATAGCCGAGCGACACCGGCACGCCCTCGGGCAAGCCCGTCTCGGCCGCAGCCGTTGCCGTCAAGCCATGCGTCGTCGCGACACCGTCGACGACATCTGGAAACAGGCGCGCGGCATCGGCGATGCCGATCAGACGCGCGGCATCGCCGTCGAAGCTGCGCTTGCGAAAATCACCGCAGGAGAACGTCGCCTCGGAGGGATCGGTGACCCGCTCGCCGGTCAGCTTGAAGTAGAGCCAGTCCTTGCAGTGGAACGCCGTGCCCGCGCGTCCCAGCAACTCTTCGTCATGGGCCTGCAGCCAGGCCAGTTGCGCCCCCTGCTGGCAGGCGTTGAGCCCCGATCCGGTGCGCTGATAGTGCGCGACATTGCGCTCGCCGCCGCGGAAGGCTTGAACGAAACCTGCCGCACGCGAGTCGAGCCACAGCAGCGCGGGAGCGACGGGATGGCCATCCGCATCGATCAGCCAGGTGCCATCGCCCTGCCCCGTCACGGCGATCGCGGCGACCCGGTGAGCCAGATTCGGCAGCGCGCCGCTGAGGCCGCGCAAGGCCGCAACGGTGTCGGTCCAGGTCCGCTCCATGTCTTGCTCGACTCGGCCGCCCGGCAAGGTGGTGTAGCTGTTGGGAATCGCGAAATCCCCGAGCTGGCGGCCATCCCGCGAAAAGGCCACCGCCTTGATCACCGACGTCCCTGCGTCGATGCCGATGATCACGTCGCGAATCGCTCCGGAGGTCATATTCAACGCGCCTCCGCGTGGCGGACGCAGACGCCGTCGGCGCCGAAAACGTGGAGATGGCCTGACTCCAGCGCGCACGGCACGACGTCGCCCGGCCGCGCCACGACCCTGCTCGACGTCACGGCGACCAGCAGATGACCGGCGCACTCGCCCGCAATGTGCGACTGATCGCCGAGCCACTGGTTGGAGACGACGCGCAGCCGCGTTTCACCGCTGCCGATCGCGATCCGCTGCGGCCGGATGCCGACCTTGATCCGATCGGCCTGCACCAGCGCCTGTTGTCCCGTCACGTCCAACGTCTGCCCGGGAATGTGAAAGGCAACATCGGAGCCCACGGACAGACGGAAGCCGCCTTCCTCCTGCGTCACCGCGGTCTCCAGCAGGTTCATCGGCGGCTCGCCGATGAAGCTCGCGACGAACTGATTGGCCGGACGGTTCTTCAGCTCGCGCTCGCTGGCGAACTGCTGCAGCACGCCGTCTTCCATGACAGCGATGCGATCGGCGAGCGCGCTCGCCTCGGTCTGGTCATGGGTGACGAAGATCGCCGTCATGCCACGTTCGGCGAGCAGGCCCTTGATGCGGCCGCGCAGCACGGCGCGGAGCTGCGGCTCCAACTGCCCCATCGGCTCGTCCAGCAGATAGAGGTCGGCGTCGCGCACCAACGCGCGCGCCAGCGAGACGCGCTGCTGCTGCCCGCCGGAAAGCGCGCGCGGATGGCTATCGAGGATATCCTCGATCTCGACCAGGCGGGCGATGCTATCGACCCGATGCGCGATCTCGGCGCGCGAGAGCTGCTGCGCCTTCAGCGCGAAGCCGATGTTCTCGCGCACGGTGAGCGGCGGATACAGCGAATAGCCTTCGAACGCCATCGCCACCTTGCGCTTCGCCGGCGCCAGATCATGGATCGGCCGCAGTGCCAGCGCGATCGAACCCGAGCTGACGCTCTCGAACCCGGCGATCATGCGCAAAGTCGAGGTCTTGCCGCAGCCGGAAGAGCCGAGCAGCGCAACGATCTCGCCTGCTTTCACCTCCATATCGAGCGCGCGCACGGCATGGACCGGCGGCTTGCCCCGGCTGTGATAGATCTTGTCGACGTTGCGGATTTCGAGCATGCCCATGTCAGGTCCTCACGCCGCCTGCCGCCGCGGCGAGAGGCCAATGCGGTCTCCCGTCGCGTGGTCGAACAACAGCGCCGCATCGGGCGCGAACCGCACGAACACGTCCTCGTCCGCATCCGCCTCCAGCGCCTCGGGCGCCAGCGCAGCCAGCCACTCGGATCCGTCGGCGAAGCGCAGTAGCACCACGGCGCGCTCGTGGATCGGCGTGACCGCGACGATCCGCGCCGGGATCGCACCCTCGCCGCCATCACGCGTCACCACGACATCGTCCGGCCGGACGCCAAGCCAGCAGCGCTCGCGCATATTGGTCGGCAAGCCGTCCGCATCGAGCCGGATCAGCGCCCCGGCGACAGATGCGGTCAGTCGGCCCTGCTCCGCCACCGGCGTGACCTCGGCAAGATTGATGCTGGGATCGCCGAACAGCCGCGCCACCGCGACCGAGGCGGGCCGCGCGTAGATTTCCTCGGGACGCGCCACCTGCATCAGACGGCCATTGATCAGCACCGCGATCCGATCGGCGATTGCCATCGCCTCGCGATAGTCCTGCGTGACATAGAGCACCGCCGCCGAGCTGCGGCGCAGCAGGCTCGGCAGCTCGAGGCGCATCTCGTAACGCAGCTTGGCATCGACATTGCGCAGGGGATCGTCGAGCAGCAGCACCTCGGGGCTGCCGATCAGCGCGCGCGCCAGCGCGGTGCGCTGCTTCTGGCCGTTGGACAGTTCACGAGGCTTGTGGCCGAGCACGTGCTCGATCTTCAACAGCCGGCTCATCGCCGTCACTTTCGCGGCGGTGTCGGCCGCCCCCGTCGCACGCAGGCCGCTGGCGATATTGTCGCGCGCGCTCATATGCGGAAACAGCGCAAAATTCTGGAAGGCCATGCCGATGCCGCGCTGCTCCGGCGGGGCATCGACGATCGAGCGCCCGCCGACCAGGATGTCGCCATCGTCAGGCTCGAACATGCCGGCGATCATGCGCAGCAGCACGGTCTTGCCGCTGCCGGACGGACCGAACACCGCGACGATCTCGCCGGGCTCGACCGTCAGCGACACGCCTTTCGCGCAGCAGGCGGCGCTAAAGGTCTTGTCGACGGCTTTCAGTTCGAGACGCGCCATGAATCCTCAACCCTTGACCGCACCGAGCGACAGTCCTTCGACGAGATAACGCTGCGCGTAAAGCGCCAGCAGCAATGTCGGCGTGACCGACAGCACGATCGCGGCGGCGATCTGGCCGTACTGGATGCCGGACGCCGTCACGAAGGCGAGCGCGCCCACCGTCACCGGCTGCTTGTCAGCCGAGGCCAGGATCAGCGCGAAGACGAAATTGTTCCAGCAGAAAATGAAGGACAAAAGCCCCGCCGCTGCGATTCCCGGCCCCGCCAGCGGCACCGCGATGCGTGTGAACGCCTCGCGCCAGGAATGGCCGGCGAGCCGGTAGGCATGCTCGATATCCGGGCTGATGTCCTCGAAATAGCCGCGCACGATCCACAGGATCAACGGCAGCGCGATCAGCTGGTAGACCCAGACGATGCCGAAATACGTGTCGTTCAGGCCGAGCTGCTGGTAGTACAGCGACAGCGGCAGCAGCACCAGCAGCGGGGGCGCAAAGCGGAACGAGAGAAGCGTGAACGCAATAGTCTCGCCGAGCCTGAACTTGAAGCGCGCGAACGCATAGGCCGCGGGCACGCCGAGCAGCAAGGCCAGGATCACCGAGGCGCTCGACAGCACGAAGCTGTTCATCAGGTTGCGCATGAACGAGATCTGCAGATTGCCGGCCGCGGTGCGGAGCTGGCCCGAGATCAGCGCCTCGTAATTGGCGAATGTCGGCTCGAACAGGATGCGCGGCGGGATCCGCAGGATCTGCTCGTTGGTCTGGAACGACATCAGGAGGATCCAGACAATCGGAAACATGAAGAACACGAGCACCAGCGCGAGCGCAATGCCGCGAAAGATGCGTCCAGCAAGGCTGGAGTGATCCATGACGTCCCTCCCTCAGGCGTGACCGTGGGCGCGTGCGCGCAGCCGCAGCCAGTTCTTGATGAAGATGTTCGACAGGACGTTGGTGATCAGCCACAGGATCATCAGCAGCGCAGCCGAGCGTCCGACATTGGTGTACTGGAAGAACTCGAGATAGGCCTGGACCTGGAACACCATCAGCCGGTCGCCGGGCCCGCCCTGCGTCATCGCATAGACGATGTCGAACTGCTGGATGGAATCGAGCAGCCGGAACAGCGACGCCGTGATGATATAGGGCGCAAGCATCGGCAGCGTGATGCGGAAGAACACGAAACTCGCCGGCACACCGTCGAGTGCGGCCGCCTCGAACGGCTGACGCGGCAGCGAGCGCAGACCGGCCAAGAGCAGGATCATGATGAAGGGCGTGTAGACCCAGACGTCGACCAGGACGACCGTGAACAGCGCGGTCGACGGATCGGAGGCCCATTTGAAGTCATGCGCGCCGAACAGGCCGACCAGATAGGACAGGATGCCGAAGCTCGGATTGGTCATCAGCTTCCACATCAAGGCGGCGATCGCCGGAGCCGTCATCAGCGGCAGCAGCAGCACGATCGAGACCGCGTTGTGGAAGCGCGTCGGCCGCCGCAGCAGCAGCGCGATGCCCAGGCCGAGCAGCAGCTCGGCGACGACTGTTACCGCGGTGTAGACGAGCGAGATCCGCAGCGTGTTCCAGAACGCCGGATCGGACAGGAAATCGATGTAGTTGTCGATGCCGATGAAGCCGCGTAGATATGGCAGATTGAGCCTGTAGCGCTGCAGCGAATAGACGGCCGCGGTGACGAACGGCACCAGGATGGCGATGCAGACCAGCAGGGCCGGCAGGCTCAACAGGTATGGCAGCAATCGCCCGCGCCAGCGTTTCGTGCGGCGCGGCACTGCTTGGGTCTCGATAAGTTCAGCCATGCTCATGACAAGCGTGATCGCATCAGCGCGGGGATGGGCCGGTCCGGACGCCCGTGGGGGAGCGGCCGGACCGGCAGGTGGTCATGGACGGTGCAGCACCCGGCCTCAACCGAGACCGGCCTGCTTCAGCTGACGGTTGATGCTCTCGGCAAGCTTGTCGAGGCCTTCATCGACGCTGATCTCCTTGGCCACCATCTTCTGCAGCGAGGCCGCCCACTCCGTCGTGAGATCGAAGAACAGCGGCTGCGCTGTGAAGTAGATCTTCGCCCCCGGCGCCGAGAGGTCATGCTGCTCGAGATAGCCAGGATAGGACTTGGCGATGCGGTCGCGGAACTCGCTGTCCTTCCACACCGAGGTGCGGACCGGATTGACGAAGTCCATCTTGCGGGCGCCGAACAGGTCGTGCTCGACAGAAGCCGCCCACTGCATGAAGGTCCACGCCGCATCCTTCTGCTTGGAGAAGCTCGACATCGCCAGCGACCAGATCCAGACGTTCGGCGTCGGCGCCTTGGCGGCCGGATTGGCCGCGAACGGCGCATAGCCGAGATTGCCACGCTCCTTGTTCTCGCCGCCGTTCATGAAGTAGCCGAGAATGTCGGCGTCGAAGATCATGCCGGAAGCGCCGGCGCCGAGATCGGTGCCGACCTGGTACCAGGTGTAGGTCGACCAGTTCTTCGGACCCGAGCCCTGGATCATCTTGACCCACTTCTCGTGGAAATCCTTCGACGCCTTGGTGTTCATCGCGGCCTTGAGCTTGCCGCCCTCCATCACGAAGTCCTTCTGGCCGAAATTCGCGTAGGCCGACAGGAAGCCGGGATGGATGGTGGCCCAGGAGCGCGAGCCGCGCACGCCGACGCCATAGGGACCACCGGCGTCCTTGGTGATCTTGGCAGCGACGTCGAGCATCTCGTCGAGATTCTTCGGCGGCTTGACGCCGACCTTGTCGAAGATCTTGCGGTTATAGGTGATGTTGTTGAGCTCGTAGCCCCACGGGATGCACCATTGCTTGGCCTTGCCCGAGCCGAGCTCGGAGCCGGCCACGCCGTCCCAGGCGGTCGAGGAGCGCAGGCCGGGCAGCACGTCGTCCCAGGCGAACGCCGGATTGGTCTTGGCGGGATCCTTGATGTAGGTGTTGAGGTCCTCGATCCAGCCGGCCGGACCATAGGTCCAGGTCATGTAGGCGCCGGTCATGAAGGCGTCGTATTGATCGGACTTCGACGACAGCGCCGCCGTCACCTTGTCGAAATAGACGTCCTCCGGGAAGATGTCGTAGCTGACGTTCATGCCGGTCAGGCTCTTGAACGCCTCGATATCGCCGATCATCGCATCGACATAGGGATGCTTGTTGAGGAGCAGCTTGACGGTCTTGCCGCTATGGGCCTTCCAGTTGAAATCCGCGGCCATCGCCCTCGACATCGCCGAGGCAAAGGCGGCATTGGCGGCGACACCGGCGATGCCGAGCTTGGCAGCGCCGTCGAGCAGATCACGCCGGCTGATGCGCTTGCCGGCATAGGACGCAAAGAGATTCTTCTCACGATCGTACATTCAACCCTCCCTTTGTTTTTTGTAGAGACGTGTTCGCGTTACCTGCCCTTCCGACTCTTGTTCTTGGAGTTGCCAGATGTTTTCTCCGGCTTGTCGGTCGCTAATGCCTGAGCGGTTACCTCATCGATGATGAGACCGTTCAGGAAGCCGCTGCGCAGCACCGCGCGCAGGGCCGTGATCTTCGCCTCGCCGCCGCCGATGGCGACGATGCGGTGTTTCTTCAGATCGGCAGCGGCCATCGAGGTGGCGCGCGCCGATAGATCGAGATCGAGCAGCTCGCCCTGGGCGTTGAAGAAATGCCCGAGCAGGTCGGCGCAGGCGCCGGCGCGCTTCAGCTCGACGACCTCGTCCGGCTTGATCATGCCGCTCGACACCAGGAAGCCGTCAGCGTGGATCTGGCCGATGCCGACGAACAGCAGCGACGCCCGCTGCGCCAGCGCGAACACGTCCGATATGCCGAACTGCTGCATCAGCACGCGGCGGTCCGCGACCGAATTGGCGAACACGGGCACCGGCAGCAGATAGGCTTCGGCGCCAGTGCGCTCGGCGAGACGATGGATCACGTCGAACGGGTTGGCGGCGAATTTGCGCGTGAGGCCGCCGAGCAGCGACACGAACTGCACGTCGCGCGCCGGGGTCTGCGGCAGTTGCGCCACCACCGCCGCAAGCGTGCGACCGTGGCCGACGCCGATGATCTTGTCGTCGCCGCGCTCCAGCACCTGGCGCAGGAAGCTGGCGCCCTCCAGCGCCAGCGCCTTCAGCGGCAGATCGCCCTCGCCGAGATCCGGCGCGACGCGGCAGAAGGCGAGCCCGTAGCGCTCGGCCAGCGCGTTCTCCAGCGCGACGCATTCGGCGACGGGGCCCTCGACGAAGACGCGGATCATGCCCTCGCGGCTGGCGCGCGCGATCAGGCGATGCGCCTTGGTGCTCTGGATGTTGAGCCGGTCGGCGACCTCCGACTGCGTCAGCCCGGCCGCGAAATACAGCCACGCGGCGCGCGTCGCGAGCGAGGCCTCGCCGTCCACCATGGGCGCCCTGTCGGAAGCTGTCGTCACGCCGAATGCCTGCTTGCAAAATTCTTCACTCCTTGCAAAAAATTGCAGACGCCGATCCGGCCGTCAATCCCCCAAACGTGCTGCAGCGCGTCAGGGACGACGCACCGGGCGAGCACAGGCATGCTCGTCGGCGCACAACGGGATGAGGTCGCATGACGGAGTTGTTTGTCGGCATCGACGTGGGCACGAGCGGTGTGCGCGCCTGCGCCGTCGATATCAGCGGCGAGATCAAGGGCGCAGCCGCCGTTCCGCTGGTCGCGCCGCGTCAGGACGGCAACGCCATCGACCAGGATCCCGAGCTGTGGTGGCAGGCGACGGTCGCGGCGCTCGACAAGCTCGGCAGGATCGTCGATCTCGGCGCCGTCGCGCGCATCGCAGTCGACGGCACCTCCGGCACCTTGCTGCTGATCGACGCCGACGGGCGGCCCCGCTCGCTCGGCCTGATGTACAATGATGCCCGCGCCGTCGACGAGGCCAGGCGCATCGCCGCAATCGCGCCGCCCGAGAGCGGTGCGCATGGCACGAGCAGCCCGCTCGCCAAGCTGCTGCATCTGCTCGCCTCCACCAGCGGCACGCGGCATGCCGTGCACCAGGCCGACTGGATCGCCGGACGCCTCGCCGGCCATCACGGCGTCAGCGATGAGAACAACGCCCTGAAGCTCGGCTATGACCCCGTCAGGCGCGAATGGCCGCAGTGGATCGATCAGCTCGGCGTTCCACGCGACGTGCTGCCGAGCATTCTGGTGCCGGGCACGCCGTTCGCCGACATCGATCCAGCCATCGCGCGCTCGCTCGGTCTGTCCCCATCGACGCGCATCGTCGCCGGCACGACCGACGGCGTCGCCGCCTTCATCGCCACCGGCGCCGATACGCCGGGCGATGCGGTGACCTCGCTCGGCACCACGCTGGTGGTGAAGCTGGTCGCGACGCAGCCGATTTTCGCCGCCGATCAGGGCGTGTACTCGCACCGCCTCGGCGACAAATGGCTCGCCGGTGGCGCATCGAATTCCGGCGGCGCCGCGCTGCTTGCGCATTTCACCACCGACGCCATGGTTCGCATGACACCGCTACTGCGCCCGGACGAGCCCACCGGGCTCGACTACTATCCGCTGCAAAAACCCGGCGAACGCTTTCCGATCGCAGATCCCGCGCTGGCGCCGCGGATCACGCCACGGCCGGCCGAGGATCATCGCTTCTTCCAGGCGCTGCTCGAAGGAATTGCTGGCGTAGAAGCGCTGGCCTATCGGCGTCTTCACGCGCTCGGCGCGCCGGCTCTGCGGCGGGTGATCAGCATCGGCGGCGGCGTCCGAAACGATGCCTGGACCGATATCCGCCGGCGCATCGTCGGCGTGCCCGTCAGCGCCGCCGCGCGGACCGAAGCCAGCTATGGCACGGCGCTGCTGGCGCTGCAGGGACCGCCGCGATGACGGCAGCGGCGTGTGAGATCGGCGGCCTGTCCGCCATCGCCGACAGGTTCGATCACGTGCTGCTCGACCAATGGGGCACGTTGCATGACGGAAGGACGGTGCTTACCGCTGCGCATGACTGCGTCCTCAGGCTGCGCGAGGCCGGCAAGCATATCCTGGTGCTGTCGAACTCCGGCAAGCGCGCGAGCGCCAATGCCGAGCGCCTCGCCCGGCTCGGCCTGCCGCGCTCCGCCTATGACGGCATTCTCACCTCGGGCGAGGTGACCTGGACCGGCCTGCGCGACAGAACCCGCGCGCCCTTCACCGATTGTGGCAATGCCTGCTTCCTGATCACCAGGGGCGGCGACTGCTCGTTGATCGACGGGCTGGATCTCGTCATCGTGACGGATATGCGCGACGCCGATTTCATCCTGCTCGGCGGCCTTGATGACGACCTCGCCGAGCCGGACCTCTGGCGCGATCAATTCACCGGAGCGGCGGCGCGAGGCGTGCCGATGATCTGCGCCAATCCCGACCTGATGATGTTCGGCGCGAGCGGCCTCGTGCCTGCGCCCGGCACGCTGGCGCGCGCCTATGAGTGGCTCGGCGGCCCGGTGAGCTTCGTCGGCAAGCCGCATGCGCCGATCTTCGCGGCTGCGCTGGAGCAGCTCGGCCATCCGCATCCGCATCGCGTGCTGATGATCGGCGACTCGCTCGACCATGACGTCGCCGGCGCCCGCGCCGCAGGCTTGCAGAGCCTGCTGCTCGGCGATGGCGTGCATCGCACGACGCTGGCCGGTGCGCCCGACCTGGCTGCCGCGACGCGCAAGCTCGCGGCTTCGCCAGGCCGCATGCCGAATTGGACGATGCAGCACCTGTTGTGGTGAGAAGGAGACGCGAGATGCGCGAGCCTGCCGAGCTTGATGATTTGCGCCGGATGTCGGCGCGGGTCGGCCGCAACGTGCAGCTGGTGCAAGGCGCCGGCGGCAACACCTCGCTCAAGCAGGATGATGTGCTGTGGGTGAAGGCGTCCGGCACCTGGCTTGCCGACGCCGACGCGAAGGACATCTTCGTGCCTGTCCTCCTGCCTGCAGCGCGCGACGCGCTCGCCGCTGATGACGAGCGCATTCCGCTGGCAGCCCCCGGCCCGCTACGCGCCTCGATCGAGACTGCGCTGCATGCGCTGCTGCCGCACCGGGTCGTGCTGCACGTGCATGCCGTCAACACCATCGCCTGGGCGGCACGGCGCGACGCACGCGATGAATTTTCGGCGCGACTGGTCGGGCTCTCCTGGCGCCATCTCGACTACTTTCATCCCGGGCTGCCGCTGGCGCACGCGGTGAGTGCAATCGTCGCGCGCGAGCGCATCGACGTGCTGATCCTCGGCAATCACGGCCTCGTCGTCGGCGCCGACACCTGCGATCAGGCTGAGGCGCTGGTCCATGACGTGGAGCGCCGGCTGGCGCTGCCGGTGCGCCCGACACCTGCTGTCGACGCAGCGCCATTGCGCCGCCTGTGCGCCGGCACCGACTATCGCCTGCCGCACGACGCTGGTAGCCACGGCATCGCCACCGATCCGTTCAGCCGCGCCATCGCGACCGGCGGCTCATTGTATCCGGACCACGTCGTGTTTCTCGGCCCGGGCCTGCCGACGATCGAGAGCGCCGGCGGCCTCGCCACGCTGCTCGCACGGGCGGACGCTAGCCGCCTGCCCGCGCCCGTCGCGGTCCTCGCGCCGGGTCTCGGCGCCATCATCCGCAGCGACGCCAGCCCGGGCGCCGAGGCCATGCTGAGCTGCCTCGCGCTCGTGACCAGCCGCCTGCCGTTATCGGCCGATATCGGCTATCTCTCGTCTCAGCACGAGCAGTTGCTGCTCAACTGGGACGCCGAACGTTACCGACAGCAGCTGACGGCAAGCCGCCAGTCGTCGAAGTGAAACGGTGACAGATCACGCGATCTCCTCGCTCGACACCGGCAGGGACGGCGCCCTCGCCACAATCAGCTTGTGAAGAGCATCTCCGACCTGATCAATGACTTCGCCCCAGTCGCGCCCTTCGCGCTGACGGAACAGACGCATGCTCGGGTACCAGACGCTATCGTCACGATCGAGCAGCCAGCGATAGTCCGGCGTATACGACAGAAGCGTCCAGGTGGGACGACCGAGCGCGCCGGCGAGATGAGCGACACTGGTATCGACGGTGATCACGAGATCCAGACATGAGATCAGCGCGGCCGTGTCCGCGAAATCGGCAAGTTGGCCCGTCGGGTCCGCAATCCGGCTCGTCTCCTGGAGCACGGCTTTGTCTTCGGCCTTCGGCTCTTTCTGCAGGCTGATGAACGCCGCGTCCTCGCCGAGCAGGCGGGAAAACATGCGCAATGGGATGGAGCGATTGTGGTCGTCGAGATGATTGGGGTTGCCTGACCAGACCAGGCCGACACGCAATTTCTCAGGCGCACCAAGGCGCTCTTGCCAGATTTGAATCCGATCCGGATCAGGCGCCGACAAATACGACACCGGCGCTGGAATCGTGGCCAGCGTCGTCCGAAAGGCAAACGGCAGGCTCATGATCGGACAATGGATATCCACTCCCGCAAGGTCGGCGGCCTCCGAGACCGGAATACACTGCGAAATGCCCGGCACATTCGACAACAGAGGTAGCAACGGCTTTTGAACGGCGAGGATGACGCGGGCGCGTAGCGCTAGGACCATCGGCACGTAACGGATAAACTGGATCGTATCGCCCAGTCCTTCGTCGGCTGCGATGACAATGGTTTTTCCAGCGATGCCGTCCTGGCCCAGCCACATGGGTTGCTGGAAGCGCGGGTAAGAGCTCGGCAGACTCCAACGGGCCTCCCGACCAGACCAGCCCGCGTCGAGATCCCCCAGCAACAGGTTCAAATGAGCCGTTCCAAGATCGGCCAGCGCGTCTCTCGGATCGGCCCCCTTCAACTGCCTGTAGACTTCGAACGCTTCGTCGAATCGACGCAGCTTCGTCAGCACAGAGGCCTTGTCGTGCAGCGCATCCCTGGAGCCAGGTTGCAAAGCCAGAGCTCGCTCGAACCATTGCAAAGCTTCTTCGTCTCGGCGCATCGTCCGCAGGACAATGCCCGTCTTGACGCAGATGTCAGAGTTGCCGGGCTCGATCTCGTGGGCTCGCCGACAGATGGCAAGGGCCTCGTCGAAGCGCTTCAGGCCATTCAGAAGTGCACCACGCATCAACAACGTCGGTACATGGTTGGGCCGCAAGGCGTCGCTCAGATCGAGATAGGCGAGCGCTTCATCGATCCGCCCCAACCGTTGAAGCGCGATGCCGCACTGGTTTGCCGCGTCCCAATGCCTCGCATTCAGTTCCAGCACACGTTGGAAGCTCAACACAGCGTCGGCGAGCTGCTGCAGGCTGACAAGGGCATTGCCCCTCAGCATCCACAGATCGGCGCTTTCGAGACCGAGTGCCCTCGCCTTCTCGACGACCTTGATCACCTCATCCGAGCGTCCCTGGACCTGCAGCACCGTGCCAAGACTCAAGAAGTACTGCGGCTGAACATCCTGCTGGATCGCGCGGGATACCCACCGCAGTGCAGCTTCATACTGCTGTGCCTGCAGTGCAAGGATCCCTAGCAAGTTGAGGGTCGGCGCATGCCCTCCATCGATCGCAAGCGCCATATGACAACACCGCTCGGCGTCCGCATGTCGGCCATTGGCGACGTCGCGCAAGGCAGCGTCATAGAAGTTCGCGGCACCATCGGGCTTGGCAGGTTGGAGCTTCACTTTGGTGGGCGAAGCTCGGCGCTCGCGACGGTTCATTGCTGCAATTCGTCCCGGTTACGATTTCAGCGTAATTGATTCTCATTCAGGCTGACAGTCGCAATTCTATCTCCGGCTGTGGTGAGGACCGCTCCGATTCTGCCTGCATTCCCTAGCATAAGAGCGCGGAAGACAACGATCCGATGACACGCTTCGTGGAAGTTAAACTCAGTGCAACCATCGCGAGCATGATCAAATCGGCGTGCAGGACAAGGGTGAGGACTTCTTCGGTGGCTACGCCTATACGAGGTCGGGGCCATCCGGCCGACCTCGAGATCATCATCACCGAAACGCCGGCACAACTGCGCAAGTTTCACGATCCGGAATCGGGCCTGGCGCTGATCCGGCCGGATGCCTGGCATGGGCCGTCGGACAGCTCGGGCTCGTCGCCGGACACGGCCATCCGCAAACAACCGGAAACAGACTGGAAAGGAGGAGAGGTTGGATGGTGCGCTCGCAGCGGGAGAACACCTGCGTTCGTTCAGTAGCTGAAGCACGACCGCCTTTCCGCACACCGGCCGGACGTGCCGATTTCTGATCCAATCTTTCGCCGGCAGCGCTATGGCGCTTCATGCCCACGTGTGAAGCCGCTCTCCCGGCGGTAACAGAGATGGAGTTTGTCCCACACCTTCATCATCGCATGGACCAGTTGGTCCATGAGCGCGTCGTCGTGATAGGGCGTAGGTGTAAGACGCAGGCGTTCCATTCCTCGCGGGACAGTGGGGTAATTGATCGGCTGGATATAGATGCCATGCTCCGACATCAGCAGGTCCGAAGCCGCCCTGCACTTCTCGGGATCGCCGACATGCACCGGCACGATATGGCTCTCGCTCGGCATCACCGGCAGGTCTGCTGCCGTCAGGACGGACTTCAACCGCGCTGCACGATCCTGATGCCGGACGCGCTCCGCTGTCGAGGCTTTCAGATGCCGGATTGCAGCGGTCGCGGCTGCGCAGACCGGAGGCGGCAATGCCGTCGTGAAGATGAAACCGGGGGCGTAGGAGCGCACCGCATCGATCAGGTTCGCCCCAGCCGCAAGATAGCCGCCGAGACAGCCATAGGCCTTTGCGAGTGTGCCCTCAACAATGTCGATCCTTTCCATGACCCCGTCGCGCTCAGCTATGCCGCCGCCGCGCGGGCCATACATCCCGACCGCGTGCACCTCGTCGACATAGGTCAGTGCGCCGTAGCGCTCGGCCAAGTCGCAAATTCGATGCAGAGGCGCGACATCGCCGTCCATCGAGTAGAGGCTCTCGCACACGATGAGCTTGGGCCTTTCGGGATCTGCCGCCCGCAGCAGCCGTTCGAGATGCTCAGGATCATTGTGCTGCCAGATCTGCTTCTCAGCACCGGCCTTGCGAACCCCCTCGATCATGGAGTTGTGGTTCAACGCGTCGGAAAGCAGCAAACACCCAGGCAGCAGCCTGGCGATCGTCGATATCCCCGCCTCGTTGGAAACGTAGCCGGAGGTAAACACCAGCGCGGCTTCCTTGCCGTGGAGATCAGCCAGCTCCTGCTCGAGGGCGACGAGCGGATGGTTCGTTCCCGCGATGTTACGGGTGCCCCCGGCTCCTGTGCCCATGCGCGATACGGCATCGATCATGGCTCCCATGACCTTCGGGTGCTGGCTCATGCCCAGATAATCGTTCGAGCACCAGATCACGACCTCACGCTTGCCCTCCCCCGAATGCCAGATCGCATAAGGATAGCGCCCCGCCTGGCGTTCGAGGTCCGCAAAGACACGATAGCGCCGTTCCTGATGCAGTCGATCCAACGCACCGCGGAACATCGCGTCATATTCGGGGAGGAGGCTCAACGGCCGCATCTGGTAGTTCATGATTGGACGACTCCTGCCGACTATTTTGCCCGATTGAACTGGTAGGAGCCCTGCAGGAAGACGCCATAGCGCTCCGTCGTATATCTCAGGACCTGATTGAAGGAATCGACCGCATTGGTGCTGAGATGCCACCAGCGTCCGCCGATGCCGATGCGGAAATTGTCGGTCAACTGGTAGTTCAGCACGGTCTCGGCCTGGAATCCGGATCCTTGTCCTGAGGCAGGATCGCGCCCGAACGTGAAATAGTGCGTGTCGATCGCATTCTGCGAAGTCCAGACATAAGCGGCCTCCGCCTGCCAGCTCAGCCGGTCCGACAGCCGCGTGTCGAGTGAGACACCGGCCCGTCCGCTATGCCAGCGATCCTGCTCGGTCACCACCTTGACGCCTGCCCCAAGAGCCGGACTGCAGATCGTCGGATTGCCACCCACCTGGGTGCAGCCCCGCGCGTCGACCGTTTCTGTCCAATATTGATAGCCGACGAAGGCACCAAGCCGGAAACGCTCCGTCTCCAGCAGGTTGAAACCGACATCGAGATTTGCGTATTGCAGCCGCCCGCCGACGCTGCTGACGGTCTTGGATGACGGATTGACGAAAGGAGCAAAGTCCTCGTCGACGAGAGTGCCCGAGCTGATCTTGCCCGCCCCGAAATAGCCCTTCAGAAACATGTTGGTGAACGGGCCGTCGAGCGCATCGACCCTGAAGAACATCTCGCCGCTGTGCCCGGTCATTCCGCCATAAGCGAGCCGGGAGACCTGAAGCGTCGCAGCCTGATCGGCGAAATAGCGGTAGCGATTCTGCCCCGAGCTGAACCAGTAGCGCACTCCGGTCTCCAGCATATAGGACGGCAGGATCGACGCGCGCGACCGCAGCGGCATATCGCCCGAGCCCGCGCCCTGGCCGCCTTGCAACGCTGCAGGCCTGGCCCAGGCGCAGCTGACGATCGAGGCGTTGCACTTCGTGACACCGTCGGCGTTGAAATCGCGCCGCAACGTGACCGTCGCGAACAGGTCCTTTGTCGTCGTCTTGACGTTGGCCAGCGTGCTGTCGACGAACCGGTAGCCAATCTCTGTTTCCAAGCTGATCTCCTTCGACCAGAGATAGCTGACCAGCAGCGACGGCAGGATCGTGTACTCCTTCAAGTCGGTCCGGGTACCGGACCTATAGCCCATCCGCAGCCGCGGGCTTATGGCGAGATCGGGCGTGATCGGGTAGCG
The DNA here is from genome assembly GCF_032484535.1 of Bradyrhizobium sp. SZCCHNS3016. Lineage (NCBI taxonomy): Bacteria > Pseudomonadati > Pseudomonadota > Alphaproteobacteria > Hyphomicrobiales > Nitrobacteraceae > Bradyrhizobium > Bradyrhizobium sp. SZCCHNS3016. The sequence continues at coordinate 76,098 of NZ_JAUETE010000023.1, forward strand.
CGAGGCAAGATCCAGCACATAGAACTTCGAGTCCGCCAGGCTCGCGTAGCGTAGCGCGCCCATGAACAGATCGCCCGGCTTGATGATGCTGTTCCCGGTCAACTGAGCCGACAGATAATATTCGAGACCGCTCGCCGGCGTGCCGTCGACGCCGCCGGACGGCAGCGTGCCGGTCAGATTGGTCACCGTGGCATCGGCGGCGACCTGCCAGGTCTCGTTCAGGGGCCGCGAATAGCTCACCATCGCCGACTGGAATGTCGGCGTGCGGTCGATCGCGAGCTGCCTGATCTCGCCTGCGGTATTGAACTTCATCATGTCGTAGAGCGTGAGGAACGGCTGCCCCTGCAACGCATTCCAGGTCGAGAGAAATGGAACTCTTCGGTAATCGAACGAGGCGTTGATGACCGACTTGTCCTCGAACGTATACGTTCCCGAGAACACGGCGGCATTGAGCGCGCGGAAATGCGTGTCGTAGTCGATCAGGCCGAGCAGCGACTTGTTGGTGTCGAAATAGCGGAATTCCGCGCCGATGGCCTGGCGGTCGACGATGTTGCGGTCGTATTGCGTGATCAGGTAGACGGTGGTCTCGAGCCCGCCGAGAATCTTGCCGAAATCGATGCTTGCGCCATAGAGCGTCTTGCCATCCTTGAACGGTGCGTCGAAGCGGCTCCAGTTCGGCGAGCCCGCGAGCACGTTCAAGCGCAGCCCGGGGCTCTTCTGCCAGCTCAGCACCGCGCCGTCGAAACGGCCGATCACGCCGCCGGTGTTTCGGGATTGCCGTCCGACGCGCAAGGTCACGTCGGCTTCCTTCAGCGTGTAATCGACTTGCGCGGTCGAGACGCCATACTTGTCATTGCCCGTATCGAATTGGCGCTCGTGGGTGAACGCCAGCTTGAACTTGGTCCTGATGCGATCGTTGTCCGCGGTGCCCAGGAAGTCGAAATTGGTCAGCAGCGTGTTCTGGTGCACCCGGTGGGCATCGGGATCTGCATTCGGGTTCGGCGCGATGGCCCTGTCCTTGACGGCGCTGGTGCTGTCATTGGTGATGAAGGTGGTCGAGAGGCTGCCCGACATCGACCAGCGCGTATCGCCGTTTGGCCCCGCCGCCTTGGTTGGCATCCCCGCCCCCATGTCTCCGCCATCGGAGTTGGCCGGAGACATGTCGCGCGGCCGTGCCGGTGCGCTGCTGGTTGCGGTCAGAAGCGCAGCGAGCCGCTGCCTCACCCGCTCTGCGCCCTCGCCGTTCGGATAACGGCGCAGATAGTCCTCAAATTCGGCCTGGGCTGCAGCGGTCTGCCCGGCCTTCTGGCGCGCGACGCCGAGCAGCTCCTGCGCCTCTGCGCTCGAGCCGGTCTCAGGGAGTTTCAGCACCTTCTTCAGAAGGTCGATCGCGGCGTTGAAATTGCCTTTCTTGATCGATGCGCGCGCCTCGTCCATCGAGGCCTCCGCAAACCGGATGTCCGCCGCGGACGCCTGCTGCATCGTGCGATTGTCGTTGCGGACCGACGCAGCCGTACCGGGGATCGCAACCGGTTTCGGCGCATCCGGAGCGGCTACGCTCGGCACCAGGGCCTTCACCTTGCACGCCGACACCGGGCCCTTCCGGGCAATCACGATCGTGACCTGCTCGAAGCTGCCGGATTGCACAATCTGATAGGTGAACTCGCCAGCAAACTGAGCGACGAGGATCGGTCCTCTGTTCTGATCGAGCGTCAGATAGACGTCCTGGATGCCGGAGCCCTGGGCATTTTCGACCCGCACCCCCTCGCGTCTGACCAGACGCCGCGTGATGACGGCGTCCCGATCGACCAATTGTAGCGAGACGCTGAGCTGGCTGCCCTGATCCAGCGGAAAATGCCCGGTGTAGCGCACGCGAACATGAAAGTTGACGCGCAGCAGGCTGCAGTTGCCGATCGTCGTGGCGTTTGCACTGGCAACGAACTGATCGATGACCGGCTGCGCCGGTGCAACGCCGAAGGCTCCGTCGAGCAGGATTGCGATCAGGCCGGACAGCAGAGTCATCGCCCATCGGGTCGACCTCGCTGCCGCTGCTTGACTGAAGCGGCAGCTCATCACCAGCCGCCTCCATTGACCCGGTGCTGCCGCTGGCGACGGGTGATGATGGCGGTCTGCGACTTGTCAGCATAGATGTGACACGCGCCGGTGCAGTCCTTGAGCTCGGCGACGGTGTAGTCCATCGGCGCCGGCTTCACGAGCTTGGCATGCTGCTGCGGCCGGAAATCACCCGCGTGGCAAGCGGCGCAGTCGGGCTTGTAGGCCGCGAACTTGAACACGACGGCTTGCGAATTGCCGCTGTGGCAGGCGGTGCAGCCAATGGCGGCGCTATGGTTCGGATAGCTTGCCGACATGTGCCGGTAGTTGACCGAACTCCAGCTGACCGTCCGATGGCAGCTTTCGCAGGGGACATTGGTCACGAAGTGCTTCGGCGACTTGCCGGTGGCATTGGAGCCGTTGTGACAGCTGGCGCACGGCGCAGTCAGGCTGGTGTGATCCATCCGTGCGCCCGAGAACGACACGGTGTTCTTGTGGCAGCTTTCGCATGGCGCGCTGGTGACCACGTGGCGCGGCGGCTTGCCGCCCGCTGATGATCCGTTGTGGCAGGTCGCGCAGGCCGCCATCGTACCGGTGTGACTGAAGCGGGCTCCAGCGAATGTCGCCGTGCTCTTGTGGCAGGTCTCGCACGGCGCATTGGTCGCGACGTGCTTCTGCGGCTTGCCGGTCGCGGCCATGCCGTTGTGACAGCTCGCGCAGGCCGCTGTCGTCCCGGTGTGGCTGAAGCGGGCTCCGCTGAACGTCGTCGTGCTCTTGTGGCAGGTCTCGCACGGCGCATTGGTCGCGACGTGCTTCTGCGGCTTGCCGGTCGCGGCCATGCCGTTGTGACAGCTCGCGCAGGCCGCTGTCGTCCCGGTGTGGCTGAAGCGGGCTCCGCTGAACGTCGTCGTGCTCTTGTGGCAGGTCTCGCACGGCGCATTGGTCGCGACGTGCTTCTGCGGCTTGCCGGTCGCGGCCATGCCGTTGTGACAGCTCGCGCAGGCCGCTGTCGTCCCGGTGTGGCTGAAGCGGGCTCCGCTGAACGTCGTCGTGCTCTTGTGGCAGGTCTCGCACGGCGCCGCAGTCGCAATGTGCTTCGACGGCTTGCCAGGCGCACTCATGCCGTTGTGGCAGGATGCGCACGGTCCCTGCGCCGTCATGTGGTTGAATCTCGAGCCGACCTCCGTGGCGCTCGACCCGGCAAGCCCTGCCCTCGGATTGACCGTCGGCAACAGCGATGGAACCCGACCTGCGTTCTGCGACTCCATTGCATCAGGATTGGCGGCACCGATCGAAGGCAGGAGCTTGCTGCGCGGATCGTTCGGCACAGGCGCTGAAGGGGCGGATGTCATCCGCGGGAGAGTGCTCGGCGGCTGCGACACCGACGCCGCGTCACCAGCTTTCGCCGCGCCGTCGGGTTTGGAGGCGGCAGGCGCACCGGCCGGAGCCCCTGCTCGAGGATCGGTCGTCGCGGCCGCCGACGTCGCAGCTGTATTCGCCAGCGGCTTGCTGCTGAACAAGAGCGTCGAACTGGATGGTGCGGCAGGCTTCGCAGCCGCGCCGGCCGCAGCCGTGGCCGGCGCTGCGCTCGTGCCCGATGCAGACTCGGGAGTCGTGGCCGCCGTCATCGTCCGGTTGGCGGTCGTGGCTGGCGTCACCGCCTTGGCGACGGGCGCCTGAGCGGGGACCACCGACCTGGCCGTGGTCGAGCAACCCGCGGCCGGCTTCTGCGGGTCGTCGTCCCATGTCGAGAAGTTGGCGGCAGCGCGCACGTGGCAGCAGCCGCAATCCTGTGACTTGGCACTGTGATCCGGCCCCTGCGCGCCTCTGCGGCCTTGGCTGCGATAGGCGCCATTGTGACAGCTGTCGCAGCGCGTCGCATGCACGGCGGTATGACTCATCGTGTAGGTGGCGAAGCTCGCCGCGGTGTTGCTATGGCAGTTCGAGCACTGGACGCCGGTCACCGGAATGTGCGGCGGCGTGGTCAACCCCTTCGCGCTCGAGCCATTGTGACAGGCGGAGCAATTGGTGTTGGCCGCGGAGTGGGTGAACGCGGCGCCGCCCCAGCTGGTGAAGCCGCCCGAGGCTGCCTTGGCGTGACAGCTGACGCAGTCGGCGCCGCCGGTGGCAACGTGGTTCGGATAGGACGCGGTGCCCATGGCACCCTTGGTGCCCTGCCCGGTGTAGCTGCCGTTGTGACAGCT
>NZ_JAUETE010000024.1:0-75590 GCF_032484535.1 Bradyrhizobium sp. SZCCHNS3016
CCGCCGAAGGCGGGGGCGCGTCTCGCGCCAGCCTTGAGGCCGGCCGTTCGCCGGCCTACACAGCACAGTTGCTCCGATGTGAGGCGGGATGCGCGGAAACATCGTCCTGATTTGCCCGACGACACAAGGCGCGCCCCCTGCGGCAGATTGGCTCGACGGGCAATTGGCGCATGGGAGATCGCGCAATTCTGCATATCAGAAACGGGACCGCACGCAGCTCAGCGCGACCGCGGGAACCGATAGCGCCCAAGGCGCGTTCTCTCCGCATCAACGTAATGCGTATGCGATATCAACCGAAGCACGACCTGCTGGCGGGCATCTTTGCATGAAGAATTTTTCCGATGCGTCCTTTTCGCCTGATGTCATCGCGCTGATGACCGAAGCCCTCAACGCGTCGGTCGCCGCGCTGCCTGAGCCGGTGAGTTCGACGAACGTGAACCTGCTTGCGGAAGCCGTGCTGCGGGCCGCCAAGGCCGGCGAGCGCGACGTCACCGCGATGCAGCGGCTCGCGCTGCTCGAACTGCAGATCATGCCGCGCATGTAAAGCGGATCACAGGCTTTCCTACAGTCGTAAAGCATTCCCAACGCGCTCACTTCGGGACCTCTTGGTTCGAGATGCGCCGCACGCGGCGCTCCTCACCATGAGGACGTCGGATCGCGCCTGACGCGCCGCCGGCCTCCCTCTTCCATCCCCCGGCCCCTGCGCCACGTCCCGCCCGTTCGCAATTGACAAATCTATTCGTCAATGCCTAACTCCCATCACCGCCGACAGAGCGGAGCAAAACGGGGAGGATCTTCATGCGACGGCAGCTGCTCGCCTGCGCGTTCCTGGCAACGACATCATTCATCGCGACAGGCGCTTCAGCCCAGGTTTCTGACGACGTGGTGCGGATCGGCGTGCTCACCGATCTCTCGAGCTGGGGACGCGACAACAGCGGGCCGGGCTCGGTCGAGGCGGCCAAGATGGCGGTCGAGGAGTTCGGCCCCAATGTGCTCGGCAAGCCGATCGAGATCATCAGCGCCGACCACCAGATGAAGACCGACGTAGGAACGACGGTCGTGCGCGACTGGTTCGACAACGGCAAGGTCGACGCCGTCGTCGATATCCCCAACTCCGGCATCGCGATTGCCGTGCACAACATGGTGCGCGAGCGCAACAAGATCGCGCTGCTGTCCGGTCCCGGTGCGAGCTCGCTGACCGACGAGCTGTGCAGCCCGAACACCGTGCATTTCACCTATGATACGTATGCGCTGTCCAAGGTGACGACCTCGGCCGTGATCGGCCAGGGCGGCAAGTCCTGGTACTTCATCACCGCGGACTACGCCTTCGGCCAGCAGTTGGAGAAGGACGCCACGCGCTTCATCAAGGAGCTCGGCGGCACCATCCTCGGCGGCGTCAAGCATCCGACCAACACCGCCGACTTCTCCTCCTTCGCGCTGCAGGCGCAGAGCTCCAAGGCCGACGTCGTCGCCTTCGCCAATGCCGGCCAGGACACCGACAACGCGATCAAGCAGTCCGGCGAGTTTGGCCTGGTCAAGGGCGGCCAGAAGCTGGTGGGCCTCCTGATGTTCGACACCGACGTGCATGCGATCGGGCTCGAGGCCGCGCAGGGCACCTACATGACCACGGCGTCCTATTGGGCGATGGACGAGGCCACCCGCGCCTGGTCGAAGAAGTTCTACGCCCGCGCCAAGGTGATGCCGACGATGATCCAGACCGGCGTCTACGGCTCGGTGCTGCACTATCTCAAGGCCATCAAGGCGGCCGGTACCGACGATCCGAAGGCGGTGATGGCGAAGATGCGCGAGCTGCCGATCGAGGATACCTTCGTTCACGGCGGCAAGCTGCGCGAGGACGGCCGGGTCATCCGCGACATGTATCTCGCCCGCGTCAAGAAGCCGTCGGAGTCCAAGGAGCCGTGGGACTATCTGCAGATCGTCAAGACCGTGAAGGGTGAGGACGCGTTCCGGCCGGTCTCCGAGTCCAAGTGCCCGCTGCTGAAGAAGTAGGAGCGCTGCCATGACCGGTGCCGACGACAAGAATGGCGACGTCTACGACTGCGACGTGCTGGTGGTCGGCTCCGGCTGCGCCGGGCTGTCGGCGGCGGTTACCGCCGCCCATGCCGGGATGAAGGTCCTCGTCACCGAAAAGGAGCCGCGGTTCGGCGGCACCACCGCGCGCTCCGGCGGCTGGCTGTGGATCCCCGGGACCTCGCTGGCGAAGGCGTGGGGCATCGACGAGCCGCCCGAGCTGGCGCGCAGCTATCTGCGTCATGAAGCCGGCAACAGTTTCGATGCGGCGCGGGTCGATGCGTTCCTGAGCAAGGGCCCGGAGGCGGTCGACTTCTTCATCGGCAAGACGGCACTCAAGTTCGACATGCCGCTGACCTTCCCTGACTATCACGCGGAGGCGCCGGGCGGCACGCAGGGCGGCCGCTCGATGGTGACGCAGCCGTTCGACGGCCGCGAGCTGGGCGATCACATCAACGATCTCGGCCAGCCGCTGCCCGAGCTCACCGTGTTCGGCATGATGCTCGGCTCCGGCAAGGAGATCATCCATTTCATGCGCGCGACCAAGTCGCTGGCGTCCGCGTTCTATGTCGCCAAGCGGCTGTCGAAACATGCGCTGGACGTGCTGCGCCATGGCCGCGGCATGACGCTCACCAACGGCAACGCGCTGGCAGGGCGGCTGGCGAAATCCGCGTTCGATCTCGGCATTCCCTTGTGGCTGTCGTCGCCGGTGGCGGAGCTGATCCGCGACGGCGATGCGGTGCGCGGCGCCATGGTGACGCGGCAGGGCCGGCGCATCCGAGTGAATGCGCGGCTCGGGGTGGTGCTTGCCTGCGGCGGTTTCCCGCATGATGTCGAGAGGCGCAAGGCGATGTTTCCGCATGCGCCGACCGGCCAGGAGCATGTGTCGCCCGGCCCGGTCGGCAACACCGGCGACGGCTTGCGGCTGGCGGAAGCGGTCGGCGGCCGGGTCGAGGACGGCCTGCCGCATGCGGCGGCCTGGGTGCCGGTCTCCGTCACCACGCGCAAGGACGGCAGCAAGGGTGTGATGCCGCACTTCATCGACCGTGCCAAGCCCGGCGTGATCGCGGTGACCGCGGACGGCGTGCGCTTCGCCAATGAAGGCAATTCCTACCACGACTTCGTGCAGGCGATGGTCAAGGCGGCCAAGCCCGGCCGCGAGATCGCGGCCTGGCTGATCACCGATCACCGCTCATTGCGCCGCTACGGCCTCGGCTGCGTGCCGCCGTTCCCGATGCCGCTCGGGCATCATCTCAGTACCGGCTATCTCAAGCGCGGCGCGACGCTCGTCGAGCTCGCGCGCGTGGCCGGCATCGATGCCACGTCGTTGGAAGCAACCGTCGCCGCCTTCAACGCCGATGCGGCGCTGGGCCAGGATCCGACCTTCGGCAAGGGCTCGCGCGCCTACAATCGCTACCAGGGCGATGCGCTGCACGGGCCGAACCCGTGCGTGGCGCCGATCAAGGACGGGCCGTTCTACGCGATCAAGATGGTGATCGGCGATCTCGGCACCTATGCCGGCATCCGCACCGACGAACATGCCCGCGCGCTCGACGCCAGGGGACAGCCGATCGAGGGGCTGTATGCCGCCGGCAACGACATGGCGAGCATCATGGGTGGCAACTATCCCGGCGCCGGCATCACGCTGGGCCCGGCGCTGACCTTCGGCTACATTGCCGGCCGGCATCTTGCCGAACGCGCCAGGCAAAGGAGCGCCGCATGAGCGACAGTCAGATGTTGGCCGGCAAGCTCGCGCTGGTGACGGGAGCGGCGCACGGCAATGGCCGCGCGATCGCGCTGGGGCTCGCCGGCCGCGGCGCCGACGTGATCATCACCGACATCGACTTGGAGGGCGCCGAGCGCTGCGCCGCCGAGATCCGCGATCACGGCCGCAAGGCGTGGGCACATCGGCTCGACGTCACCGACGCCGCGGGCTGCACCGCATTGGCGGCGCAGTTGCGCACCGAGGTCGGCGCCATCTCCATCCTCGTCAACAACGCCGGCATCATCATTCGCGAGGGCATCGACTCAGCCCGTGCGCCACAGAACTGGCAGCGCGTGCTCGACGTCAATCTCAACGGCGTGTTCAACGTCACCTACGCGTTTCTCGCCGCCTTGCGCGCGACGCGCGGCACAATCGTCAACATCGCCTCCGTCGCCTCGTTCATCGGCATCAGCAACACGCTCGGCTACTCGCCCTCCAAGGGCGGCGTGAAGTCGCTGACCCAGGCGCTGGCGCGCGAGCTCGCCGCCGACGGCATCCGCGTCAACGCGATCGCGCCCGGCGTGATCGCCACCGCGATGACGGAGTCGACCCGCAACGATCCCGAGCGGCTCGCCGGCTTCATGAGCCGCACGCCGCTCGGCCGCGTCGGCCAGCCCGAGGAGCTCGCGGGCCCGGTGGCGTTCCTGGTCTCGGACATGGCGTCCTACGTCAACGGCGTGACCTTGCCGGTCGACGGCGGTTTCCTGGCGGTGTAGGCACGGCGCCGGACCAGGGGGCACAACGAGACATGGGACGAGAGAGCCGCGGCATCCAGTCGATCGAGGTCGGCGGCACCCTGCTGCAGGCACTGGCGCGCAGCGGCGAGCCGATGATGCTGCGCGACCTCGCGCGCGAGGCCGGGCTGCCGCCGGCCAAGGCGCATCCCTATCTCGTCAGCTTCTCGCGCATCGGTTTGATCGAACAGGACGAAACCACCGGACGGTACGAGATCGGCCCGCTCGCGCTCGAGCTCGGCCTGATCAGCCTGCGGCGGTTGTCGGCGGTCCGGATCGCAACGCCGAAGATCGCAGCGCTCGCCGGGGCCATCGATCACGCGGTGTCGCTCGCCGTGTGGGGCACCAACGGCCCGACCGTGGTGCGGCTGGAGGAGCCGAGCCATCCGGTGCACATCGTGATGCGCGTCGGCTCGATCATGGCGCTGCTGGAGACGGCGACGGGCCGCGCGTTCGCGGCGTTTCTTCCATCCAAGACGGTCAAGGCCGCGCTCGACACCGGCCTCGATCGTCTCGGCGTCGGCTACAATCCCAAGCGCTCACCGAAGAGTCCGAAGGTCGCCGAGATGCTGGCCGAAGTGCGCGCGCAGGGCCTCGCGCGCGCCATCGGCGATCCGCTGCCCGGCGTCAACGCCTTCGCCGCGCCGGTGTTCGATCACGCCGGCCACGTCGCACTGGTCATCACCGCGATGGGCCCGGCCGGCACCTTCGACGCCGGCTGGCAGTCACCGCTGGCGACGCGGCTGCGTGCCTGCGCGGCCGAGATCTCCAAGCAGTTCGGCCACGGTATCGCGCAGCCGTGACGCTCAGGCCGCGACCGAGCGCTTCTCCGGCCACGGCTCGGCCCATGCCGGCAGCCGCATCAGCCCATCGAGCCAGCGCACGATGTTCGGAAACGCCTCCATCGGCATCTCGGCCTCGCGCCAGTCGGTCGCCATCGAGGCCGCCGCGAAATCGGCGATGGTGAGCCGGTCGCAGGCGATGTGGCTGCGCGCCCGCAGATGCGCATCGAGCACGGCGGCGAAGGTCTTCAGGTTGGCAACCTTGCCGGCTAGCGCTGCGCGGTCGGGCGCACCAAGGCCGAATGTCTTGCGGACGATGTGCTCGAAATAGAACGGTCCGACCGCCGGCGCCCAATGGCAGTCGTTCCACGCCAGCCAGCGCAGCACCTCGATCTGCTCCTGCGGATCGCGCGCCGGCCACATGTCGCAGCTCTCACGGACGCACAGATGCGCCATGATGGCGGTCGACTCCCACAGCACGGTGTCGCCATCGACCAGCACCGGCGCCTTCATGTTGGGATTGAGCGCGGCGAACTCCGGCGTCTTCATCCGGCCGGTGATCTCGATGAACTCGGCGGGAACGCCGAGATGCTTCACCAACGCCAGCACGCGGCGCGGCGCCTGGGCCTTGATCCAGTAGATCTTCATGACGGGTCTCCATCTCCTGTGCCTTGAAGACGAACGTAGCAGCACCGGATCGACAGCGACGGAGCAAAAAATTCAGCGACGGTTCCGTCGACTCGTACGGTTCCCGTAGCGTCACATCGCGCGCACCGCCGCCCGTGCGGTGAGAATGCAACCCGGCAGGAACGTGCCCTCCAGCGAACGCTTGCCGGACGCGCCGCCGCCGCCGAAGCCGGCGGCTTCGCCGACCGCATAGAGGCCGCCGATCGGCGCACCCGTGGTGTCGAGCACCCGGCTCTGCAGATCGGTCTTGAGGCCGCCGAGGCTCTTGCGGGTGATGAGTTGCATATGAATGGCGATGTAAGGCCCGGAGCCCGGCGCCTGCAGCGGCGCAGGCTTGCAGGTGCGGAGCTTGTCGGGCCCCCATTGCCGCGCGTGCAGGATGCGGCGCAACTGGTCGTCGTTGTGGAGCTTGTCGCCATTCCCAAAGTTCGCGTCGAAGGCGTCGGCGGTGGCCTGCAGCACCTCCGGCTTCACGTCGCCGGTGCCGGTCAGCGCATTCATCTTGGCGGCGAGACCGGCCAGCGTCTCGTCGACCAGGAAATGCCGGCTCTCGCGCTGCATCTGCCTGACCAGGCGATGATTGCCGAACAGGGTCTCCTTGAGGAACATCGGCATCTGCCGGTCGCGGATGCGCGGATTGTGCTCGGCCCCGGAGATGGCGAACTCCTTGGCGGCGATGCGCCAGTTCAACAGATGCCACGTATACGGTTTCTCCTGCGCCGCGACGCGCTGGCACAGATCATGGGTGTCAAAGCCGGTCACCAGCGGCTCCGGGCCGATGCGCTCGCCGCGATGGTTGAGCCATAGCGCCGATTTGCACGGCACCAGCGACAGGCCATGGCCGTCGAAATGCGGAAACGGATGCGGGATGCCGGCGGCGTAGTTCCACATCTCGCCGGCATGCGTGATCTCGGCGCCGAGCGCCTCGGCCGCGCGGTGATGCAATTTGCCGTCGGAGAACGGATGCGCGCCATTGAGCATCGCCTGCGGCAGCGGCCGGCTCTTCACCCAGTTGGTGCGGGCCTCCGCATGGCTGCCATTGAGGCCGCCCATCGCCAGCACTGTCAGCGGCGCGGCAATGCGGATTTCGGCGCCCGTCTCCTCGTTGACGGCGACCACGCCCGATACGGCGCCGGCAGCGCGATCGAGGCTGACGACGCGGTGACGGTGCAGCACCGTCAGCCGGCCGCCGCTATCGGCCGCACGCATCGCCTCGATCATCACGCGCGTGAGCCGCTGCGAGGTGCCCCAGACGATGTGATAGCGCGGCAGCGCATTGCCGTCGCCGTGCCGGCCGCGCTCGACCCAGTTCACCGCCGGCATGAAGGTCAGGCCGTGCGACAGCAGCCAGTCGTAGACCTCGCTGCGCGAATGCGCGACGTAGTAGCGCGCCCATTGCAGCGGCCAGTGCTCGGCGGCATCGAGCTCGCCAAACCTGATCCAGTCGCGCAACGCGATCTCGGGCGTATCCGGGATCTTCATGCGCGCCTGCAACGGCGTGCCGACCAGCGCCATGCCCCCGAACGCCCACAACGCCAGCCCGCCGAACCGCTCCGGCGTGTCCCTGTCCACGATCGTCACCGACTTGCCGGCGCGCAGTGCCTCCAGCGCGGTGACGATGCCGGCGAGACCCCCGCCGGCGATGACGACATCGGATTGCAGCGTCGCGCTCATGTCACGGCGCGATCTTGCGCTTGAGCATCCGCGCCACCGGCAGCGGGACGCGGTCGAGCGATCCCAAGAGGTGCGGCAAAAGCTTCAGCTTGAGGCCGGTCAGCGCCGGCGGCACCATGGCCTCGATCAGATGCGGCCCCGGCCGCGCCAGCGCCCCCTGCAACGCGCTGGTGAATTCGTCCGGCGTGCTGACGCGGGTCGCGCGTACGCCCATGCCGTCGGCGATCTGCGCGAGCTTGAGGACCGGTCCGTGAAGGTCGAGCTGCGCCCGCGCCTTCGGTCCGATCTCCTCGGCGCCGACCCGCTCCAGCTCGACGTTGAGCACCGAGTAGGATGCATTGTTGAAGATCACGGCGGTGACGTTGAGCCGCTCGCGCGCGATCGTCCACAGCGACTGGATCGTATACATCGAGCTGCCGTCGCCGATCAGCGCGATCACCGGCCGGTCCGGACAGGCGATCGCCGCCCCGATCGCATTCGGCAGCCCCTGCCCGATGGCGCCGCCGGTCAGGGTGATCAGATCGTGGCGCGGCGCGCCCGCGGTGAATTTCGACAGCATCAGGCCGGAGCTGATCGCCTCGTCGATGATGATGGCGTTCTCGGGCAAGAGATGACCCACGGCCTTGCAGACCTTTTCCGCGGTGAGCTTCTTGCCGCGCGGACGTCCGGGCCGCGAGGCCGGTGACAACGCCGGCGTGGCGCGCGCTGCCTCCAGGGCGGCGGCAAGCCTGGTCAGGCTGCACGCGGCGTGCTGCGCCGGCGTCGACAAGGTCAGCACCTTGCAGCCGTCATGCGGCAGATAGCTCTTCTTGCCGGGATAGGCGAAGAACGACACCGGCGCCTTGGCGTCGACCAGGATCAACGTGTCGATCTCCTTGAGCTGGATCTGCGCCATCTCGGCGAGATAGGCGATGCGCTCGACGGCCGGCAGGCCCGCTCCACGCTGCATGCGTGTCGGAAAGGTTTCGGCGTAGACCTTCACACCGCAGGCCGCGGCGATGCGCGCGGCCGCCAGCAGGGATTCCTCGTGCAGCGCCGTACCACCGAGCAGAAGCGCGCTGCGGCCGCCCGACTTGATCGCCTCGGCGACGGCCTGCACGGCGGAATCGTCAGCGGGCGCCGGCGGCTCGATCACCGGCGCCGGCTCGGCGACGCCTCCCTCACCCCAGGACACGTCGGCCGGCAGGATCAGCGTCGCGACCTGCCCGGGCCAGGAGCATGCCGCCTTCACGGCCGCCACCGCGTCGCGGCACAGCTCCGACGTCACCTGTGAGGTCCAGACGAATTCCGGCGAGACGTTGCGCGCGACGGTCTCGATATCGGACTGGAGCTGCGCGTCATAAGGGACATGATAGGTGGCGTGGTCGCCGACGATGTTGACGACGGGCACCTTGCCCTTGCGCGCATTGTGCAGATTGGCGAGGCCGTTGCCGAGGCCGCAACCGAGATGCAGCAGCGTTGCCGCGGGCGTGCCGGTCATCCGGGCGTAGCCGTCCGCCGCACCGGTCGCCACCCCTTCGAACAGGCACAGCACGGCGCGCATCTCCGGCGCGGAGTCCAGCGCGGCGACGAAATGCATCTCGGAGGTGCCGGGATTGGTGAAGCAGACCCGGATGCCGGAATTGACCAGGGTCCGTATCAGAGCTTGTGCGCCGTTGGGCATGAGAAAAGCCTGTTGCGGGGAAACTGCCGCAGCTCGGGGCGACTTGGCCGGCCCCGCCATGGCATTTCCCCTGTTTATATTTGCGCCATTTTGGAATTGACGGTCTCAGAAATCCAATGAATTGTTATGGCTTGATCAATGATTTCGGTGCATCGATGTACACCCCCACCCTGCGCCAGCTGCAGCAGTTGGTCTACCTCGCGGAAGAGCGGCATTTCGCCCGGGCGGCCCAGCGCGCCCACGTCACGCAGTCGGCGCTGAGCCGCAGCTTGCAGACCCTGGAGGACGCCGCCGGGATGCGGCTGTTCGACCGCAGCTCGCGCTCGGTGGAGATCACACCGGTCGGCGAGCGACTGGTGGCGCGGGCCCGCTCGCTCCTGTCGAGTGCAGACGACCTCGGCCGCGAGATGCGCTTGCTGCGCTCGGGAGATGCCGGCGAGGTGACGGTGGGCGTCGGCGCGTTCACCGGGCTGACGCTTCTGCCGGATGCCATGGCGCGGCTGTATTCGGAGCACCCGTCCGTGCGCATCATCGTGGTGCAGGACAATTGGCGCGCCCTGATGGAGGTGCTGCAGCAAGGAAAGCTCGATTTCTTCCTCGCGCACATCACCGACATCCGCGCCGACGACAGCCTCGACATCGAGCCGCTCGGCGGCCTTCCGGGACACTTTTACTGTCGGGCGACTCATCCGTTGGCCCGCCGACGGGAGCTTTCGGCACGCGAGCTCGCCGGCCAGCACTTCGCTTCCGTTGCGCTGCCACCGGAATTCAGCAGGCGCCTGGAAGCGCTCATCGCTGCGCCGGAGGGCCGCGGTTTCGACGTCGCGCTCGAATCCGAGAACGCGAGCCTGCTGGTGCAAATGGCCATTCGGTCCGACATCGTGCTCGTCGCGGGCGATGCCGTTCTCACCCACGAGCTGGCCTCCGGGCAGTTGGTCCGCCTGAACGTGGCCGAACTGAAAGAGCCGCGCGCGTCGGACCTGCTGATGGCGCAGTTCGGCATCCTGCGGCTGAAGGGACGGACCCTATCGCCCGCAGCGATGATGCTGATGGACCTGGTGCGCGCGCAAGCTGCGCGAACGCTGACCGGACCACGCCGGCCGCCAGCTCCCCGCGCCGCACGTGACACGCATCGGTCTCGACCCGTCCCACGCAAGAAGCCGAGCACAACCGGACGTAACCAATCGCGTCATCCCACCAGGGGCAAAGCCTGACCCGGTCGCCGGCCTTGCGCAATCATCTGCTGGCCGCGCTGCGGGACAGCTCCTGCAGAAGCCGTATCGCCTGCTCTCCCTGCGCTTCCGGGACGAACAGGTGATCATGATGAAAGGCCGAGACAGCGTTGACGCTGATGCCCGCCCCTGCGAGGCAGGTCGTGACCGCGGCGAGGAAGCCGACCGCATCGAGCGCTGATAGCACCGACAGCGTGATCAGGCGCGCGACGAACTGATACGGCAGCCCGACCTGCTCGGCGTCCTCGCGCCGGACGATCAGCGTGATCCCTTCGCGCTCTCGAAACAGCATCAATGGCGTCAGCTCGGCCGGGATGTCGTGATGCGTATCGACAGTGCAGAACACGAAGACATCGTCCTGCAGCTCCGGAGCCATCGTGCGCAGCAGCGTATCGAGGTTGCGTTCGCTCGCCATGGATCCTCGTCAGTTCGCCGCCAGGCGCTCGCGCCCATGCGGCACGGTGAAATCCTGCAGCGGCCCGACCGGGACGATGCCAGTCGGGTTGATGGTGCGATGGCTCTCGTAGTAGTGCCGCTTGATGTGCTCAAAATTCACTGTCGCGGCGATCCCCGGCCATTGGTAGAGATCGCGCGTGTAGGCTGAAAGATGCCGATAGTCGGCGATGCGGCGGATGTTGCACTTGAAGTGGCCGACATAGACGGCATCGAAGCGGATCAGGGTCGTGAACAGCCGGATGTCGGCCTCGGTCATGGTGTTGCCGAGCAGGAAGCGGCGGGTCGACAGCCGCTCCTCCAGCCAGTCGAGCGTGGCGAACAGCGGGCCGATCGCCTCCTCATAGGCGGATTGCGTGGTCGCGAAGCCGCATTTGTAGACGCCGTTGTTCAGCGTGTCGTAGACGCGCGCATTGATGGCGTCGATCTCATCGCGCTGGGCTTGCGGATAATAGTCACCTTGCCTGGCGCCGACGCCGTCGAACGCCGAATTCAGCATGCGGATGATCTCTGATGACTCGTTGTTGACGATGGTGCGGTTTTGCTTGTCCCAGAGCACGGGCACGGTGACGCGGCCGGAATAATGCGGCTCCGCGGCGGTGTAGACCTGATGCAGAAGGCCGGCGTGATTGACGCTGTCGGCCACGACGCCCGGACCCTCGGCAAAGGTCCAACCCTGCTCGCGCATCAGCCAGTGCACGACCGACACCGAAATCATGCCGTCGAGCCCCTTCAGGGCGCGCATGATCAGGGTGCGGTGAGCCCATGGGCAGGCCAGGCTGACATAGAGATGGTAGCGGCCCGCTTCGGCCTCGAAACCGCCGGTGCCGGACGGGCCCGGACGGCCGTCAGCCGTGACAAAGCTTCGGAACGCCGAATCCTTGCGGACGAAACGACCGCCGGACGCCGCCGTGTCGTACCAGACGTCGTGCCATTGGCCGTCGACCAGGACTCCCATGACGCTCTCCTCCCACACCGTGGCCTGCGCGGAGGGCCGCAATGTGCCGCCCTTTTGCCTTGGCCCCTCGCATGACAGGAGTACACATCACTCAGCCGCTGCGCCAGCGGAGAGCCCGCGCTTCAAGGCACGGCTCCGCCGAAACACCCGGTCACGACTGGAACGGGATGGTACGGCCCGGCTGCGCCGCCTGTTCCCGCGTATAGGAGACGCCGTGCACCTTCACGCCCGCGGCATTCAACAGCGTGATGATTCCACCGCGGTTCGACAGCACGACCGGCGCGACGATGGGCACCACCAAGGTGGCGCCGCGCGCGATCGTGCCGCTCAGTTGCATGGCGTTCTTCTGCCTATCCTTGATCTGCCAGCCGGTGAGATCGACGTCGACATCGGCGGTGTTCAGCAGCGTAACCGTCTCCTGCTCCGGCGTGCGCACGTCGTTGACATAGGCCGCGATGATCCGCACCAGCCCATCGGGCACGTCGAGCGGCGGAATGTGGTCACGGTCGGGAGGCGTATGCGGCGCGTTCGGGTAATCGGGATCGGGCGGAAGGATGACCCCTCCGCTGGCATCGTCCGAATGCCAGGCCTGGGTCTGGAATTTCAGGAAGACAGCGACCCATTGCTGCTGGTCGGGAAACTCGAAGAGCAGTCCGCCATCCTGCCAGGGACCGTTGTCCTTGGCGTATTTGCCGGGCGGATTGCCCTGGTTGAAATGGATATCGTGGATGCCGCGGCCTGGCTTGAAGCCGAAATAGCGGTCGGCCTTGTCCTCCGGTCCCCATGCGACACCGAAGGCATAGATGAGAGCCGTCTCGTCCGACATGGCGCGCTGAACGTAGGCGTCGATCTTCTCGTTGAGATCGTTGTCGGGACCCGCAGCCGACAGCGGCAGCGGCTTCAGCTCCCACGGCTGCAGCAGATTGCCCCGGATGAAGTCGAGCGCCACGCCGCCGGGCTTGCTCTCCAACGGATGCAGCCCTTCCGAAAACGCCTTCAGGCCGTCAACGATCGGATGTTCGAAGCGCGAGCGGACCAGGAATTCGACCTCGCTGCCATCCTGGGAGCGGACATTGATGGCGATGCGATAGAGCTCACCATCGGCGGAGACCTGCACCTGATAGTGCGGACTGCTTCCCGTCGCCAGACGATTGTTGATGGGCCGACCCTTGAGAAGCGAATAGTCGTTCAATGGCATGGTCGTCTCCAACTCTGTCCGTAACGATATCTAGGACGAGAACAGCAATCGATCGCGTTCAGCCTGCGACCCCTCGACATAGAAGCGCTCGAACCAGGCCGGCTTGCCGGACAATGCGGTCGGCTTGCGCAGCGTGATCGCGGCAGGCGCAGATGCAGAGCGCTGCCGCTCGGACTTGCCGTGGAACGCGTCGCGCATCCGGTTGCGAAACTGCAGGTGATCGAATACGCGGGCGGCCTCGATCGCATAGGAGGTGGCGATCTTTCGGTCCTCGATCATGATGAGATGGTCGCCGTTGCCCTTCTCGCCGCTCGGCGAGAAGTTGCTCGATCCGGTGAACACTTTCGCGGTCGGCAGGCTGAAATCGGTCACCAGGAACTTGTGATGGATGTTGCGGCCCTTGCCGCCGGACCATTCGCTGCGGAACGGCTCCGGCGCCTTGCTCGCGAGATAGGCGAAATCGACGAGACCGATCGAGCCGTCGGGCTTGCGCAGCTCCAGGGCGCCGCGCTTGTCGACGGTACCGTAGCTGAAGATCGGCCGCTCCATCACGCGGTCGAACGCCTCCTTGGTCGGACCGTCACCGAGCTGGCTCAGAAATGCGACCGAGTAGAACACCGACGAGGTGGCCTGATCGACCGCGGCCCGGATCGGATTGAGCGAGAGATCAGTGGCCTGATGCGGTGAGAAGCAGAGCTGTACGGTCGGCTTTCCCTCGGTGTGGACGGCGTGCCACTTCTTGGAAAAATCATTCGTCCGGAAGGCCGAGGGGTCCTCGAAGGCGATGTCGAACATCTGGCCGAACAGCCCGGCGACGCCCTGCGAATGAAAGACCAGCATATTGTTGGCCTGAATATAGAGGCCGCGGAAGGTGAAATTGGTCGAGCCGCACAGCACCTTCTCGGGCCTGCCGTTGCGGCGTGAGATCAGGACCTTGTTGTGCTGGAGATTGCTGAAATGCGTACGAAGCACGGCGGCGCCGGCCTGCTTGAAGCGCTTGGCGCTGCGCGATTCCGCGCTGCCGGGCAGCTTGTGGCTGTTATCCTTGGCGTTGGAGTCGTCGATGATCGCGCGCAGCCGCGGGCCGAACTGCTCCAGCAAGCCGATCACGTCGGGCTCATTGAGGTCATAGGCCATCACGTCGAGCGTGAGCCCGGGATCCGCCAGGGCCTCTTTCAAGAAGCCGAACAGGAGGTCGTAGGCCTCGAACCCCAGCCACTCGTAGACGCTGTCGCCAGCCTCGTTGGCGAGGTCGAGCTTCTCGAAGCTCGGCCCGTCGCGGCTCTCGACGGGGATGATCTCGGCATTGTTGCCGAACTGATCGCGATAGGCCTGAGACGAGGCGAAGTTGCGGGTGAAACCGATGTCGATGAGGCCATCATAGGTGACCGCGCTCTGCGCAATGTCGAGCGTGAGGCTGGTCCCTGCCACGAGCGTGCCGTCGTTGCGCATGTGCTGCTTGGCGACGCGATACGTATAGACTCCGTCCTTGGGCCGGTAAGGAAAATGGATCCAGCGGAATTTCTGGAACGGCGCCTCGGTCGACGGGAAATTCCGGTTGCCGTCGACCTCCGCGCCGGCCCCGGCCGGATAGGAAAACGCGATCCTGTTGCGCAGCTGGGAAAAATCTCGCGCGCCCGGCGACTTCACCTCGATCGAGAATCCGACCAGATCGGGTTCGGGCTCGACGACGTCGAAACCGAG
The DNA here is from genome assembly GCF_032484535.1 of Bradyrhizobium sp. SZCCHNS3016. Classification (NCBI taxonomy): domain Bacteria; kingdom Pseudomonadati; phylum Pseudomonadota; class Alphaproteobacteria; order Hyphomicrobiales; family Nitrobacteraceae; genus Bradyrhizobium; species Bradyrhizobium sp. SZCCHNS3016. Next base: position 14,882 of record NZ_JAUETE010000024.1, read on the forward strand.
CATCGTCATGCGCTCTCCACGCCACAGCTTGGACGTGAACCCGTTGCTGGATTTGCTGTTCTCGAAATCGCTCATGATCGAAATGCCCCACGGTGATGAAAAAAGGCGCGCACGAAACGCATCTCGCCGAAGGGCTGCAATCTTCGCCATGAGCCGCGGGCGACGCAACCTCAAAATGATTTGAAAACGGTCATCAACCAGGATTGTTGCATGATCCTACGTCGGTCATGTGAAGGCGGATGTGAATGACGTCACAGTCGGAGACGGTATCCGGATCAGCTTTGCCGCGATGCCGGCGCGTGTGTCGTCAGTCTCGACGTTGGCGAACAAGCGCGCGGGCACATGACGACGAGCGTCGAAAACCGAGCCCTATCGCGGGGCGAGCCTAGCCCGCGTCACGGCGTTGATGAAGCCCTCGCGGGCGTCGGAATGCCCCTGCCCGCGCGGCTCCAACACGTGACGAAGCAGGAACAGGCCGGTCAGCCGGAAACCGTCTAGAAGATCCTGCTGCGACCAGCCATGGCCCTGCTCGCTCTCGCGCAGGAAGGGCGGCAACGGCAGCAGCCGGTCGGCCCATGGCGCGCCGGCCGTGCGCGACACCGCGCCGCCCGACTTCGGCGATACGTAGATCAGGTCCGAGGTCTCGCCGGTCGCAGCGCAGGAGTCGAGATCGAGCCCGAAGCCGAGTTCGGCGAGGATCGCCAGCTCGAAGCGTACGATGTGGACAGCGGCGCCGCCCGCATCCTCGAAATCATCGAGCGCGTGTTCAAGCCGCAGATACATGTCCTCGTGCGGATCGCGCTCCGGCAACAGCCGGGCCAGCGAGGCAAGATGCGTCACGCCGTAGGCGCCGTGTTGCGCGGAGATCAGCCCCGCCGCCCGCAAGGTCAGCGCGTCGATGGCGTACATGCCGAGATGCTCGTCGAGCCGCGCGCGCCAGATCGCGCGCACCGTGTTGCCCGGCTGCAGCACCGGCCGCATGCGCTTGCCGCTCGCCCCGCGCACGAGACCGAGATGCCGGCCATGTTCGCGGGTCAGCAACTCGACGACGGCCGAGGATTCGCCGTGCCGCCGCACGCCCAGCACGATGCCATCGTCGGTCCATTCCATCGGTGTGGGATCTCCACCACTCGCAGACGCCAAGCCGTGAGCGCCAGTCGACGATCAAGCCCCAACGTTGCTCGCCCGTGCTGCCGCCACAAACACCGTCATTGCGAGCGCAGCGAAGCAATCCAGAGTTTCACGCGCAGCCCTGGATCGCTTCGCTGCGCTCGCAATGACGGAATGATCGTTAAGCGCCAAACGCAGGGTGGGCGCGCTGCGCTTTGCCCACCCCGCAATCTGCATTCCATCCATCACGCGTTGAACCAGCCGCGCGCATCGCCCGTGAACGAGTAGTACAATCCCATCGTCGTCAGCGCGCAGGAGATGACCTCGATGCCGGCATCGAGCGTCATGCCCTTCTGACCAATCACCTGCACCAGGGAGATGTCGGACAGCACCAGCGCCGCCAGCAGCACCCAGCGCGGCCAGTTCTTGCGGCGCTGCGCCGCCAGATAGACGAAATAGAACAGCAGCAGGATGACCACCCCGTTGAGCACGGTCTGCGCGGTGATCATGTCCTCGGTCATGTCGAAGGTCGGCGTCCGGTCCGAGACGGCAACAGACAACGCATCCAGCATCAGCGAGATGTAGAGCAGCACTTCGAACCACAACACGTTGCGCGGCACGCTCATTGTCATTCCCTGGGGAACTCGAGCCCCATTTCCCGGTAGCGGTCGGGATCGTCGCCCCAGTTCTCACGCACCTTCACGAACAGGAACAGGTGCACCGGCACACCAGTAATCTCTGAGATTTCCTTGCGCGACTGCGCGCCGATCGACTTGATCGTCGCGCCGCCCTTGCCGAGCACGATCTTGCGCTGGCTGTCCCGTTCCACGAAGATCGTCTGCTCGATCCGGATCGAGCCGTCCTTGCGCTCGGTCCAGCTATCGGTCTCGACCGTGGACTGGTATGGCAGTTCCTGATGCAGATGCGAATAGATCTTCTCGCGGGTGATCTCGGCCGCGAGGTGCCGCATCGGCGCGTCCGACATCTGGTCCTCGGGATAGTGGAACGGACCGGGAGGCACCATCTCCGCCAAGGCCCGCCTGAGATCGTCGACTCCGTCGCCCGAGATCGCCGAGATCATGAAGGTGCGCGCGAACGACAGCTTCTCGTTGGCAGCCGCGACCAGCGCCAGCAGTTTCTCGCGCGGCACCAAGTCGACCTTGTTGACCACCAGGATCTTCTCGTGCGCGACGGCGGCCGCCTTGTCGATGATGGACTGCGCCTCGTCGTCGATGCCCTTCTTGGCATCGAGCAGCACGCAGACGACATCGGCGTCGTGCGCCCCGCTCCAGGCCGTCGTGACCATGGCGCGGTCCAGCCTGCGCTTCGGCGCGAAAATTCCGGGGGTGTCGACCAGAATGATCTGAGACGCGCCTTCGATGACGATGCCGCGGATCAGCGCTCGCGTCGTCTGCACCTTGCGCGAGACGATCGTGACCTTGGAGCCGACCAGCGCGTTGACGAGCGTCGATTTGCCGACGTTGGGCGCGCCGATCAGCGCAACGAAACCGCAGCGGGTCTGGACAGCCGGCACTGATTGCTGTTCAGCCGTCATTGCTGCCGCCGCTGACGCCTTCGCGCTCGATCATGACCGATGCCGCCACTTTTTCTGCCGCCCGCTTGGAGCCACCGACGCCTTCAGCGGGCTCCAGGCCCGGCAGGTCGACGGCGACGCGGAACTGCGGATCGTGATGCGGGCCGGTGCGCTCGACCTCCCGGTACACCGGGGTCGGCAGGCCCTTGCCCTGGGCCCATTCCTGCAGCACCGTCTTCGGATCGCGCAGCGGGCGCCGCGGCTTGTGCATGCGCTCGGTCCAGTTGCGCTCGACGAAACCCGCGGCGGCCGCGTAGCCACCGTCGAGGAAGATCGCGCCGATCACCGCCTCGCAGACGTCGCCCAGCACCGACTTGCGCAGCCGCGCCCCGGCGCCGGCGCCGACCGCGCCGAGCTTGATGTCGTCGAGCAGGCCGAGCGACTTGGCGACGTCGGCGCAGCTCTCCTTGCGCACGAGGTCGGCCAGCCGCTTCGACAGCTCACCCTCGTCCGCGCTCGGAAACGAGCGGTACAGCATGTCGGACACGATCAGGCCGAGCACGTGGTCGCCGAGGAATTCGAGCCGCTGATAGCTGTCGCCGCGCTTCTTGGACGACTTCAGCGCCGAGACGTGGGTGAAGGCGGTGCTGAGCAGTGACGGATCGGCGAAGTGATGACCGATGCGCGCCTCGATCGCGGCATTGGCGGCCTTGTCCGCGGCCTTGGCGCCCTTGGCAGCGCCGGTTCCCGCGCTCTTGGTGCGGCGACTGCCCTTCGCCTTGCTACGCAGCTTGCCGTCGGGATCGGTCTCGGCAACGAGCAGGGCCGTGTCCGCCGCGTCCGGGCTCGCGATCGCCGATTCGGACTCGACGGTCTTCGTATCCGCCTTGAAGCTCGGCTTCGGATCCGTCTTGGAATCGGTCTTCGACTCGGTCTTGGGCTCGCTCTTCTGCTCAGGCTTGATCTCAGACTTCGGCCGCGACGCGGCCTTGGGCGTCGCCTCCAGCGCACCCGTGCCGGGTTGCGGGCTCGATGCGGCAGCCTGCGTCGTCTGGATTTCGGGTGAGTCGTCGATCATCGGACGAATTTGAAGATTCGATTCCAGCGCACCGATACCGGCCAGCGCCAGAACGCCCAGGCATGCTCGCCTTCGGCAATGGAAAAGAAGATCAGCTGCGCGCGGCCGACGATGTTCTCGAACGGCACGTAGCCGACCTGGCTGAGGAAGCGGCTGTCGGTCGAGTTGTCGCGGTTGTCGCCCATCATGAAGAAGTTGCCGGCCGGCACGGTATACACCGCGGTGTTGTCGACATAGCCGTTGTCGACGCAGTCGAGCGTCTCGTAGCTGACGCCGTTCGGCAGGGTCTCCTTCCAGCGCTTGACGCGCGCGGTCGAGTCGGGCTGCCCGCAGGGATCCTCGCCGATGAAATCGGAGAGCCGCTCGCGCTGCACCGGCTTGTCGTTGACGTAGAGCAGCCCTTCGCGCACCTGGATGCGGTCGCCAGGCAGGCCGATCACGCGCTTGATGTAGTCGGTGGTGTCGTCCTTGGGCAGACGAAACACGACGATGTCGCCGCGGCTCGGCTCCGAGCCGAAGATGCGGCCGGAGAACAGCGGCGGCGACAGCGGAATCGAGTAGTGGCTATAGCCGTACGAATATTTCGATACGAACAGATAATCGCCGACCAGCAAGGTCGCCTTCATCGATCCGGAGGGGATGTTGAACGGCTGGAACAGGAAGGTGCGGATCACCAGCGCGATCAGTAGCGCATGAACGACGACGCGAACGGTTTCACCGAGGCCGCTCTCAGTCTTGGTTCCGGAGGTCACGCTCATCGCTCTTTCAATGTCCCTTGGCGAATGGTCCGACGATTCGCCAGCCGTTGCCGAACACCCCTCCGCCCGCGAACACCATACCGTTCCGCGGCTTAAGGGAGTCTGTCCTGATTCTGGTGGTTAAGGCCAACTCCGGTTTGACCCAGAATCCGCCCGTGATGCAGCCGGTTCAATCCGGCGGGTTTTAGACGACTGCGCGGGGCCGCGCAATCAATCGCCGTATCAAAACTATATAACTCGCTGGAATCGATCGCATTTTTGTTTTTCCTGCGGGGCGGCCGCCCATCAGGATGTCTCGCGGCGCACCGCCGAAATTATGACGAAGGCTTGCGCCAGCGGCCAGTCGTCGGTGATCGACAGGTCGATGCGGGCCTCGTGGCCCTCAGGCGTCAGCGCCTTGAGCCGTTCGGCCGCGCCACCCGTAAGCTGCATGGTCGGCCTGCCCCCGGGCAGGTTCACCACCCCCATGTCACGCCACCACACCCCGTGACGGATTCCGGTGCCGAGCGCCTTGGCGCAGGCTTCCTTGGCGGCGAATCGCTTGGCGTAGGTGGCGATCACCATCTTCTCGTTCTTGGCCCGCCGCTCGGCCTTGGCGCGCTCGGCCGCGGTGAAGATGCGGTTCAGGAAGCGCTCGCCATGGCGCCCGATGACCTCGCCGACCCGGCGGATGTCGATCAGGTCGGAGCCGATGCCGATGATCATGCTGATGTCCCCAGCCGCGCGCGGCCGCGATCCATCGCCGCGCGCATGGTCCGAACCGACTCGGCCAAGCCCACGAACAGCGCCTCCCCCATCATGAAGTAGCCGATGTTGAGCTCGACGATCTCCGGCAACGCCGCGATCCGCTCGGCGGTGGCATAGTCGAGCCCGTGTCCGGCATGGACCTCGAGCCCGGCCGCATAGGCCAGCCGGGCGCCCGTCACGATCCGCTCCCACTCGGCAGCCGCCTTGTCATCATGGCCGTCGGTGATGGCATCGCACCAGCCGCCGGTGTGGATCTCGATCACGGGCGCGCGCAGCCGGGCCGCCATCTCGATCTGCGCCGGGTCGGCGGCGATGAACAGCGAGACCCGGATGCCGGCATCGCTCAGCCGGGCGATCGCCGGTGCCAGCGCCTTGTGCTGGCCGACCACGTCGAGGCCGCCCTCCGTGGTCAGCTCCTCGCGCCGCTCCGGCACCAGACAGCAGGCGTGCGGCCGCGTCGCGAGCGCGATCCGCACCATCTCCTCGGTGGCCGCCATCTCGAAATTCAGCGGCTTGGAGATCTCGGCCTTCAGCCGCGCCATGTCGTCGTCGCGGATGTGCCGGCGGTCCTCGCGCAGATGCGCCGTGATGCCGTCGGCCCCGGCCTCGATCGCGAGCAGCGCGGCGCGCACCGGATCGGGGCTACGACCGCCGCGGGCATTTCGCAAGGTGGCGATGTGGTCGACGTTGACGCCGAGGCGCAGCTTCGGAGGATGTGACTTAGACGGATCGGACATGGGCCGGCTCGCAGGACTTTCGAGTAGACTACGGCTTGTTTAGCGCATCCCGCAGCAGAACGCCGCTGCCATCCCCGCAGATTAGCCATTCACCCGGTCGACCCGCGCCACGATGGTCTTGGCGCGCAACTGGTTGATGATCGCCGAGAGATGCTTGAGGTCATAGACCTCGAGATCGATCGTGAGTTCGGTGAAATCAGGCGAGCGGCGGCTCATGCTGATGTTGTCGATGTTGCCGTCGTGCTCGGCGATCACGGTCGCGACCTGGGCGAGGCTGCCGGGCTCGTTGACGTTCTCGACGCGAATGCGCGCCGGGAAGCGCTGCGGGGAGGTCTCGTCGACATCCCAGCGCACGTCGAGCCAGCGCTCCGGCTCCTCCTCGAAATCCTTCAGCGCCGGCGACTGGATCGGATAGATCGTGATCCCCTCGCCCGGCGTCACGATGCCGACGATGCGGTCGCCCGGCACGGCGCCACCGTTCGGCGCGAACTTCACCGGCAGGCCGGAATTGAGCCCGCTGATCGGGATGGCAAACGGGCCGCGGTGGGGCTCGGCCGCAGGCGCGGCAGCCTTGGCTGCCGGCGCGGCGGCCGTCTTCTTGGCGCCGTAGCGCACGACGCGCTCTTCCTTGTAGTCCGGATACATCGCACGCGCGACGTCGGAGGCCTTGATCTCGCCGCGTCCGACCGCCGCCATCACGTCGTCGATCGAGGCGCGGGCCAGGCGCGGCAACGCCCCTTTCAGCTTGTCGTCGGCATATTCGAGCTTGGTGCGCTCGAACAGACGCTCGACGATGCGGCGGCCGAGCCCGGCATATTGATCGCGCACGGCGGTGCGGGTGGCGCGCCGGATCGCCGCGCGGGCCTTGCCGGTGACGGCGAGCGTCTCCCAGGCCGAGGGCGGCGCCGACTGCGCGTCCGAGGTCAGGACCTCGACCTCGTCGCCGTTCTGCAGCTCCGACGACAGCGCCGCGAACTTGCCGTTGATCTTGCAACCGACCGCGCTGTTGCCGACGTCGGTATGCACGGCATAGGCGAAGTCGATCACGTTTGCGTGGCGCGGCAGCGCGATCAGCTTTCCCTTCGGCGTGAAGCAGAACACCTGATCGTGAAATAACTCCAGCTTGGTGTGCTCGAGGAACTCCTCCGGATTTGCGCTCTCCGAGAGGATGCCGATGGTGTGGCGCAGCCACGCGAATGCGTTCGATTCGCGTTTGAGCCGTTCGGTCGGCGAGCCGATGTCGTCCTTGTAGAAGGCGTGGGCGGCGATGCCGAGCTCGGCGATCTGATCCATGTCCTCGGTGCGGATCTGCAGCTCGACGCGCTGCTTTCCGGGGCCGATCACGGTTGTGTGTATCGACCGATAGTCGTTCTGCTTCGGCGTCGAGATGTAGTCCTTGAAACGGCCCGGCACGACCGGCCAGGTCGTATGCACGATACCGAGCGCACGATAGCAGGATTCGAGATCCGGCATGATCACGCGGAAGCCGAAGATGTCGGAGAGCTGCTCGAACCCGATCGATTTGCGCTCCATCTTGGTCCAGATCGAGAACGGCCGTTTGCGGCGGCCAAACACCCGGGCCGTCAGGCCATGGTCGCGAAACTTGCGCGCCAGCTGGCTCTCGATTTCGCCGATGAGATTGCGGTTGCGCTCCGCCAGCGCATCGAGCCGCTGCATCACCACGCTGTAGGCCTGCGGGTCGAGCGTCCGGAACGAGAGATCCTCGAGCTCCTCGCGCATCTCCTGCATGCCCATGCGGCCCGCCAGGGGCGCATAGATGTCGAGCGTTTCCTCGGCGATGCGCCGGCGCGACGCCTCGGGCACGAATTCGAGCGTACGCATGTTGTGCAAGCGATCCGCGAGCTTGACCAGCAGGACACGCACGTCGTCGGCGATGGCGAGCAGCAGCTTGCGCAGGTTCTCGGCCTGCTTGGCCTCGCGCGAGACCAATTCGAGCCGCTTCAGCTTGGTCAGTCCCTCGACCAGGGCGCCGATCTCGGGCCCGAAGAAGCGGTCGATCTCGGCGCGGGTCGCCTCGGTGTCCTCGATCGTGTCGTGCAGCAGCGCCGCGACGATGGTCGCGTCATCCAGCTTCAGGTCGGTCAAAATGGCCGCGACCTCGAGCGGATGCGTGAAATACGGGTCGCCGGACGCGCGGGTCTGCGACCCATGCGCCTTCATGGCGTACACATAGGCGCGGTTGAGGAGATCCTCGTTCGTATCCGGATTGTAGGAGCGGACCCGCTCCACCAGATCGTACTGCCGCATCATGCGGGAGCGCGGCTTCTGCGGCCGCGGCCGCTCAGCCGGCGGCGGAGGCGCCAACGCGGCCGATTCGGCCGCCGCCTGCATCTGCTGAGGAATGTGGCCCGAAACCACCATGGAAAATGACTAAACCTTTATCTTCGTGACCAAATCCGCCGGACGGCAGGCGCTGGCCGCAGCCCTATGGTAATCACGGAATCACGTTCAAATGCAAAGGCCCGGACGCGGTCCGGGCCTTCACAATCTCACAAGTTAACTGGAGCGCGCGCTGACGGCGACGAGGCCGTCACTCGTCCTCTTCGGGCTGCTCTTCCGGCGGAGCGAGGCCCTCGAGGCCCTTCAGCAGTTCTTCCTCGGTCATGCGCTCGACGGCGACCTCGGTGTCGTCGGCATCGACGCTGGCACCGGCCGAGCCGATCAGCGGCACCGTGTCCGGCTCCGGCTCGTCGACCTCGACGAACTTCTGCAGCGAATGAACCAGTTCTTCCTTCAGATCCTCGGGAGAAATGGTCGAATCCGCAATTTCGCGGAGTGCGACGACGGGATTCTTGTCATTATCTCTATCGATTGTAAGTTGTGATCCCGACGAGATCATGCGCGCGCGATGCGCGGCCAGAAGGACCAGGTCGAACCGGTTGTCGACTTTATCGATACAATCTTCCACAGTGACGCGCGCCATTGTCGCTCCGGTCCTTTGTGTGCTTAATATGCTGATTATGCTGGGCTAGTTATAGAGGCTGGCCGGTTTTCGCAAGGCTAAACTGGCGTCAGGTTTCGGTAAGGGGCAAGGGGTACCGAATTCGGCAACCTTGACTGGCGCTCCGTCCAGACCCGCGGAATTCGGGCGTTGGACAAGAAAACGCTTCATTACGTCGTCACAAGTGCGCCTTTGTTGCCCCGATCACTCCCGTTTGCGGTAACCTCACACCAGATGGACCGCCGACGCCTTGGCAGTATCTTGAGCCGACGCCTTGGCAGTATCTTGAAATGGAATGCGCGACCGACTGGAGTCGCGCCAAAAATAGAATCTAACTGAACGCGAGACACTGAATGTCATCTTCGACCAACAAGATTGCGCTCTTCATTGACGGCGCCAACCTATACGCCACGGCCAAAACGCTCGGCTTCGACATCGACTACAAGCGCCTGCTCAAGGAATTTCAGAGCCGCGGCACGCTGCTCCGCGCATTCTATTACACCGCGATCATCGAGGATCAGGAGTATTCGTCGATTCGGCCCTTGATCGACTGGCTCGACTACAACGGCTATACGGTCGTCACCAAGGCGACCAAGGAATTCATCGACGCCAGCGGCCGCCGCAAGGTCAAGGGCAACATGGACATCGAGCTCGCCGTGGATGCGATGGAACTCGCCGAGCATATCGACCAGATGGTGCTGTTCTCGGGCGACGGCGACTTCCGCTCGCTGGTCGAAGCGATGCAGCGTCGCGGCGTTCGCGTCACCGTGATCTCGACCATCTCCAGCCAGCCGCCGATGATCGCCGACGAGTTGCGCCGCCAGGCCGACGTCTTCACCGACCTCATGGAGTTGCAGTCCAAGCTCGGCCGCGACCCGTCGGAGCGCCCCGCCCCGCGCGAGCCGCGCCACCATTCCCCGCAATTCCTCCAGCGCAGCACGACTGCACCGGCCGCACGCACCACCACGACCACCCCCACCACCGATGACGATTTCGACGACTAGGCGGCGGACGGACGCCACGTCTGCGCCATCCACCCCGTCCTCGACCAATCCCGATCGAGACTGTCCGCTGTGCCCTCGCCTCGTGGAGTTCCGCGAGGCGCAGCGCGCGCGTGAGCCGTCGTGGTTCAACGCGCCGGTGCCGTCGTTCGGTGATCCCGATGCGCGGCTCCTGATCGTCGGGCTCGCGCCGGGGCTGCAAGGCGCCAATCGGACCGGGCGTCCCTTCACGGGCGACTACGCCGGCGAGCTGCTCTATGGGACGCTGCTACATTACGGATTTGCGAAAGGCCGGTTCGAAGCCCGCCCCGACGACGGGCTGACGCTGGTGGACTGTCGAATCAGCAACGCGGTGCGCTGCGTGCCGCCGCAGAACAAGCCGCTGCCGGCCGAGATCAACCAGTGCCGGAGCTTCCTCGGCGCCACCATCGCCGCGATGCCGCGGCTGCGCAGCATCGTCGCGCTCGGCCGCATCTCCCACGACACGCTGCTGAAGCTGCTGGGCTTGCGCGCGGTCGCGGCGCCCTTCGCCCATGGCGCCGTGCACCAGGCCGGCAGGATCAGGCTGTACGACAGCTATCACTGCTCACGCTACAACACGAATACCGGCGTGCTCACGACCGAGATGTTCCACGCCGTGTTCGCGCGCGTAAAGGCGGAGCTGGATTAGTTCGGCACGCCCCACCCTCACGCGCCAGATGCGCGGTTGTCCTTCAGCCACGCCAGCACATCGCCCGCGTTCCTGTCCGGCGGAAACACCGGGTAGAACACGTGGGTGATGCGCGCGGCGTCCACGATCATGGCAAGCCGCTTGATCATGGTCAGCCCGGCGATCTCCATCGTCGGCAACCGCAGTGCATTGGTCAGCTCGAGCTTCTCGTCCGACAGCACCGGAAACGGCAGGTGCAGGCGCGAGGCCATCTCGGTCTGATAGGCATTGCTCTGCGTCGACAGACCGAACACATGCACGGCGCCCGCTGATTTCAACTCGCCGAACAGGTCGCGGAAGCTGCAGGTCTGCGGCGTGCAGCCGCGCGCGCCCGGGATCATGTCCCAGTCCTCGACCAGTGACACCTTGCCAGGTTCGCCGGTCCGCGGATAGGCAAACACCACGGTCCGTCCCGGCAGATCCGACAGCGTGACTAGCGTGTCGTCGGTGGCACGCAGCCCGATCGCCGGAATGATCATCCCGACCAGATGATCGGCTGCGCCGTCGTCGGTCGGAGCCGGAATCCGGCTCCAGTCGACATCCAGGAGGTTCTTCTGATTCATCGGATGCTTTCCCAAGGCTCGGGCGTGCTGCCGAGGAGCGCACGGCAAAGGTCTCGTTAGCCGCGCGCCCGCAGCAGGCGCCCCTTCTCGCGGCCCCAGTCGCGCTTCTTCTCGCTCTCGCGCTTGTCGTGCAGCTTCTTGCCCTTGGCCACGGCGAGCAGCAGCTTGGCGCGGCCGCGCTCGTTGAAATAGAGCTTCAGCGGGATCAGCGTCATGCCTTCGCGCTCGACCGCACCCATCAGCTTGTTGATCTGCTTGCGATGCAGCAGCAGCTTGCGCGGCCGCTTCGGCTCGTGATTGAAGCGGTTGGCCTGCAGATATTCGGGAATGTTGGCGTTGATCAGCCAGATCTCGCCGTTACGCGAATCCGCATAGGATTCCGCGATCGTCGACTTGCCGCCGCGGACCGACTTCACCTCGGTGCCGGTCAGCGCGATGCCGGCCTCGATGGTGTCCTCGATCGCGTAGTTGAACCGCGCCTTGCGATTCTCGGCGGCGACCGTGATCTTGGGTTCGTTCTTTTCAGCCATCAGGACTTTTTCAGGAGATCACGGATCTCGGTCAACAGCTCGACCTCGGCCGAGGGCTTCGCCGGCGCCGCGGGGGCTGCCGCTTCGTTCCGCTTCAACCTGTTTATCACACGGATGATCATGAACAGCACGAAAGCGATGATGAAGAAGTTCAGGGTCAAGGTCAGGAACTGTCCATAGGCCAGCACGGCACCCTGCTTCTTCGCGTCCGCAAGGTTGCCCGCATTGACCGTCTTGGACAGCGGGATGAAGTAGTTCGAGAAATCGAGCCCGCCGGTGATGGCGCCGATGATCGGCATGATGACATCGGCGACGAGCGAGGTGACGATGGCGCCGAAGGCCGCGCCGATGATGACGCCGACGGCGAGGTCGACGACGTTGCCCTTCATCGCGAATTCACGGAATTCCTTCAACATGCTCGCGTCCCCCTCAGATACGTCGGCTCAGTTGATCAGTCCGGCATGAACCATCGCCTCGCGCACCGCGACCCGGGTCGGCTCCGACACCGGCACCATCGGCAGCCGCAGCTTCTCCTCGATCTTGCCGAGCAGCGACAGCGCGTATTTCACCGGCGCCGGGTTGGACTCGATGAACAAATTGGTGTGCAGCGGCATCAGCTTGTCGTGGATCTTCAGCGCCGTTGCGACATCGCCCTTCTGCCAGGCCTGGTGGAATTCCGAGCACAGCCGCGGCGCGACATTCGACGTGACGGAGATGCAGCCATGGCCGCCATGCGCCATGTAGCCGATGATCGTCGCATCCTCGCCCGAGAGCTGGTTGAACTCCTCGCCCATCGCGGCGCGCTGCTGCGACACCCGCACCATGCTCGCGGTGGCATCCTTCACGCCGGCGATGTTCTTCAGCTCGAACAGGCGCTTCATGGTGTCGACGGACATGTCGATCACCGAGCGCGGAGGAATATTGTAGATGATGATCGGAATGCCGATCGCATCGTTGATCGCCTTGAAGTGCTGATACAGGCCTTCCTGCGTCGGCTTGTTGTAATAGGGCGTCACCACCAGCACTGCGTCAGCCCCCGCCTTCTCGGCGTGCTGGGCGAGCTCGACCGCCTCCTTGGTCGAATTGGAGCCGGCGCCGGCGACGACGGGCACGCGTCCCCGGGCCTCGGCGATGCACCACTCGACCACCTGCTTGTGCTCGTCATGGCTGAGCGTCGGGCTCTCGCCGGTCGTGCCGACCGGCACGAGGCCGTTGGTGCCCTCGTCGATCTGCCAGTTCACCAGGCTGCGAAAAGCGGCCTCGTCCACGGACCCGTTCTTGAAAGGAGTGACCAAGGCGGTGAAAGAACCCCGGAAATTCGTCTTGGCTACCATGAAACTCCCTCCCAAACGCCGTTTGGCCCCTGTACGAGCCACTTCATACCGGGTCTGCCGACGAGGCGGAAGGCCCGCCCGCGGTTGGGCTGCCTTCTCAACAGGCACACGGATCGCTCGAATCGCATTGCCGAGGCCCGCGATCACCCTTCGCTGAAGCCCCACGGCCCGCACGCCGCCCTTCGGTCGTGATTTCGCCGCGGTGTTGGCGCAGGTTGCAGTCCTTCCCGGTATATTTAGGATTTGTTCACCTTTTCGATAGACCCATGTTGGTCAGGGATCGAAGTCATCCGCCGCAAAAGGAACGCCGTGCCCTTTTCTGCCCGCGCCACTGCATTGCGATCGACCGCCCTGTCGGTGTCACTCTCGGTGTCCTTGGCCGCCGGCCTGACACTCGGATGGGCTCTCGCCGGACATAGCGCTCTCGCCAAGGACCAGGCTGCTGGGTCCAAGGTTTCGGGATCCAAGGCTCCCGCGGCCAAGGTTCCGGTGCCGAAGGCGCGTCCGATCGCGCGCAGCGCGGTTCCGAAGACGAACACCCACGAGGCCGCCGGGACCAAGAGCGAGGTCGACGCGCGGGCCGAAGCGAAGGCCGAGGTCAAGAGCAGCCCCAAAGGCGCCGGCGAGACGGCGCGCGCGGCGCCGAGGGACATCACCCCCGGCGCGGCGGCTGCGAGCCTGCCGGCCCGCCAGCATGCCGCCCTGCCCGTCTCCCGCAAGCCTGTGGTGCCAGCTGCGGTCGCCGCGACGTCCTCGACCTCGCAATCCGACAAGGAGGCGCTCGAAAACGTGATCGAGCTCGTCCGCAAGCGCAAGCCCAGCGATGCCACCGAGGTCGTGCAGGCGATCTCGGATCCCGTGGCGCGCAAGCTCGCGGAGTGGGTGATCCTGCGCAGCGACAACAACAATGCCAGCGTGGAGCGCTACCGCGCGTTCATCGCCGCCAATCCGTCCTGGCCGTCACAGACCTTCCTGCGGCGCCGGCTCGAGGCCGCGTTGTGGGACGACAAGCGCGACGATGCCGTGGTGTGGTCCTGGTTCGAGAACGAATCGCCGCTGTCGGCCAAGGGCAAGTTCGCGCTGGCCCGGGTGATGCTCAATCGCGGCGACCGCGCCAATGCCGAGCGCCTGGTGCGCGATGCTTGGCGCAACGACGCGATGTCCGAGGAGACCGAGAACAACATCCTGGACCAGTACGGTGCCCTGTTGTCCGGCGGCGATCACAAGGCGCGGATGGACACGCTGCTGTATGGCAGCGAGCACGAGGCCGCCATGCGCGCTGCCCGGCGGCTTGGCTCGGGCCACTTGGCGCTGGCAAAAGCGCGAATCGCGGCCTACCGCAAAGCCTCCAATAGCCAGAGCCTGCTCGAAGCCGTGCCGCGCGAACTCCACGGCGATGCAGGCTATATCTTCAGCCGCATCCAACTGCTGCGGCGCGACGAAAAATTCGCCGAGGCGGCGCAGCTGATGCTGAACGCGCCCAAGGATCCCGGCCGCCTGCACAATCTGGACGAATGGTGGATCGAGCGCCGACTGCTGGCGCGAAAGATGATCGACACCGGCGAATATCGCAGCGCCTATCTGATCGCGCGGGATGCGGCGCTGCCGAACCGCGACATCTACAAGACCGAGCAGGAATTCACCGCCGGCTGGATCGCACTGCGTTTCCTCAACGATCCGGCCACCGCGGCCCAGCACTTTGCGCGCATCGGCGTCGGCAGTGTCAATCCGACCACCCTGGCGCGAGCCGGCTATTGGCAGGGCCGCGCGGCAGAAGCGATGGGGCGCATGCAGGAGGCGCGCGCGGCCTATACGTCGGCCGCCGAGCAGTCCACGAGCTATTACGGACAGCTGGCGCGCGCGAAGCTCGGCCTGCCGCAGCTCGGCCTCAATGCGGCGCCGAGCGGCCGCGGACGGGGCGTCGAGCGGCTCGAGGTGGTGCGCGCGGTGCAGCTGCTCTACGAGCTCGACGAGGGCGAGGTCGCGATCCCGATCTTCGCCGACATGGGCGACAATGGCGACCCCGACGTGCTGGTCGGACTCGCGGAAATCGCCGCGCGAAACAGCGATGCGCGAGCGATGCTGCTGGTCGGCAAGGCCGCACTCAATCGCGGGCTGCCGTTCGACCATTACGCCTATCCGGTCACGGGCATTCCTGCGTTCCGCTCGCTGGGACCGGAGGTCGAGCCGAGCGTGGTCTTCTCGATCGCGCGCCAGGAGAGCGCCTTCAACCAGGCCGTGGTCTCGCCGGCACAGGCCTATGGGCTGATGCAGGTCACGCCGGATGCGGGTCGCTACGTCTGCAAGCGCGCGGGCGTCAGCTTCGATCTGAACCGGATGAAGACCGACCCGGTCTACAACGCGCAGCTCGGCGCCGCCGAACTCGGCGGCCTGCTCGAGGACTATCGCGGCTCGTACATCATGACGTTCGCGGCCTACAATGCCGGCCGCGGCAGCGTCAGAAAATGGGTCGAGCGCTATGGCGATCCGCGCGATCCCAAGGTCGATGCCGTCGACTGGGTCGAACTGATCCCCTTCTCGGAGACCCGCAACTACGTGCAGCGGGTGATGGAGAACCTGCAGGTCTATCGCGCCCGCTTCGGCGGCGGCTCGCGGCTGCAGATCGAGGCCGATCTGCGCCGCGGCGCGGTGGTGGAGTAGCGAGTAGCGAGTAGCGAGTAGCGAGTAGCGAGTAGCGAGTAGCGAGTAGCGAGTAGCGAGTAGCGAGGCCTGGGCTCCGCTCCGTCGTCAACCGCCATTCGCTACTCCCTATTCGCCATTCGCCCGCACTTACCAGTTGCGCTGGGCGCGCACCAGCAGCGAGACCGAGTCCTGGTCCTTCAACTGGTAGGTCGTGGCCGGCTTGGCAACGGCCGCGACCGCCGGTGCGTTCACCACGCCGGTGAACTTCTGGTCCAGCCGGGTCCAAGCGACGTCAGCAGAGAAGGTCAGATTCTTGACGGGCGTCCAGCGCGTGATCACACCCACCGTCGAAATGTTGAAGTCGGGGTTGCAATTCGCAGGCGTGATGCCGAGAGCAACCATGCCTGCACCGTTGCAGATCAATCCCTTCGCGGTGTTGTTGTATCTGACGCCGCTCCAGGAGCCGTAGACCGCCGTATTCCAGAACGGATCCCAGTTGTGGGTGAAGGCCCCGCGGAAGCCGTAGGTGGTCGTCAGCTGCTGCTGCGTATTCGCCCCGAACACCGAATCTGACACGCCCGCGAAGCCCAGGCTCTGGAAAGCGCCGGCCATGTTGCTGCCGCCATACATCGCGTAGTTGATCGGCGCGAGGCTCTGGAAATTGTAGCGGCTGGCGCCGTTGGTGTAGACGCCCTGCAGATTGATGGTGTCGCCGGCGCCGGTCGGGATGTTCTTGATCGACAGGGCGAGCTGACCGGCATAGCCCCATTTGTCGGCGGGATGCCCGGTCGTCTCGTTGGCACCGAAGAAGGCGGCGTGATTGTCATGCGCCGCGAACGACGCCTGGAACAGGCCCCAGGCCTGATCGACGCGCACCATGCCGACGATGTCGGGCGCGACGTTGCCGCCGAAATTCGACGTGCCATAGCTGCCGGTGAGCACGCCGGCGGCCGTCTGTCCTGCCGTATTCCAGATCTGCGACTGCGAATACTGCGTCGCATCCTGGGCCGAGATCGCGGCCGTGATGCCCGAGCCGAAGTCCGCGGTGTAGGTGAACTGGTTGACGCCGGTGATGGTGCCGCCGCCTCCGGTCAGACCGTCGAAATTGTTGCCGGGGTAGTTGGCCCAGGGCGCATCGAACTGCGACACGGCCTTACCCATGGTGAAGCCGGCAAACTGGATGAAGGCGTAGAAGACACCGAGCCCGCCTTGCGCGATGTTGCCGTCGGCCTGCGCTCCAGGCGCGCCCGCCGTCGAATAGGCAGTCGCGCCCGTGGGAGAGCCGGTCCCCGCGTAGCTGCCCCCGGTCCACTGGAAGACACCATCGAAGAAGGTGCGCACGACGCCATATTCGGTCGCGGTGCGGGTGTCGATGTTGAGGTCGGCACGCGAACGCGTCGTGTAGTAGTTGCTGAGACGATTTCGCCCGCCGGCGACGCCGTTCACGGCATTCTGGAAGATCGTATTCGTACCGAAGCCTGCCTCGGCACGCAGAAAGCCGCCCAGCTTGATGCAGGTGTCGGTGCCCGGAATGTAGAAGAATCCCGCTCCGTACATGGAGCAGACCCTCACATACTCGACCGCTTTGGCCTTGATCGGAAGGTCGGCGGCCTGAGCCCCACCCATGGCGAGCAACGCCGCCCCTGAGCCCAGAACAAGGCTCCTCACAGTCTTCATACTAACCTCCAAATTGCTCAGTTCAGACCGGCCCGGCTCGACATCGAACGACCGCCCCCACGGTCAGCCCGTCTCCAGCTGCACCACAGTGCTCGCGCATAGCGTTGCAGTCGGAACGATCGAGAGGCGGACTTGGTGCTTTATCGGACCATTCTCGTGACCGGCCGGATCACGCATGTGGCGCGGCCGCGGCACGGCACACGGCTGCCAAATCTCCAAGAGTAATGTGTCGGGGAAGACTTTCGCCGCCGAATGCATGTCGCGGTCGTGGCGGGAATGCAGCAGGACGGGCGCCGAGAACGGCGGCGAGCGCGAGTCTCCCAGTTCTCCGGCCTGACCATCGCGGCACGCGCCCTCGCCTGCCCGAGGTCACGCAGGCCAAGCTTGGCTCAAACGTGCGGTCGACCCGAACGAACCCGGCAACCGCCTCTCACGGATGTTTGAGCCGGATGGCCACGAGTCGGTCGCGAAATTCCATCCAGATCGCATTGCGTCGCGTGGCCGCGCGGTGTGGTTCTCGGGCGGGTCTGCAGCATGTTTGTCAGCGACAGAGCGGAGCGGCGAGGAATGCGGGTCTCGGCGCTGGAGCACGCGCTGGCCAGGCAAAGAAAAACCCCCGGCAGTTGCCTGCCGGGGGCTGGTCAAACCGTCATGAGACGGTCTGGATCACCAGTTGCGCTGAGCGCGGAGCAGCAGCACAGCCGACTGCTGGTCCTTGATCTCGTACACAGCGGCCGGCTTCGCGACGGCAGCAACCGCCGGCGAGGTCACCGAACCAGAGTGCTTCTGGTCGAGCCAGGAGTAGGCGAAGTCGGCCGAGAAGGTCAGGTTCTTGACCGGGGTCCAGCGCGTGATCAGGCCGATGGTGGCCAGATCGAAGTCCGGATTACAGGTCGAACCCGCGTTGAAGGCCGCGACAACGCCGGGGCTGGTGCAGATCAGGCCCTTGGCAGTGCCGTTGTAGCGGACGGCAGCCCAAGACCCGTAGATCGCAGTGTTCCAGGCCGGGTTCCAGTTGTGCGTATAAGCACCACGGATACCGTAGGTCGTGGTCAGCTGCTGCTCACCGCCGGTCGTGAAGACCGAGTCGCCCACGCCCGCAAAGCCGATGCTCTGATAGGCGCCAGCCAGACCCGTGCTGCCGTACATCGAGTAGTTGTTCGGCATCAGGCTCTGGATGTTGTAGCGGCTCGCACCATTGGTGTAGACGCCCTGCACGTTGATCGTGTCACCAGGTCCGGTCGGGATGTTCTTGATCGACAGGGCCAGCTGAGCCGCCCAACCCCACTTGTCGGCCGGATGGCCGGAGGTCTCGGACGCGCCGTAGTAAGCGACGTGGTTGTCATGCGCCGCGAACGACGCCTGGAACAGACCCCAGGCCTGGTCGACGCGGACCATACCGACGAAGTCCGGAGCAACGTTGCCGCCGTAGGCGCTGGTGCCGTAAGCACCACCGATCACGCCAGCCGCCGTCGAACCAGCCACGTTCCAGAGGTTGTTCTGGTAGTAGGCAGTCGCATCCTGAGCCGAAACCGTGGCCGTGATGCCGGAGCCGAAGTCCGCGGTGTAGCTCAGCTGATTGACGCCGGTGACCGTGCCGCCGCCGCCGGCGAGACCGTCGAAGTTGTTGCCCGGATAGTTGGTCCAGGGCGTGTCGAACTGCGACACGGCCTTACCCATCGTGAAGCCGGCGAACTGGATGAAGGCATAGTACACGCCGAGCGAGCCCTGCGCGATGTTGCCGTCGGCCTGAGCGCCAGGCGCACCCGCCGTCGAGTAGGCGGTCGCACCGGTGGCCGAACCCGTGCCGGCATAGCCGCCCGAGGTCCAGCTGAAGGTCAGGTCGGCGAAGGTGCGGACCACGCCGTATTCGGTCGCCGTGCGGGTGTCGATGTTCAGATCTTCACGAGCACGAGAGGTGTAGTAGTTGCTGAGGCGGTTGTGTGCGCCGCCCTGGCCGCTGAACGTTCCGTTGAAGATGCTGTTGCTGCCGGCGACCACTTCGGCGCGCAGGTAGCCACCCAGCTTGATACAGGTGTCGGTGCCGGGGATGTAGTAGAAGCCCGCACCATACAGGGAGCAAACCTTCACATACTCGACCGCTTTGGCCTTGATCGGAAGGTCGGCCGCCTGAGCCGCGGACATGGCGAGCAGAGCTGCCGCCGAGCCGAGGACAAGGCTCTTAACCGTCTTCATTTAAACCTCCAAGTTGCTCTTTTGAGAAAGAACCGGACCAAGATCCCCCAGGACGATCCGCTTCCTCCGCTCCCGAAAAACCGCTTCAGCCGCTTCGCGCCATCGGACACACCCGCATCACGCGAGGGACTTAAGCGAACCACCTGTCACGGGACGATCGAGTAACCCCCCACCGTCGCCAGGAACTATGCCTTCGCTCATTCGGTAAGCAAAATAGTTTATGCAGTCAGGTAATTGAATGAAGCCGAAATGTGTCTTGAGGGCAACACAATGGCAGCTTGTTGTGCAGCGCACGGGGGACGACGGATGTCCTCCTAGATAAGTGATTTTGTTGCGGATTTTTTTTCTTTAGGGTCGAGCTTCGTACCGGAACTCCTGAGCAATGGCGCCCTTGAAGAACATGTCTGCCGCACCTGTGGAAGCGGACGCGCAACCGAAGACTGCCGAACATCTGCCGAAGAATCGCGACGCCATTCTTCGCTTCGCCCGGGAGATCTCCACGATCAACGTCCATCTGGAGGAGCTGAGGTACTTCTGGGCCAAGAGAATCGGCATCAGTGGCCCGCAATGGATGATCCTGATGGCGATCTCCGAACTGGATCAAGGCGAGGGAGTTGCCGTGAATGCGGCGGCCAAGCGGCTGCACGTCGACCCCTCCTTCGTCACGACGCAGTCGAAGCTGCTCGAGAAGAAGGGTTTCATGGAACGCAAGCCAGCCCCCAACGATGCGCGCGTGGTCCGGATGTCGCTCACCGCCAAGACATCGGAGCAGTTCGCCGAGCTGGAAGCTCAGCAGGCGCAGATCTTCGGCTTCATCTTCGAGGAATTCGACGCTCGTGAGCTCGCGACCTTCACGGACAAGCTGGCTGGCCTCAAGGACCGTTTCGAAAAGGCCAGCGCGCGACTCACGATGGGGCTCTGAGGCCCCCCCGAGGCGGTCACGGCCCGACCGCCTCTTACAGGGGAGCGAGCGCAGACATACGGTCGCGTCAGCCTGGAGGCCGCGGAGACCCCGCCAGACGCTTGGCGATCCAGTCGAAGACGAAGGCATCGGCTTCGAGCCAATCGGCGCCCGCGCTGGAGACGATCTTCAGCGTGATGTCCGGGTGCTCGCGCTTGATCTGCGCGATCAGCCGGGTTGCGATGTCGGCTCGAAGCCAGCCACGCTCCGGCACCGTCACCAGCAGCGGACACATGATCTGCCGCGCCGCCAGCCCATCGGTCGCGATCGACAGCCTTCCCCGCTCGCCCGCACCGGGTCGGCGCGACAGGAAGACGCGCTCGTGAATGTCCCACAAGCCGGCGTCGCAGACCGCCGCAGCATAACGCGGATCGAGTGCGATGCCGCGCGCGACGAAGGACGAGCTCCAGTCGTCGGCTAGGATCGCGATCCGGCCTTCGTCCACGTCATCACGGGACGTCACGTAGTCCGTCACGCTCGCGATGGCCGATTCGAGATCGCGACGGCCGACGATCTCCTCGAAGCGGCAGTCCGGTCCGCTGCCCAGCAGATCGACCACCAGCAACGCCAAGCCGCGCTGCTCCGCATGGGCTGCAAGCTTGAACAGGGACGTTTCCTTGCGACGGCCGGGCTCACCGATGCAGATGACGGTGGGCGCCCTGCCTGCCTCGCAGCGCGCCGGCAGGAAATAGGCTTCGAGCGAATAGTCCGCGCGCCAGGGAATCGTGACGACCTCTCCTTGCGGATCGGCGCAGCGCAGGAATTCGCGCGCACATTCGCGCATGCGGGACAGCACGACGGCCTGGCGGGAGCGTGAGCTGCTGAACGGACAGGCAGCAGCCTCATAACAATCGACCGCGCGCGACCATTTGCGAAACGCCAACTCGGAACGGCCGCTGCTCACAGCGTCGGCGGCGGCAGCCTTCATTGCATCCGCGCATTGCATCCACTCGCGATACCAGGACTCGTCGTCGCTGGCGTCGATCCGCTGCGCAACCGCCAAACATTCCGCAAGCTCGGCCCGGCCCTCCGGCCGCGCCTCCAGCAACCGCGTGATGGCGCCCGCCAGATCGTCTTGCTCGGACCACGGACGCAGCACTCCCACAGAGCCTTCCGAACTCATCTTTGGACTCATTCCTCACTGGCGTGACGGTGTGGCCCCGTCATCTGGCGGTCATGGTGACCATCCGGCATTTCCCGGTCAAGCCGATGCGCAACGATTTTTGGAGAGACGATCGATGTTTGCGCTGACGGCACGGCCTGCGGAGATCACGCCGAGGCTCTGCAATCGAGACGCAACGTCAGATGCTGGGCGGCGAGGAGATCCCGACATGAAGAAGCCTCCGGCGGGGCATCGCCAGAGGCTTCCTGGGGTCTAACATCGTATGATCGTCGTCTTGCGTCGGTGGTGAATGATTACTCAGGCATGACAAAATTAGCTTATCAACTCATCTGTTTTCAACACCATTTTTAAAAAAATACCAGCACGCAGCCAAACTACTGAAACGAATGCGATTTTCGAGCCACAGGCAATCGGATCCCTTGCTCGATTGCCTCGATCCGCCGATTTGCATCGATCGCTGCTTGAGCGAACCAGACCCGGTGCCGCGCCGGAATGAGCGCCCGCACACAAGCAAAAACCCCCGGCAGTTTCCTGCCGGGGGCTCTTGAACCCGATCAGACGATCAGGATCAGAAGTTGCGCTGAGCGCGGAGCAGCAAGGACACCGAGTTCTGGTCCTTGAGCTGATAGACCGCAGCCGGCTTGGAGGTCGTGGTCGTGGCCGGAGAAACGATGTTGCCCGAGTACTTCTGGTCCAGGTTGGTCCAGGCCACGTCAGCCGAGAAGGTCAGGTTCTTGACCGGGGTCCAACGGGTGAT
This sequence comes from Bradyrhizobium sp. SZCCHNS3016, assembly GCF_032484535.1. Lineage (NCBI taxonomy): Bacteria > Pseudomonadati > Pseudomonadota > Alphaproteobacteria > Hyphomicrobiales > Nitrobacteraceae > Bradyrhizobium > Bradyrhizobium sp. SZCCHNS3016. The sequence continues at coordinate 37,302 of NZ_JAUETE010000024.1, forward strand.
CAAGCCGAGCGAGGAGATGTTGAAGTCGGGGTTGCAGGTGAAGCCTGCGCCCGCGATCGCACCCATCGCCGCGCTGCCGCAGATCAGGCCCTTGGCAGTGTTGTTGTAGCTCACGGCAGCCCACGAACCGTAGATCGCCGAGTTCCAGGTCGGGCTCCAGTTGTGGGTGTAGGCGCCACGGAAGCCGTAGGTCGTGGTCAGCTGCTGCTCACCGCCGGTCACGAAGACCGAATCGCTGACGCCAGCGAAGCCGAGCGTGCCGTAGACACCAGCCGTGCTGCTGCCGCCGTACATCGCGTAGGTGGTCGGCACCAGGCTCTGAGCGTTGTAGCGGCTCGCACCGTTGGTGTAGACGCCCTGGATGTTGATGGTGTCGCCGGGGCCGGTCGGGATGTTCTTGATCGACAAGGCCAGCTGAGCAGCCCAGCCCCACTTGTCAGCCGGGTGACCGGTGAGCTCGGTGGCGCCGTAGTAGCCGGTGTGGTTGTCATGCGCCGCGAACGACGCCTGGAACAGACCCCAGGCCTGGTCGACGCGGACCATGCCGACGATGTCCGGAGCAACGTTGCCGCCGAACGAGTTGGTGCCGTAGGAGCCGCCAATGATGCTGGCTGCAGTGATGCCCGACACGTTCCACAGGTTCGTCGTGTAGTACTGGGTCGCGTCCTGCGCCGAGATCGCAGCCGTGATGCCCGAGCCGAAGTCGGCGGTGTAGGTGAACTGGTTGACACCGGTCACGGTGCCGCCGCCGCCCCACAGGCCGTCGAAGTTGTTGCCCGGGTAGTTGGTCCAGGGCGCGTCGAACTGCGACACGGCCTTACCCATCGTGAAGCCAGCGAACTGGATGAAGGCGTAGTACACGCCCAGGCCACCCTGCGCGATGTTGCCGTCGGCCTGTGCGCCAGGAGCGCCAGCCGTCGAGTAGGCGGTTGCGCCGGTCGCCGAACCCGAGCCGGCGTAGGTGCCGCTGGTCCAGGTGAACGTCAGATCGGCATAGGTACGAACCACGCCGTACTCGGTCGCGGTGCGCGTGTCGATGTTGAGGTCCTGACGAGCGCGGCTGTAGTAGTAGTTGCTGTGGCGGTTGTTGCCGCCGGCAACGCCGTTGACGGCGTTGTTGTACTGGCCGTTGCTGGCGAACGACGTTTCAGCACGCAGGTAGCCGCCCAGCTTGATGCAAGTGTCGGTGCCGGGGATGTAGTAGAAGCCAGCGCCGTAAAGCGAGCAGACCTTCACATATTCGACCGCCTTGGCCTTGATCGGAAGGTCAGCTGCCTGAGCCCCGGACATGGCGACGAGAGCGGCCGCCGAGCCCAGGACAAGGCTCTTGATCGTGTTCATAATGTTAAACCTCCAAGTTGCTCAGTCAGGGAAGGTTCCGCCTCCGCTGGGTGAGAGACACCCTTGGGGTTGGTACCGTTATCCCTCTTCGACCCGTCGCTCAGCCGCTTCGCGCTATGGGACACACCCGCATGAACGCGAGGGACTTGAGCGAACGACCTAAACGGGACGACGTCGGGATGCCCCCCTTCGTCGTGTGAGCAGAATTACCGAAGGCCTTTGCACACGCAACAAAGGAACCATCATTGCGGCGCCCAGGCGGCGCCTTTTCGGACTGGTGTTGCACAAAAGGCACGCGACCGTGGTTCTGCGGGAACACCTAACTTGCTGTTTATGTTATCGTTTTGTCACAACGCAATTTTGGGTGTTCAGGGCCGCGAGCACTCGCCCGCCAGGAACCCGCCCCAAGTCAGGCACCGGGGCCACGAATCCAGCCAAGGCGCTGAACGAGAATCGGACCGGAGGACGATGCCCTCTGCGCCCCTGCCACCGGCCCGTCGTTCCAGGCGACCCTCTATATTGGTGACGCTCTATATCAGGGACCATCGAGAGGGCCTGCGCCGCCCGTCGACTTCCATGCCGTGCCGCGTCCGATCAAACGGCAGGCTCAGCTCGGATCGATCGCCAACGGTGGAGATCACCGTCCGGGGCCGATCCGGCGAAGACGCAGCCCTGTGAGGATTTCGAAACCGCATGCAATCTGCCGCTTGCGGCTCAGCGCGGCGTCGGGCATACCGACCCTCGCTGGAGACGTGGCCGAGTGGCTGAAGGCGGCGGTTTGCTAAACCGTTATAGGGTTGTAAAGCCCTATCGAGGGTTCGAATCCCTCCGTCTCCGCCAGCCCCCCGTCGGCGCGGCCAGCAGCCCCCCTCCCCCTGATCATCCGCATCAAAGCCGAGCCGTCCACGCACCTGCCGGATCGCAACGGACCGTGGCCGCCGTGATCACGGTTGCCGCGCGATCGCGCGCGGGTTCAATCGAACAGGCCACGGCTGATGTTGATCACGAAGGCGGCGGGCACGCCGATGACGGTGCCGACGAAGCCGTAGCCCAGCGCAGCCCACCATGACGCCGCGCCTCCTTCTCCCATCACGGCACCGTAGATGGCGCCGAGGCCCGCACAGAGCACGGTCACCACGACGAGGCGGCGGTCATTGTGGGCCTCCACCCGCAGACGCTTCAACTCGCGCCGGCTCTGCACCGCAGGCCCGGCCGGCTCGGTCGATCCGCAATGCGGGCACGCCACTGCGCTGAAGGAGACGCCGCTGCCGCAGTCATGGCAGTCGATCAGCTCTTGCCGCCGCGCCTGTCGCCGTGCCTGGCCCATGCCGTCAATCCCGCCTGCCTGCGTCACATCGGACGACAGATAGGAGATTCATAGGCGCGCGACGAGGCCCGCTTCCGACGAGAATGAACGATCGGGCGCAGGTCACCCCAGCGTCCCGGTTCGCGGCCGGCAAACTGGCTCGTGCGGCATGGCTCGCACCGAAAGCGAGATCCGCCAAGTCGCGGCCGAGCTCGCTCAGTGCGCGGTCATCCAGGCGCGCGCCTCGCGCTGCGCGGTCGCGATCTCGGCATCCGACATCTGCTCGGCGACCTCGCGGCGCATTGCCACGGCGTCGACGCGCCCCCTGAGGGCGGCGAGATTGAACCATTTGTGCGCGGCGATCAGATCGACCGCACCGTCGCGACCGCTCGCATAGAGCATGCCGAGCTCGAACAGGACATCGCCGCTGGCGCCCTGCTCCGCGGTGGTCACATCATCAAAATTGAGTTGTCCCTGAAACATCGTCGCTCTCCTTCGCCCGAGGAGGCGGCCGGTCACCCGAGCACGCCCCCGTCCAACTGTTCAACGCCTGGTTATCCCCATGCCGTCTCGCGGCTTATGCGCGAAGGATGACCGATCAAGTTTGAAAGGCAGTTTAAACATCGTGCTGAACGAGCCCTGAACGCGGAACCCCGCATTTTCCCGGGACGGCTTCAATGCATTGATTCGAAATGGATTCTTCAACTCGGCAAAGAGCGGTTTACCGTTCTGTTTGGCAAACCCCTAACCATCCGCGAAAGCGCTTCACCGCGCCGGGGCGGAGCGCACCACGCAGGCGGTCAACAGCCGCACTGGGACCGGACACGTCTTGACACAGGGTGCGGGAGATTGCGTAGCGCACTGCGGCACGAGTACGCGTGCACCGAGTTGCTAATAAGGTCGTTCGTCTATGGGAGACTGGGAGGCACGCAGTCGCCGGAGGCGCGGTGCTCAGGGATCGAGGGCGTCGGCGAACACGTCAGGATCAGATCCCACTCTGGCTGATAGCCGCTCGTGAGATTGCAGACCGGAAACGCGATCTGCACCGAACGAAGAAATCCTGTTTCTTCTGCCGGACCGTACCGCGAGCGAAGCCGCTCTCGAGTTCGATCCGACCGTTGACCTGATGTCTCGCCGACACCCTCTATCGTCTGTTGGAGCTTCAGGAGATCTGCTCGGCTCGCGAGGAGCTATGCCGACCTGCGTTCCAACGACGTGCCGGCATCAGCTGCCGGACTCATCTCGCAAGGACTGCGAGAGTTACTTCTTCTTGGCGACCTTCTTGGTCTTCTTGGCAGTCTTCTTCGCCGCGGTCTTCGCGACCTTCTTCACTGCCTTCTTCGCCTTCTTCGCTTTCTTGGCCATGTTGCCCTCCGATGTGAGATGGCTTAGTCGATGCGTGCACTCGGGAATCGAGCTGCACTCCTCATCGATACACCAACGAGTGAAAAAAAACAGCTTCCGGCTTAAGGAAGTGTTGACAGGCGCGCGCGCACGCGGCTGACGCAACGCGCGAAGCAGTGCGAGGTTCGACATCGCAAACGCGCACGCGGCTGCGCGCGACGCCAAGCGCGCTACTGATAGACATTGCAGAAAAAGCCTACGCTGCAAGCATTTTCTGAACTGCTACATGACAGCGCGAAAGCGGCGGCGTGCACATCGCAAGGCGCGGACTCGCACGATGAAGGCGGCGCGCGGACTCTGAGTCGTAAATTTTGGCAACGAAAAAATTTTCATTGCACACGCCCTCGTGTGCGTTCGAACGCTCGGCAATGGTGGCTTTTTTGCGAATCGCGCGCAGCGATTCGCGAAGTCGTCGGGTCAAACAAAACGGCGCGCACCGTGTGCGCGCCGCTGGAACGAAGACGAGCGATCGCCGTTTCAGATGCCGAGCTTGCTCTTCAGGATGTCGTTGACCGCCTGCGGATTGGCCTTGCCGCCCGACGACTTCATCACCTGACCGACGAACCAGCCGGCCAGCTGCGGCTTCGCTTTCGCCTGCGCCACCTTGTCCGGATTGGCGGCGATGATCTCGTCGACCACCTTCTCGATCGCACCGAGATCGGTCACCTGCTTCATGCCGCGGCTCTCGACCAGCTCGCGCGGATCGCCGCCCTCGCTCCAGACGATCTCGAACAGGTCCTTGGCGATCTTGCCGGAGATGGTGCCCTCGCCGATCAGCGCGACGATCGCGGCGAGCTGAGAGGCCGACACCGGCGAGGACGCGATGTCGCGGCCCTCCTTGTTGAGCCGGCCGAACAGCTCATTGATCACCCAGTTGGCGGCGAGCTTGCCGTCGCGCGCCCGGTCGGACAGCGCCTCCAGCACGCTCTCATAGAACGCCGCGCTCTCGCGCTCGGCCACCAACACCGAGGCGTCATAGGGCGAGAGGCCGACATCGGCGATGAAGCGCGCCTTCTTCTGGTCCGGGAGCTCCGGCAGCGCCGCCTTCAGCTCATCGACGAAGGCCTGGCTGAACTCGAGCGGCAACAGGTCCGGGTCCGGGAAGTAACGGTAGTCGTGCGCCTCCTCCTTGGACCGCATCGAGCGCGTCTCGCCCTTGTCGGGATCGAACCTCCGGGTTTCCTGCTCGATCGCGCCGCCGTCCTCGATGATCTCGATCTGGCGCCGCGCCTCGGCCTCGACCGCCTGGCCGATGAAATTGATCGAGTTGATGTTCTTGATCTCGCAGCGGGTGCCGAGCGGGCCGCCCGGCTTGCGCACGGAGACGTTGACGTCGGCGCGCAGGCTTCCCTTCTCCATGTCGCCGTCGCAGGTGCCGAGATAGCGCATGATCGACCGCAGCTTGGTCACGTACGCCTTGGCCTGCTCGGCATCGCGAATGTCCGGCTTGGAGACGATCTCCATCAGCGCTACGCCGCAACGGTTGAAGTCGATATAGGACAGCGACGGCGACTGGTCGTGCAGCATCTTCCCCGGATCCTGCTCGATGTGCAGGCGCTCGATGCCGATCGTGGCGGTCTTGCCGCCGTCGAGCTCGACCGTGACCTCGCCCTCGCCCACGATCGGGTCCTTGTACTGGCTGATCTGGTAGCCCTGCGGCAGGTCGGGGTAGAAATAGTTCTTGCGGTCGAACACCGAGCGCAGGTTGATCTTGGCGTTCAGCCCGAGCCCGGTGCGCACGGCCTGCCGCACGCACTCCTCGTTGATGACCGGCAGCATGCCCGGCATCGCCACGTCGACCAGCGAGACGTGGCTGTTGGGAACGCCGCCGAACGCGGTCGAGGCGCCCGAGAACAGCTTCGACTTCGAGGTGACCTGGGCATGGATCTCCATGCCGATCACGACCTCCCAGTCGCCGGTGGCGCCCTTCATCAGCTTGCCGCTGGTTGCCGTCATGGCCCTCAACTCCCCATCAGCGCGGAGACGATCCGCTCAAATTCGATATCCAATGCATCCTTGGCGACGGGCTGCCCGGCCTGCCGATACCAGTAGGCGGCATTGCCGAGATCGCCTTCGACGCGATGCAGATGCGCGTGCACCCAGGCCGCGTCGCGGCCGGTCTCGTCCTGAATGATCTTGTGCGAGCGGTCCCAGTCGCCCTTCGCCAGCCACCACAGGCCGGTCAGCACGGGCGACAGTCCGGCCGCGGGCGCGTCGCCCGCGAGGCTCGTCTTGAAATCGGCGACGCTTACCACCACCGGACCGGCGTGAAGCGTCCCGCCGCCTGCTCGATGACCTCGCCGAGCGAGAACAGCGTCTCCTCGTCGAACGGACGGCCGATCAGTTGCAGCCCGAGCGGCAGCCCCTGACTGTCCTTGCCGGCGGGCACGGCGATGCCTGGCAGTCCCGCCATGTTCACGGTCACCGTGAAGATGTCGTTGAGATACATCTCGATCGGGTCGGCGCCGCCCTTCTCGCCGATGCCGAAGGCGGCCGACGGTGTCGCCGGGGTCAGGATGGCGTTGACGCCCTTGGCGAAGCAGTCCTCGAAATCCTTCTTGATGAGGGTGCGGACCTTCTGCGCGCGCAGATAATAGGCGTCGTAATAGCCGGCCGACAGCACATAGGTTCCGATCATGACGCGGCGGCGGACCTCGGCGCCAAACCCTTCGGCCCTGGTGTTCTCGTACATCTCGCCGATGGACTTCCCCGGCACGCGCAGGCCATAGCGGACGCCGTCGTAGCGCGCGAGGTTAGAGGACGCTTCCGCCGGCGCCACGATGTAATAGGCCGGCAGCGCGTATTTGGTGTGCGGCAGCGACACCTCGACCAGCTCGGCACCGGCCGCCTTCAGCCACGCCGCGCCCTCGCTCCAGAGCTTCTCGATCTCGGCCGGCATGCCGTCGAGCCGGTACTCCCTGGGAATGCCGATCTTCATGCCCTTCACCGACCTGCCGATCGCCGCCTCGTAGTCCGGCACGGGGATGTCGACCGAGGTCGTATCCTTCGGATCGTGGCCGGCCATCGAGCGCAGCAGGATCGCCGCATCCCGGGTCGTGCGCGCGATCGGCCCGGCCTGGTCGAGCGACGAGGCAAAGGCGACGATGCCCCAGCGCGAGCAGCGGCCATAGGTCGGCTTGATGCCGACGGTGGCGGTGAACGCCGCCGGCTGGCGGATCGAGCCGCCGGTGTCGGTTGCGGTCGCGCCCATGCAGAGCAGCGCGGCCACCGCCGAAGCCGAGCCGCCGGACGAGCCGCCCGGCACCAAGGTGGTGTTGGAGCCCTCGCGGCGCCACGGGTTGCCGACCGGGCCGAAGCACGAGGTCTCGTTCGACGAGCCCATGGCGAACTCGTCATTGTTGAGCTTGCCGAGCATGACCGCGCCGTCGCGCCAGAGCTGCGAGGTCACGGTCGACTCGTAAGGCGGCACGAAATTGCCGAGGATCTTCGAGCACGCCGTGGTGCGGACGTCCTTGGTGGCGAACAGATCCTTGATCCCCAGCGGAATGCCGGCCAGCGGCCCGCCTTCGCCCTTATTGATCCTGGCGTCGGCGTCGCGCGCCATGGCGCGCGCCTGATCCGGCGTCTCCATCACGAAGGCGTTGAGGGCGCGCGCGTCCTCGATGGCCTTGAGATGAGCGTCGGTCAGCTCGAGCGACGTGAAGGTCTTGCTCGCGAGGCCCTTGCGGGCCTCGGCGAGCGTCAGCGAAGTCAAATCGGTCATTTGTTGATCGGGCTGCAGAAGAACGGAGAAAGCGTCTTGTCGTCGGCCGGGTCGTCCGCGAAGAACTTGTTCTTCTTGGGCTCGGCTTTCTTGGTATTGGCGGCCGCTTCGAGCTGGTCGAGAATCTCGTTCACGGCCTTGTCCGGATCGGCGGCCTTGCCCTGCCGCTCCATCGCGTCGAGATAGTCCATATAGGCCTTGTAGGCCGCTTCATCGTCGCAGAGCAGGCACATGGGAATGGCTCGTCGTTGGTTTGCGGCGTTCGAAACTATTCCACGACCTTCGGCACCAGGAAGAAATGGTTCTCGGTCGCCGGCGCGTTCTTGACGATGTCGTCGGCGATCTCGCCGTCGTTGACGACGTCCTCGCGCTTCTTCATCGCCATCGGCGTCACCGAGGTCATCGGCTCGACCCCGTCGACATTGACCTCCGACAGTTGCTCGACGAACGCCAGCATCGCATTCAGCTCGCCCTGCAGATGCGGGACCTCGGCGTCAGTGACAGCGATCCGCGCCAATTGCGCGATCCGGCGGACGGTGGCGGCATCGACCGACATTATATAGGACCTCTCGGGACAAGGTGAACCCGCCCTATAGCAGAGGCCGCTTTCGCGCCGCAACCGGCAGCCGCGGGGCTTTCCTGGGGCAGCGCCCTGCCCGACGCCTCAGCCCGCCAAGCTTCGCAGCCGTGCCAGAGCCTGTGCGGCCAGCATCCGCGTCAGTTCGGCCGCCGGCATCTCGCGCCCAAGCGGCAGCGCCTGCCCGGCCCAGAGATTGGTGAAATCGACCCGGCCCTGCTTCTCGGCTGCGGCTTTCAGCGGTCCGAGCGCCGTCGCCGCATGCGGAAAGGCCGGTGCATCCGGCGAGATCGGCCCGACCTCGCGCATCACCCGGTTGGCGACGCCGCGGGCGAGCCGACCGGTCATCACGTTGGTGATGACGGTCGATTCGTCGCTGGCGGCGGCCAGCACCGCGCGCGCCGGCACGCTGACCTTGGATTCGGGACTGCGCAGAAAAGCGCTGCCGATCTGCACGCCGGAGGCGCCGAGTGCGAACGCAGCGGCAATGCCGCGCGCATCGGCGATGCCGCCGGCCGCGATCACCGGCAGCTTCACGGCGTCCACGATCTGCGGCACGAGAGCAAACGTGCCGACCTGCTCGGCGAGCTTGTCTGTCAAGAACATGCCGCGATGGCCGCCCGCCTCGGCACCTTGCGCGATGATGATGTCGGCGCCGTTCCGCTCCAGCCAGACCGCCTCGCGCACGACGGTCGCCGACGCCAGCACGACCGCGCCGGTCGCCTTCACGCGCGCGAGCAGCCCGGGCTCAGGCAGGCCGAAATGGAAGCTGACGATCTCCGGCTTCAGCTCCTCGACGGCAAGGCACATCGCTTCATCGAACGGCGCGCGATTGGCCGCCTGGACCTCCGCATCGGGATCGATGCCGTACTCGCGGTAGTAGGAGGCCAGCCGCCGCCTCCAGCCGGCCTCGCTGATCGCATCGGCCTCGACCGCGGTGTGGCAGAAGAAATTCACGTTGATCGGCGCGGCAATGCGCTGGCGGAAGATGTTGACCTGCTCGCGCATCTTGTCGGCAGAGATCATCGCACACGCCAGCGACCCCAACCCGCCGCCTTCGGCCACAGCGATCGCAAGCTCGGCGTCGGCCACGCCCGCCATCGGGGCGAGCACGATCGGATGGTCGGTCTTGACGAGATCAGCGAAATGGCGATCGGGCCACATGGTCTGCTCCTATTGCTCGGCTGAGACGGCGGATGAATTGCGCCGTCCCTGAAGAATGTGCTCGGCCTCGCTGACGATGCGCGCGACGATCTCGCCGGCCGGTGGGATATCATGGATCAGACCGACCGCCTCGCCGGCGATGACCGCTGCAATGTCGAAATTGCCGTTGGCGCGTGCCTTCATATAGTCGGCCGAGACGGTCTCGACCTGCTGCAGCAGATCGACCTCGCGCCCCATCCAGCGGCGCGCATGATCGTTGACCAGGCAGCGGCCGGTGAACGGCGCTGGCCAGACATTGTTGCGCGACAGATCAAAGATGATGCCGCGCACGGTCTCGCCGGATTTTGCCGCGCAGATCCGCCGCTTGGCCTCGTCGGCGCCGGCAGCCTCCCGGCTGGCATAAAAGCGCGTGCCGAGCAGCACGCCCTCCGCCCCCAGCATCAGCATCGCCGCAAGGCCGCGGCCATCGGCGAGACCGCCCGCAGCCACCACAGGCAAGCGGCCGGCCGCGAGGTCGACGATCGCCGGCACGAGATCGAGCGTGGTCCGCGACGCGCCATGACCACCCGCCTCGGTTCCTTGCGCGATCAGGATGTCAGCCCCGGCCGCAATCGCCTGCTCCGCCATCACCTCACTCTGCACCTGGCAGATCAGCAGCGCACCGGCACACTTGATATCAGGCGCAAAGCGCGCGGGATCGCCGAACGACAGCATGATCGCCGCAGGCCGCGCGGCGAGCGCGATGTCGAGCAGATCGGGCTGCTTGGCCAGCGACCAGGTGATGAAGCCGATGCCGAACGGCGCGCGCAGGCCTTCGAGCTCCGCAATTTCATGCGCGAGCCACGTCCGATTGCCGTAGCCGCCGCCCAGAATGCCAAAGCCGCCGGCGCCGCTGACCGAGCGCACCAGCCGCGCATCGGCAATCCCATCCATCGGCGCCAGCAGGATCGGATGGCTGATGCCGAGCCCTTCTGTCAGCGCCGTCCGTAGCGGCATCACAGTCTCCTCATCTCTGGACGGCGAGTTTAGGCGCGGCTAACATTCTCTCAAAATGAATACTTGAGAACTCTGCCATCGCAGATTCAAAACGGAGATTGGCCGTGGAGCTGAGCGACCTCCAGACTTTCGCGGCTGTTGCGCGCACCGGCGGCATCACGCGCGCGGCGGAAGCCCTCAACACGGTGCAGTCCAACGTGACCCAGCGGATCAAGGCGCTGGAGGCCGAGGTCGGCACCGCATTGTTCGAGCGGCACAGCCGCGGCATGACCCTGACCAATGCCGGACTGCGCCTGCTGCCTTATGCCGACCGGATGGCGGCGCTGTCGCGCGAAGCGCTGCTCGCGGCGCGCGACGACGGCGATCCCAAGGGACCGCTGATGATCGGCTCGATGGAAACGACCGCCGCCGTGCGGCTGCCGACGCTGCTCGCGGATTTTCATCGACGCTTCCCGGCGGTCGCCCTCGGCCTGCGCACGGCGCCAACTGCCGAGCTGGTGGCCGCAGTGCTCGACGGGACGCTCGAGGGTGCCTTCGTGGCCGGCCCGATCGACCATCCCGATCTCTCGGGCATCATCGCCTTCGAGGAAGAGCTGGTGCTGGTGACGGCCCGGCGCTTCGAAAGCCTGCCGGCTCTGCGTGCGGCGACAACGGCGTCCGGTCCGACGGCGCTGGTGTTCAGGGCCGGCTGCACCTACCGGCAGCGGCTGGAGCAGGTCTTCAACGATTTCGGCTGGCCCGCGGCAGCGCGCATCGAGCTCGGCACGCTCGACGGCATGATCGGCTGCGTCACCGCCGGCATGGGCGTCGCGCTGTTGCCACGCGCCGTATTGACGCGCAACGAGATGATCGGAGCCGTCAGCCTGCACACGCTCGATGCAGTTCATGCCAAGGTCGAAACACTGTTCATCCATCGCCGCGCGGCGCATCGCAGCAGCGCGCTCTCGGCCTTCATGGCCGGCCTCGCCGGCCGGGATCACGACATCGCGGCTTGAGCGGATTCACCCGGAGATTGTACTGAACGTTGCCGGCGAGCGTCACATTCGATTGCGCGAAATGACGTTCTCGACCGTGAAACGCGGCCATTTCGACCGATGCGACTTTCGGGCGCTGTGCAGCGCACGCGCGCGAAAATAATTTTGTCGCGCCATCCTCTACTACGTTAGGATGTGGCGCTGGCCAGCGCGAAACACAACAAACGTCAACATGTCGGAGGAAATGCGATGCGCAACGCGTTCGTGTTGTGCTGCTCGATTGCCATGATGGGTGCGATCGGGACGGCCAATGCCCAGGACAAAACCCAGGACTGGACGAAATCGAAATGGGGACCGCAGGACGAAGTCGGGGCCGCCAACTACATCACGCCGGAGCTCGTGGTCAAAGCCGCCTCGCTGGTGAAGACCGGCAAGACCTACCCGCTCGGCATGATCGTCGATTCCAAGACGCCGGCCTATCCGCCGCGTTCGTTCAAGATCACCGTGGTGCAGCCGGGCCAGGCCGGAATTCCCGGCCTCGGCCCGAACAAGGCGACCTACAATGACGACATCGTCGAAGGCTGGGTCGGCGTCGGCAGCCAGATCGACGGGCTCGGCCATCTCGGCATCGAGCACGTCTATTACAACGGCAACAAGCTGCTCGACTTCGCCGATCCGACCGGCCTGAAGAAGCTCGGCATCGAGAAGGTGCCGCCATTGGTGGCGCGCGGCGTGCTGCTCGACATGGCCGCGTATTACAACACCGACGTGGTCAAGGAAGGCACCGCGTTCAACGTCAAGGAGATCGAGGAAGCTGCCAAGAAGCAGGGCGTCGAGATCCGCCAGGGCGACATCGTGATCTTCCACACCGGCTGGCTTGGTTTGATCGGCAAGGACGATAAGCGTTACGGCGCCGGCGAGCCCGGTCTCGGCGTCGAAGGCGCCAAATACCTGACCTCGAAGGGGGTGGTCGCAGTCGGCGCCGACAACTGGGCGGTGGAGGCGATCCCGTTCGAGTCGTCGAACCTGTTCGAGGTGCACCAGATCCTGCTCGCCATGAACGGGACCTACATCCTGGAGAACATGGACACGGCGGAACTGGCCAAGGACAAGGGCTACGAGTTCCTGTTCGTGCTCGGCCAGCCACGCTGGCGCGGCGGCGTCCAGGGCATGATCAACCCGATCGCGATCCGTTAAGCTCCGCCGACCTCCTCGTGAGAGCATCCCGGGAGCGCCGCGTCCTCACGAGGAGTCGGGAATCGTCCTGCGAAAGCAACCCTTGGACAAGGAGCCCGCCACAGGCGCGCCTGAAGCAGGCCGACAGAGACCAGGGATCGGGGGGGCAGTCGATCAAGCCGCCCCTATCGGACGTTAATGGAGGTAGCCGAGCAACAAGGCGCTCGCCATGTCTCGCGCACGCGGGGCGAGCGCCGCATCCGACAATTCGCCCGCAGTCCAGAAGGACAACACGCCGCGGAAACTGAAGGCGAGTTGCTCTGGAAGGCAGCGCAGCGCTTGTTCTCGCCGGCCGGCCCTCAGTCCCTCTCCCTTCCCCAAGGCCAGTGCCCAGAAGGCAGTGGATCGGGACAGCGTCTGACCGGGTGAAGCCTGGGCGGCACCCAGCCATCCCATTACGGTCCGGTTCACGTCTGGATTCTCCAACATCACTGCCACCGCCGTATCAATAGCCAATAGCACGCGGGTATTCGCATCTCTCGATGGTGGCGCGGCGGCGTACCGCACCTCCATGGTGTCGATCCGACGTATGGAGAGAGCCTGCATGATCGCGGCCTTGTTGCCGAACTGATTGAACGGCGTCGCGAAGCTGACCCCCGCCTCAGCGGCAAGGTCCCGCATCGAGAAATCGGCCCTGCCCTGACGGAGAAGCCGCTCTGCGGCATCGAGGACGTGCCGACGAAGCGGCTCGCCTCTCATGCCACTGGATGAATGTTCGGTCTTGCGAGGTGCCATGCAATATCTATATCATGATATAGATAACCTTGTCATGCGGAGTTGTACGATGGCGGCTGCCGATTCGAAGATTTTCCTCATCACTGGCGTCAGCTCGGGCTTGGGCCGAGCGTTCGCAAAGGGCGCGCTGGCCGCGGGCCATCGGGTGATCGGGACCGTGCGAAGGGTCGGGGATGCCGAGGCTTTTGCCGCGCTTGCAGCGGGCAAGGCTCATCCCCTCGTAATCGATGTTACCGATTTCGATGCAATCCCGGCTGCTGTGGCAGAAGCCGAGAAGCAGATTGGCGCGATCGACGTACTGGTGAACAATGCCGGCTATGGTCACGAGGGCACGCTGGAGGAGTCCTCGCTCGACGATCTGCAGCGGCAGTTCGCCGCCAACGTGTTCGGCCCTGTCGCGATGATGAAGGCCGTGTTGCCGGGGATGCGCGCGAGGCGACGCGGCCATATCGTCAATGTGACCTCCATGGGCGGCTTCATTACCATGCCCGGGATCAGCTTCTATTGCGGCAGCAAGTTCGCGCTGGAGGGCATCTCGGAGTCGCTCGGCAAGGAAGTGGCCGCCTTCGGCATCCGCGTCATTGCGCTTGCGCCCGGTCAGTTTCGGACCGATTGGGCGGGACGGTCCATGGATCGCACGCCACGCAGCATTTTTGACTACGACGCCGTTATGGATCCGATTCGCGCCGCCCGATTGGCCAAGAGCGGAAACCAACCCGGCGATCCAGCGAAGGCCGCACAGGCATTGCTTGCCCTCGTGGAAGCCGAAAAACCGCCTGTACGGCTGTTCCTCGGTGAGGACGCGCTGGCCCTGGTCGAGCAGAAGATCGAGGGCATGAGAGCCGAAGTGAGTGCCTGGAACAAGCTCTCGCGCTCCACCAGCTTCGCTTGATGATCCGAAGCCGGCGCATCCGGGAAAGACTGCAACGCTCGACATCTGGGCCGGTCGACTCGCGTGCGCGAGCTTCATCGGGGCGGCGAAGCGACGCACGCCCTCACCTGCTGGCTCGCCGCGCGCCTGCGTGTTAAGCGCATTGCCATGCCCGCCCCCATTCTCCCCCTTGTCGAAGCCGCCGGCCGCTGGCCCGAGCGCGGCGCGCTCGTCGGCCTCGATCTCGGCACCAAGACCATCGGCGTCGCCGTGTCCGATCCCGATCGCCGGCTCGCCACCGGCGTCGAGACGATCCAGCGCAAGGCCTTCAAGGCCGATGCCATCAGGCTGCTTGCCATTTGCGCCGAGCGCAAGGTGGTCGGCTTCGTGCTCGGCCTTCCCATCAACATGGATGGCAGCGAGGGGCCGCGGGCGCAATCGACCCGGGCGTTCGCGCGCAATCTCGCCGGCCTTACCGACCTGCCGATCGGCCTGTGGGACGAGCGGCTGTCGACGGCGGCGGTCGAGCGCGAGTTGATCGGCATGGATGTCAGCCGCGCCAAACGCGCCGAGGTGATCGATACGCATGCGGCGATCTTCATCCTGCAGGGCGCGCTCGACCGGCTGACGACGCTGCGCCGCTCGGGTCAGTAGTCGCATGGGCCCCGTCATCGCGGCGCTGGCGCCGGTGTTCCTGCTGATCGTGGTCGGCTTTGGCCTGCGGCGCAGCCTGATGCGGCTCGATACCCAGTGGCACGGGCTGGAGCGGTTGACCTACTACGTGCTGTTCCCCGCCCTGCTGCTGCAGAGCCTCGTCAAGGCGGATCTCAGCAAGGTGCCGGTGGCCGGCATCGGCGGCGCGCTGTTCCTGGCGATGCTGGCGATGTCCGCGCTCTGCCTCGCCCTGCGGCCGCTGCTCGCGCGCGCCGGCGTCGACGGACCGGCCTTCACCTCGATCTTCCAGGGCGCGACGCGCTGGCAGACCTACGTCGCGCTCAGCGTATCGGGCAGCCTGTTCGGCCCCACCGGCCTTGCGGTGGCGTCGGTCGCGATGATCGCGATCATCCCGATGGTCAACGTGTTCAGCGTCGCGGTGCTCGCCCATTATGCCTCGCCGAACCGCCGCTCGCTCCGCGAGATCCTCGCCACCATCGTGCGCAATCCGCTGATCTGGGCCTGCGTACTCGGCCTCGCGCTCAACGTCGCGCGGGTGCCACTGCCTAAACTCTGGCATGATGCCGCCGACGCGCTCGGCCAGGCGTCGCTGCCGATCGGCCTCCTGGTGACCGGTGCCGGCCTGCACTTCGAAGGTTTGCGCCGCGCCGGCCCGGCCGCCGCGCTCGGCGTCGTGCTCAAGCTGGTCTTGATGCCCCTCCTCGCGATCGGGCTCGCCGGATGGTTCGGCGTCACCGGCCCGAGCCTCGTCGTGGTCGCGATCTGCGCGGCGGTGCCGACCTCACCGAGCGCCTATGTGCTGGCCAAGCAGATGGGCGGCGATGCGCCGCTACTGGCGCAGATCATCTCACTGCAGACCGTGCTGGCGGCGCTGACCATGCCGCTCGCGATCGCCTGGGCCGGCTGAACACCGCGCTCAGGAGTGGCCGCTGGCGAGCCACATGGTCTGCACGGTGGCGGCGAGGTTGTTGAGGCCATGCAGCACGACGGTCAGCCAGGTCGAATGGCTGACCGAGCGCAGATAGCCGAACCACAGGCCGAGCGCGAGCACCTCGAGGAAGAAGTACCAGTCATACTGTAGATGCATCGCGGTCCAGACCAGCGACGACAGGACGATCGCGCCCGGCACCCGCAGAAACGAATCCGACCAGCCGCGATAGAGGAAGCCGCGCGCGAACAATTCCTCGGACAGCGGCGCCGCAACGCAGAAGGCGAGCACCATCAGCCAGACCGTGCCGTCGCCCTTGGCCGTCTTCAGGACGTCCAACATGAAGCCCGGCGAGACCTCGCGCCCCGTCGCTCGTGACATCAGGTCCCAGGCGACGACGATCACCACCATGCCCACGATGCCGATGCCGACATACTTCCACGACGTCCAGCGCAGGCCGAGATATTCGGCGAAGGGCGTGCGGGTGTGACGGACGGCGAAATAGACCGCCAGCAGCACGGCCGGCAGGCCCATGATCACCGACAGCGACAAGGTCAGCCCGCGGCTGGCGATGTGGACCAGCGCAGCGGTGTCGGTCGGCCCGTCCCGCATCAGCAGAAAATAGCCGACCACCGCAGCCTGGCCGGCGAACAGCGCGATGAAGATCACGAAGCCCCACAGCGCGGTCCACCAGAAGCCGAGCGTGCGCGGCTGGTGTTTCGCAGGCGCGACCTGTTGTGGTGGATTGGCCGGATCGAGCGAGTCCGCGACGGCGGCTTCAGGAGAATCGGTCAAGGCAGGGCGCGCTCCAGCAAGGCACGGATATCAGTCGGATCGAGATCGACCGCGCCATACATGCTCGGGTGAACAGCGGAAAGACGCGTCGCGGCGAACAGTTCGGCATGGCGAGGCATGACCACGTTGAGCGCGGCGCAGGCGGCGAGCAGCGCCAGTTTCTCCACCGCAAGCCGGGCAACGCGCTCGGAATCCGGCCGTCGGAAGCCGGTCTCGATGAAAGCGAGCGCCTCCGCCGCGCCGGGAAGCCCGCTGGTCTCTGCCTTCAGTTGCATCAGCACGTGCGCGGCCGCATCCGCCTCGCGCGCCAGCGCCCGCAGCACGTCGAGGCACATCACGTTGCCCGAGCCCTCCCAGATCGCATTGACCGGCGACTCCCGGAAATGGCGCGCGAGAATGCCGTCCTCGACATAGCCGTTGCCGCCGAGGCATTCCATCGCCTCATACAGGAACGGCGGCGCGCTCTTGCACACCCAGTATTTGATCGCGGGCGTCAGCAGCCGCATGTAGGCGGCCTCCCGCGGCGACAGAGGCGCGCGATCGAACGCACGGCACAGCCGCATCACCAGCGCCACCGTCGCCTCGACATGGACGGCCATGTCGGCGAGCACCGCCTGCATCAGCGGCTGGTCGGCGAGATGCTTCTGGAACACGCTGCGGTGGCGCGCGTGATGCAGCGCGTGCGCCAGCCCCGAGCGCATCAGGCCGGCTGACGAGATCGCGCAATCCTGCCGCGTCAGTTGCACCATCTGGATGATGGTGCTGATGCCCCTGCCCTCGTCGCCGACCCGCTCCGCATAGGCGCCGACGAACTCCACCTCTGAAGAGGCATTGGAGCGGTTGCCGAGCTTGTCCTTCAAGCGTTGAAACTGGATCGCGTTCACCGAGCCATCCGGCTTGAAGCGCGGCATGAAGAAGCAGGTCAGGCCGGCATCGGCCTGCGCCAGCACCAGGAAGGCGTCGCACATCGGCGCCGACATGAACCATTTGTGCCCCGTGATGCGATAGCCATCGGTGGTACGCTCAGCGCGCGTCATGTTGGCGCGCACGTCGGTCCCGCCCTGCTTCTCGGTCATGCCCATGCCGAGCGTCATGCCGCGCTTTTGACACCACGGCGCAAACGCCGGATCGTAGTCATCAGTCGCGATGACCGGCATCGCTCTAGCCAGCAGATCAGGCTGGGCGGCCAGCGCCGCCACCGAGGCGCGCGTCATCGTGATCGGACACAAATGGCCGCTCTCGACCTGCGAGGCGATGTAGAACCTCGCGGCGCGCACCACCTCCGAGCAGCCGCCGACGGGCCGGCCTTCTGCCGTCCATGTCGAATTGTGCAGGCCGGCTGCGGCCGAGCGCGACATCATCGCATGGTAGGCCGGATGAAATTCGACGACGTCTCGCCGAAAGCCCTTGGCGTCGAAGCTGCGCAGCTTCGGCGTGTTCTCGTTGGCGAGCCGGCCCTGCTCGGCCATCTCGGCCGAGCCCCACAGCGCACCGAACGCAGACAGCTCCTGCTCGGCGCCAGCACCGCCATTGGTCTTCACCGCGTCGACCAGCGGCTGGTCTGCCGTGAACAGGTTGACGTCCTCGAATGGCGGCGACTGGTTGAAGACCTCATGGGTCGCGAAGGAAGACTGCGTCATGGCCGTGCCCTGCTACAGATCGATCATCGGCGCGGCCGAATGGGAAAAACATAAGTGGTCGCGCCAGCGCCCGGCAGCGAAAAGTGCCACCACTCCTTGGCATAGTTCACAAAACCTTGCCGCGCCATGGCTGAGAGCAGCTCATTGCGCCAGCGCCGCTGCTCGGGCGTCAATCCTTGCGCGGCGGTATGCGCCTTGGGATCTAGACAGTCGTAGCCGGTTCCCATGTCGACGCTGCTCTCGGGCGCGCGTAGCGCTGCGGGCGCGGTGCAGTCCGCATAGTCCTTGGCCGGGTCGAACACCGCAGAATTGTCCGCCGCGAGCTCGACCAGCGTGAGATCGAGCGCGGCACCGGTCGAATGGCTCGAACGCACGGCGATGTAGCCGAGACGGAACAGGTCCTGCTTGGCAATGCGCGGAGTGTAGCGGCGACCGGCCGTGGTCTCGACGCCGTCCTGCGACCAGGCCAGCATCTCTGCGACCGCACGCACCGGCCGGTAGCAGTCGAGCATCTTCAGCGACAGACCGCGCGGCCGCAGCTCGGCTTGGATGGCCTGCAGCCGCCGCGCCACGTCACGCGTCACGACGCATTCGGCCGCCCCGTAGCCCGGCAAAGGGCGGCCGACGAAATTGTTGCTGCCGGCATAACGGATGTCCTGAAGGATCGTCGCGTCGATGTCGCGGAGATAGACGAAATCGAACGGCAACGCGGCCGCACACTCCGGCACGATCGCCGCCAGCAGGATCAGGGCATATCGGAGCGGACCTCGTCCGGCGATGGCCCGCCAGCCCATGGTTTGGAGCCCCCTGAGAGGCTCGAAAGACGGAACGGGGGATAACTCGGAACCCCGGCTTTCGGCCTTGCCCCCTGCGGAAACCGCGCCTATAGCTCTGGCTTTAATGGCAACCTCTCCGAAATCGACTTTCGTCCTCGGGCACCGGCATTTGCTGGGAATCGAGGGCCTTTCCGCCCACGACATCACCGGTCTCCTCGATCTGTCCGAGGAGTATGTCGAACTGAATCGTCAGGTCGACAAGAAGCGCACCGTGCTGCGCGGCCGGACCCAGGTCAACCTGTTCTTCGAGGCGTCGACGCGGACCCAGTCCTCGTTCGAGATCGCGGGCAAGCGGCTCGGCGCCGACGTCATGAACATGTCGGTGTCGTCCTCGTCCATGCGCAAGGGCGAGACCCTGATGGACACCGCGGTCACGCTCAACGCGATGCATCCGGACATCCTGGTGGTCCGTCACCACGCCTCCGGCGCGGTCGAGCTGCTCGCGCGCAAGGTCGACGGCTCCGTGATCAATGCAGGTGACGGCGCGCATGAGCATCCGACCCAGGCGCTGCTCGATGCGCTGACGATCCGCCGCAACAAGGGCCGCATCGAGGGGCTGGTGATCGCGATCTGCGGCGACGTGCTGCATTCGCGCGTCGCGCGCTCCAACATCCTGCTGCTGAATACGATGGGCGCCCGCGTCCGCGTCGTCGCGCCCTCCACTTTGCTGCCGCCGGGCATCGAGCGGATGGGCGTCGAGGTCGCGCGCGACATGCGCGAGGGCCTCAACGGCGCCGACATCGTCATGATGCTGCGGCTGCAGCGCGAGCGCATGAACGGCTCGTTCGTGCCGTCCTCGTCGGAATATTTCCAGTATTTCGGGCTCGATCAGAAGAAGCTCGCTTACGCCAAGCCCGACGCGCTGGTCATGCATCCGGGACCGATGAACCGCGGCGTCGAGATCGAGTCCATCGTTGCCGATGGCGCGCAATCGCTGATCCGGGAACAGGTCGAAATGGGGGTTGCCGTGCGCATGGCCGTGCTCGAAGCACTGGCCCGCAACCTGCCCAACGCGTGATACAGAAGTCGGGACAAAACGCCATGCTAACCGACCGCCGTCCGATCCTGCTCGCCAATGCGCGCGTGATCGATCCCTCCCGCGACTTCGACGGCCCCGGCGACGTGCTGATCGCCGACGGCGTCATCCGCGACCTCAAGCGCGGCATCGGCGCGGCCGGCGTGCCCGAGGGCACTGACGTCATCAACTGCGCCGGCAAGATCGTGGCCCCCGGCCTGATCGACATGTGCGCCTTCGTCGGCGAGCCCGGTCTCGGCCATCGCGAGACCTTTGCCAGCGCCAGCCAGGCCGCCGCGACCGGCGGCATCACCACCATCATCTGCCAGCCCGGCACCGAGCCGGTCATCGACAACTCGGCGACCGTCGACTTCGTGCTGCGCCGCGCGCGCGACACCGCCATCGTCAACATCCAGCCGATGGCGGCGCTGACCAAGGGCCTGCGCGGCGAGGAGATGACCGAGATCGGGCTGCTGCGCGCTGCCGGCGCCGTCGCCTTCTCCAACGGCCACACCAGCGTGATGAACGCGCAGGTGATGCGCCGCACGCTGACCTACGCGCGGGATTTCGACGCCCTGATCGTGCATCACACCGAGGATCCCAATCTCGTCGGCGAAGGCGTCATGAACGAAGGCGAGTTTGCCTCTCGGCTCGGCCTCTACGGCATTCCGCCCGCAGCGGAAGCCGTCGTGCTCGAACGCGACATGCGCCTGGTGGCGCTCAGCAAGGGACGCTATCACGCGGCCGCGCTGAGCTCGATCGACTCGCTCGACATCCTCAGGCGCGCCCGCGAGGCAGGCCTCACGGTGAGCGCGTCGGTCTCGATCAACCACGTCACCCTGAACGAGAACGACATCGGCCCCTACCGCACCTTCCTGAAACTGACGCCGCCGCTGCGCACCGAGGTCGACCGCCGCGCGCTGGTCGAGGCGCTGGCCTCGGGCCTGATCGACGTCATCATGTCGGACCACACGCCGCAGGACGTCGAGGTCAAGCGGCTGCCGTTCGCGGAAGCCGCGAGCGGCGCGGTCGGCCTTGAGACCATGCTGCCGGCGGCGCTGCGGCTCGTACACAATGGCGAGCTGAGCTGGACGACCCTGATCCGCGCGATGTCGACCCGGCCCGCCGAGCTGCTCGGCCTGCCCGGCGGCACCTTGCGGGCGGGCGCGCCGGCAGACGTCATCGTGATCGATCCCGACGTGCCCTGGATCCTCGATCCGGCCGACCTCAAATCGCTGTGCAAGAACACGCCGTTCGACGAAGCCCGCTTCACCGGCCGCGTGGTCCGCACCATCGTCGGCGGCCGCACCGTGTTCGAACATGTCTGACGCAAGGTCAAGCTCGGAAGGAGTGGTGTGATGGGTTCCGAAGCCTTCCTGCCCCTCGCTCTCATCATCGGCTATCTCCTGGGGTCCATCCCGTTCGGCCTGATCCTGACCAAGCTGGCCGGCACGCAGGATCTGCGCAGCATCGGCTCCGGCAATATCGGCGCCACCAACGTGCTGCGCACCGGACGCAAGGGGCTCGCGGCAGCAACCCTGCTCGGCGACGCGCTGAAGGGTACGGCCGCGGTCATCATCTCCGGCTATCTCGGCGGCCCGAATGCCGCGATGATCGCGGGCCTCGGCGCCTTCCTCGGCCACTTGTTCCCGGTGTGGCTGAAGTTCCGCGGCGGCAAGGGCGTGGCGGTCTACATCGGTATTCTGATTGGCCTGTTCTGGCCCGGCGCCATCTTCTTCTGCCTGGTGTGGCTCACCACCGCGTTCGCGCTCCGCTACTCATCGCTCGCGGCACTCGTCGCGAGCGTGCTGACGCCGATCGTGCTGTGGGCTTTCGGTCACACCGCGCTGGCCGCCTTGTTCACCTTGCTCACACTGTTGCTCGTTTACATGCATCGCGAAAACATCAGGCGATTGCAGTCGGGCACCGAGAGCAAGATCGGGGCGAAGAAGTAATCACTCCGGACAAATACGGAAAACCTGTGTTGCGCCCTGATTTCACAGCGGCTGCACAGCAACACCGGCGATTCATCAGCTAATAAGTTAACGCGGGACTCTGGCGTGAATCATGATTGCCTGTCATGATTCCTGCATGTGGTTACGCAAGACCAATTCCAGCGGTTCGTCGGCCACGCACGATGACCGTACTGATCAGGCTCCGGCGCAGCAGAAGGCGGCCCCGGCCCGATCGAACGCCAGCCTGCTGCTCTCGGCCGCCGAGATCTGGTCGACCGGCATCACGGCCGCTGCAGAACCAGCGCCGACGCCTGAGGCAGTCGCGCCTGCCGCGACGGTCATGTCGGATGTCGCGCCGGCCGTTACCGAGATGATCATGACGGCCACGAGCGCGCCCGTGATCAGCGACACCAAAGCTGCAGAGACGCCCGAGCGAACGCTTGCGGAGACGATCGCAACGGTCACGCTGCCGCCACCGCCCCGGACGTGGCCACCGCGCAAGCTGTCGCTGGCCCTGCAGGGCGGCGGCACGTTCTCGGCCTTCACCTGGGGCGTGCTGGATCGCCTGCTCGAGGAACCCGGTTGCGATTTCGACACCATCAGCGGCGCCAGCGCCGGCGCGGTCAACGCCGCGCTGCTCGCGAGCGGGCTCGCCAAGGGCGGCCGCGACGAAGCCCGCAACCGGCTCGCTTTGTTCTGGACCCGGCTGATGGAGGAGGTGTCGTTCCGATCGCTGCTGGTGATCGGCGCGTACTCGCCGGCGAGCAGCTCGGTGTCGTTCGGCGCGGGGCTGCGCGGCGGACGCGCCGACCCGCTCGATCTCGACCCGCTCCGCGACATCCTCCGCGAGACGATCGACTTCGACGCCGTGCAGGGCCCGGCCGCGCCCCGCCTGCTGATCGCGGCGACCCGGGCCCGTGACGGCCTGCCGCAGATCTTCCGCAATGCCGGCATCACGCCGGATGCACTGCTCGCCTCCACCTGTCCCGCGCAACTGCACGCCGCTGTCGACATCGACGGCGAGGCGTATTGGGACGGCAGCTACCTCACCAATCCGCCGCTGATCCAGATCGCGCATGAGTCCAGCGCCGCCGACCTGCTGGTCGTTCAGGTCACGCCCGCGCGCGACGGCAATGTCCCGATGACCTCGGCCGCGATCGATCGCCGTCTCGACCAGATCGCCGGCAATGCGGTCCTGAACGCCGAGCTCGCGGCGCTCGAATGGGCGCGCAGCGACGGCCTGCATCCGCCGCGCGTTCATCGGCTTGCCGCCGAGGACGAGATCGAGGCCCTGGCTCAGCGCGATGCGACCGATCTCGGCAGCAGCTTCATCGAGCTGCTGTACCAGCGCGGACGCGACGCCGCCGAGCGCTGGCTGCGCGAGGCTCCGGTCGGCACCACGCCGGCCATCCAGGGCGATCAGCCGGCGCTGTCGTCTCCGATGTCGGCGTCCGAGGATGTGCGCGACGTCGCGCCGGCGTAGCGCGCCCTCTTCCCTGCGTCCTCGGGTTGCTCCATTCTAGTCCCCGGTAAAGGGGGCTTTGCGTGGATGCCATCAACACGACGATCGAGCTGAGCGACACCGAGCGGCGCGACCGGCTGCGCCTGATCCGGTCCGACAATGTCGGCCCGCGCACCTTCCGCTCGCTGCTCGACCATTTCGGCACCGCGCGCGCGGCGCTCGACCGGCTGCCCGATCTGGCACGCCGCGGCGGCGCGGCCGGAGCCGGCCGGATCTGCACGGTCGGAGAAGCCGAGGCCGAACTCGAAGCCTGCAAACGACACGGCGTCGAACTGCGGGCGCCGGAAGAGGACGGCTATCCGCCCCGCCTCGCCACCTGCGAGGATGCGCCTCCGCTGCTCGCGGTGCGCGGCGCCCGCGAGACGTTGATGCGCCCGATGATCGCCATCGTCGGCTCGCGCAACGCCTCGGCCGCCGGACTCAAATTCGCCGGCCAGATCGCCCATGAGCTCGGTCAGGCCGGCTTCGTCATCATCTCCGGCCTCGCCCGCGGCATCGATCAGGCCGCCCATCGCGCGAGCCTCGGCAGCGGCACGGTCGCGGTGCTCGCTGGCGGCCACGACCGGATCTATCCGCCGGAGCACGTCGACCTGCTCGGCGCCATCATCAGTGGCAGCGGCGCCGCAATCTCCGAGATGCCGCTCGGACACGAGCCGCGCGCCCGCGACTTTCCCCGCCGCAACCGGCTGATCTCCGGCGCCTCGCTCGGCGTCGTCGTCGTCGAGGCCGCGCATCGCTCGGGCTCGCTGATCACGGCGCGCATGGCCGGCGAACAGGGCCGCGAGGTCTTCGCCGTCCCGGGCTCGCCGCTCGATCCCCGCTGCGCGGGCACCAACGATCTCATCAAGCAGGGCGCCGCGCTCGTCACCGAAGCCGCCGACATCATCCAGGCCGTCGGCCCGATCATGGAGCGGCCGCTGCCCTTTTCGCTGCGCGAGCCGGACGAGGAGTTGTTCGCCCCCGATCCCGAAAGCCACGACCGCGCGCAGATCACAGCCCTGCTCGGCCCGACGCCCGTCTCGATCGACGACCTGATCCGGATCAGCGGTCTGTCACCCGCCGTGCTGCGCATGGTGCTGCTCGAGCTCGAGCTGGCCGGCCGCCTGGAGCGCCACGGCGGCGGGATGGTGTCGCTCACCTAGCGCTCAGTCGGCATCCTTGCGTGCGTCGAAGTGCGTGCGTGCCCGCTCGATCTGCTCCTGGTGCTGGATGGCCCAGTGCCCGAGCGCCTGCACGGGCTGCGACAGGCCGCGGCCGAGATCGGTCAATTCATAGTCGACCCGCGGCGGGATGGTCGGAAAAACCGTGCGCGTCACCAGCCCGTCGCGTTCGAGGCCGCGCAGCGTCAGGGTCAGCATGCGCTGGGAAATGCCGCCCACGAGGCGCTTGAGCTCGTTGAAGCGCTTCGGCCCGTCCTGCAGCATCATGATGACGAACACGCTCCATTTGTCGCCGACGCGCGCCAGGATCGAGGCGACGCCCCGGCAATCATTGTGCTCCGGCTCCGCCGGCAGGTCAGGATCAGGGCTGTTCGCAGGTGTCATGGCTGTGCCCGAGTTTCAAAAAAGTGCGTTCTTGTGGAGTTACAGCACAGTCACTCATAGTGCGCCAGTTACAAACCAATACCAAGGTGACTGACCGATGACCCAACTCCTTCATGTCGACTCCAGCGTGCTCGGCCCCCACTCCGTCAGCCGTCAGGTGTCCGCCGCAATCGTCGCGCGGCTCCGCCAGCTGACGCCGGGCCTCGAGGTCACCTATCGGGATGTCGCCGCAGAACCGCTGTTGCATCTGTCTGGCGCGCATGTCGCGACCATGCGCGGAGGAGCGGCAGCGGATCCAGCCATCGAGGCGGACATCACATCCGGTCAGGCGGTCCTTGAGGAGTTTCTCCGCGCCGATACCGTCGTAATCGGGGCTCCGATGTACAATTTCTCCATCCCGAGCCAGCTCAAGGCATGGATCGACCGCATCGCGGTCGCGGGCAAGACCTTCAAATATGGCCCGAACGGCCCGGAAGGGCTCGCGGGCGACAAGCGCGTGATCATCGCGATCTCGCGCGGCGGCCGTTATGGCGCGGATACGCCGATGGCCGCCTTCGAACATCTGGAGACATATTTGCGCGGGGTCTTCAGCTTCATCGGCGTCAAGGATCTCACATTCATCGCGGCCGATGGTGTCCAGATCGGGCCGGAGCAGCGCGAGCAGGCGCTCGCGACGGCGCTTCAGACGGTCGGCCATCTCGCTGCCTGATCGAGACGGTGGCTGCCGCCGGCAGCCACCGTCTCTCACCGTGACGAGGCCTCGCCACAGGCTGCTCTCTGGCGCCTACCCCCGATAGATCGGCGCACCGGCCGGCGAGCTCGTGGCGCCGCCATCGACGAACAGCTCCTGCCCCTGGATGTGCGCGGCATCGTCCGACGCCAGGAACAGCACGGTGCTGGCGATATTCTCCGGCTCGCCGATATGGCCGAGCGGCGTGGTCGCCGCGATCCTTGCCTCGAACGTCTTCTCAGCCTCGGGCGTCGCGACCGCGGCGCCCCAGATCGGCGTCCGGATCGCGCCCGGCGCAACCACGTTGACGCGGATGCCGCGCGGCGACAGCTCCGACGCCAGCACCCGGGCCATCGCGCGCACCCCAGCCTTGCTCGCGGCGTAGGCCGAATAGCCGGGATTGCCCAGCACCGAGATCACGGAGCCATTGAGGATGATCGAGGCGCCGTCCTTGAGATGAGGCAGCGCCGCCTGCACGGTGAAGAACACGCCCGTCAGATTGGTGCGGATCACCTGCTCGAACACCTCGGGCCTGGTTGCTCCGGCCGGGGTCGCGCCGGGGATGCCGGCATTGGCGAACAGGATGTCGAGCTTGCCGAAGCGCTCTGCGGCGCGGGCGGCCGCGGCCTCGGTCGCGGCGATGTCGGTGGCATCGGCCACCAGCGCCAGCGCGTTCGGCCCGAGCTCGTGCGCCGCAGCCTCCAGCCGCCCGGCATCTCGCCCAGTGATCGCGATCCTGGCGCCTTCGGCGACGAAGCGCCGGGCGGTCGCAAGCCCGATGCCGCTACTGCCGCCGGTAATCAGTGCCGTCTTGTTTGCAAGCCTCACACCCGCCTCCATATGGTTGCATAATTAAACCAATAGACGACATAGGCCGACCGGTTTTATAATGCAACCACACAAGGGCGTGACCTGACGCGGGCGCGCCGGGGTACCAGCCGCGCCCCGCGGGTGACAGGACAAGGATGACGTGATGGTCAAGCGCACCAGTCTGGAAGGCGACGCCTGCCCGATCGCGCGGTCGCTGGATGCGATCGGCGACTGGTGGTCGCTGCTGATCATCCGCGATGCCTTTCTCGGCGTGCGCCGCTTCAGCGCATTTCAGCGCAGCCTCGGCATGGCGAAGAACATCCTTACGGTGCGACTGCGGGCGCTGGTCGATCGTGGCATCCTGACCACCGAGCCGGCCGCGGATGGCAGCTCCTATCGCGACTACGTGCTGACGCCGAAAGGCCGCGGCCTGTTTCCGATCCTGGTCGCACTGCGACAGTGGAGCGAGGAATTCGACGAGCACCCGGACGAGATCGCCACCGCACTCGTCGACCGCGCGAACCGCAGGCCGGTTCGCAAGCTGCTGCTGACTGCGGAGGACGGCCGGACGCTGGCGCCGGAGGAAACCGCTCTCGCCCCGCGCTGAGCGCGGCTGGCCGTCAGCAGAGCCTGTGGCGGCTGCGCAGCCTGAGATGCTCCTCGGCCTCCAGGTTCGCCATGCGCAGCAGGTAGTCGAGCATGTCGAGGTGATGGCGCTGCGCCAGATGCGACAGGCTGGCCGTCACCTCGGCGATCAGCGCCGCCGCGGCGTCGGGATCCTCCACCGTCATCTCGACGTCCGGGTCGCTTTTGTCCACTGCCTTGGCCAACAACCGTCACCCAGCATAAGGAATTTGACGAAAAACAACCTCAAAAGAGCACGATTCTCATCGTGCTCCGTACAACCTGATAGGTACTTCGCCGGTCGAACGCAATCGCCTTTCAACATCCCTCGATTTGACAGGAACCCCCTCACCACCCATGTTCGGGTCAACGCAGCCGGCGCGAATCCCGCGAAGCCAGCTTCAATCCTTCCACTAAGCCATTGGGAATACATGAATATCGTCATCGTGGAGTCGCCTGCCAAGGCCAAGACGATCAATAAGTATCTGGGCTCCTCCTACGAGGTTCTGGCCTCTTTCGGTCATGTCCGCGACCTTCCGGCCAAGAACGGTTCCGTCGATCCGGACGAGAATTTCCGCATGATCTGGGAGATCGATCCCAAGGCGGCCGGCCGACTCAACGATATCGCCAAATCGCTGAAGGGCGCTGACCGGCTGATTCTCGCCACCGACCCTGATCGCGAGGGCGAAGCGATTTCCTGGCATGTGCTGGAGGTGTTGAAGGAGAAGCGTGCGCTCAAGGATCAGAAGATCGAGCGCGTCGTCTTCAACGCCATCACCAAGCAGGCCGTCTCGGAGGCGATGAAGCATCCGCGCCAGATCGACGGCGCGCTGGTCGACGCCTACATGGCGCGCCGCGCACTCGATTACCTCGTGGGCTTCACTCTCTCTCCCGTGCTGTGGCGCAAGCTGCCGGGCGCCCGCTCGGCCGGGCGCGTGCAGTCGGTCGCGCTGCGCCTCGTCTGCGATCGCGAGCTCGAGATCGAGAAGTTCGTCCCGCGCGAATACTGGTCGCTGATCGCGACCTTGGCGACGCCGCGCGGTGACACCTTCGAGGCGCGCCTCGTCGGCGCCGACGGCAAGAAGATCCAGCGGCTCGACATCGGCACCGGCGCCGAAGCCGAGGATTTCAAGAACGCGCTCAATGCGGCGAGCTACACGGTCGCGACCGTCGACGCCAAGCCCGCGCGGCGCAACCCGCAGGCCCCCTTCACCACCTCGACCCTGCAGCAGGAGGCGAGCCGCAAGCTCGGCTTCGCGCCGGCGCACACGATGCGCATCGCGCAGCGTCTCTATGAGGGCATCGACATCGGCGGCGAGACCACCGGTCTCATCACCTATATGCGAACCGACGGCGTGCAGATCGACGGTTCGGCGATCACCCAGGCCCGCAAGGTGATCGGCGAGATCTACGGCAACAAATATGTGCCGGAGAGCCCGCGCCAGTACCAGGCCAAGGCCAAGAACGCCCAGGAAGCGCATGAAGCGATCCGCCCGACCGACCTGTCGCGCAAGCCGGCCGATCTGCGCAAGCGGCTCGATGACGACCAGGCCAAGCTCTATGAGCTGATCTGGACCCGTACGATCGCGAGCCAGATGGAATCCGCCGAGCTGGAGCGCACCACCGTCGACATCATCGCCAAGGCGGGCGCCCGCACCCTGGAGCTGCGCGCGACTGGCCAGGTCATCAAGTTCGACGGCTTCCTCGCCCTCTATCAGGAAGGCCGCGACGACGAGGAGGACGAGGACGGCCGCCGCCTGCCGCAGATGAGCCCAGGCGAGCCGCTGAAGCGGCAGAATCTCGCGGTCACCCAGCATTTCACCGAGCCGCCGCCGCGCTTCTCCGAGGCCTCGCTGGTCAAGCGCATGGAGGAGCTCGGCATCGGCCGACCCTCGACCTATGCCTCGATCCTGCAGGTGCTGAAGGACCGCGGCTATGTGAAGCTCGAGAAGAAGCGGCTGCACGGCGAGGACAAGGGCCGCGTCGTCGTCGCGTTCCTGGAGAACTTCTTCCGCCGCTACGTCGAGTATGATTTCACGGCGGATCTCGAGGAGCAGCTCGACCGCATCTCCAACAACGAGATCGCCTGGCAGCAGGTCCTGAAGGATTTCTGGACCGGCTTCATCGGCGCCGTCGACGACATCAAGGACCTGCGCGTGGCGCAGGTGCTCGACGCGCTCGACGAGATGCTCGGGCCCCACATCTATCCGCCGCGCGACGATGGTGGCGATGTCCGGCAGTGCCCGACCTGCGGCACCGGACGGCTCAACCTCAAGGCCGGCAAGTTCGGCGCCTTCGTCGGCTGCTCGAACTATCCGGAATGCCGCTACACCCGCCCGCTCGCCGCCGACAGCGAGGCGACGGCCGATCGCGTGCTCGGCCAGGATCCGGACAGCGGCCTCGACGTCGTCGTCAAGGCCGGCCGCTTCGGCCCCTACATCCAGCTCGGCGAGCAGAAGGATTACGCCGAGGGCGAAAAGCCCAGGCGCGCCGGCATCCCGAAAGGGACCTCGCCCGCGAGCCTCGAACTCGACTACGCGCTGAAGCTGCTGTCGCTGCCGCGTGAGGTGGGCATCCATCCGGAGACGGGCCTGCCGATCATCGCCAATCTCGGCCGCTTCGGGCCGTTCGTGAAGCACGACAAGACCTATGCGAGCCTGGAGGCCGGCGACGAGGTGTTCGACATCGGCCTCAACCGCGCGGTCACGCTGATCGCCGAGAAGATCGCCAAGGGACCGAGCAAGCGCTTCGGCGCCGATCCCGGCAAGGCGCTCGGCGACCATCCGTCGCTCGGCCCCGTCGCCGTCAAGGCCGGCCGCTACGGCGCCTATGTCACCGCCGGCGGCGTCAACGCCACCATTCCCGGCGACAAGGAGAAGGACACGATCACGCTGGCGGAGGCGATTGCGCTGCTCGACGAGCGCGCCGCCAAGGGCGGCGGCAAGAAGGCCAAGGGCAAGGCTGCGAAGCCGGCCAAGGCTGCCAGCAAGGCCAAGCCGAAGACCGGCGGTGACGACGACACGCCGAAGCCGGCGAAAAAGGCCGTGGCGAAGAAGGCGGCCGCCAAACCGAAATCAGACTCCACCAGCAAGGCGCGTGCGCCCGTCGCCAAGGCCGCCAAGACCTCGGCCAAGCCTGCGACCAAGGCGACGCCCAAGAAAAGCGCCGGCAAGGCCCGCGGATGAGAAAATGACCCAAAAGCGCGACATCGGCTTCCCTTCGCGGGAGGCCATCGTCGCCTTCATCCGCGCCAATCCGGGCAAGGTTGGCACCAAGGACATCGCCCGCGCATTCGGCCTGAAGAACGCCGATCGCGTCGCGCTCAAGCAGTTGCTGCGCGAGCTCGTCGCCGACGGCACGGTGAAGAAGAGCGGCCGCAAGAAGGTCGTCGAGACCGCGACCCTGCCGGCCACGCTGGTCGCCGACATCACCGGGCGCGACAGCGACGGCGAATTGATCGCCAAGCCGGCCGAATGGGACGAGGCCGAACAGTCCGAGCCGCCGCGCATCCGCATCCACACGCCGCGTCGGGCCGGGCCGGGCTCGGCCGCCGGCGTCGGTGACCGCGCGCTGCTGCGGGTCGAGCCGATCAAGGATGCCGAAGGCGTGGCCTATCGCGGCCGCGTACTCAAGGTGCTCGATCAGGCGCGGCCGCGCGTGCTCGGCATTTTCCGCAGCAATCCCGGCGGCGGCGGCCGCCTCATTCCGGTCGACAAGAAGCAGGCCGGCCGCGAGCTCTCCATCGCCCCCGCCGACACCAAGGACGCCAAGGACGGCGATCTCATCAGCGTCGACCTGCTGCGTGGCCGCGGCTATGGCCTGCCCGCAGGACGCGTGAAGGAGCGCTACGGCTCGGTCGCCACCGAGAAGGCGATCAGCCTGATCGCGATCCATGCCCACGAGATCCCGATGGACTTCTCGGCCGCGGCGGTGGCCGAAGCCGAAGCCGCGCAGCCCGCGACCTTGAAGGGCCGGGAGGACTGGCGCGAGCTGCCGCTGGTCACCATCGATCCGCCCGATGCCAAGGACCACGACGACGCCGTTCATGCCGCGCCCGACCCCGATCCGAACAATGTCGGCGGCTTCATTGTCCACGTCGCCATCGCCGACGTCGCCTACTATGTACGGCCGGGCTCGGCACTCGATCGCGACGCGCTGATCCGCGGCAACTCGGTCTACTTCCCCGACCGCGTGGTGCCGATGCTGCCGGAGCGCATCTCCAACAATCTGTGCTCGCTGGTGCCGGGCGAGGCGCGCGGCGCGCTCGGCGTGCGCATGGTGCTCGGTGCCGACGGCCGTAAGCGGTCGCACTCGTTCCACCGGGTGCTGATGCGCTCGGCCGCAAAACTGTCCTATGCGCAGGCGCAGGCCGCGATCGATGGCAAGCCGGATGACGTCACCGGCCCCCTGCTCGAGCCGATCCTCAAGCCGCTTTATGCGGCCTATGAGGTCGCCAAGCGCGGCCGCGACGCGCGCGATCCGCTCGACCTCGACATCCCCGAGCGCAAGATCCTGCTCAAGACCGACGGCACCGTCGATCGCGTCGTCGTGCCGGAGCGCCTCGACGCCCACAGGCTGATCGAGGAGTTCATGATCTCGGCCAACGTCGCCGCGGCCGAACTGCTGGAGAAGAAGGCGCTGCCTGTGATCTACCGCGTGCATGACGAGCCGACGGTGGAGAAGATCCATGCGCTGCAGGAGTTCCTGAAGACACTCGACGTGCCCTTCGCCAAGAGCGGCGCGCTCAGGCCGTCGCTGTTCAACCGCGTGCTGACCTTGGTCGCGGGCCAGGACTACGAGCATCTCGTCAACGAGGTCGTGCTGCGCTCGCAGGCCCAGGCGGAATATTCGACCGACAATTACGGACATTTCGGCCTGAACCTGCGGCGCTATGCGCATTTCACCTCGCCGATCCGCCGCTATGCCGACCTCGTCGTGCACCGCGGCCTGCTGCGCGCGCTGGGCCTCGGCGACGGCGCCCTGCCCGACAGCGAGACGCCGGATCATCTCGCCGAGGTCGCGGCGCAGATCTCCGTCACCGAGCGGCGTGCGATGAAGGCCGAGCGCGAGACCGCCGACCGGCTGATCGCCCATCACTTGGCCGACCGCGTCGGCGCCACCTTCCAGGGCCGCATCTCCGGCGTCACCCGCGCCGGCCTGTTCATCAAGCTCGATGACACCGGCGCCGACGGCCTGGTTCCGATCAGGACCCTCGGCACGGAATATTTCGACTATGACGAGACGCGGCACGCGCTGATCGGCCAGCGCAGCGGTGCCATGCACCGGCTGGGTGACGTCGTCGACGTGCGTCTGGTAGAAGCTCAGCCGGTGGCCGGCGCGCTGCGCTTCGAGCTCCTGACCCAGGCGGATGTCCTCGTTTCGCGGCATGGCCGCCGCGACCGGTCGAAGAGCAAGACGACCGTCAAGGCGAAGAGCAAGGCGACCAAGCGGGCCAAATCCGAGGCTCGTCCGAAGCACGAAGAAAAAAGCCGCAAGAAAAGCCAAAAGGCAGGGGCAAAACGCAAGCCCGGCACATCGAAGAAAGGCAGATCATGGACGCCATGAGTTCAACGCCCCACGCAATGCCGCAAACCTGGACACGTGACACCGGCCTCGCCGAGAAGCGCGACGTCTGGACCGCGATGAAGCGCGGCCTGCGCTGCCGCTGCCCGCGCTGCGGTGAGGGCAAGCTGTTCCGGGCCTTCCTGAAAGTCGCCGACAACTGCGACCGCTGCGGCCAGGATTTTTCCGGCCATCGCGCCGACGATCTTCCAGCCTATCTCGTGATCGTCATCGTCGGCCACATCATCGTGCCGCTGGTGCTCTCGATCGAGACCAACTACGCTCCGCCGGTGGCGCTGCAACTCGCGATCTATCTGCCGGTGACCTTGGTCGCCGCGCTCGCCTTGATTCAGCCGGTCAAGGGCGCCGTCGTCGGGCTGCAATGGGCCTTCCGCATGCACGGCTTCGACGACAATCCGGTGGAGGGCATTCCACCGGTGTGAGCATTCGACCGATCGACGAGCAAGAAAAAGGCGGGGAGGACATGAGCGAGACGGCACAGGCGACCGGCGCGCCGGCGGGCAAGCCCGCCGAGAAGGAAGCGGACCACCATCCCTACACCAAGCCAAGGGATGCGGCGACGCTGATCCTGGTCGATCGCAGCAGCGCTGTGCCGAAGGTGCTGGTCGGCAAGCGCCACGACAAGGTCGTGTTCATGCCGGGCAAGTTCGTCTTCCCCGGCGGCCGCGTCGACAAGACCGATCACCGCATCCCGGTCGCAGCGCCCATGCCGGCCGAGCTCGAAGCCAATCTGTTCAAGGGCAAGCCGCAGACGACGGCGTCGCGCGCGAAGTCGCTGGCCGTCGCCGCGATCCGCGAGGCCTGCGAGGAAACCGGTCTCTGCCTGGGACGCAAGGTCGACAGCCCCGCACCGAAGCTTGAAGGTCCTTGGGCGCCATTTTCCCAGGCCGGCCTGCTGCCCGATCCCTCCGGCCTGTTCCTGATCGCCCGCGCCATCACCCCGCCCGGCCGCATCAAACGCTTCGACACCCGCTTCTTCACCGCCGATGCCTCCGCCATCACCCACCGCGTCGAGGGCGTGATCCACGCCGATGCCGAGCTGGTCGAGCTGGTCTGGGTCGAGCTCGGCTCCAAGCCGCTCGCCGATCTGCACCCGATGACCAGGAACGTTCTCCACGAGCTCGACCGCCGCCTCGCCACCGGCCCGCTCCGCCACGACGCGCCGGTGCCGTTCTTCCACTTCTATGGCGGCAAGATGCAGAAGGACGTGCTGGGCGGTTGAGGCGATCCTCGGTATAGCGCCGCTACGATGCTCGGTCGTGAATGATCGCGGTCACCTCGATCTCGACGCGCGCCGTCGCAGGCGTGAGACCTGCGACCTTCACGAGCGTGCTCGCAGGCCGAATCGTCCCGAACGCTTCGCTATGCGCAAGGGCCACCGCATCGGTATCCGCCATGTCGGTCAAGTACACGACCGTACGCACCACGTGACGGAGCTCCGCTCCCGCCTTCTGCAGCGCTTCGGCGATAAGGCCGATTACGCTTTGCGCCTGTGCGTAGACGTCGCGATCCAAATCAGGACCGCGCGCAGTCGTTCCGGAGACGAAGATTTGCTCGCCAACGCGGACCGCGCGCGCATAGCCATAGACGTCCTCGAACGGATAGCCTGAGGAGATGTTCAGCCGGTCTGACACGCCGACGGCTCCCTTGTGAATGAGTGCGAAAGCACTGTTGCCGTTCGTCCCTGCCAGAGGGGCAGGATACCCGGTGGATGCTGGTCGCGGCGAGCGGGCGGTCCACCCCCACAACAAAGTGTCGTCCGGGCGAACGCCGGGACCCATACCGCGGAATCTTTCGATCGGCCCGGATGGTCGAGACTGTGCCTCACATTCCCTTCACGGAGTATGGATCCCGGCGTTCGCCGGGATGACACCGTTGTTTGGATCGCTTGCTCGGCACGTCATTGGAATGAGCGTGCTACGTCCGCCACCAAAAACGAAATCGTGTTCTGCCGCCGATTGCTGACACGCATGGGCCGAGTTCCTATCTGCCCAAGACAGCAATCATTCGCGGACGACCTTCATGGCCCCACGTCAACTCAAGCTCGGCGCTTTCATGCGCCCGGTCTCCATCCACACCGGCGCGTGGCGCTATCCCGGCGCCTGGCCGGACGCCAATTTCAACTTCGCGCATCTGAAGCAGCTGATCCGGAAATTGGAGGCCGGCAAGTTCGACGCCTTCTTCATGGCCGATCACCTGGCCGTGCTGAACATGCCGATCAATGCGCTGAAGCGCAGCCACACCGTGACCTCGTTCGAGCCGTTCACGCTGCTCTCGGCGCTGTCGGCCGTCACCGAGAACATCGGGCTGATCGCGACCGGATCGACCACCTTCGACGAGCCCTATCACGTCGCCCGCCGCTTCGCTTCGCTCGACCACATCTCCGGCGGCCGTGCCGGATGGAACATCGTCACCACGTCGAATCCGGATGCCGCGCTGAATTTCGGCCTCGACGACCACATGGAGCATGCCGAGCGCTACAAGCGGGCCCGCGAGTTCTACGACGTCGTCACCGGCCTGTGGGACTCGTTCGCCGACGATGCCTTCGTGCGCGACGTCGAGCAGGGTCTGTTCTTCGATCCCGACAAGATGCATGTGCTCGATCACAAGGGCAAATATCTGAAAGTCCGCGGCCCGCTGAACATCGCCCGTCCCGTGCAGGGCTGGCCCGTCATCGTGCAGGCGGGCGCCTCGGAGGATGGCAAGCAGCTCGCGGCCGAGACGGCGGAGGCCGTGTTCACCGGCGGCGGCAGCCTCGCCGACGGGCAAAAGCTCTATGCCGACATCAAGGGCCGCATGGATAAGGTCGGCCGCGATCCGGAGCATCTGAAGATCCTGCCCGGCGCCTTCGTCGTGGTCGGCGACAGCGTCGACGAGGCCAGGGAGAAGCGCGCTCTGCTCGACAGCAAGGTGCATTACGACAGCGCCATCGCCTCGCTCTCGGTCATCCTCGGCACCGACGCCTCCGGCTTCGATCCCGACGGGCCGCTGCCTGATATCCCCGAGACCAACGCCTCCAAGAGCGGCCGCCAGCGCCTGGTCGATGTCGCCGCGCGCGACAAGCTCACGGTGCGGCAACTGGCGCAGCGGGTCGGCGGCTATGGCGGTCTGTCCTTCGTCGGCACCGCCACGACGATCGCCGACCAGATGCAGGAGTGGCTGGAAAGCCGTGGGTCGGACGGTTTCAACATCATGTTCCCATTCCTGCCGGCCGGGCTCGACGACTTCGTCGACAAGGTGATTCCCGAGCTGCAGCGCCGCGGGATCTTCCGGACGGCGTATGAGGGGCCGACCTTGCGGGACAATCTCGGCCTGCCCAGACCGAAAAACCGCTTCTTCGCGGCCTAGGGCCCCCAGAATCTGGCCCTCAAACCTTGACTTTGGGGGCTGGCTGGGTAGGTTGCCGGCCAACGGCGCCCCCTCTTTGGCCGGTGCCCACTCCCGATCCCGATTCCAGAGGTTCAAGACATGGCCAAAGCGGTCACCATCAAGGTCAAGCTCGTGTCGACGGCCGACACCGGCTTCTATTACGTTGCCAAGAAGAACTCGCGCACCATGACCGACAAGATGGTCAAGAAGAAGTATGACCCGGTTGCGCGCAAGCACGTCGAATTCCGCGAAGCCAAGATCAAGTAAGATCGCGGTCTGCTGCGACTTCAACGGGGCCGTTTCGGCCCCGTTTTTTATTGCGCGCGATGCAGCCACTGGATGCGGCCGGAGCCGTCCCGCATCGGATCGGTCCACTCGCCGCGGTCGAATCTCCGTTCCCGACTTAAGGAGCCATCAACCAAACCTGTGCGATTTTGGGGTAGCGACGCACCCGCGAGTCTCGCAGCGTCTCCCTCCTTATCTTACCGGCAGACCAGCGATGACCGATCTTCAGACTTTGCAATCCCGTCTCGATTTTATCGGCATCGACAATGCGACCAGAGAGGCGCTGCGGGAGCTGCGGCCGCTGATCGGCAAGGTGCTGCCTGGGCTGCTGGAGCAGTTCTACGCCCATGTCGGCAAGTACCCGCATCTGACCAAGATGTTCTCCACCCCGGCCGCCATGCGGCACGCCAAGCAGGCCCAGCACGATCATTGGATGTCGCTGGCGACCGCGAAGTTCGACGATGCCTATGTGAAGTCGGTGACCCGGATCGGGATGGCCCACAACCGGATGGGGCTGGAGCCGCGCTGGTACATCGCCGGCTATTCGCTGATCGTCACCGGGCTGCAGAAGGCGATCGAGACGGAGATCGCGGACCGCTGGTTCGGGGGCCAGACGGCGCGCGAGAAGAAGGCCGAGCTGCAGGCTGCGATCACCAAGGCGGCGATGATCGACATGGATCTCGCCATCTCGGTCTATCTCGATGCGGCCAAGACGGAGCAGCACGTCGCGATGCAGCGCATGGCTGACGAGTTCGAAGCCACCGTCGGCCAGATCATCAACAAGGTCCATGCCGACGCCCGCACGCTCGAGGTCTCGGCCAACACGCTGACCAAGACCGCCGAGCAGACCCAGCAGCTGTCGTCCAGCGCCGCCTCGGCCTCGGGCCAGGTCTCGACCAACGTGCAATCGGTCGCCTCGGCCGCCGAGGAAATGACCTCCTCGGTCCATGAGATCGGCCGCCAGGTCAGGGAATCGACCACCATCGCCAAGGAGGCCGTGCGCCAGATCGAGCAGACCGATGTCGGCATCAGCGAGCTGTCGCGCACCGCCGAGCGTATCGGCGACGTGCTCAAGCTGATCACCTCGATCGCCGCCCAGACCAACCTGCTCGCCTTGAACGCGACCATCGAGGCGGCACGCGCCGGCGACGCCGGCCGCGGCTTCGCGGTGGTTGCCTCCGAGGTCAAGGCGCTGGCGTCGCAGACCGCCAAGGCCACCGAGGAGATCGGCCAGCAGATCGAAGGCATCCAGAACGCGACGCAGTCCTCGGTCGCCTCGATCAAGCAGATCGGCGGCACCATCCAGCAGATCTCGGAGATCGCCGCCGGCATCGCCGCCGCCGTCGAGCAGCAGGGCGCGGCGACGGGGCAGATCTCGCGCAACGTCCAGGAGGTTGCCGGCGGCACCGCGCGCGTCGCCGGCAACATCGGTGACGTCAGCAAGGGGGCCAATGCCACCGGCACCGCCTCCTCCCAGGTGCTGTCCTCCGCGCACTCGCTGTCGCGGGAGAGCGATCACCTCAAGGACGAGCTGGACAAGTTCCTGCGCAAGGTCCGCGCGGCCTGATCGTGCTAGCTGTGGTCTTCCAGGAGGTTGTCCATCCGGTCTGAACCGAGGAAGCTGAGGTTGCGAAGCTTCAGTGTTCCAAG
>NZ_JAUETE010000025.1:0-63350 GCF_032484535.1 Bradyrhizobium sp. SZCCHNS3016
GGCTGCGCTTCATGTTCTGGTCCTCGTTGGGGCCAGAACGAACTTCAAGCTGGATTAAGCCCGAGGGGCAAGGTCACGGGATCAGATGTTTCGTATGGCTCAATTGCGGTCCGCTGGAACAACGGTGAACGACCTTCGGGAAGATAAACAATTCAAAGAATTGGCAAGACAAGAATTTCAGCGGAGCCTTTTAATGTTGTCGCAAGAAGATCTTCGATCTCAACTACTGAGGTTCTCGCCGAAACTCGAGAAAGCCGATATCGAAAGGGCTTTGCAGGCAGCCGAGCTATTGAAGGAGCAAGACCCCCTCGCTGTCCTGCAACCCGGCTCGCTCGGTGGCGGCAAAACGGGCGGCCAGTTCAACTTGATGAAGTTGGCCCCGAATTTCGAGATGACGCTGTATTTGGCTCAGGCGACCGGCTCCTTCATCGTCACCGACAACATCTTTCGTTGGAACGAGATAAGGAGAGCCGTTCGTCGGCGGGGGGTGCCATTGAATGGCAATCTGTCAGGCCTTGCAAACAGTATCGAAAGTTCGACATTTGCGTTTCCGCAGAATGTCCCGGATATTGGCACATTGGCTTCTGACAAGGCCTTCACTTCCTATCCAGCATTGATACGTAATGCTTTCAAGTATCTGACAAGAAGTGGCGGCGAAGCTAAGCCCAACTATGAAGGGCATCTAACTGCCCGCTTTGTGCGGACTCATTCAGCAGTTCAGTCATTTATAAGAAAAGCTGGCGTAACCACTCAAAGCGCCAAAATATCTTGCGCTTTTCCGCTCGGAGGCGTTCAGGACAACTCCGTCAACCGCCTCCTTCTAATGTCGAGCTCGGAGAGGCACCTACCAAGTTCCCCGATGGCATTCCTCATTCAAGCAGCAGAAAGTCAACTACAAAAATGAATATAGTCTCGCAGTGATAGCAGGCGTAGTCGGACACGTTACCGCAACGGTACACTAAATTTGTTGCACTTGGCACCAGTCGGCCGCACGGACCATGACGGTGCGCGACCGCGCACCCGCGGCCGCAGCCGGCGCTCATGCCTTGAAGTAATTCCGTTGGCCGATGTCGACGATCAGGCCGATGCCCTCGGGCGTCCAGCCCAGGCGCTGCTGGGTCAGAGCGCTGGAGGCCGGCATGTCCAGGCCCGCGAATACCGCCAGCGGTCCATAGTAGTCGCCCGCCTCCTCCTGCCTGATCGAAACGACCGGCACGTTCAGCGCGCGACCGATCACCTCGATGACCTCGCGCATCGGGACGCCTTCCTCGCCGACGGCGTGGTAGATCGCGTCTGCCACGCCCTTCTCAAGGGCAAGCCGGTAGAGGCGGGCGACGTCCGATCGATGCGCCGCCGCCCAGCGCTCGGTGCCTTCGCCGACATAGGCGGCGCGGCCCTTCTGCCGCGCGAGCTCCACCAGATAGGAGATCAGCCCGGCCTTTCCGGGCGCGCCGTGCACCTGCGGCAGGCGGATCGCCATCGCGCGCACGCCGCGCGATGCATAGGCCAGGCCGGCCTGCTCGGACACGCGCGGGACATGCGCTGACGACTCGCGCCGCATGTCTTCGGTAACCACCACGTTGGCCGCAACGAGCCCCGTTCCGGAGGTGACGATGAACGGCTTGTTCGTGCCCACCAGCACATCGCCCATGGCTTCGATGGCGGCCTTGTCGATGGCGCCGTTCTCCGCGAATTTCGCGAAGTCGTGGATGAAGGCGAGATGGATCACGCCGTCGGCATCCCTCGCGCCGCGCTTCAGGCTGTCGAGGTCCTGCAGCGAGCCGCGATGAACCTGCGCGCCCAGTTGCTCGAGCGTGCGGACGTTCTCGGCGGAGCGCGCGAGGCCGATGACCTGATGCCCGGCGGCGATCAGCTCCCTGGTGGTTGCGGAGCCGATGAATCCGGCGGCGCCGGTGACGAATACGCGCATGAGACACACTCCCTGTTCAGACCGCCGGGATATTGCTAGGCTGCTCATGCGGGTAAAGTCGTGACTTTATACGGGTATAATCGCTAACAGGATGACGGACGCTAACCCTCTCGGGACCTATCTCAGGGATCGCCGCGCCAAGCTCGATCCGACCGCCTTCGGCCTGCCGCTGCAGCGGCGGCGAACGCCGGGGCTTCGGCGCGAAGAGGTGGCGCAACGCGCCAATGTGAGCGCCACCTGGTACACCTGGCTCGAGCAAGGGCGCGGCGGCGCGCCCTCCGCCGACGTGCTGGACCGCATCGCTCGCGCCATGATGCTGACCGACGCCGAGCGCGAGCATCTGTTCCTGCTCGGTCTCGGCCGGCCACCCGAAGCCCGCTATCACGCGATCGACGGCATCTCACCCCGTCTCCAACGCGTGCTCGACACGCTGGAATACAGTCCCGCCTTCGTTCGCACGGCGACATGGGACATCCTCGCCTGGAACAGGGCGGCTGCGGCTGTCCTCACCGACTACAGCACCCTGCCGGAGGGCCAGCGCAATGTTCTGCGCATGATGTTCCACGACAGCCGTGTCCGCGCAGCACAGCCCAACTGGCAGGCCGTGGCGCGCTATGTGGTCGCGTCCTTCCGCGCCGACGTGGCCCGCGCCGGTGCGGCCCGCAATGTCCAGTCGCTGGTCGATGAGCTCTGCGCGACGAGCCCGGAATTTGCGGCGATGTGGCGCGACAACGACGTGCAGGGACGGCATGGCGATGGCGTGAAGGTCCTGCAGCATCCCATCGCCGGATCGCTCTCGCTGGAATTTTCGGGCTTCGCCGTCGATGGCCGGCCCGACCTCACCATGGTGATCTACAATCCCGCGACGCCGGCGGATGCGGACAAGATCCGCGCGCTCGTGACGTCACGACCGAAGTAGGTGCG
Organism: Bradyrhizobium sp. SZCCHNS3016; assembly: GCF_032484535.1. Lineage (NCBI taxonomy): Bacteria > Pseudomonadati > Pseudomonadota > Alphaproteobacteria > Hyphomicrobiales > Nitrobacteraceae > Bradyrhizobium > Bradyrhizobium sp. SZCCHNS3016. The sequence continues at coordinate 2,855 of NZ_JAUETE010000025.1, forward strand.
TGCGCCCTCTCGACTCGCGCCGCCGAGAAGCGCGTGGGTTGCCTGATAGGCCGGGCTTTCGTAGGCAGCCTTGGCTGCATCGACGCTGCAGCGTGAACAAAAAGCCGATTGCGAGCTTGGTCATCCGGACCATCCCCACGGCAACGTGGCATCATGAAGATCGCGACGTTCAACATCAACAATGTCCGGCGGCGGCTCCCCAATCTGCTGCGCTGGCTGCGCGCGGCCAGGCCCGACATCGTCTGCCTGCAGGAGCTGAAATGCACCCAGGCCGAATTCCCCGTCGATGAGATCGCCAAGGCCGGCTACAGCGCGGTGTGGCAGGGGCAGAAGACCTGGAACGGGGTCGCGATTCTCGCGCGCAAGGCCGAGCCGGTGCTGACGCGCACCGCCCTGCCCGGCGATCCGAAGGACAAGGAGGCGCGCTACATCGAGGCCGCGGTGCGCGGCATCGTCATCGGCTGCCTGTATCTGCCGAACGGCAATCCGCAGCCGGGGCCGAAATTCGACCACAAGCTCGCCTGGTTCAAGCGGCTGCACAAGCACGCGGCTGATTTCATCAAGGACGACCTGCCGGTCGTGCTCGCCGGCGACTACAATGTCGCGCCTGATGCGCTCGACATCTATCCGACGAAGTCCTGGGACAAGGATGCGCTGGTCCAGCCGAAGAGCCGCGCCGCCTACAAGGCGCTGGTCGATCAAGGCTGGTGCGATGCGATCCGCACGCTGCATCCGGACGCGCCGATGTTCACCTTCTGGGACTACAAGCGCAACCGCTGGCCGCGCGACGCCGGCCTGCGGCTCGATCACGTGCTGCTGAGCCCGCAGCTCGCGCCGCACCTTAGCAAGGCCGGCGTCGACCGCGCCATCCGCGGCGAGGACGGCGCCAGCGATCACGCGCCGGCCTGGATCGTGCTGAAATAATCCGAACTCGCCTGTCCGCGTCGGAGCCTCAGCCGCGGTCAGGCCAGGTCTGCTGCAGATTGGTCGCGCGCTCGGGCAGGCCCTCGGTCAGCACCGCCATGCCGCCGCACACCGGCAGATGCACGACGAGGCTCGCGGCATCCGGCACGTTCGGACGCGGCGTCACGTTCCACAGCATGATCTCCTGGCGCGTGCGGCGGATCTCCTTGAACTCGTAACTATACGTCTCGGAGCCGCGCGGATATTCGCGCCAGAGCTGGCCTTCCTTGCGGAAGCTGCTCTGCGTGCCGTCATAGCGATCGGCATAGGACAGGCAGGCCGGCACGTTCAGCGCCTCGAGCACGGCCGCGCCGACGTTCGACGCCGCGGGAAGGACGCTGTTCACCGCGCCGATCGCGGCGAACACGGTCGTGATCGCGCCGGCGGCCATCGCGAGCCAGCCGGCCTTGGTCGCGGCCGGCCGCGCAGGCGCATTCGCGGCGGACACCTTGGATGCAAGTCCGCGAGGGGACGTCAGATGGAGCTGGGCCATGACGCGTTCTCCGATGTGCGGCGAGGATGGATGCCCCGCCGGGCTGCATTCATCGGAGATCAGTCTGGCCGATCGCGCTCCCGGCGAATGTGACGCCGATCACAACCTGAAATGATGACCGCCCGGCGCCACACCGAGAGCGTGACGACACGCGCTGTCAATCGCGTCCCGCATCCATGATCGCCTGCGCGAGCCGGCCGGGATCGGAGAAGCACAGCTCATGGCTGCCGGGCACCTGGACCAGCCGGAACAGGCCGAGCTTGCCGGACAGCCGCGGATGCCATGGCAGGCTGTGCGGCAGCGCCGTGTCCTCGGTGCAGTTGATGTAGGATTTCGCGATTGCCATCTCGGCGGGATTGGCGCGCAGCTTGATCTTATCGGTGAAGGTCTTGTTGGGATGCGGATTGAGCATCTCATAGGTGCGGGTCGCGGTGGCGAGATCGGCGTCGTTGATGAAGGCCTCGCGCCAGACCAGGAACGGCAGCACCACCGAACCGTCGCCGCGCTCCGCAGCGACGGCGTCGAACAGCGCAACATAGTGCGGTGGCACCATGTCGTTGAGGCACTCGCCGTCGTTGGGCACGAACGCATTCCAGTAGACCAGGCGGCGGATGCGCTGAGCTATGCGGTCGGCGACGCCGGTGATGACCATGCCGCCATAGGAGTGCCCCATCAGCACGGCGTCGGTGATGTCGTGCTCGGTGAAGTAGTCGCAGATCGAGGCGATCGCCTCGTCGAGTCCAGTGGTCTTTGCGTCGCCGGGGCGGTTGCCGCGGATGGTCGGCAGATGGACGGTGTGGCCGGCGGAGCGAACATGCGCGGCGACCGGCTCGAGCTCGGCGCCGGTATGCCAGGCGCCATGGACCAGGACGTAGGTTGACATGATCACGTTCCTTTGCACGATGGAAGGCGGTGCAAGGACTATGGGCCGGACCGCGCCCGCGGCGCTTGGCTGCAACTGAACCCGATTGGTCTCGGAGTGAACCGATGGGCGCCGAGCCGGAACGGCAGCGGAGCTGGAATACGGCAGCGGTGCGGCCGGAGGAGCAGTTCTCGTATTACCGCGAGGCGATCTGCCAGGCCTTCATGAATTTGACGCCGGAGCCGGCGCGCGGCATCGGATTCGCTGCGGAGGTGCAAAGCATCAGCCTTGGGAGCGGCGCCATCAACCGCGTCAGCTTTCCCGAGCACATCGTACGCCGCTCGCGCACGGACATCGCCGCTTCCACCCAGCGCTGCTTCTATCTCAACCTCAAGCTGGCTGGCCGCTGCACCATCCTGCAGGACGAATGCGATGTCAGCCTGTCCGCCGGTCAGGTCGGCATCTTCGACAGCGATCGCACCTTCGTGCTGCAGCACGATCGCGGGCCGTCGCTCGGCGTGATTTCGTTCCGCGTCCCCGCCGATGCGCTGTGCAGCCGCCTGCCGGCGGAGCCGGACATCGCGCCGACGCGGCTGTCCGACGATCCATGCGTCGGCGCACTGATCGTGGAGACGGCGCGCTCCCTCAACGCCAATGCGCTGCGGCTCGCACCCGACCATGCGTCGGCGCTGTTCGGCGTGCTGCTCGATCTGGTGGCGCTGAGCCTGGCGCGCCGCGGCCGCCGCGAGACGCATGCGACCACCTCATTTGCCGATGCGACGACCTTGGCGCTGCGCCGCGCCATTCACGAGCGGGTGCGCGAGCCCGGCCTGACGGTGGCGACCATCGCATCTGTCGTCGGGATCAGCGAGCGCTATGTGCACAAGCTGCTGTCCCGCGCCGGGACCAGCTTCTCCGACCTGGTGATGGAGCGCCGGCTCGATGGCGCAGCGCGCGATCTGCGCGATCCCGCCCGATGCGGCCGCGACATCGGCCGCATCGCCTTCGACTGGGGCTTTTCGGATCTGTCGCACTTCACGCGGCGCTTCAAGCAGCGTTTCGGCATGCGCCCGCGCGACTGGCGCGCGGAGACCGCGCGTCACCCGGGCTGACAGCCGCCTGGGTCAGCGCGGCCTCGGTTCGCGGGCTGCGCCCCACAACCAGATTGCCGCCAGCAGGACGAGCGAGCCGACGAACGCCGCGACGACGTCGCGCAGCGAAATGACGATGCTGCCCATGCCTGGAAACAACCCGAACAGGTTGAACAAGACACCACCGATGAGGGCGCCGACGCATCCCAATCCGATGTTCGTGAGGAGCCCGAAACCTGCTCGGCGGCGCTTCACCAGGATTCCGGCAAGGCCGCCACCAATCAAGCCGACGACGAGCCAAGTCCCTGCATGTACCAGTGTGAACATTCTTCACTCCGTCGGTCTGCCGTCACCCCTCAGCTGGAGCATTACGGCCAGCAGCAAGATCATGAGAGCACATTGCCGAGCGAAGCGGGACCGCCAGTTGCTACACGGATGCAGCCAGATCAAGGGTCTTGCTCGCAGAGCCACACGAATCGCACGCTTGCAGGTTACATCGATTTCGTTGCCATGAGCTGAACTCTGCACATCGGATGAGTTCGCAACCCACTCGCAAACTGGCGCAGGCCGGCGTCCGTGACAAGGTGATGCGGCCCCTGCTTGTTTTGGCCATTCCGCTTCGGACGTCGCGTACTTCCTCCCGAAATGACAGTCATTCGAATCTAATCGTCTCGAACATGCGCAGCTCATGCGAATGCTTCGCACGCAAAGGGCTACGTAGTTCCCCCGAGTTCATACACTCCTCGGAATCGGGAAGAATGCGTTTCCCGCAGAGCGTGCAGAGGTGAATGCATGTGCATCGCATGCAACTGGGCAAGATTCCGTGGTTTGCTCAAGCTTGATTTTGGCTCCGTCAACGAGGCCGAGCCGTCACGACGCAGGCTCCTGCAGACAGGCGCGGCGTTCGCCGCAGCCGGCGTCGCCTCGGTGTCCGCCGCTCCGACGAACGCCGAGGCGCGAACCGGCGGCGGCAAGGCCGACATCGTGTTTCGCAACGGCCCGGTCTACGCCGTGAACGGTGGCCGGGAATGGGCCCGCGCGGTCGCCGTCATGCAAAAACACATCGTCTATGTCGGCGATGACGCCGGCGTCCGGTCCTTCATCGGCCCAAAGACCCGCGTCGTCGATCTCGCCGGCAGGATGCTGCTGCCCGGTTTCGTGGAAGGACACATCCATCCGATAGCGGGCGCTGTCGTGACTCGGGGCGTCGATCTTCAATACGACACAAGGGAGGAGATGCTCGACGCCCTGAAGGCCTATCGCGCCAAGCTGGGCCAGGCCGGCATCGTCCGCGGCTTCGGCTGGCGCTATAACGCCTTTCCGCCGACCGGCCCGCGCAAGGAGGATCTCGATCAGATCTGGCCGGACACGCCCGTCTTTCTCGTCGGGATCGATGGCCATTCCGCCTGGGTCAATTCCAAGACGCTGGCGATTGCCAAGGTGACCAAGGATCCGTTGCCCGGCTACAGCTACTTCGAGCGGGACCCGGCCTCGGGAGAGCCGACCGGCTATCTGGTCGAGCCACCGGCGATGTTTCCGGTCCTCAACGCGGTCTCGCCGTTCACGACCGGCTATATTGCGGACTCGCTCGCACAGTGGCTGCCGAAGGCGTCGGCAGCCGGCATCACCAGCGTGTTCGATGCCGGATTGCTCGTTCTGCCCGAGGAGACAGGCTACGAACTCTATCAGGATCTGGAGCGCAAAGGAAAACTGCCGTTCCGTGTGGTCGGATCGACCTACCACAACAATCCGGCGATCGACCCCGTGCCGATCGCGAAGGCCCTGCGGCGACGCTTCAATTCCGAACTGGTGCAGGCGCCCGTTCTCAAGCTCAACATCGACGGCGGCGAAGCCCAACGGACCGCCGCATTGCTGGCCCCCTATAGCGACGATCCGAGCACGAGCGGCGAGACGCTGGTCCCGCCGGACCAGTTCAAGGACATCATCCGCCGCGCCGACAGGGCGGGCCTCAATATTCACATCCATTCCTACGGTGATCGCGCCAACCGCCTGTCGCTGGACGCGTTCGAAGCCGCGATCAAGGTCAATCCGCCGCGCGATCGCCGGCACACGCTGGCGCATCTCATATTTGTTTCACCTGACGATCTGCCGCGCTTCGCCAAGCTCGGCGTCACCGCGCAGTTCTCCGCCCAATGGTCGGTGGCGGATGCCTATTGGCAGGGCGTGATGCGGCCCCGCGTCGGCGCGCGCGCCGAACAGGCGTTTCGCACCGGCTCGATCCTGCGTCATGGCGCCAACATCTCGCTCGGCACCGATTGGCCGGCCGCCGGCTATTACAGCACCTACAAGCCGCTGGATGCGATCGAGATCGCGACCACGCGGCGGGAGTTGAACAAGCCGGATCAGCCGGCTTTGGTGCCGCTCGACGAGCGGATCAGCCTCGAAGAGGCGATCCGCGCCGCCACCATGGGCCCGGCCTATCAGCTCGGACTCGACCAGAAGGTCGGTTCGATCGAGGTCGGCAAGCTCGCCGATCTGATCGTGCTTGAAAGAAACCTGTTCGAAGTCGCCCCGCACGACATCCACAACACAAAGGTGCTGATGACCGTCATGAACGGTCAGGTCAGGCACGAACAGCGAAGCTGAATCCAGCGACTTCTCGGGCCGTCACCTTCAGGGCCACATCGACAAACTCAGACCGATTCCCGGAAATACGGAGGCGTATATGATTGACAGAAGAACGCTCATCAAAGGCGCGGGAGCGGCGTTGGTCGCGTCCGGACTCGATTTGCCGGCCGCGCGCGCTGAGTCCGCCGATCCGCTCTGCTATGCGTCGGTCGCCGATCTCATCGCCATGTTCCGGGCCCGCAAGGCGTCGCCGGTCGATCTCTTGAAGGCGCAGATCAAGCGGATCGAAGCCTACAACACGAAGGTCAACTGCATCACCTACGAGCATTTCGATCAGGCGCTCAAGGAGGCCAAGCTGTCCGAGGACCGCTATCGGCGTGGCACCGCAAGGCCGCTCGAAGGGATCACGGTAGCCATCAAGGACGAATTCTCCAGGCCGGGCTGGCGGACGACGCAGGGCTCGCTCCTCTTCAAGGACTCGCCGCCCGCAACGGAAAACTCGGCCATCACCGACTCGCTCGAGGCCGCCGGCGCCGTCATGCCGTTCCAGACGACCGTGCCGGAATTCTACCTCTTCCTCGGCGCGTCCACCCGCGCCTGGGGCACGACACGCAATCCGTGGAATCTCGAATACTCTCCGGGCGGGTCGTCGGCGGGATCGGGCGCGGCGCTGGCCGCAGGCTTCACGACGCTCGCCATGGGCTCGGACATGGGCGGCTCGATCCGAATTCCCGCCTCACAATGTGGTCTCTATGGCTTCAGGCCGCCGTTCGGACGCGTGGCTGGTGGGGAAATCCCGTTCTCGACCTCGGGCCCGATGGCGCGGCGCTTCGACGACCTCGTCCGCCTCCAGAACGCGATCGTCGGTCCGTCCGAGCGGGTGATGGCCGCGATGCGCCCTCGCCTCGACTACCCCACCCGCTATCCGCGCCTTTCCGGGTGGCGCATCGCCGTGGATTGGGGCGCCGGCATTGCGGACGTCATACCGTCCGTGAAGGGTGCGATGCTGAGAGGAATCGAGGCGCTGCGCGCCGCGGGGTGCACTGTGGACGAGGTCGACTGCGGCTTCACGAAGGCCCACAAGATGGTCTTCATCCGTGGGCTGATGTCGACGTCCATCGGCACTGCGATCGATATCTCGAATGCGCATCGCGATCAGCTCTCGCCCTACATGACCGAAATGCTCGACCAGGTCGGCGCGGTCGGACCGCGCCAGGCCGAAGAAGCCGAAGAGCTGCTGCAGCGGCTGCACCGCCAGGTGCAGCAGCGCGTGTTCGGCAAGGGCTACCGCATCCTGCTCATGCCGACCATGGCAACGCCTCTGGTCGGGGCCGACATGTTCAAGAGCAAGGAAAACAAGGTGGACCCGTGGGTGGGCACCGGTCTGGGCTTGGCGCTGACGTGGCACTGGAATCTGCTCAACCGCTATCCGGTCGTCGATGTCCCGCTCGGCGTGGTCGAGGACCGCATGCCCTCGGGCATGCAGGTGATCGGCCAGACCTACACCGATCTCGACACGTTCCAGTTCGCGTCGAACTGGTCTCGCCTGCGGCCGTCACTGTTCGCCGGCGGGCAATTTCCGACCTTCGCCTGACTCCATAGCGGCCGGAACGGTGCAGATGCGAGACAACGGATGCGAGAGCAGCGCTTCGACAGCGAGGTCGGCCATGGCTCCGAGAATTTTTCGACGGGCGGTTCTCCTGTTCCTGATCTCAGCACTGTACCCAGGCGCCGGCGCCTCGGCACAGCAGAAGACGCCATCGCTCGAAGATCTCGCCAAGGCGGCGCAAAACCCGATCGCGGATACGATCAGCGTCGGGCTGGAGAATATCGCCATGCCGAACACGGGTGCGTACCGGCAGACGGCTGACGTCTTCAAGATCGAGCCGGTCATCCCGTTCCAGCTCAATGCCGACTGGAATCTGGTGACACGCACGACCATTCCCGGCATCGCCCAGGTGCGCTTCTCCCCTGAGCAAGGCCGGATCGGCGGCGTCGGCGACATCAACCAGATCTTCGCGCTCACCCCGTCGCATTCGGGCGCCCTCATCTGGGGTGTCGGCCCGACCTTTTCCTATCCGTCGGCAACCGACCCCGCCCTTGGTTCGGGAAAATGGAGCGCGGGTCCGACCATCGTCGCGCTGACCATGCCGGGGCCGTGGGTGCTCGGGGTGCTCGCCAACAACATCTGGTCGTTTGCGGGTCCTGGCGACCGCGCGCCGGTAAACCAGATGATGCTGCAGTATTTCATCACCTACAATTTCTCGGACGGGTCCCACATCAGTTCGAGTCCCATCATCAATGCGAACTGGCTCGCGAAGGGCAATGACCGCTGGGTCGTTCCGGTCGGCGCGGGAATAGGCAAGCTGTTCATGGTCGACAAGCAGCCGGTCAACGCCGAGATCGGTGTCTACTACAATGTGCTGAAGCCGGACCTGGCACCGCGGTGGCAGTTTCGCGCCAGCCTGGCTTTCCTGTTCCCGAAGTGACGGTGCTCGGGACCAGGCATCGGTGGGATCGATGACCTCCATCGGCATGAACGACACCCTCGCGCTCGGGCGACGCATGACGATGAGCCGATGCGGCGGTCCTCTTTTTCTCTGTCTGAAAGCTTCGATTTGAAATTTATCCATCAACAGGAAACCAGTATGCGTGCTGGCGCTCGATGCCGCCGAGATTGACTTGATCGTTGTCAATCTTGGCGGGTGCTGAGTGAAGTAGTTTCAGCGCCTGACTCGGCAATCGTGCAGCTCACCCGGAGCGCGGAATTTTCGGAGCAGGACTTCGGAGCAGGACAATGTGCATTGCATGCGGCTCAGCCATCGGTTCGCTGTTTGCGGCATCGAAGTCGGAGCGCGGCGGACTGACCCGTCGCCAGATGGTCGCGACCTCGGCTGCGGCCGCGGCATTCGTCGCTGCCTCGGCTCCGGCCTGGGCCGCCTCCAGCAGCACGACCATCTTTCGCGGCGGGCGCGTCTACACGGTGGACGACTCCCTGCCCTGGGCCCAGGCCGTCGTCGTCAAGGGAGACACGATCGTCTACGTCGGCGACGACGCAGGCGCGATGAAGTTTGCCGGACACGGGGCTGACGTCATCGACCTCAATGGGCGTATGCTCATGCCGGGCTTCGTCGAAGCGCATTGGCATCTTTGCACGCTGGCCTTCGCCCGCGGCGCCTGGGTCAACGAGGAAGATCCCGAGCGCATCTACGCGATCCTGCGCGATTACGCGAAGACGCACTCCGACGAAAAGTTCATTCTGGGCTTCGGCTGGATCGCTGGCGCGTTTCCCGCCTCGGGTCCGCGCAAGGAGCCGCTGGACGAGATCTTCCCTGATCGGCCGGTCCTGCTCGTCAGTTGCGATCTGCACGCCTACTGGGTCAATTCCAAGCTGCTGGAGATGGCCGGCATTAGGAAGGATACTCCGCGCGACGTCGTGCCCGGGTCCTCCTGGTACGAAAAGGATCCCAATGGCGTGCCGACCGGGTTCATTTCGGAAGTGCCTGCGCTGTTCGCGGTGCTCAAGGCGCTGGAAAAGCACGGCATCGAACCATTCGGCCTGAAGTCGACCGCCGCCGCGATCGAGGAATGGCAGCCCAGGCTGGCAGCCGCCGGCATCACCACCTTCTTCGATGCCGGCTTCAGCGCCTGGCCGACCGAGCAGCATCACGGTTTCGACATGCTGGTCGAGCTCGAGAAGCGCGGCAAGCTGTTGCAGCGCGTGATCGGCAGCCTGTATCACAATGATCCCAGCGTCGATCCGCTGCCGACTATCCGGGCCTATCGAAAACGTTATCGCACACCGCTCGTCAAGGCGGACGTGCTGAAGCTCATCGTCGATGGCACCGAGTTGAGCCGCACGGCCTATCTGCTGGATCCCTATGCCGGAAGTCCGGATTGGCGCGGCGAAACGTTGTTTCCGCCGGCGGTGTTGAACCGCATCCTGCGCCAGGCGCATGCCGAGGGAATCGATACGCACCTTCACGCCGTCGGCGATGCCGCCGTCCGCATGAGCCTGGATGGATACGAAGCCGCCTTTGGCAAGAACGGCCCCGGCAACCGCCGTCATACCATCTGCCACGCATTCCTCACCGCGCCATCGGACATTGCGCGCTTCAGAAAGCTCGGCGTGATCGCGAATACGCAGATCCAATGGGGCGTGCCGGATGCCAGCCAGCGTCGCGTCCGCGAGATCTACGGCGACGAGCGCTGGAGCCGCATGTACACCTTCAAGACGTTCATCGACCAAGGCGTCACGGTGTCGTTCGGCATGGATGCGCTGGCGACCGGCTCGAAGGTCGTCGTCAAGCCACTCGAGGCGTTGCAGGCCGGCCATACACGTCAGGAGCCGGGCAAGCCCGACGGCCTGGTCCATCCGCCCGCGACCGAACGCCTGGGCCTGCCGGACCTCATCCGAGGCTACACCATCAACGGAGCCTACCAGCTTCGCATGGAGGACAAGATCGGCTCCATCAAGGTCGGCAAGCTGGCCGATCTGATCGTGCTCGAGAACAATCTGTTCGATGTCGGGCCGCACGACATCGGCAAGGTCAATATTCAGCTGACGATGATGAACGGCCGGATCACGCATCGTAGTGGAATCTGAGCGGGAGCGGTGAACGTGCTCGAGACGACGAACGCGCCGAATGAACAACGGCTTGCGCAAGCGAGCGCGCCGATGTCGAAACGTAATCGCTGGCTCATCCTCCTGACCGTCTCCAGCGCGCTGGCGCTCGTCGTGATCGACATGACGGTGCTCTATACGGCGCTGCCGAGCCTGACCCATGAGCTGGCTGCAACGGCCTCGGAGAAACTGTGGATCGTCATGGCCTACGGGCTCGTCGTCGCCGGCCTGCTTCCCGGCTTCGGCTCGCTCGGCGATCGCGTCGGGCACAAGAGGACATTCGTTGTCGGCCTCATCGTCTTCGGACTGGCCTCGGTCGTGGCCGCCTATTCGCCGACCGCCATGGCCCTGATCGGCGGGCGCGTCCTGCTCGCAATCGGCGCCGCGCTGATGATGCCGGCGACGCTGTCGATCATTCGCATCACCTTCTCCGATGACCACGAACGGGCGCTCGCCATCGCCATCTGGGGAGCCGTCGCATCCAGTGGAGCGGCCGTCGGGCCCTTGGTCGGCGGCATTCTGCTGGAATATTTCTGGTGGGGCTCGGTCTTTCTGATCAACGTGCCGCTCGTCGTGCTGGCGCTGGTCGCCGGCCTGCTGCTGATTCCTGCACCGGCCGATCGTGCCGAGCGCGACTGGGACCTCCTCGGTTCAGTGCAGGTGATGGCCGGGCTGATCGGCTTCGCCTACGTCGTCGAGGAGCTCGGCAGTCGCCAGTCTTCCTATGTCGTCCTTGCCGGCACGGCTGTCGCGACGGTCATCATGTTGACGGTGTTCGCACGCCGTCAATTGCGTCTCGAGGATCCTTTGCTCGACTTCACCCTGTTCCGAAACGTCGAGTTCACGCTCAGCGTGATCACCGCGATCGTGGCTTCACTCGCCATTGCGGGGACGGAACTCGCGATCAGCCAACGCCTGCAACTCGTCCTCGGCTATTCGCCGCTGCAGGCGGCATTGTACATCCTTCCGGCCCCGCTCGGTGCCTTCATCGGCGGGCCGCTTGCGAGCCTGATGCTCCGTCGCGTCCGAGCCGCCACCACGATGTCCGGCGCGCTGTTGATCGCAGGCATCGGCGCGGCCGGCTACCTGCTCTGCTACAACGCCAGCCTGGCGCTGCAACTGATCTGCATCGCGGTCAATGGTCTAGGGCTGGGAGCATCCATCGCTGCCGCCTCCAACGCTGTGATGAATCACGCGCCTGAAGGCCGCGAAGGCATGGCCGCGTCGATCGAGGAGGTGTCGTTCGAGCTCGGCGGCACAATCGGCATCAGCGTTTTCGGAAGCATTCTGTCCGGAGTCTATACGGCGTTCATGGTTCTGCCCGACGGCCTCGGCATTCCCGCCGTTGCGCGCGACAGCATCGACGAGGCCCTGATCGCCGCCGAGCGGCTGCCGACCGGGCTCGCTGCAATCGTCGCCTCGCACGCTCATCGCGCCTTCGATCAGGCGTTCCTGACTGTCGTCAGCGTTGCGATGGTCGTCCTGCTCTGCACCGCCTTCCTGGTCCGGCCCCGAGCAGAGCGAACGACCTCGAACGCGGCTCGTCAGCAAGTCCACTAGGCCGGCGACGAAGACCCCTCATGCGCGTCGGCGTTGGCGGCGATCACCACGCTCGCCAACGCGATGTCGCCGTCCGATACGTAGTGATTGACCCGCTCGGGCAGGTTCCGGCCAGCCTTATAGAGCTCGACGGTCTCGATCGATCGTGTTCTGATCAATTCGGCCATGATGTAGTCCCGCTCCGCATTGGCATCCGGATCGGTGGCGTGCGTGATCTGAAAGGTCAGTCGGGTGAGCGACAGGCCCGTATCCTTCGTGCCGGCACCGACCCAGAGGACGGATTCATCGGCCGCAGGCGTGTCGGTCGTTAACCAGAAATCGCCAGCATTCCAGCTCTTCTCGGCATGGGCGAGGTCAACGGCCCAGAACCGGACGTGATGACGCTTTCGCGGACTATTGCCGATGGCTTTCTGAAAGCCGATATCCTGGCCGCGACCGAACAGATAGAGGGTGCTGAAAGGAGCAGTGGGGTACGGCCTGGCGAGGACGAAGGCGCGGACCATGGCCCACGAGCTTGCCAGCCCCAATCGGTCCGCCTCGCACCAACCGATCGCAGCAAAGCTCGCGCGGAGCTGTCGAAGCGTGCCGATCAGGGCGAGATTGACGGGGTCGCCGGGCAATCCATCGCCGGTGATCGTGTAGCTGGGCACCCTCCGACTCTGAAGGATCCTGAGACTCAATCGGATCACGCGTGGCAGAACGACATAGGCCGCGATTGCGTAGCTGACGCCGACGGAGGCAATCCAGGGCAGCCTGCGGTCCGCCGTCTCGAACACCACGAACACGATCAGCCAGACCGTGAAGATCCCGAGCCCGGCGACCAGCACGCGTTGCATGAGGCGTAAGAGCAGTCGCACTGGATCGGTCCGGTGAAAACGAGGTGATCAGCAATCGCATTTTCGGTAGGGTGTCCGATCTTCTCTTCGTTGGCAACACCGCACGTGAAGGCACGAGGCGGCTCGGTCGCCGGCGCTATGACGAGGTTGTCCGCCCTGGGTTGCTCGACATTCGTCTGCGGCGGCACGCAGCCCCGAGCCAGCCCAAAGACAGCCGGACTGCGCGTGCTTACGCCGACAGCCGCTCGGCGTTGGACGCGACATAATCCCGATAGAGATCGACGACCGCGGCCGGGCTCGCGCCGGCCATCAGCTTCGCCGTCGCCTCCAAGGCTGCGGCGATCTTTTCGCTGACCATCAGCTCCGCCTCCTCGCCCGCATCGGCTTCGCCGCGCGCGAACTTTTCCAGCCGGAGCCGGATGACCTCGCCGGCTTCCATGGCCAGCATCGCGGCCGTGAACCAGGGGAACTCCGCATCGGCGGTTGCCGTCAGGGATGGCCGCATCTGCAAGGACATCGGGGTTTTGCTCATCGTCATCGTCCGAGAACATCAGCGGACGTGCGAGGAATACGCTTCAACTTTTAATGATGCGGACGCACAATCATCGCCGATTTCGAGTCGGCTCGAACGAGCCGTTAACCACGGGACGCAGCTCCCACTCCGTCATTGCGAGGAGCCCCGGGGCTTCCCCTGCGGCGAGCCCGAGGGCAGGCTCCGCGACGACGCAATCCAGGGTCACGCACGCGGCCCTGGAATGCTTCGCTTCGCTCGCAACGACACGGGGAGAGATGTTGTCCGAGCGCGGAGACGATCTTCTTGGGCTTCCTGTTCGTCCTCGCAGTCGGCCTCGTTGCCGGCACCTTTTCCGGCATCGTCGGCACCGGCTCGTCGATCATGCTGATGCCGGTGCTGGCCTACGAGTACGGCCCGAAGGAGGCCGTGCCGATCATGGCGGTCGCCGCCGTCATGGCGAACCTGTCGCGCATCCTGGCGTGGTGGCGCGAGGTCGACTGGCGCGCCTGCGCGGCCTATTCGGTCACCGGCATTCCGGCCGCCGCACTCGGCGCGCGCACCTTGCTGATCCTGCCATCGCAGGCGGTCGATATCACGATCGGGCTGTTCCTGATGGCGATGGTGCCGGTACGGCATTGGCTGACGCGGCACGACCTCAAGGCCAATCTCTGGCACCTCGCGCTCGGCGGTGCGGTGATCGGATTTCTGACCGGCATCGTGGTCTCGACCGGGCCGCTCAGCGTGCCGCTGTTCCTGTTCTATGGGCTGTCGAAGGGCGCCTTCCTCGCCACCGAGGCTGCGAGCTCGCTCGGGCTCTATGTCTCGAAATCCATCACCTTCCAGCGCTTCGGCGCGTTGACGCCGGACATTCTGCTGAAGGGGCTGATCGCCGGCGGCTCGCTGATGGCCGGCGCCTTCGTCGCCAAGCGCTTCGTGCTGCACATGAAGCCCGATGTGTTCCGCGTGGTGATGGATGGCATCATGCTGGCCGCAGGCCTAACTATGCTATGGAACGCCACCCACTCCTGAGCACATCGATTCTCCCTCCATGGCCAAGACCACGCTCTCCTTCGTCTGCCAGAACTGCGGCGCGGCCTATTCGCGCTGGCAGGGCAAATGCGAGGCCTGCGGCGAGTGGAACACGCTGGCGGAGGAAGACACGACGGGCGCGACCTCCGCGCCGGTGTCGCTGCGCTCCAAGCGCAAGGGCCGCACGTTCCAGCTGGAATCGCTGACCGGCAAGAGCATCGACGCGCCGCGGCTGTCGTCGGGCATGACCGAGCTCGACCGCGTCACCGGCGGCGGCTTCGTGCGCGGCTCGGTGCTGCTGGTCGGCGGCGATCCCGGCATCGGCAAATCGACGCTTCTGACCCAGGCGACCTCGATGCTGGCGCGCGCCGGCCATCGCGCCGTCTACATTTCCGGCGAGGAAGCTGTCGCCCAGGTGCGGCTGCGCGCCGAGCGCCTCGGGCTTGCGGATGCGCCGGTACAACTGGCGGCTGAGACCTCGGTCGAGGACATCATCGCGACCCTGTCCGAAGGCGGCGTGCCGCGACTGATCGTGATCGATTCGATCCAGACGATGTGGACCGACACCGTCGAATCGGCGCCGGGCACGGTCACCCAGGTGCGCGCCTCGGCGCAGAAGCTCATTCGCTTCGCCAAGAAATCCGGCGCCGCCATCATCCTTGTCGGCCACGTCACCAAGGACGGCCAGATCGCCGGCCCCCGCGTCGTCGAGCACATGGTCGACGCGGTGCTGTCGTTCGAGGGCGAGGGCTCGCAGCAGTTCCGCATCCTGCGCGCCGTCAAGAACCGGTTCGGCCCGACCGACGAGATCGGCGTGTTCGAAATGACGGGGCTGGGCCTGCGCGAGGTCACCAACCCCTCCGAGCTGTTTCTGTCCGAGCGCGATCTCGGCAGCCCCGGCACGGCGGTCTTTGCCGGGATCGAGGGCACCCGCCCCGTGCTGGTCGAAATCCAGGCCCTGGTGGCACCGACCTCGCTCGGCACGCCGCGTCGCGCCGTCGTCGGCTGGGATCCGAGCCGGCTGTCCATGGTGCTGGCCGTGCTGGAGGCGCATTGCGGCGTCAAGCTGTCGGGCCACGACGTCTATCTCAACGTCGCCGGCGGCCTGCGCATCAACGAGCCGGCGGCGGATCTCGCCGCTGCCGCAGCTCTGGTCTCCTCGCTGGTCAACGCGCCGCTGCCGCCCGATGCGGTCTATTTCGGCGAGATTTCGCTGTCGGGCGCGGTCCGCCCGGTGGCGCAGACCTCGGCGCGGCTGAAGGAGGCCGCCAAGCTCGGCTTCGGCCGCGTCGTGCTGCCGGAGCGCGCCCGCGGCGAGGCCGGCGGCGATGCCGGGCTCAGCCTCAATACCGTCGGCGGATTGACCAGCCTGGTCGCCGACATCGCCGCGCGCGGCACGCCCCGCGCCCGCCACGACGGCAGCCGGGACGAGGGTGAGCAGGGCCGCCGTGGCCCCAGCCATGCCGAAAAAAATGCCACACCAGCGAGATTCCGCCGCCAGGACGGCTAGCCGGACCGTGACGTTCGCGTGACTCGCCGCTATACAACGCCGCAACCGGGCGCCCACGCGGGATGGTGCAGCGTCCGGACTTGCCGGGGAACCCTGCTCTCCTCCGCCTGGAGGGGCGGTCCTCCGTCAATTCGAAGCGAACCTTGGACCTGACAAGCGGACCTGAGCAGCCGATGCCGATAACGATCCTCGATCTCATCCTGCTCGGCGTGATGCTGGTGTCGGGGCTGCTAGCGATGGTCCGCGGCTTCATGCGCGAGATACTGTCGATCGCCGCGTGGGGCGCGGCGGCCCTGGTCACGCTTTATTCATTCTCGAAGCTGCTGCCGACCGCCAAGACCTATTTCAACAACGATACCGTCGCCAGCGTCGTCGTCGTTGCCGGTACTTTCGTGGGCACCCTGCTCATCGTCTCGGTGATCACGGTCAAGATCTCCGACATGATCCTCGATTCGCGCATCGGCGCGCTCGACCGCACCCTGGGATTCCTGTTCGGACTGGGCCGTGGCCTCCTGATCGTCGTCGTCGCCTTCCTGTTCTTCAGCTGGCTGGTGCCGGACAAGCAGCGTCCGGACTGGGTCACCGGCGCCAAGTCCCGCGTGGTCCTGCAGGGAACCGGGGATTGGCTGATGTCGCTCTTGCCTGATGATCCCGAGAACACCATTTTAAAGAAATTCAAGAAGAACAAGCCGGACGACGACCAGACTGACACCGAGTCGCCCGGAGTGGGCGGCGATGGGTACAGCAAGCCTGCCCGCGACAGCTTGAAGAAGCTGATCGAGAAACCCGCGGCCAAGTGAGCCAAGCCCAGAAGAGAGGCGCGATGGACCAGCACCACGATTCTTCCGGCGAAGCCCAAATGGACTCCCACGCGGATCTGGACTTCGGACCTCAAGCCTACCTCAGAGACCCAGACCTTGACGGAGACACGCTGCGCGAAGAGTGCGGCGTGTTCGGCATTTATGGGCACAATGACGCCGCCGCGATCACCGCGCTCGGCCTGCATGCGCTCCAGCATCGCGGCCAGGAAGCCGCCGGCATCGTCTCCTACGATGGCGCGCGCTTCCACAGCGAGCGCCGCCTGGGTCTCGTCGGCGACACCTTCTCCCGCCGCGAGGTGATCGAGCGCCTGCCCGGCAATGCCGCGATCGGCCACGTCCGCTACGCCACGACCGGCGCGACCATCCTGCGCAACGTGCAGCCGCTGTTCGCCGAGCTCAATGCCGGCGGCTTCGCGGTCGGCCACAACGGCAACCTCACCAACGGCCTCACCCTGCGCCGCGAGCTGGTGCGCGCCGGCGCCATCATGCAGTCGACCACCGACACCGAGGTGATCCTGCATCTCGTCGCGCATTCCCGCCGCACCAACTTCATCGATCGCTTCATCGAGGCGCTACGCGCACTCGAAGGCGCCTACTCGCTGGTCTGCATGACCAACAAGAAGCTGATCGGCGCCCGCGATCCCCTCGGCATCCGCCCGCTGGTCTATGGCGAGCTCGAAGGCTGCCCGATCCTGGCGTCGGAGACCTGCGCGCTCGACATGATCGGCGCGCGCTACATCCGCGACATCGAGCCGGGCGAGGTCGTGATCTTCGACGAGACCGGAGCGCACAGCCACAAGCCGTTCCCGCCGAAGCCGGCGCGTCCGTGCGTGTTCGAATACATCTATTTCGCGCGGCCCGATTCCGTGGTCGGCGGCCGCTCGGTCTACGAGGTGCGCAAGGCGTTCGGCGCGCAGCTCGCGCGCGAGAGCCATCCCGACGTCGACGTCGTCGTGCCGGTGCCGGACTCCGGCGTGCCGGCGGCGATCGGCTACAGCCAGCATTCCGGCGTGCCGTTCGAGCTCGGCATCATCCGCAATCACTATGTCGGCCGCACCTTCATCCAGCCGACCCAGGCGATTCGCGAATCCGGCGTGCGCATGAAGCACTCGGCCAACCGCGCCGCGATCGAGGGCAAGCGCATCATCCTGATCGACGACTCGCTGGTGCGCGGCACCACTTCGCGCAAGATCGTGCGCATGATGCGCGACGCCGGCGCCACGGAGGTGCATTTCCGCCTCGCCTCGCCGCCGATCCTCTACCCCGACTATTACGGCATCGACCTGCCGGACCGTGGCGGCCTCTTGGCGGCGACGCATTCGCTCGAGGAGATGCGCGAGCTGATCGGCGCCGACTCGCTGGCGTTCCTGTCGATCGACGGCATGTACCGCGCCATGGGCGAGCCGGCACGTGATCCGGCCGCACCGAAATACTCCGACCACTGCTTCACCGGCAGCTATCCGACCCACCTCACGGACCAGGCGATGGTCGAGTCGACCCAGCATCAGCTGTCGCTGTTGGCCGAGGCGAGCTGAGGTTCTTTCCACACACAGTCATTCCGGGGCGATGCGCAGCATCGGACCCGGAATCCCGAGCTTGCTGATCCCCGTATCATCTCCAGATTCCGGGTTCGAGGCCTGCGGCCTCGCCCCGGAATGACGATGCATAGTGAGCTGTCGTCCCGGCCGAAACCGGGACCCATCATCGCCAGCCGTCCTTGGCGGGCAGGACTAGCCACAGACAGCCAACTCCCTCATAACCGCCGCGGAGTATGGGTCCCGGCTTTCGCCGGGACGACGACGTCAGAGATTTGCGACCATGACCCTTCCCCTCGCCAACCGTATTGCCCTCGTCACCGGCGCCTCGCGCGGCATCGGCCATGCGACCGCCCGCGCGCTCGCCCGCGCCGGTGCGCATGTCGTCGCCGTTGCCCGCACCCAGGGCGGGCTGGAGGAGCTCGACGACGAGATCCGGAAAGAGACCGGCAACGGCGCCACCTTGGTGCCGCTCAGCATGACCGACAGCGACGGCATCGCTCGGCTCGGCGCCGCGCTGCACGAGCGCCACGGCAAGCTCGACATTCTCGTCGGCAATGCCGCCGTGCCCGGCCCCTCCTCACCGCTCGGCCATATCGACCTGAAGCCCTGGAACGATGTCGTCGCCGTCAACCTCTCCGCCAACTTCCAGCTGATCCGCTGCATGGAGCCGCTGCTGAAGGCCTCCGACGCCGGCCGCGCGGTGTTTCTCACGTCAGGCGCCGCCCACAAGGCCCAGGCCTATCTCGGCCCCTACGCCGTCACCAAGGCCGCGCTGGAGACGCTGGCACGGGTGTGGGCGCACGAGACCGAGCGGACGCCGCTGCGCGTGAACCTGTTCAGCCCGGGCCCGATCCGGACCCGCATGCGCGCCACGGTGTTCCCCGGCGAGGATCCGATGACGCTCGAAACGCCCGAGCAGGTCGCCGAGTTCATCGTGCCGATGTGCCTGCCGTCGTGGACCGAGACCGGCAAGCTCTACGAGTACAAGACGCGCACCCTGAAGAGCTTCCAGCCGCCGGCGTAGCCCTGCGCAACCACCGCCATTCCGGGGCAAGGCCGCAGGCCTTGAATCCGGAATCTCGTTACTATCTTGCGGTCGGATTGGCGGCAGCAGAGTTCGCCGCGGAAGGCTTGGCCGCCGCAGCCTTGTCCGCAGACGCCTTCGCCGCAGCCGGCGCCTGACGATCGCGCACTGCCGTCAGCTCCTTGCGCAGCTTCTCCTGCTGCTCCGGCGTCAGCACCGGGCGCTGATCGTCATGCGGCACGTCGTTCACCGGGAGATAGTTGTACGTATTGCCGTACTGCGCCGTGTCGGACGATGGCGTCGTGCCCGAGGTCGCGCAGCCGCCGAGCAGCACGGACGTCAACAGCGCCGCGCTCCCGAGCGCCGAACGCAGGGTCGCGTGTCGCGCAAATGGCAAGCAGGTCTGCCGGAAGTTCATCGCGCGGCCGCGGCCATGGTGCGCGTGGTCCCCTGCGCCGTGATGCCGTGCTCGTTGGACTGCAGGCCCGGCAGGCTCTTCACCCAGGGATAGCCGCGCTGGCCCATGTCGTGGCCGCGATCGAACAGCGCAGTCATGTAGGTGCGATCGAACGGGCCGTCGGCCTTGACCTGGAAATCGGCCGGCACGCTGGCGAGGTTGAAGTCGATGCCGTTGAACTTCGCCACCGAGTAGATGCGGTAGATGTCGCCGATGCCCTGGTTCTTGATCAGGGTCGACAGCGAGCGCTGCGTCACCGAGAGCACGTCGGCGCCGACGCTGTCCCATTGCGGATCGATGCGGGCGTTACGGATGACGTAGAGATGTGCGCCGCTCACGCTCCTGCGCGGGCCGCGGCCGGAGACGAGGCGCAGCACCGAGGGACCGATGAACACCTGCCGGGTGACACCGCCGTCGACATGCAGCTCGTCGTAATCCTTGTCACCGATCCGCACCTTGATGCGAACGGGGGCGAAGGCGCCCGGCACGGTCGCGGAGGCCAGCAGCACCTGACGGAACAGGGCGATCGCCTCTGGCGTATCGGCTGCTGCGATGCGGCCCATGTCCCACAGCACCGGACGCTGCGCATCGAGATTGGTGGTGCCGACCAGCAGCACCCGGCCCTTGCTGCTCTCGCGCGCAACGTCGCGGAGAAACTCGCGATCGACATATTTCTCGATCAGCCGCGACAGCGGCGTGTTGTCGGCCAGTGCCGAGCCCTGCAGCAGGCCGGGAATGTTGACCGTGAAAATGTCCTTGCGCTCATAGGCGGTGAAGATCTCGCGCAGCTTGTCGTCGTGTTCGCGCCCCAGGAAGACGAACGGCGCGATCAGCGCGCCGGAGCTGACGCCCGTCACCATGTCGAACGATGGCCGATTCCCGGCCTCGCCCCAGCCGGCCAGAAGCCCGGCGCCGAACGCACCGTTCTCGGCGCCACCGGAGATCGCGAGGAAATTCAGCGGACGCGAGATCGGGATTTCGGCCGATGCGCGCGACATCGCGGCCTCGGCAAAGCGCGGCGCCGGCTCATCACCCCAGTAGCGGACGTTGCGGAAGCCGACCGGGTCGGCGCTGACGGCAGCCGCTTCCGGCAGCGCGTTGCGCGGCATGATGGCTGCGCAGGCCGCCAGCAACAGCGACGCGGCGAACGCGAGCAGGATACGCGGGACAAGCGCGCGGAACGAGGCGGCAGACTTCATCGCGACGCTTGCTGCTCCACGCTTGCGATCTCCGGCGACGGCTGTGGCGCGTCCGGCCTGGCCTCGTCGGCGCCCTTGTCAGTCCAGCCCGGCGGCAGGCCCAGACCGGCACCGACGAAGCCCTTCAGGCCGGGGAAGCGTCCGTACTGCTCACATGCGGCATATTTGGGAGCGCCACCCAGCTTGGCCGGCACACTCGACACCGAAGGCAGCGAGGCCAGCGACGGGACTCCTCCGAACGGCGACTCGCCGGTCGACACCAGCTTGGCGAAGTCGGCGCCGAACTCGGAAGCGAGGTCGTAGGCGTCGCCGTCATTGGCCATCCGCGCATTGGAGACCGAGTTGGCGCCGCGCGCCCACACCATCGCGGCCTTCTGGAAGCCGGCAAAGTCGCGCGCCTCGGCCTCGACGGACAGCGTGCCGAGCCCGACCGGCAGCCGGGGCACCGGCACGGGAACGCCCGGCAGCGCGACGCTCTTGGCGATGGACGCCGCCTGCGAGGCTGCCGATGCGGTCGCGTTAGTCGCCGTAGCATGGGTGACGGTCGCCTTGACCGTCAGATCCGCCTCCTCGCGGGGTCCGACGATCTGGAATCGCTCGCTGAGACGCAGGCACATTTCGCGGCTGATGACGTTGGCCACCAGCTTGCGCTCGTTCTCGTCGAGGGCGATGTCGGGACGCGGCGGAAACGCGGTCGGCTCGATCCGGATCGTCTTGGCCTCGAGCAGCTCCTTCTTGTTGGCCTTGATCTGCGCGCGCGTCACCAAGCCGTTGGCATCGACGAGGCGATCGTAATTCTTGAGCGAGCCGGCCCGCTCGAGCGGAGCAGTGGCGCAGCCGGCCGTTGCCAGCGCCAGGGAAATCAGGGCCGTCGACTTCAGCGGAGCGAGACGCATCGTAGCGGGGAGGCCCATTGATAGATAGCTCACTCTAATTAAGTCTCACAAGCAGCAGCGCTTGTCCAACTAAACTAGATCAAATTCTCTAGATTAGAGCGGTGAGAAATATTATTTTATATTACGAGCAGTTGGCGGAAACGACGAATGTGGCGAGAGTTGGCCCGACGGGACGCGCGATGAGAAAGGTCGATCCGGTCAAGCACGAGCAGAAGCGCCAGGGGATTCTCCAGGCCGCCCTGTCGTGCTTCGTCAGGAACGGATTCCACGGCGCCAGCACCACCGACATCTGCGCTGCGGCGAAGATCAGCCCGGGCCACCTCTATCATTACTTTCCCAGCAAGGAGGCGATGATCCAGGCGCTGGTCGAGCAGAATCTGAGCCACGCTGCATCGCGCCTCCAGGCAATCCTGGCCTCGCCCGACGTGATCGACGCCCTGGTGCAAGAGCTCGAGAGCACCAGCATTCACCAGCCACAGGCCCAGGTCCTCAGCGCCGAGGCCTTGGCCGAGGCCTGCCGCAATGCCGACTTTGCCGCCATCGTCCACGCGCATGCGCGCGCGATGCGGGCGTTGCTGGTCGACTTCCTCACCAAGGCACAGGGCCGCGGCGAGGTCGATCCCGGCCTCGATCCGGAGGCGACCGCGAACATCCTGTTCGTGATCGTCGACGGCGCACGTGCGCTGCCGATCCGCAATCCGGCGGTCGATATCAAGCAGAGCAGTGAGCATCTGCGGCTCATGCTGACGCGCTTTCTGCGGCCGCCGACGTTACGGACGCCGCCGAAAAAGGAAGCTGTGGAGCAGGCGCCCGTCTGAGCCTGCCGATCGGCGTCCCCCGCACGATTGACACCCCGCCATGCCCGCGATGGACTGCGCTCATAAGCGGATGACCGCAGCACACATCGGGAAAGACCGCCATGACGCGAGCACGACGCGGACGCGCGACAAGGCCTGCCAATTCCATTGGGTGCACGCGATGGCTGTCGACCGGCAGGGCAACGCTTATACCGCCGAGGTCGACGCCGGTAAGCGCATCCAGAAATTCCGGCTGACCTCGGACGCCCTGCGTTAACGCTCAAGCGAAACGCACAAACCTTGGGCGCGTCTCGCGCCTTTTGGCGCATTGCCGCAACTCACAAGACCGGCTATCCAGGGAGACTGACGGCAAAGGGCGCCCAAGAAGCCCCGCCGTGACACGACACCAGGGAGGACTTCGATGACGACGTCTCATACGTGGCGGATGGCCGCGTTGCTTGCTGCCACCACGCTCAGCTTTGCCGGCTCCGCCTTCGCCGACGACAAGGTCGTCAAGATCGGCGTGCTCAACGACATGTCCAGCCTCTATGCCGACATCGGCGGGCCCAACTCGGTCGCAGCCGTCAACATGGCGGTCGAGGATTCCGGCCTGAAGGCCAAGGGCTGGACCATCGAGGTCATCAGCGGCGACCACCAGAACAAGCCCGACGTCGGCGTCAACATCGGCCGGCAGTGGATCGACACCCAGAAGGTCGACGTGATCATGGACACGCCGAACTCCGGCGTGGCGCTGGCCGTCTCCAATCTGGTCAAGGAGAAGAACTCGATCCTCCTGAACTCCGGCGCGGCCACTGCCGACCTCACCGGCAAGGCCTGCAACGCCAACACGATCTCGTTCACCTACGACACCTACATGCTCGCCAATGGCACCGGCAAGGCGCTGACCAAGGCCGGCGGCGATACCTGGTTCTTCCTCACCGCGGACTACGCCTTCGGCCATGCGCTGGAGCGCGACACCTCCGCAGTCGTGACCAGCAGTGGCGGCAAGGTGCTCGGCTCGGTCAAGCATCCGCTCAACACCGCGGACTTCTCGTCCTTCCTGCTGCAGGCGCAATCGTCGAAGGCCAAGGTCATCGGCCTTGCCAACGCCGGCGGCGACACCACCAACTCGATCAAGCAGGCTTCCGAATTCGGCATCGTCCAGGGCGGCCAGAAGCTCGCCGCGCTGTTGTTGTTCGTCAACGACGTGCATGCGCTCGGGCTCAAGGTCGCGCAGGGCCTGACCTTCACCGAGTCGTTCTACTGGGACCTGAACGAGCAGACCCGCGCCTGGTCCAACCGCTTCCAGAAGCTGTCACCGAAGGGCACGATGCCGTCGATGACGGTGGCCGGCGTCTACGCCGGCGCGCTGCACTACCTGAAGACGCTCGAGGCACTCGGCGGCAATCCGCATGACGGCGCCAAGGTCGTGGCCAAGATGAAGGAGATTCCGACCGACGATCCGCTGTTCGGCAAGGGCCCGCTGCGCGCCGACGGCCGCCGCCTGATCCCGGCCTATCTGTTCGAGGTCAAGAAGCCCGAAGAGTCCAAATATCCGTGGGACTACTACAAGCTGATCGCCAAGATCGCGCCTGAGGATGCCGCCAAGCCGCTCGAGGCCAGCGAGTGCCCGCTGGTGAAGAAGTAAGCCGATAGCTCCGATGCGGGATGCGGTGGATTAGCATCGCGTCCCGCCAGTGCCGCTGCGCAGACGATACGACATTCGCTGCGCAGAATCACGTCATCGTCAGCGCAGCAGACTCGCGAGGCGGCCGATGCCTTCCTCGATCACGGCCTCCTCGGGCAGCGAATAGGACAGGCGGATCGTGTTGGTGCCGCTGCCGTCGTGGAAGAAGGCTGCCCCGGGAACGAACGCCACCTGGGCCTGATTCATGGCCCGGTCGAGCAAGGCGGCACCGGACACGCCGTCCGGCAAGGTGAGCCAGACGAAGAACCCGCCGTCGGGCCGCGTCCACCTCGCTTCTGACGGCATCTGTGCCTCGAGTGCCCTCAGCATCGCATCGCGCTTGAGCCGATAATGCGCGCGCGCCCGTGCAATCAGCCCGGCATGCCCTCCGTCTTTCACGAGCCTGTGCATCACGATCTGATTGATCGCTGACACGTTGAGGTCGCTCGCCTGCTTGATGAGGACGAGACGGCTGATGATGGCGCGCGATGCACAAACCCAGCCGATGCGCAGGCCCGGCGCGACCGTCTTCGAGAACGTTCCGAGATGGATGACGCGGGAAGCATCGAGCGAGCCGCGGCGACGGACGTCCAACGACTGCAGCGACGGCATCTCGTCGCCGTCGAAACGCAAGGCAGAATAGGCGCTGTCCTCCAACACCGGCACGTCCAGCTCGCCGGCGAGATCCAGGACATCGGCGCGCGCCGAACGCGACAGCGTCTCACCGGTCGGATTGGCAAAGTCCGGCACGACATAGACGAACTTCACGCGCGCCCCCGCAGCTTCTTTCGCGGCTTCGTCCGCGTAGGAGGCCGGGGTGCGGTTCGCAGCGCGTGGACCGATCGAATCGTAACGCGGCTCGTAGGCCGAAAAGGCCTGCAGCGCGCCAAGATAGGTGGGAACGGTGACGAGCGCCGTATCGCCGGGCGTGAGCAGCAGCTTGCCGAGAAAATCGAGCGCCTGTTGCGATCCCGCGGTGACGAGGATGTTGTCTGGCGAGGCCGCTATGCCCTGCGCGGTCATGTACTCGGCGATCCACTGGCGAAGCGGACCGTAGCCCTCGCTGACGGCATATTGCAGAGCAGCGGAAGCCGCGTTGGGCGATGCCAGCGCATCGGCATAGACCTGCGCCGCCGCTGCTACAGGAAACAGCGCGGGATCGGGGATGCCGCCGGCGAACGAAATCATGCCGGGCCGCTCCAGCACCTTGAGCAGCTCGCGGATCTCCGATGCCTTCATGCGATCCGCGCGGCGCGCGTAGACGGGCTTCCAGCTCACCAATATTCCTCCCCTGATCCGGCTATTTATGTCAGCATTATTGACCTATTTTGAAGCGTGTGCAATCCCCGTCCCGCGAGAGCGCGAGAGCTGCATCGGTGGGGTCAGGGGATGAGAACCTTCAGGCCGGCGCGCTACTCTAGCTGCTCTTTGCCGAGGACAGCGTCCGCACCGCAATCAGGAGAGCGACGATCAGCAACGCCGACGCCAGCAGGAACGGCGCGCCGGGTAGATGCGCCGGCGCGGCCGCTCCGATGAAATAGGCAAAGGTCAGCGTGAACAGGAAGGGACCTGCGAGCTGGGCCACGCTCTGCACGCTCGACGTCGCGCCCTGTAGCTGGCCCTGTCTGTCCGGTGGGACGAGGCGGGTCATCAAAGCCTGGATGGCCGCGCCCGAGACGCCCCACAGCGCCATCACGGGAATGCCGAGCCAGCTCAACGGCCCGGTCGGCGCAAGGCCGAAGATCAGGAAGCCCACCGTCCCCGCGGACAGGCCGAGCATCAGCGCGCCGCGCTCGCCGAGCAGGCGGACGATCAGCCCCACCGCCCCGCCCTGCACCACCATGGCGCAGATGCCGACCATCGCCAGCGTCAGCCCGACCGTGCGCGTATCCCAGCCATAGCGATAGGTCGCGTAGAGCACGAAGGTCGACGGCAGCACGACATGAGCGAGCTGGGTGATGAAGTTGACGACCGACAGTCCGCCGAGGATGCGATCCGAGCGCAGCAATTGCAGCGCGCCGAGCGGGCTCGCGGCTCGCCATCGGAACGGACTGCGCCGCTTTGACGGCAGCGATTCCGGCAGCACCAGCAGTCCGTACAGCGCGTTGGCGAAGCTGAGCGCGGCTGCAGCCCAGAACGGCAGCCGCGGGTCGATGTCGCCGAGCAGGCCGCCGGTGGCGGGGCCCAGCACGAAGCCCGCGCCGAACGCCGCGCCGATGCGCCCGAAGATCGCCGCACGCCGGTCGGGCGGCGTCAGGTCGGAGATGTAGGCGAAAGCCGTCGAGATGCTGGCCGAGGTGACTCCGGAGATCAGGCGCCCCACGAACAGCCACGCGAGCGACGGCGCCAGCGCCATCAGCACGTAGTCCGCGGCCAAGCCGAAGTTCGACAGCAGGATCACCGGCCGCCGGCCGAAGCGGTCGGACAGGCTGCCGAGCACCGGCGAGAACACGAACTGCATCAGCGCCCAGGCGGTGCCGAACAGGCCGAAGATGCGGGCCGCCTGCGCAGTGTCGTTGCCCACGAAGCTCTCGATCAGCTTCGGCAGGATCGGCATGATCAGCCCGAGCGCGAGCATGTCGAGCAGGATGGTGACGAAGATGAAGGCGACGGCGCCGCGGCGTGGGGCCGTCGCCTCTTCTGTCGCGACGCTCGGCGGGCTTGCTTCCATGGCCGGACCGCTTCCGCTGACGCAACTGATCAGTTCGGCCGCTTGCGCTTGTGCGCGAACGGGTTGGCCTTCTCGCGCAGGGTGATGCGCACCGGCGTGCCCGGCAGCTCGAAGGTCTCGCGCATCGAGTTGGTGAGATAGCGCAGGTACGATTGCGGGATCGCGTCGGCCCGCGAGCAGAACAGCACGAAACTCGGCGGCCGCGCCTTGGTCTGGGTGATGTAGTTCAGCTTGAGCCGGCGGCCCGACACCGCCGGCGGCGGGTTGTCGGCGATCGCCTGCTCGAACCAGCGGTTCAGCGCCGCGGTCGGCACGCGCCGGTTCCAGATCGCGTAGGCTTCGACGATCGCCTGCATCAGCCGGTCGATGCCCTCGCCCATCAGGCCCGACACCGCCACGATCGGCGCGCCCGCGACCTGCGGCAGCCAGTGGTCGGCATCGCGGCGCAGCATCGAGATCTGGCCGGGGTTGCCGTCCATCAGGTCCCATTTGTTGACGGCGATGACCAGCGCACGCCCCTCGCGCTCGATCAGATCGGCGATGCGCAGATCCTGCTCCTCGAAGCGGTTCTGCGCATCCATCATCAGCACGACCACCTCGGCGAAGCGCACCGCGCGCAGCGCATCGGCCACCGACAGCTTCTCCAGCTTCTCCTCGATGCGCGAGCGCCGGCGCAGACCTGCGGTGTCGAAGATGCGGAAGCCGCGGCCCTTCCACTCGATTTCGACCGCGATCGAATCGCGCGTCGTACCGGCCTCGGGACTCGTGAGCAGCCGCTCCTCGCCGAGCAGATGGTTGATCAGGGTCGACTTGCCGGCGTTGGGACGGCCGACGATCGCGACCCGGATCGGCCTGTTGGCGCGCTCCTCGTCGGTCTCCTCGTGCTCGTCCTCCTCATCGTCCGTGGGCGGCACGAGCTTGCTGACGGCGTCATAGAGCTCGCCCATGCCCTCGCCGTGCTCGGCCGAGATCTGGATGGGATCACCGAGGCCGAGCGCGTAAGATTCCATGGCGCCGAGCTCGCCATGCTTGCCCTCGCTCTTGTTGGCGAGCAACAGCACCGGCTTGTCGGCGCGGCGGGCGAAATCGGCGAAGGCGCGGTCGGCGGGCGTCAGGCCGATGCGGGCATCGATCACGAAGAACAGCGCGTCGGCGAGCGCGATCGCGGTCTCCGTCTGCTCCTGCATGCGCGCGGTCAGCGAGCCCTTCGGCCCCTCGTCGAGGCCGGCGGTGTCGATGATCGTGAAGTTGAGATCGAACAGCTTAGCTTCGCCCTCGCGGCGGTCGCGCGTGACGCCCGGCATGTCGTCGACGAGCGCCAGCTTCTGCCCGACCAGACGGTTGAACAGGGTCGACTTGCCGACATTGGGCCGGCCGATGATGGCGATGGTGAAGGGCATGATGATCCGTGCGCGTGAGCGCGCAGCTTTAGCGCATTCGGCCGCAAAACCGAACGGGCGATCCGCCGATTCGCAGGTGAGATTAACGGCTGAAGGAGCCGCTCGGCATCGGCGCCGGGAAGCCGCCGCTGGATCGCTGGGCCGCCGGCTGCTGCACCGGGGCAGCATCATCCGGCGGTGGTGCCGTGGTGCGGCGGCGCACGATCTTCTTGGGCTTCGGTGCCGGCGGAACGGCGGCAGCGCCCTCCTCGACCGCGGCAGCCTCGCCATCCTGCGGATCGGCCGTCGTCGGGTTGTTCACGGCCGCCTGCCGCCGGCCCTTTCTGCCCTTGGGCTCCTCCACCGGAGGCGCCGGCGGCGTCGCCGCCTGAGCGGCTGGGTCGGTCATCGGCTGCTGCTGCGCACCCTTGTAGAGTTCCTTCGGCACGCCCTGCTCGAGACCCGGCACGCCCTCCGGGAACACCGGCTTGCGGTCGCCCGGCAGCTTCTTCTTGGTGTCCAGGAAGTCGAGCATGTCCGAGGGGTCGAAACTTCCCCCACTCGCGCAGCCGCCCAGCACGCCGGAAAGCGCAATGAGGACCGTCAGGGCAATGGCACGTTGGGCGCGGCGCATGATCGTCGTTCCAATCAACTCGGTTTCGCCGTCGCGAGGTCCGCGATCAGCTTTTGGCGACTGCAGGCAACAGCGCCTGCAGCGCTTCGGCGCGCGAGCGCAGGCCCGGCGGGGTCTCACCATCCAGCGCAATCATGTCGAGCCATTGACGGGCCGCCCCGGCATCATTGGCCCTCCACGCCGACAGCGCCAGCAATTCGCGGGCGGCGTGGCGGAACGGCGCGCCGGGCGCAGTTTCGCCTTCGAGGCGCTGCTTGAGGTCGGCGTAAGGCGCCGTATCGGCCAGCAGGCCGGCCGCGCGCAGCCGCGCCATCGACTGCTGCTCGGCCCCGATGCTGCGGTCGGCGGCGAGTTCGTCATAGAGCTTCACGGCAGCCGCCTTGTCGCGCATCGCGGCCTCGGCGGCCTGGTGGAAGCGGGCCAGCATGCGGTATCCCGATGGGGCCGTGGCCGCGACATCCGCAAAGGCCTTCTCCGCCTCGGCATGCTTGTTCTGCTCGGAGAGTTCGAGGGCCTTGTTGAAGGCCGAGCCTGCTTCGGCCGCCTTCTGGCCCTCGAGATACTGGTAGCCGCGCCAGCCGCCGACGCCGGCGATGATCAGCACGGCAATGGCGATGATCAAGATCGAGTAGCGGTCCCACAGCTTCTTGAGCTGTTCCCGACGGACCTCCTCGTCTACTTCATCAATGAATTCAGACACCTAAGGACATCCCGTCAGGTTCGCTGCGAGCGCGCGCGCATGGGTTTGAAGTGCCGCGCGAGCGGTCCGTTGCCCGCGCGCCGGCGCCGATACCGCATCGGCATGGCGGTGGCAAGGCGAGTCCAGCCGAATCAAGGCGTTACTCCCCGGTTCTGCCACAAGGTCCGAACGCGGCTATCACGCCGTCAAGGCCTCGCGCAACTGCCGTTTCATCACCTTGCCGTTGGCGTTGCGCGGCAAAGGGTCTGCGGTTACGGTCAGGGTTTCCGGGACCTTGTAATCCGAGACCCGCTCGGCGCACCAGCTGCGCAGGGCTTCGGCGCTCATCGGCTCGCGGGTCACGACCACCGCGTGCACCCGCTCGCCGAGCACCGGACACGGCCGGGCGATGATCGCGCTCTCGACCACCGCCGGGTGGCTCGCCAGCACCGATTCGACCTCGGCCGAGTAGATCTTCAGCCCGCCGCGGTTGATCATGTCCTTCTGCCGGTCGAACACCCGGACGAAATTGTCGGCATCGATGGAGCCGAGGTCGCCGGAATGCCAATAACCGGCGGTGAAGCTCTCGCCGGTAGCCTTGGGATTGTTCCAGTAGCCCTTGATGACCTGGCCGCCGCCGATCCAGATCTCGCCGATCTCACCGCGCGGCAGCTCCCGCCCCTGCCCGTCCATCACCAGGATGCTGGCGCCCGGACACGGCAGCCCGACGCTGTCGATATGGCGCGCGGTCAGATCCGAGGGCATCAACGTCGCCGGCGAGGTGGTCTCGGTCGAGCCATAGGCGTTGACCAGCCGCAGACCGGGGATCTTGGCGGCCAGCCGCTCGATGGTGGCGACCGGCATCGGCGCGCCGCCGAAGCCGCCGATCCGCCAACACGAGAGATCATGACTGTCGAAGTCGCGCTGCAACAGGCAGAGATTGTACATCGCGGGGACCATGACCGTGTAGGTCACGCGCTCGCGCGCCGCGAGCTTCAGATATTCGCCAGCCTTGAACTCCGGCATGATGATCAAGGTGCCGGCGCAGCGCGCCATGCTGGTGATGTTGGCGACGACACCGGTGACATGGCCGAGCGGCACGGCGGCGATCGAGCGGTCGGCGGGCGTCAGCCCCAGGCACGCCTCGTAGATCATCGAGGAGTGCACGATGTTGCAATGGGCGAGCATCGCGCCTTTCGGCCGGCCAGTGGTGCCGGAGGTGTAGAGGATCATCGCAGTGTCCTCTTCAGTCACCTCGACGTGATTTTCGTGCGCGGCATGATCGGCCAGCGCTGCAAAATCCGACCGCGCCGGACGATCGTCGACGGCAATGCGCCCCGCCAGCTCCGGCGTTTCCGCAGCGGCCGGCAACCGGTCCGCCAACGCCGCCTCGTGCAGCAGCAGCCGGGCGCCGCAATCGTTCAGCACATAGGCGATTTCCGGGGTCTGCTGCCGGGTCGACAGCAGCACCGTGATCAGCCCGAGCTTGGCCGCGGCAAACAGCGTGAGCACGAATTCCATGCGATTGCCGAGCAGCACCGCGAGCCGGTCGCCCTTCTGCAATCCCCTCGCCTGCAGCCCGCCGGCGATCCGCGCGGCAGTCGCCATCACCTCGCGCCATGACAGCCGCTGAGCGCCGCAGACCAGCGCCTCGCCGTCGCCGTTGCGCTCCACCGCTTCTTCGACCATGGCCCAGACGTTCGCGGGCCGCTCCGTGAACAACGGAACCACGCGATCGCCGAAACGGGCTTCGCGCCGCATCGGCGGCGTTACATAGGTCGACCAGTCCATGGAGTTTCCCCGAGCTTGGCTTCTTGTCGTTGTTCGCCGCGATGCGGACCAGCCTGAAACATAACCAAGGGACGACGCGCTTGGCTATCTCCGCCAACGCCGGAGATTCATCCCGTGACGCCGCGCGCACCACGGCGCCAACGGGACGACCAAGCGAGAGGCGCCCGTCAGGTCTTTGACTTCATTCCGTAGACATGTTCCGCCGCCGGAAACGCACGGGTACGCACGTCCGCCGCGTAGCGTTCGATCGCCTCGTCGATCGCCAGACCGAGATTGCCGTAGCGGCGGACGAATTTCGGCGCCCGCGGCGACAGGCCGAGCATGTCCTCCAAAACCAGCACCTGACCGTCGCAGGCGGCGCTGGCGCCGATGCCGATGGTGGGGATCGCGATCTGCTGCGTGATCTTGCGCGCCAGCGGCTCGGCCACGGCCTCGATTACCACCGAGAACGCGCCGGCCTGTGCGATCGCCGCAGCGTCGTTCTCGATCGCGGCCCAATCCGCCTCGTCGCGGCCCTGCGCCCGGAACGAGCCGAGCGTGTTGATCGATTGCGGCGTCAGGCCGACATGGCCCATCACCGGAATGCCGCGCTCGCTGAGGAAGGCCACCGTCTCGGCCATCCGCGCCCCGCCCTCGAGCTTGACTGCGCCGCATTGCGTCTCCTTCAGGATCCGCACCGCCGCATGAAACGCCTGCTCCTTCGACGCCTCGTAGGAGCCGAACGGCATGTCGACCACCACCAGCGCCTGGCGCGAGCCGCGCATCACGGCGCAGCCCTGCAGGATCATCATTTCCAGCGTCACCGGCACGGTGGTCTCGAAGCCGTGCATCACGTTCCCGAGGGAATCGCCGACCAGGATCACATCGCAATGGCGATCCACCAGCGCCGCGGTATGGGCGTGGTAGGACGTCAGCATCACGATCGGCTCGCCGCCCTTGCGGGCGCGGATCTCGGGAGCCGTCTTGCGGCGGACGGTCGACTGCACCGACATCGCTAACCCCCGATGACAGGAATGCCGAGCACGACAGGATGGAACGCGAAGGCCAGCGCGGCATAGACGACGATGCCGACCACCACCGCGATGACGTCGTTGCCGACGCCGCCGACCGGGATCGGCGGGCCGCCGGCGTCGGCGCGGCGCTTCAGCGAGATGCGGTCGAACACCGCCCATGCCAGGATCGAGCCGAACAGGATGATGCCGCCGAGATCGCCGTTGCTGAGCAGGTGGCCGAACGCCCACAGCTTCACGCCGGCCAGCATCGGATGTTTGAGAGTGGTGTAGATGCGGCCGCGAATATAGGCGGCAACCACCATGATGACGGCCGGCAGCATCAAGGCCAGGTTGATGTGCTTGAGCGCCTTCGGCGGCGTCCACACCTGGATCCAGCCGCCGCCATGGCGGTACTCCGCAAAGCCCCAGACAATCAGGGCGAGGCCGGCGAGCGCCACGACGGTGTAGACGAGCTTGTAGGTGCTCTCACCCAGCCGCGCGATGACCTGCGCGCGCGCCCCGCGCCGGGTCGTGAACACATGGGCGCCGAGAAACAGCACCAGCCCCACCACCATCACCAGAAGTCCCACGGCGTCCCCCTTCGCTTGCACGCGACCTGTGCGTGGGCATCGGTATCATTTCCGGGGGCCGCCTCGCAACGTGGCGCATTTCAACGTCAGGCACTCCCGCCCGCTCGCCGTCGTTCCGGGGCGGCTCGAAAAGCCGAAGTGGCATGACGGGCTATGCGGTCGGGAGGTGGAGCACAGCGGACGACGCCATCACCGTTCCGACGTGTTCTTCAGATCGCGATTCTCGACATAGCGGATCGCGATCGGCCGGCCGGCGAGCGCACCGCCGAGCCCCTTTGTGAACTTCAGCGGCAGGCAGCCGTCGAGCGAGGAATTGATCGTCTTCAGATAGGTCGCGCGCGTGTCGGCCGGGGCGCCTGATGTCGCGAAGGTCACGCGTGGCGGCGCGATCATCTCGCCGGTCCGCTTGAAGCTGAAGCGCACCGTCATCTGCATCCCGGCGCGGGCGCTGTCCTCCGGCGGCGGCGTCCAGCACGCGCGCAGCGCTGCGAACAGATCGCCGATCGTGTCGAGATCGTGATCCGGCTTCTGATATTTGGCTTCCTGATCCCTGGCGGGCCGGCTCTCGATCGTGAGTTGCAGGTTCTGGCCATAGGGATAGTTCATCTCGGGAATACACGGCCACGGCCCGAAGACGCTGCAGAACGACGGCGTGCACGGCTGCTCGTCGAGCACGCTGCACGGCGTGTGCGCGAACGGCACCGGATTGATCTGCTGGC
Source organism: Bradyrhizobium sp. SZCCHNS3016 (assembly GCF_032484535.1). Taxonomy (NCBI): domain Bacteria; kingdom Pseudomonadati; phylum Pseudomonadota; class Alphaproteobacteria; order Hyphomicrobiales; family Nitrobacteraceae; genus Bradyrhizobium; species Bradyrhizobium sp. SZCCHNS3016. Next base: position 36,800 of record NZ_JAUETE010000025.1, read on the forward strand.
GGCGCGCGTCGGCGGCGACCGGAGCGGCCACCATCAGCAGGAGGAGCACGACGACACGGAGCATGGGACTCTCGGGCTGGGATGGACTCCAAGCTGGATCCGATCGCAGAATTCGCAAGCTCAATCCCGTTCACGTCTGCGCGTTCCGCGCCGCGAACGGCTCTCGACCGTAACAGCGGAACTCGGCTAGAACACGGCAGGATGCGACAGCAGACGGACGCGACGATGAGCCGCCACAGCGAGACCGTGATCAACGTCATCAACCCGAACATGACGGCGACGATGACCGAATTGATCGCCAAGGCGGCCCAGGCCAGCGCAAGCCCGTCGACGCGGATCGTCGGCCGCACCGCGCGGTTCGGCGCCGCCTCGATCGAGGGCCATTACGACGAGGCGATTGCCGCGGTCGGCATGCTCAAGGAGGTCGAGGCCGGAGACGCGGAAGGTTGCCACGCCCATGTAATCGCCTGCTTCGGTGATCCCGGCCTGCTCGCCGCGCGCGAATTGTCGGCTGTGCCGGTGCTCGGCATCGCCGAAGCTGCGATGCATGCGGCGAGCTTCGTCGCCACCCATTTCAGCATCGTGACCACGCTGTCGCGCACCAAGGTGATCGCCGAGCACCTCGTGCGCAATTACGGCATGGAGCAGCATTGCCGCAGGGTGCGCGCCGTCGACGTTGCCGTGCTCGACCTCGACAAGCCCGAGGCCAATGTCCGCGGCACGCTGCTCGGCGAATGCCGGGCGGCGCTGCGCGAGGACGGTATCGGCGCCATCGTGCTCGGCTGCGCCGGCATGGCCGATCTCGCGCACGACCTCTCCACCGAGCTCGGAATTCCCGTGATCGACGGCGTCGCCGCAGCGGTGCGCTTCGCCGAGGCGCTGATCGGACTGGGGCTGAAGACGTCGAAGCACGGCGATCTCGCCTTCCCACTGCCGAAAGCGCGGACGACGCTCTGAAGCCGGTCGACTACCTGATCGGGTAGTTTCGAAACCGCTTCGGAGACGCCAAATTGGGACCAGACCCATTCTGGAGCGTCCCATGTCCGATCCGTCCGCCCTCGCCTCGCTATCGTCGGCATTGACGACCGCCGTCGCGCAAGCCGCGCCTGTGGTCCTCACCGTCTCCTCGCACTGCAGCCGCGCCACGGGCTTCGTCTGGAAGCCGGGCCTTGTCGTCACCGCCGACGAGGCGCTGGCGGACGAAGGCGAAATCGCGCTCGTCTTTGCCGATGGCACGCAAAGGCCGGCCACGGTGGCGGGCCGCGACCACACCACCGACATCGCCCTGCTCCGCTTCGATGGCGGCGCTGCGGTACCGGCCCAACTCACCGGCGAGATGCCCGCGCTCGGCTCGCTCGCGGTCATCGCCGCTGCCGAGCACGGCACGCCAACGGCCGCGCTCGCGATGGTGTCGAAATCCGCCGGTCCCTGGCGCAGCCTGCGCGGCGGCGCCATCGATGCGCGCATCGAGCTCGACACCAGGCTGCGCCACAGCTCCGAAGGCGGCCTGGTGCTCAACGCCGACGGCCACGCGATCGGCATGGCCGTACGCGGCCCGCGCCGGACGCTCGTGATACCCGCGGCCACGATCGAACGGGTCGCCAGCAAGCTCGAGACGCATGGTCGCATCGCTCGCGGCTATCTCGGCGCCGGCCTGCAGCCGGTCCGGCTCGACGATGGACTCGGGGCGATGATCATGAGCCTCGACAAGAGCGGCCCGGCCGCGGCCGCCGGCCTGCGCCAGGGTGACGTCATCACCGCTCTCAACAAGGAGCCGTTCAGGGGCATGCGCGCGATGATGCGCGAACTCGGTCCGGACAGCGTCGGCGCCGTCGTCGAGATCGCAGCGCTGCGTGCCGGCGAGCCGGTGCAGTTCTCCCTGACCATCGGCGAGAGGCCGGCGTGAGCGAGGAGGCGCGCGCGCCGATCAGGATCGCGATCGCGGTCGACGATGCCGAACTGGCCGACCGGCTGGCGGCGCTGCTCGGCGATGTCACGGGCCTGACGCTGGTCGCGCCCGGCGAGAGCGCCGACGTCGCCGTCGCGCCGTTGCATGGCAGTGATGAGGCTCGCAGCGGCGACGACAGGATCGACGGCGCCGCGACCGATGATTTTCAGCTCACCGCGCGCGAGCGCGACGTGCTGGCGCTGATGGCCGAGGGCTGCTCCAACAAGGAGATCGCGCGCAGCCTCGGCATCTCCGTGCACACCGCCAAATTCCACGTCGGCTCGCTGCTCGACAAGCTCGACGCCACTCGGCCGCACCGATGCGGTCGCGCATGCGGCAAGGCGGGGGATCATCGAGCTGTGAGACCGCAGGCCGGCGCGGCGCGCTTCACGACCTCGCGGCGAGCTACTTCCGCAAGCCGCTCATCACGCGCGGCAGCAGCGATGCGGCCAGCATGCGATAGCCCTCGGGGGTCAGATGCACACCGTCGACCTGATGCGGCAGGCCACGGAACATGGCGTTCTCGACCATCACGACCTTGATGCGGCGCTGCGCGGCCTTGGCCATGATGGCGCTGATGCTGCTGGCGCGCTGGTCGCCGGCACCTTTGCGGGCGTCGTTGCCGCCGGGCTGCAGCACCAGCACGCGGGTTGATCCATCAACCGCGCTGTCGAAGCGGGACAGCATCCCGGCGGTCGTATCACCGTTGATGCCGGCGTTGGCGACGCTAACCCGAACGCCCTTGCCGTGGAGCATGGCCTCGAGCTGGGCCGGAAAGTCCTCGCCGCGATTGACGCCCTTGCCGTAGGTGTTGCTGGCGCCGAGCGCGACGACCTCGGCCGCATCAGCCGTTGCGATCGTCGCCGACGCAAGTCCACACAGAGCGAACAGTGCAATCATCTGCCGCCGCACAAGACGGCCAATCGATCCCGCCGGCATTTCCTTCTCCGTCGCCTGTTTATGAGAGGAAGACTAGCGCGCCGATGACCTGACGAAAAGTGCGCGGCGTTGCGGGTATCATCCCACAGCAACGGCGAGGCTCGCGGTGAGGGAGCGCATGTCTTTTCGTCATTCCTGGCGCCCGCAGGGCGAGCCCGGAATCCATCGGGCCGCGGAACAAGAGGCGAAATGGATTCCGGGCTCATCGCTGCGGGATGCCCCGGAATGACGAGAGAGTGCCGGGCGGCTACGCCTTCTTCTTCACATCCTTGACGTTGGAGAACACGATGCCTTCGGCGCGCTCCTTGGTGTAGCCGAGATAGAACTCGTTCTTGGCCAGGAACACCGGATCGCCGTCGACGTCGTCGGCGACGCCGGAATTGTTGGCGGCGATGAACGCCTCCAGCTTCTTCTTGTCGTCGGAAGAGATCCAGCGCGCCAGCGAGAACTCGGAGATTTCGAATTCGACGGGCAGCGTATACTCGGCATCGAGCCGCGCCTTGAGCACGTCGAGCTGCAGCGGGCCGACGACGCCGACCAGCGCCGGGGCGCCATCGCGCGGCCGGAACACCTGCACGACGCCTTCCTCCGACATCTGCTGCAAGGCTTCCTTCAACTTCTTCGCCTTCATCGCATCGGTGAGGCGGACGCGACGAACGATTTCCGGAGCGAAGCTCGGCACGCCAACGAAGGTGAGGTCCTCGCCCTCGGTCAGGGTGTCGCCGATGCGAAGCGAGCCGTGGTTGGGAATGCCGACGACGTCGCCCGCAAAGGCCTCGTCCGCGACCGAGCGGTCCTGGGCGAAGAAGAATTGCGGGCTCGACAGCGGCATGGTCTTGCCGGTGCGCACCAGCTTCGCCTTCATGCCACGGTTGAGCTTGCCCGAGCACAGCCGCGCGAACGCGATGCGGTCGCGGTGGTTCGGGTCCATGTTCGCCTGGATCTTGAACACGAACGCGCTCATGCGCGGCTCGGCGGCATCGACCTTGCGCAGGTTCGACTCCTGCGCGCGCGGCGACGGCGCGTAGCGGCCGAGGCCCTCCAGGAGGTCGCCGACGCCGAAATTGCGCAAGGCACTGCCGAAATAGACCGGGGTGAGATGGCCCTCGCGGAATGCCTCCAGGTCGAACGGCTTGCAGGCTTCCTTGACCAGCTCGAGCTCGTCGGTGATCTGGCTCATGTCGAGATTGGCGTTGAACTTGCCGAGCTCCGAAATCGCGATCTGCTGCGCGGCGCCGGTCTTGGCGCCGCCGCCTTCGAGCAGGCGCACGCCGCCGTCGCGGATGTCATAGGTGCCGATGAAATCGCGGCCGCGGCCCACGGGCCAGGTCATCGGCGTGGTGTCGAGCGCCAGCGTCTTCTCGATCTCGTCCAGAAGATCGAAGGTGTCGCGGCTCTCGCGGTCCATCTTGTTGATGAAGGTGATGATCGGGATGTCGCGCAGGCGGCAGACCTCGAACAGCTTGCGCGTGCGCGCCTCGATGCCCTTGGCGGCGTCGATCACCATCACCGCCGAGTCGACCGCGGTCAGCGTGCGATAGGTGTCCTCGCTGAAGTCCTCGTGGCCCGGCGTGTCCAAGAGGTTGAAAACGAGGCCCTCGAACTCGAAGGTCATGACCGAGGTCACGACGGAGATGCCGCGCTCGCGCTCGATCTTCATCCAGTCCGAGCGGGTGTTGCGGCGCTCGCCCTTGGCCTTGACCTGGCCGGCGAGGTTGATGGCGCCGCCGAACAGCAGCAACTTTTCCGTCAGCGTGGTCTTGCCGGCGTCCGGATGCGAGATGATGGCAAAGGTGCGCCGGCGCGCCACCTCGTCGGACAAGGCGGTGCGGGCGGGCTGTTCGGTCGTGACGGCAGTATCGGACATGAGGCGGCAGGCGTCGTTTCAGGCCAGAGAGCGGGCGATTTACGGGAAAGGCGCGGGATCTCGGCCGCCGCGCGCCCTCCATATAGGCGTTTTGCACCGCAACTCCAACCGGCGAGTTGAGCCCAGCCGGACCGATCCGGATCAGTGCCGGAGCACCGACACCAGCCAGAACGTCAGCGCCGCGACGATCGCCGAGGCCGGAATCGTGAAGACCCAGGCATAGACGATCGATCCGGCCACGTTCCAGCGCACCGCGGAGGCGCGTCGGGCGGCGCCGACGCCGACGATGGCGCCGGTGATGGTGTGGGTGGTCGAGACGGGCACGCCGAGGAACGTCGCCAGGAACAGCGTGATCGCGCCGCCGGTCTCGGCGCAGAAACCCTGCATCGGGTTCAGCTTGGTGATGCGCAGGCCCATGGTGCGGACGATGCGCCAGCCGCCCATCAGGGTGCCCAGCGCCATCGCCGCCTGGCACGACAGCACGACCCAGAATGGCACCGTGAACTCGTTGCCGAGATGGCCCTGCGAATACAGCAGCACGGCGATGATGCCCATCGTCTTCTGCGCATCGTTGCCGCCATGGCCGAGCGAATACAGCGAGGCCGAGACGAATTGCAGGATGCGGAAGGCGCGGTCGACCGCGAACGGCGTCGAGCGCACCGAGGCCCAGGACACGACCGCGACCAGGATCATCGCCAGGATCAGGCCGACCAGCGGCGACAGCACGATCGCGAGCACGGTCTTCGACAGGCCGCTCCACACCGTGGCCGACAGGCCGGCCTTTGCGAAGCCCGCCCCAACCAGCCCGCCAATCAAAGCGTGCGAGCTCGACGAGGGAATGCCGGCCGCCCAGGTGACGAGGTTCCAGACGATGGCACCGACCAGGGCGGCGAAGATCACCTGGGCGTCGACGATGGCGGGATCGATGATCCCTGTACCGATGGTCTGCGCGACGTGGAGGCCGAACACCGCGAACGCGACGAAATTAAAGAATGCGGCCCAGAACACCGCATATTGCGGCCGGAGCACGCGCGTCGAAACGATGGTCGCGATCGAGTTGGCGGCGTCATGCAGGCCGTTCAGGAAATCGAAGGCGAGCGCGACGGCGATGAGGCCGACCAGGATCGGAAGGCCGAGTTGAGCGTCCACGGCGCGGCCCTACCCTAGACCTGTTCGATCATGATCGAATTGATCTCGTTGGCGACGTCGTCGAAGCGGTCGGCGACCTTCTCCAGATGGTCGTAGATCTCGGCGCCGACAATGAAGTCCATGGTATTGGCCTTGCGGTGCTTGAGGAACAGCTCCTTCAGCCCGATGTCGTGGAGGTCGTCGACCCGGCCCTCGAGCTTGGTCATCTCCTCGGTGATCGCGGTGATCATCGGCACGTTCTGGCCGATCGCCTGCAGCAACGGCAGCGCGCGGCCGATCAGATTGGCGCAATCGACCAGCAAGGTGCCCATCTCACGCATGGTCGGCTCGAACTCTTTGACCTCGAACAGCACCACGGCCTTGGCGGTCTGCTGCATCTGGTCGATGGCATCGTCCATCGAGGTGATCAGGTTCTTGATGTCGCCGCGGTCGAACGGGGTGATGAAAGTGCGGCGGACCGCGGTCAGCACTTCGCGGGTGATGTTGTCGGCCTCGTTCTCGAACTGGCTGACGCGCTGGCAGTGGGCGAGGATGTCGTCACCGCCCTGCAGCATGTCCTGCAGCGCATGGGCGCCCTGAATCACCACCTTGTTGTGGCGGGCGAACAAATCGAAAAACCGCTCCTCCCGCGGGAGGACGGCGCGAAACCAGTGCAGCATGGGACGAGATCCATCCATTCCGAAACGGGCCAGGGCCGGCCCGTCACAGAACTGTCATACTCCGGATCGCGCACCAGCAGAAGCGGTGGCCGGTTCATCCACCGCTTTCTGCCCTTTCGACGATCTCTTTTCAGATCAACGGCTTAAAGGGATCGTTTGAACAGATGGGCGATTTCGCCGACCACGCCGCGGCGGAAGGTGAGCACGCAGGCGACGAAGATCACGCCCTGGATCACCGTCACCCACTGGCCGAAGCCGGACAGATATTGCTGCATGCCGACGATTACGAACGCGCCGACGACGGGGCCGAACACGGTGCCGAGCCCTCCGACCAGGGTCATGAGCACGATCTGCCCCGACATCGCCACCTCGACGTCGGTCAGCGAGGCGTTCTGGGCGACGAACACCTTCAACGCACCAGCCAAGCCGGCCAGCGTCCCGGACAGAATGAAGGCGAGCAGCTTGTAATGGTCGGTCTTGTAACCCAGCGAGATCGCCCGCTGCTCGTTCTCACGGATCGATTTCAGCACTTCGCCGAACGGCGAGTTGATGGTGCGGAAGATCAGCAGGAAGCCGGCGAGGAAGCCGACCAGCACGACGTAATAGAGCACCGTCGGCCTGGACAGGTCGAGGATGCCGAACATCCGCCCCTGGGGAATGCCCTGGATGCCGTCCTCGCCATGGGTGAACGGCGCCTGCAGATAGATGAAATACAGCAGCTGCGACAGCGCCAGCGTGATCATCGCGAAATAGATGCCCTGGCGGCGGATCGAGATGTAGCCGGTGATCACCGACAGGACGAACGATCCGGCGACGCCTGTGAGGATGCCGAGCTCGGGCGGCAGCCCCCACACCTTCAGCGCGTGGGCACTGCAGTAGCCGGCCGTTCCCAGGAACATCGCGTGGCCGAACGACAGCAGGCCGCCATAGCCGATCAGGAGGTTGAAGGCGCAGGCGAGCAGCGCGAAGCACAGCGCCTGCATGACGAAGAACGGGTACAGCCCGGTCCACGGTACGATCGCCAGCAGCGCCGCCATGATGACGAACACGATCATCTCGTCGCGCATCGCGCGCGGGGTGATCGGCAGGGTCGTGTCGGTGATGGATGTCATGTCAGGCCGCCCGTCCGGTCAGACCCGTCGGCTTCACCAGCAGCACCAGGACCATCAGAACGAAGACCACGGTGTTGGAAGCCTCGGGATAGAAATATTTGGTCAGTCCCTCGATCACGCCGAGCAGGAAGCCGGTGATGATCGAGCCCATGATCGAGCCCATGCCGCCGATCACGACCACTGCGAACACCACGATGATGATGTGCTCGCCCATCAGGGGCCGCACCTGGTTGATCGGCGCCGACAGCACGCCGGCGAGGGCCGCGAGCCCGACGCCGAGGCCGTAGGTCAGCGTGATCATGCGCGGCACGTTGATGCCGAACGCCCGCACCAATGTCGGATTCTCGGTGGCGGCGCGCAGGTAGGCGCCGAGCCGGGTCCGCTCGATCAGGAACCAGGTCGCCAGACAGACGACCAGGGAGAAGATGACGACCCAGCCGCGATAGACGGGCAGATACATGAAGCCGAGATTCATGCCGCCACGGAGCTGATCCGGGATCGCATAAGGCAGGCCGGACGAGCCGAAGAAGTTCTGGAACACGCCCTGGATGATCAGCGCCAGTCCGAACGTCAGAAGCAGTCCGTAGAGATGGTCGAGCCCGGCGATCCATTGCAGCATGGTGCGCTCGAGGATCATGCCGAAGACGCCGACGATGATCGGCGCCAGCAGCAGCGCCCACCAGTAATTGATGCCGCCGAGGTTGAGCAGGAAATAGGCGCAGAACGCGCCCATCATGTAGAGCGCGCCATGGGCGAAATTGATGATGTTGAGCATGCCGAAGATGACGGCAAGCCCGAGACTGAGCAGCGCGTAGAACGAGCCGTTGATCAGTCCGACCAGGAGCTGTGCGTAGAGGGCCTGCATCGTCTTGTTCTGTTTTCTCTCGGCGTTTCCCAGAAGATAGCGGCCCCGGCGACGTCAGCCGCCGGAGCCACAGCGGTTCATTTCTTCAACAAGGCGCACGCGCTCTTGTCGAGCGGTGTGAAGGCCTGGTCGCCCGGCACCGAGCCGACCAGCTTGTAGAGATCCCACGGGCCCTTGGACTCCGAGGGCTTCTTGACCTCGAACAGATAGGCGGTGTGGATGGTGCGGCCGTTCGGCTGGATCTCGCCCTTGCCGAACAGCGCATCGTCGGTCGGGATCGACTTCATCTTGTCGACGATCTTGGTGCCGTCGTGCGGGTTCTCGCCCAGCGCGTCCAGCGCCTTGAAGTAATGCGCGAGACCGGCATAGACGCCGGCCTGGACCATGGTCGGCGGCGCGCCGTTCTTCATCCGCTTGGCGAACCGCTCGGAGAAGGCGCGGGTCTGGTCGTTCATGTCCCAGTAGAAAGTCTCGGTGAAGTTGAGGCCCTGCGCGATGTCGAGCCCGATCGACTTGACGTCGGTCAGGAACAGCAACAGCGCGGCAAGCTTCTGGCCGCCCTTATTGATGCCGAACTCGGCCGCCTGCTTGATCGTATTGGTGGTATCGCCGCCGGCATTGGCGAGGCCGATGACCTTGGCGTTCGACGACTGGGCCTGCAGCAGGAAGGACGAGAAGTCGGAGGTGTTGAGCGGATGCTTGACGCCGCCGATCACCTTGCCGCCATTGGCGGTGACGACCGCCGTGGTATCGCGCTCCAGCGCGGCGCCGAAGGCGTAGTCTGCCGTCAGGAAGAACCAGGTCGATCCGCCCGCCTTGACCAGCGCCTGGCCGGTGGTGTGCGCCAGCATGTAGGTGTCGTAGGTCCAGTGCACCGTGTTGGGCGAGCACTGCGCGTTGGTGAGATCCGAGGTCGCGGCGCCCGAATTGATGTAGACGCCGTTCTTCTCCTTGACGACGTTGTTGACGGCCAGCGCGACGCCGGAATTCGGCACGTCGACGATGACGTCGACCTTCTCGACGTCGAACCACTGCCGCGCAATCGAGGTGCCGATGTCGGGCTTGTTCTGGTGATCGCCGGAGATCACGTCGATCTTCCAACCCTTCGCGGCGAGGCCGGAATCCTCGATCGCCATCTGCGCCGCGAGCGTCGAGCCGGGACCGCCGAGATCGGCATATAGGCCCGACTGATCGGACAGCGCGCCGATCTTGACGGTCTTGTCGCCGGCCGAAGCGACGCTGCCAGCGGCGAGAGTGAGCGCCGTTCCCAGCAGCAATGACGCGATGAATTTGCTCTTCATTTCCAACTTCCAGAACTTTCCAACAAAACTGCCAAGAAGACCGTAGAGAAGACCATAGAGAAAACCGCGGGAGGAAACCGCCACGTCAACGTCGCCAGCGCCGATCAGACGCCGAGATAAGTATGCAGCTTATCCATGTTGGCCGACAGATCGGCATTGGCGAAACCGTCGATGACCTTGCCGTGCTCGACCACATAGTAGCGGTCGGCGACCGTCGAGGCGAAACGGAAGTTCTGCTCGACCAGGAGGATCGTGAAGCCTTCCTTCTTCAGCCGCGCGATGGTGTGGCCGATCTGCTGGATGATGACCGGCGCGAGACCCTCGGTCGGCTCGTCCAGCATCAGGAAGCTGGCGCCGGTGCGCAGAATGCGCGCGATCGCCAGCATCTGCTGCTCGCCGCCCGACAGCTTGGTGCCCTGGCTCTTCAGCCGCTCCTTCAGGTTCGGGAACAGCTCGAAGATCTGGTCGAGCATGAGCCCGCCCGGCCGCACCACCGGCGGCAGCAGCAGGTTCTCGCGCACGTCGAGGCTGGCGAAGATGCCGCGCTCCTCCGGACACAGCGCGATGCCGAGCCGCGCGATCTTGTCGGAGGTCATGCGGATCAGCTCGCGCCCGTTGAACTGGACCGAGCCGGTGCGCTTGCCGATGATTCCCATGATCGACTTCAAGGTCGTGGTCTTGCCGGCACCGTTGCGCCCGAGCAGGGTGACGACCTCGCCGGCATTCACGTTGAAGTTCATGCCGTGGAGAATGTGGGATTCGCCGTACCAGCTCTCGAGGTTCTTGACATCGAGAATGGTGCTGGTCACAGCGCCGGCGGTGGGCGTCTTGGCCGTCATCACCTCAGGCATGTCCGGCCCCCAGATAGGCTTCCTTGACGCGCTCGTCCTTGGCGAGCTCCGAATACGGCCCTTCCGTCAGCACCTGGCCGCGCGTGAGCACGGTGATGGTGTCGGAGAGGTTGGCGACGACACTGAGATTATGCTCGACCATCAGGATCGTGTATTTGGCGGAGATGCGCTTGATCAGCGCGGCGATCTTGTCGATGTCCTCGTGGCCCATGCCGGCCATCGGCTCGTCCAGCAGCATCATCTCCGGATCGAGCGCCAGCGTGGTCGCGATCTCCAACGCACGCTTGCGCCCATACGGCATCTCGACCGCCGGAATGTTGGCGAACTCGCTGAGGCCCACGTCGTTGAGAAGCTCCAGCGCCCGGTTGTTGAAGCGGTTCAGAACGCTTTTGGAGCGCCAGAAATCGAACGACGAGCCATGCTGGCGCTGCAGGGCGACGCGGACGTTCTCCAGCGCCGTCATATGCGGAAACACCGCCGAGATCTGGAACGAGCGGACCAGGCCAAGACGCGCCACGTCGGCCGGCGCCGTCGCCGTAATATCCTGACCCTTATAGAGAATCTTGCCGGCCGACGGCCGCAGGAACTTGGTCAGAAGGTTGAAGCACGTCGTCTTGCCGGCCCCGTTCGGACCAATCAGCGCATGAATGGTGCCCCGGCGGATCTTGAGCGAAACATCGCGAACGGCAAAAAATCCCGCGAATTCCTTCGTCAATCCGTGGGTCTCGAGAATGAACTCGTCAGCCAAAGATTCCCCCCAAGCCGGCGCCTTCAGCGCCTGGCCCTCGCTTCTTCCTGTACGGCGGCTCTGCCGGACGACTGGACGATTCCTCGCCGCCACCCGCGACCGCTTCGCGCCGGAATATGCCGTCAATCGAGGGAGTTAGGCAAGGCGGAAAGCTGGGCAACGGCGTCGCAAGGCGGCCGACGCACCTTGCGTTGAAATCACCTGCGATTTCCCGCTGACATAGAAACTCATACCACCGGCATTTTCCTGCACGCGCGCGCTGGCAAGGCGGCGGGCGCGGCCCGGGAGACGGCGCAGCGATGATCGTCTCCAACTACTTCGCGGCCTTCACGTCCTTTGCATAGAGATCCGGCTTGAAGCCCACCACGCGGCGGCCACCGAGATCGAGCACCGGGCGCTTGATCATCGAAGGCTGCGCCAGCATGAGCGCGATCGCCTTGCTCTCGGTGAGTCCGTCCTTGTCCGCGTCGGGCAATTTCTTGAACGTCGTGCCGGCGCGATTGAGCAGCACCTCCCAGCCGAGCTCGTCGCTCCATGCCTTGAGAGTCGCCTTGTCGATTCCGGCGGTCTTGTAGTCGTGGAATTGGTAAGCGACGCCGTGATCGTCGAGCCAGGCGCGCGCCTTCTTCATCGTGTCGCAGTTCTTGATTCCGTAGATCGTGATGCTCATGCCACGCGTCCTCAAACCATCGTGTCCGACCGCGGCGGATGTCCCACGTTGCGACAAACGGCCGTGCATTGTGCCGTGCGATTCACCCGCTTTTGATGCGGCGGACGCCACTCGTTCCGCGGTCGGAATTCACTCCGACCTTTGCCACGAAACTGTCGGCTGAGCATTACATTTTCTTCGCATCCCCGGCGTATCTGGCCCACGAACAGGAGACCGCGAATGGGCAAGATCATGGTACGTTGTCCGCAGACCGGCCGCAGCATCGAGACAGGGATGGAAATGGACGCCGCGCGCTTTCAGCGCATGCCCGTGTTCTTCTCGCGTGCCTACTGCCCGCACTGCCGCATCTACCATGAATGGTTCGCCGCCCATGCCTGGGTCGAGGAGACGCGCGAGCGCGAACCTATCGCGCTGGCCTGAGGGAGTGCCTCATAACATTTGCCACGCGCGGCGTGGCTTCACGCGTCGTTCGGATCGTCGCTCAGCGGCTGGTTGGAATCGCCCGGCATCAGGCAGGGATAGAGTTCGGTGAACTTGAATTCGGTTCCGCCGCCGACGCGGTCGAACCGAAGCACGACGTCGAAGCGCTTGCCGGACCAATCGGTCGGCAGATCGCCGGCATTGCTCACCGGCAGACGCGGCAGGATGCCGGAGATGATCGCCTTGTGCTCCCACGCCACCAGCACCGTGCCCGCGAGCGGCAGGAGGGCATTGACCAGCGCCGCCTCCTCTCCCTTGGCGAAGGACGTGTCCGGCTTGGCGAGGCCGACGCGCGCGGCCAGTTCGAGCACGGTTTCATACGGCCGCCGGCTCGGCTCGGAGTCGTCCGTGGTGCTATCCGGATCGGCGGCATAAACCGCCTGTGGCGTCGGATACGACGCGCCACCCACCCCGCTGCCGAACAGCGCGGTCCACGCCCCTGCCCGCTCCCAGCCGAAGATGACCAGCGACTTCGAATCCGGCTTGCCCTCGTGGGTCAGGCCCGGACCTGTCGCGTCGCCATCAGGCTTCTCGGCATGACGGATGATCAGCAGCGTCAGTGCGTTCATCGGCACCCTCTCAGGTGGGATCATACATCCATCACACGCAATTGCTACTTGAGATTGCAATCGTGGGAACGCATCATGGCGTTTTTCCAACCAGGATTCATTTCAGATGAGCATGCGATTGCGACAGACCCGCCGGACATTCCTGGCGACGGCCGCGATGGCGGCAGCCAGCACCGTCATCTCGCCGAGGCCGAGCCGCGCCGCCGCGAAATATCGCCGCTACAACGTCACCAGCGCGGAAGGCCAGAAGATGCTGGCGAGCTACGCCAAAGGCGTCGCCGCCATGCTGCAGCTTCCCGCAAATCATCCGCAGAACTGGTTCCGCAACGCGTTCATCCACCTGATGGACTGCCCGCACGGCAATTGGTGGTTCTACGTCTGGCATCGCGGCTATCTCGGCTATTTCGAGCAATCGATCCGCGCGCTGAGCGGCGACGAGAGTTTCGCCCTGCCCTATTGGGACTGGACCGAGCTGCCGGAGATTCCCGCCGGCATGTTCGACGCCGTACTGACGCCAACCGACAGGGCGTATCAGCCATTCACCGCGAACCTCGCGGTCTTCACCTCGTTCATCAAGCCGGCCCTGACGGATTACTGGAACGGCCTGTCGAAGGATCAGCGCGGCCAGCTCGAGATCCGCGGCTACAAGTCGATCGACGATCTCTGGAACGACGTCACCGGCTTCTCATCGTCCGCCAATGCCGGCATCTCCGGCAATGAGGCGTTCGCGACCACCTGCGCCTCACGCTATCTGTCGCGCGACAATCCGAAGCTCGACGCCAAGACCGCCTACGACGTCTCGCCCTTCGTGATCATGGCGGGCCTGCTGCCGACCGACTTCTACAACGTCGACAATTATCTGAGCTTCACCAGCTCGAAGACCGCCTCGCACAACACCCAGCCGAACGGCGCGACCAAGTTCTCGACCTTGGAAGGCCTGCCGCACAACAAGGTCCACAACTACATCGGCGGCGTCGGCCCGCTCGATCCCGGCCCCTACGGCAACATGACCAACTTCCTATCCCCGGTCGACCCGATCTTCTTCCTGCATCATTCGAACATGGACCGGCTCTGGGATGTCTGGACGCGCAAGCAGCAGCGGCTCAAGCTGCCCTATCTCCCGCAGGGCGCCGACCTGAAGACGTTCTCCGACGAGCCGTTCCTGTTCTATGCCGACGGCAAGGGCGGCTATGTCGGCCCCAGCAAGGCCGGCGACTACATCTCGACCGATCGCTTCGACTACGACTATGCGCCGGGCTTCGGCGAGGACATCGTCAATCCGCCCGCGGTCGCCTCGGCGCCGCAGGCCAAGCCGCAGCAAGGCTCGGTCAAGGCCAATGTGGGCACGGTGAGGATCCCCGGGGATGCGCTCGAAGCGCATCTGGCGGCAGCGCGGCCGCAGCCGCTGATGGCGCAGATCACGCTGCCCCGCCCGAGCGGCTATTCGACCGTGCGCGAGTTCGACGTCCTGGTGAACGCGCCCGCCAACGTCGCCAAGGTCACGGCTGACAGCCCATATTATGCAGGCACCATCGCCTTCTTCGGATCGATGATGCCGGGCATGGCCATGACCATGGATGCGACCTTCGCGGTGCCGCTGCCGACGAAGCGCGAGGCCTTCTCCGCCCTGCGGGCCGCGCCCAACCAGCCCCTGAGCATCCGCGTCGTGCCCTCGGGCGGCGTCGGCACTGCGCCGACGCTGAAAGCGCTCTCGGTCGGACCGCTGCGCCCATGAACGGGAGGCGCGCCGCGCTGCGGGCCTGCGCCGTGCTGCTATGTGCCGTGCTGCGGCCGGCCTCGTCCTTGGCGGCGGAGCCGTTCAGAGCCATCGATCTGGTCCTGCCGCGGCCATTGGATGCGAGCGACGCTCCAGTCGTCGAGATCAGCCTGGGCGCACTGGGGCGAGGCCAGGAGGTGACGGTGACGACGGCGTCCGGGATGCCGCTCGGGACCATCTCGCCATTCGGGATCCGCGCCGGCGCGGAGGCCGGGACCTACGCGCTTCCGGTGCCGAAGGAGGCGATCAAGAGTGGACGGCTGTCGATCCGTCTCAGCATCAGCCAACCCGGCGGCAGCCGCGCGCCGACGCCGCAGGAGGTTCGCGGCATCACGCTCAAGCTCGCTCCACGGCCATGATCCGTCGTCTGCGCCGCAAGCGCGCCGGGCTCAGACCGTCCCGCTCCGCGCACGTTCTGCACGCTGTTCGAACGGGCTGCCCATGCTGGGCTGTCCGATCCAGACACGGTTGAGCAGCCGCGTGAACGGCGGACACGTCGTCCCCTCGATGCGCGCCATCGCCTCCTGATAAGGGCCGACGGTGCGCAATCTCTCCGGCAGCACCGCATAGGCGCGCGGCAACCAGACTCGAGCTCGCGCGGCGCTGCGGCGTTCGCGCTCGCCATAAGGCAGCGCGAACGCAAGCCGCAGCCGCTCCGGCAACATCTCGGCCGTCAGCGCCGTGAACCAGCGCGGCGGTGCGATCCAGGTCGCCTCGCCCGAGAAGATGCGCTGCGCGATGTCGCGCGCGGCCGTGCTGACCGTCAGCGTCTCCGATTCCATCATGTCGGCCGCATAGGCCTTGAAAGCCCCCCAGTCCGGCGGCAGCACCTCATGCGGAATCCCGAACAGACCGGCGAAGCGCATCGCCTCACGCCAATATTGCTCGCGCTCGTCATCGCCGAGCGGCGGACACAACAGGCCGTAGGACATCATCGCAGTCTCGACCAGGGTGGCATGGACCCAACGCAGCGCGTCGACGTCGTTGGCGCGATAGTGCGAGCCGGCGGCGAAGGGTCCGACCGTCTCAGGCATGACGCCGTCGACCGCGGCGTGACGCCGATACAACCGCCGCGCCACGGCAACCGCCTGCGCGCGCGTGCCGAACACCATAGTGTAGACGATGCCGAAGGTGCGGTGGAAACGGCCGAGCGGATCGGCGAACACCTTCGACTGCTCGGCAACGCCCGCCGCCACCCAGGGATGGGCGAGCTGCAACAGCAGCGCGCGGCCTGCGCCGAGAAACAGCGCGGCCTCGCGATGCACGCGCCACATCACGCTATCGGACGGCAGCACGGCGTCGCCCGGCGTGGCCGGCGCGGACAGCAGCTCGGCCATGCAACGTTCGAAATCGGCCTCGCTGACGATCACGGCCGCTGCGGGATCTCCAGCCCGCGCTGTACTGCCGGCCGCGCCAGCCCGCGCTCGAGCCAGGCCGGAACATGCGCGAGCTCATCGAAGGCTGTGAGCTCGCGCGCGCCGTAGAAGCCGATCAGGTTGCGCACCCAGCCGAGCGTCGCGATGTCGGCAATGGTGTAGTCGGCGTCCATGATCCACTGCCGGCCATCGAGCCTGTCGTCGAGCACGCCGAGCAGCCGCCTGCTCTCCGCGACATAGCGCTGCAACGGCCGCTTGTCCTCGTACTCGCGGCCGGCGAATTTGTGGAAGAAGCCGAGCTGCCCGAACATCGGACCGATGCCGCCCATCTGGAAATGCACCCATTGGATGGTCTGCCAGCGCCGCGCCGGATCGTTCGGCAGGAATTGTCCGGTCTTCTCGGCAAGGTACTGCAGGATTGCGCCGGATTCGAACAGCCCGAGCGGCTTGCCGCCGGGACCGTCGGGATCGATGATCGCGGGAATCTTGCCGTTCGGATTGAGCGAGAGGAATTCCGGGGTCTTCTGGTCGTCCTTGCCGAAATCGATCGTGTGCGGCTCGTAGGCCAGGCCGGTCTCCTCCAGCATGATCGAGACCTTCACCCCGTTCGGGGTCGGCAGTGAATAGAGCTGGATGCGGTCGGCATGCTGCGCCGGCCAGCGCGTGGTGATCGGGAAGCTGGAGAGATCGGACATCGTGGCTCTTGCTCGCTTTGTCGCTGAGGCCTCAATCTAAGCCCGTGAACCGCCGCTGCAAGGTTCGATGCGGAACCGCACGCGGCCGACGGTCTTATGTTGCTGCATCGTGCAGAAAGCCAGCATGCCGAGCCCGACCTACCAGTTGATCATGCAGGCGATGATCACGCGCCAGCAGGTGCTGTGCATGTATGGCGGCTTCGCCCGCGCGATCTGCCCGATCATCCTCGGCCACACCGCCGGCCGCGAGCGCGTGCTCGCGTTCCAGTTCGCGGGCGGCGCGAGCAGCGGCCTGCCGCCGGGCGGCCAATGGAAGTGCTTCGATGTCGCTGACATCAGCGAGGTCGAGCTGCGCCAGGGGCGCTGGCATTCGGGGCGCAGCCATCGCCAGCCGCAATACTGCGTCGCCGACGTCGAGCTCGACGTCAATCCGAACAGCCCCTACGATCCGAAACGACCGATCGCGACGCCGCAGAGCGGTAAGCTTCGGAAGCGCTGACGCTACTGCGGCTCGCGCAGACGCACGCGCAGCAGCGCCGGCAGCTTCGACGTGGCGTCATGCTGCGCGAGCTTCGCCGCGACCCGGCGCATCAGCGACGACGCGCCCTGCTTGGCAAACACCTTCATGCCGCGATAGCTGAAATCGACCACGACCTCATGATGGCGCATGCCCTTGCCGCCCTTGACCAGGCCAAGGTCGCGCACCAGGCAATAATGCCCGTCGCTCATGCGTGCCAATCGGGTGTTCTCGAACATGCGCCGAAGCAATGCACCGAGTCGCAAATCCGTCAAGATTGACAGGAACGACTCATGAACTCAGCACATCGGCAACGCGTCGCCGCGGCGAGAAGGGCAGCGCCGGCCCGTAGCCGAAGCGCAGCAAGAGATCCGGCCGCCGTGTCGTTCCGACCACGCGCGCCAGCTCTGGCCGCAACGCGGCCACTTCGACCGGCTGGTTGATGAAGGCGAACTTCAGGCCCAGCCGCGTCGCTTCGAGCGCGAAGCGCTGGCACGCCTGCCCGGCCCTGATCCAATGCGAGGCATCGGCCTGCTCGGCGGTGAATACGGCGACACCGGCCGATGAGCGAATCTGCCGCGCGTATTTGTCGTTCTCCGATGCGGCATTGAAGAGCCGATCGAAGGCGAGGCCACCGAGCGCGGTCGGCAATGACGGGTTGCCGCTGGCAGCCGCGAACAGCCCGTCGCCGGTCTCGATCGCGCTGCGCGGATTGAACCGCAGCCAGATCTTCAGTTCGCGCATGAACGCCGCATCGCGCATCTGCGCATCATTGCCGGCGACGACGAGATCGCGGATGGCGGCGATCGCGGCGGGAGCCGTGATGATCGCGAGATCGACGCCTGGCATGGCTGATACGGCCTGCAGCGCGGCGAGATCGCCTGGCGGCACCGGTCGTCCGTCATACTCCGCGCGCGTCGACTGTCTGCGGACGATTGCCGCAAGCCGCGCGTCGTCATGCGCCGTGCCGTTCGTGAAGCTGTACCGCACCGTCCGGCCGTCGCTGCTGAGCTCGCCCGGACGGCCGCTCGCATCCGCGGCGATCGCGAGATTGGCGGCCGCGCAGCCCAGGCTGACGAACAGATGATGGTCGTCCGGATCGACCACCGGCGTGCGGCGTGACGGATCGGGCATGATCTCGATCGCATCCCGCGCTACGCGAAAGCGCCAGGGCTGCGTGTTGTGGCTGTTGGCTGCAAGCGTCGCGTAGCGGATCACCGAAGTGATATCGGGCGACAGCGGCGCGCGCAGTCGGGCGCTATACGTCTCATAGTCGTGCATCGTCCCCGTGATCGCGCGCCAGGATGCAGCGCCGAGCGAGGCGGCAGCAATTGCGCTCCCCGTTCCTAACAATACCGTCCGCCGGTTCATAGCAAACACGCCTGCATTTTCCGCTGCAATCGAGCCAAGTATGACAATACGCCGGCATCGCATCGGCGCGTTGTTGCAGATCAAGGCCGCCGCAGCCGGCAAAAAAGTTCGAAGACACGCTGTTGACAGCCCCAACAAAGCGACGTATGTCCCGCGGCCTCGCGAGCGACTGCGCCCGCGACAAACATGAGCGAGACGATGTCCTTCGGCTACGAACACTTCATCCGCACGTCCAACGGCGTCATGCCGGTGGATGGCGCACGCCATGCTCGGGGGAGCGGTCTTGCTTGAGGCAAGATCAACAGTCCGCATCACACGGACCCTCCCGAGCCAGCCGCTCCGGAGGGTTTTTTGTTGCCCTCACGCGAACCGGCTGGACGGCGAACGACCAAATGTCCCGGTCTTGGACCGGAACGGGAGACCCGGATCCCGGAGCTCGTGCAGGTGATGCGCGTGCCCAAGCGCGCGGGGCCTGTCGGAGGGAACGAGGCGGCGACGCCGGACACCGATGACAGAGCGAGCTTCCTTGGAGCTCGCAAACTGCGGCGCCGCACAGCGCCGCGAACAAGCTTTTGAATCCTGGCCGTTCGCGGCCGGGAGCTGCTTTACAGCCGTCGTCCAATTGGTATTTGATTCAACCTGAAGAAGTGTTTACCTATTTAATCGCGCCCAGGGGATACTCCGGCGCTTGATGGGGTTGTGCGTGTCCATCACACATCGGCGTCCATCACAGATCGTCTGATTGCGGCCTTCGCCGAGGGCAGGCCTCGACCAGCGAAGCCGCCTGCGACGTATGCGCACGGCCGATGAAGCCATGCCCGACGGCCGCTGGAAGATGCGAATGTCTACGCGGGGAACGAGGATCAAAGAGGCCCTGGATGCTCGCCGGATCCGAAAGCAGCATGCGCTGGCACGCGCACTCAACGTCCACGAAAGCGCGATCACGCGTTGGAAGGAAGACGGTAACATGTCTCTGCAGAACGCGATTGCGCTCTGCGAGGAACTGGACATCTCCGCAGACTGGCTGCTGCTCGGCCGTGGCACAATGGATCAGCACCGAACTCAATTCGCCATCCAATCCACTAACTACGAGCTGTTTCAGGAGGCCTACGGCTACTTGAAACCAGACTCCCAGCTACTGCTGACATCGTTCATAAAATCTGTCGTGGAAAGCGCTCGCTGAACAACGCACGGCGCGACGAGCAGCCTTGTGTCCGCCCCTAGCTTGCATGCGGCGCAAGTTAAACATCGAATCCTTGCGTCCATCACAACAACTATCGCGTGCTATGCATTTATCTTCTTCCTATCGTTGAGTGGCGGCGAGCGGGGTACTCACCCGGGGCTCGCGACCTGCTAACAGGGAGACGAACTATGGCCGAAGTTACTAAGATCAGATTCTATGACCGAAAGAGCGGCGAAAAAATCGCGCTGTCGCACGAGGGAAGCCTGAACCAGGCGCCGGGGCATGACGCGCAGCTCCTGGCGTTCGATGTTCAGGAACGGCAGAGCCTCGTGCTCAACGAGCGTTACGACGTTATAGGTGATTACAAGAGCGGCGGCGAGGGGTGGGCGCTGCAGAACATGCAGTACGACCATCATCAGTCGAACGGACCTTGGGTCTTCTACCAGAACAATCGCGTGGCGCTCCGCGAGCGGGCGTCCCTCGCGAGTACGCAAAGCAGTTCGGGCACATTCTCGGTCGGATTCGACTTCCAGTCGGCCGAGCAACGCGAAGTCCTGAAATATCTTCAAGAGAACAACTACACGCTGGTCGGGTTCAAGGGGGCGCAAGGACCTCAGCAGGTCACAGTCGGTGTTCCAACTTGGTTTTCCGTTCCATTCCTGTCCATGTTTGGCGATGTGACGATCGACTATCGTCCGCTTTACAAGGTGTACATCTATAACTCGGCCGATATCGCCGTGCAGACGATTATCAAGATGCAAGCGCTGTCGACAGCAATCGAATTGGGCCAGAGCCTGACCTTCAACGCCGACGGCTCGTTCACCTCGGGTGGCGTCGGCAGCGTGCCTGCGAACACGATCGGCGTGTTCAACAGTCGGCCAGCAAACACTTCGCCGGTGACGGTCGGCCTGGCAGGCCTCGTTGATACGCCGTCAGGCGGCTCTCAGTACTTGCCGTTCTGCGCATTCACGCTGACGCCGCAGGCCTCAATCCTGATGACGCCGATCGAACAAGTGCTGCTGTTCGCCGCTCAGACCAATCTGACGTCTGGCAATGTGCAAGCGAACGCCGCGGCTCCGGGGTGCCGGTTTGCATTCACTCCTGCCGTGCAGAGGTACGACCTCATGGTGACCCCTAGTACCTATCAGGTCAACAACCGGCCCGGAACGCCGCCGGTTCAGGAGGTCCAATCGGGCTCTCTGGTCGCGCTCGTCAACAACCTAGTCTAAGACACGGTCGCAATCAATGGTGTGAGCCGGGCCCTCGCGAGCGAGGGCCCGGCCCGCCCGCTAGCGGGCGCCAAATTGGCCGGAACGAAGATGCCAAATCAGCCGTTCGAGATCATCGTCTGGGTCAATGCCGAGGCTAAACACTACCTGTCCGAAGCCGGCCTCGGTCTCGCCTTGGTCAGAGGGCAGTGTGAAGGCGGCCGGAACACGCTGGTCTGTGAAGTAATCGCTGTCGCGAACGTGTTGGTTGATGCCACTACGGTCACCTTCGAGAGCGCTTTCGGCATCTTTGCCGCGCCTCCATCGTCGGCCCCGATCACACCCTTCAAGGTGCTTCGGCCCGTGTTGCGGCAGGTCGCGCAACCCGGCCGGATCTTTCAATTCGACGGCACTCAATTCACGGCCCTACAGAACGCGCCGTCAAGCGACATGATCGGCATTACCTACCGGCCATTGGCACCTACAGCGCAGAGGATCGTCGTGGGACTCACCGAGATGGTCCGCAGTGAGGAGGGGGGAGCCTGGCCGCCGATCAACGCAGTGGTCCTCGGGGCCAAGGAGACCGTATTCTTTTCATTGCCGGGCCCTTTGGCCTATATATTTACCCAGTCCGGCATGTCGGTGGGCCAGGTGCTCGGCTGCAATCTGTTTGTTCCGCCCACACCGCTTGAGTATCGGACGTCGACCATCGTGATTGGACAACCGCTGGCTTTGCCGCTGAGCGATTCCCGCCCCAACGAAGTCCATTTCGATGTGCGCAGCAATACGTTCGTGCGGGGGCCATACCCGACCACACTTACAACAGCATCGATAGCGGTCAGGGACCGGCACACACGTTGGGAGCAATACAGCGTGCGGAGATCGGGTGTGACTTTCTTGTGCTCGAAAGAGTCCTTGCCTTTGACGGATTGAATCAGCCGAGCGGTACGTCGCTGAATCCATTTCTCATCGTTGTAGATGCCGGACGTGCGCGAGACGTCTTTGATAGTATTACCGCTGCGTTCGCCGATGCTCCATCGCGATGGGTGCTCGGCGCAACTTGCAGCCGAAAGCATTCCGCGTACGCGCCGCGCAATCGTAATATTGTGGGCCTTGCAGATTATTGCGGAAGCCCTCGCCATTTGAAGCGCCTTCCGCATCTTCTCGCGATAAGACGGTGAGAAACACCACATGCGATAGTAGGCATCGGCTTCGCGGATCCTGACTCCAGGCTTCATCTTCAGCAGTGCCGCAACGTGCGTCCTCGCTTCAGCCAGTGGACCGGGTCTCAGCCATTGCCTGTTCCCAGCTCGTGATTTTTCCTGCAGTCGTCCTTAGACGCGTGCCTGCGGCGTGCTCCTCAGGACGAATTCGTGACGAGATCTTGACCCTCATGGTGAGGAGCGCCGCGTACGGTGGGTCTCGAACCATGAGGCCCCGGAGCGCGCTCAGACCATGTACGAGGCCGCCTACCCACGCGCCGTGGTGAAGATTGCTGATACTTCGATGCCAATCGAGAGGTAGTGGGTCCGAATCCCATCCGGCGTTCTATGCGCCGGTAGGTCAGCGGCAGAGCACTATCCGGTCCACGCGAGTGGAGCGGAACTCAGCATTCGCCCGTTCCCGACGCGTGGTCCAGCCTGACACGCTATCTCTCGCTCGGGAGATGGCGTGTCATCGCCGGTGGCGAAGAGCGCGGTTACTTCGGGGCCACGAGGTCGGGGGTTCGACTCCTCACGAATGCCAGGCTGATCTTCAGCCAAGTTCGAAGCTCGTCGGAGCGAGCACGTGGCTGCCAGCAATGGCAAGTCAGCCTCGCTTATTCCCCGGCACCCTATTCCATCCATCATCAACCCAAGAGGAGGCCATCATGGTCAGGCTCAACAAGTTCCTGCGCGCCTTCACCCATGAGGGTGCGCCGTCCCGGCAGCTCGCGCCAGAGCAGGCACTGCAGCGTACGCTGCTGAGCTGCCTGCTGTGGGAGGACCAGTTCTACGAGGACGGTGTGTCGGTCGCCGAGCGCATCAAGGCGCTGGTGCCGCAGGTCGCGCCGCGCGAGGCGGCGCAGCTCGCGGTCCGTGCGCGCGAGGAGATGAAGCTGCGGCACGCGCCGCTGCTCGTCGCCCGCGAGATGGCGCGGCTGCCGGAGCACCGTGCGCTGGTCGCCGAGACGCTGGCGCGCATCATCCAGCGGCCGGACGAGATGACCGAGCTGCTCGCGATCTACTGGGCGGACTCGCTGGGTCCGCAGCAGCAGCGCAGGCGGCAGCCGGTGTCGGCGCAGGTCAAGAAGGGGCTGGCGAAGGCGTTCACGAAGTTCGACGCCTATCAGCTCGCAAAGTATGACCGCGAGGGACCGGTGCGGCTCCGCGACGTCCTGTTCCTGGTGCACGCCAAGCCCAGGGATGCCGCCCAGGAGGCGGTGTGGAAGCAGCTCGCCGCAAGCGAGCTGCCCTCGCCCGACACCTGGGAGGTCGCGCTGTCGAAGGGCGCGGACAAGCGCGCGAGCTTCGAGCGGCTGCTCGCCGAGAAGCGGCTCGGAGCGCTGGCGCTGTTGCGCAACCTGCGCCTGATGCGAGAGGTCGGGGTGCCGCGGGCAACCATCGCGGCCGCGATCGAGACGATGCGGACGGACAGGATCCTGCCGTATCGGTTCATCACGGCGGCGCGGCATGCGCCGGACTTCGAGCCCGAGCTCGAGCAGGCGATGCTGGGCGCGATCAAGGGCTACGCGCGGCTGACAGGTCGCACCCGGCTCCTGATCGACGTCTCGGGATCGATGTTCGCGAAGCTGTCCGCGCAGTCAGAGATGACGCGCGCGGAGGCTGCGTGCGGGCTCGCGATCCTCGCCCGCGAGGTCTGCGACGAGGTGGAGATCTTCACGTTCAGCGACAAGGTCGTGAAGGTGCCGCCGCGCCGTGGCTTTGCGCTGCGCGATGCGATCCTCGGGTCGCAGCCGCATTCCGGGACCTATCTCGGCCGTGCGGTCGGCGAGATCGACCGCAAGGGAGACCGCCTGATCGTCTTCACCGACGAGCAGAGCCACGATGCGGTGCCGTCGCCCAAGGCGCGCGGGACCATGGTCAACGTGGCGTCGTACCAGCACGGGGTCGGTTACGGACCCTGGACGCGGGTCGACGGCTTCTCCGAGGCCGTGATCGCCTGGATCGCGGCGCAGGAGGAGACGCTGCGAGGCGCCACCCTGCACTGACGACAACGGACCCGGACGCGTCACAGACGCGCCCGGGTCTCCTTCCCATGCTGCGCGGTTACGGCCGGCTCGATTGATCTCCTTGCGGAGCGCGCTTCAGGAGCGGCGCCACCGTTTCGATCTCGTCCGTCATCACGCCCCCAGCGAAGTTCTTGGGCAACCGGGCGATGTCGTCCGGCGAATCCAGTCCGGTGGAGAATGTCTCGCCATGATAGGCACCGACCACGAAGACGCTGCTTCCTCCTTGTGCCATGCGCTCGAGGAAACGGTCTGGCCAGCCCCAGAGCCACGGCGCGACATTGACCGGGACCAGCACCATCATGTTCCGGCATGCGGACGGCACCAGCCCCGTCGAGCCATATCCGATATATCGCAGCAGGCAGCTCTTCAGCATGCCGCGCGACATCACCTTCAGCTCCGGCTGCGCCGCCCTGAGCGCCGCGATCGGCGCATCGCCACCATACACCATCAGCCGCCCGCGTTGCGCAGCGTCGATCGGTGCAAGTGCCGCGGCAAGCAGCCGGCCTTCCGCCGGATCATTGCTCTTGACGTTGATCAGGAAAGACTTGTCCGGAAAGGCTGCAAGCACCTCGTCCAGCGACGGCATCAGGCCGACGCCCTTGCCGCGGAATGGAAAGGTGCGGCCGCCATCGGCAGTGTAGCCATAACCGATGTCGAGCTGCCGCAACGCCGTCATCGCATGCGCGCGCGTGACGCCCTTGCCATCGGTGCGACAGTCGAGCGTCCAGTCATGGAACACCGCGAGCTGGCCATCGGTGGTTGGGTGCACGTCGAATTCCACGATATCGGCGCCGGCCAGAAAGCTGGCGCGCATGGAGGCGATGGTGTTCTCGAGATACTCATGCGTCGGCGGCAGCATCCGCGCCGCGGTGCAGGTGTCAGAAGCCAGGCCGGTGCGATCGAATTGCTGCGACAAACCGCGATGAGCCAGAACGATCGCCTGTCCAGCAGTCTTCGACACCAGCAAGCTGGTGTTGTTGACGAACATGAAGCCGACGCACAGCAATGCCGTCACGCCGGCGCATTTCCAGAATCTGCTCATACCCCGCCAACTCCGTGACGATTCGAGCCGAATTGCGTCCAACCCTCGTGGGTGCAAAAGCTCTCCCGCGGGGATCACGCATTCTTGCATCCGGCACGCCGATCGCGAGCCTGCATCAGAACGGTCGTCGCCGAACTTCGGCTGGCTGCTGCAGGCGTCGTTGCGTCGTCCGCCGCCAAGCCATTCATGTTCGCCGAAGACCGATTGTCGGAGCTTGCCGGACTCCTCGGCATTCCCCACGCAAATGCCCTCGACAGCTATCAATATCTCGCCAATGGCGAGGGCGCGTCCGGTGTTCTGACGCTCATCGGGCCCGATGGCAAAACCGAGATCCGCCTGCCCTGACGAGCTGGACCGGCGCGATCCGGCGAACTCATTTCGAGCTGACCCTGCGCGCACGGGCCGTTCCGTGGCGTTCGAAGGACGGACGCAACTGTCGTGTCGCCATGCCCGGAACGATCTCCCGAGCAACGGAACTTGCCCGTCGGGCGACTCAAAGGGCGTGGATTCGCGCGGCGAGTCGCAGCCGCGACATCGGATCAGCCTCTCACGGACTCACGCCGGAGATTTTTTCCGGCAACGCTCTCAATGCGTTCGCCGGTGTCAGTCAAACGCAGGCCAGATTTCCCTTTCGCTTTTTCGGAATCTATGAAACACTGTGCCCATCCCGCCTCGCCATGAGGGGCGCTTCGCGATCGTCACGAACGTGGAGGCGGGATGCGATGGGCGCAGCTCTGCCGCAGCATGGTGTTGCCGTGCGGACGAACGGCAGGACGCGCCGGCGAAATCGTGTGGTCCTGGCCTCCCGATGCTGAGGTCAAGCCGGCTGAGATGATGATCGGCCGGCGACGGGGGCAACAAAGCCCGGTCCCCGAGGAGAGCACGTATAAGCCGGAAAACCGTTGCGCAGGGAAGGCCGGGAGGCGGGCTCAAGCGGTGGTCGCAACACCAAGTGTTTTCATTCGTGACAGCAGCTCGTCAAGCGCCTCTGC
>NZ_JAUETE010000026.1:0-56274 GCF_032484535.1 Bradyrhizobium sp. SZCCHNS3016
CAGAGGCGCTTGACGAGCTGCTGTCACGAATGAAAACACTTGGTGTTGCGACCACCGCTTGAGCCCGCCACCCGGCCTTCCCTGCGCGATGGTTTTCACGCTTACTCTACGCTCTCCCCGGTGTCCGGCCTGTTAGCCACCGTTGTCGTCGGGATCATCGCCCTTCCGACTTGGCGCCAGCATCGGGGCGCCAGGACCACGCAGCTTCACGTCCGCAAGAGCCTCGTTCGTCCGCATGCCCCTAGGACATGCTGCGAGCCTTCGCGGCCACCGCATTCCCGCCTCGCGCCTCGTGACGATCGCGAAACGCCCCTCGCAAGCGAAGCGGGATGGAGGGAGAAGACCATGGATTCTGGAAAAACGAAAGTGAAATTTTTGACGGAGTCCGACTGATCGAGCGGACGAGATTGAAATCGCGGGCGAAATAAGTTCTTCGCCGCGAAGGGAATAGAGCAACGGGACGACCGGCAACCTCCGTCAATCGCCATCGATCGCACCCGAGAACTGATCCGATTTGCCCGACGGGCAGTCGCGACAAGCAAGCGTCCGAGTGGGTTGCTCCGTCATGCCCGGGCTTGTCCCGGGCATCCACGTCCTTCCCGGGATGCCTCGCGACGTGGATGGCCGGGACGAGCCCGGCCATGACGACGCGGAGATGGACCGCCACAAACTCAGATCATCATATGCGATCACCCGGCCCGACCTCGCACCCGTCTCAATCGTATAGCACCGCCGCGATCTTCGGATCGGTGATGTTGGACTTGTCGTACCAGTAGAAGCCGGTGTCGGTGACCTTCGGCAGCTTCTCGCCCTTCAACGCCTTGACCGCTGACTCCACGGTGCAACTGCCGATGCCGATCGGGTTCTGGGTGATGGCGCCGGCCATCTCGCCCGACATGATCGCGGCCTTCTGCTGCTTGCCGGAATCGTAGCCGATCACGGCGATCTTCTTCTTCATCTCCTTGACGCCGTTGAGCACGCCGATCGCCGAGCCCTCATTGGCGCCGAAGATACCCTTGAGATTCGGATTGGCCTGCAGGATCGACTTGGTGATCTCGGTCGATTTGAGCTGATCGCCGCCGCCATACTGCACGCTGACGATCTTGATGTTCGGATGCTTGTCCTTGATGCGCTTGAGGAAGCCGTCGCGACGGTCGATGCCGGTGCGGCTGGTCTGGTCGTGCACGACCACGGCGACGTCGCCGGCATCGCCGATCATGTTGGCCATCTTGTCAGCGGCGAGGCCCGCCGCGGCGACGTTGTCGGTGGTGCAGGTGGTCAGCGGAATGTCGCTGTCGACACCGGAGTCGAAGGCGATCACCGGGATCTTGGCGGCTTGCGCCTTCTTCAGGAGCGGAATGGCGGCCTTGGAATCGAGCGCGGCGAAGCCGATCGCCTGCGGCTTCTTGGCGAGCGCCGCGGAGAGCATGTCGATCTGCTTGTCGACCATGGCCTCGGTTTCCGGACCTTCGAAGGTGATCTTGACGTTAGCGGCCTTCGCGGCCTGCTCGGCGCCGAGCTTCACCGCCTGCCAGAATTGGTGCTGGAAGCCCTTGGAGACGAGGGGGATGTAGACATCATCGGCACGCGCGCTCGCGGACACTCCCGCGACCATGAGGGCGCCGAGCGCGACGCCGAGGAGATGCTTGCTCAACATTGGTGTTTCCTCTGCTCTCTTCAGTGACCTTGTCGTTACATTGATGATCGTGGTCGTGGCCGCTCGCTGTCGGCGGGCAGCGCAATCTTCAGCGCGACGTCGTAGCGGTGCTGGTAGCTGGTCCTCCTTGAAGGGTCAGGCGCGGGTTCGACGGAGCATGTCGGCGTAAACAGCGAGAATGATGATGACCCCGGTGACGACGAATTGCCATTCCTGGGCCACCGAGAGGATGCGCAAGCCGTTGGTCAGAACGCTCATGATGAAGGCGCCGATGATGGTGCCGAGAATGGTGCCGGTGCCGCCGCTCAGCGACGTGCCGCCGATCACGACGGCAGCGATCGCATCGAGCTCATAGCCCTGGCCGAGCGCCGGCTGGGCGGAGTTGATGCGCGAGGCGAGCAGCAGCCCGGCGACGCCGCAGATCGCGCCGCCGAGGCCGTAGATGACGATCTTCCAGCGATCGACATTGACGCCGGACAGCCGCACCGCCTCCTCATTGCTGCCGATCGCGAAGGTGTAGCGGCCGAGCGCGGTGCGGTTGAGAACGACGGCCGCCAGCACCGCCATCACGAACAGGATCAGGGCCGCGTTGGGAATCGGCAGGGCGGGAACGACATAGCCGAGCAGCGAGTCCTGCGAGATCATCGAGAAATTCTCGGTGTTGCTGAAATAGATCGGCTTGCTGCCGGAGACGACCAGCGCCAGCCCCTTCAGCACCAGCATCATGCCGAGCGTCGCGATGAACGGCGGCACCTTCATCTTGGTGATGACCGTGCCCGACACGGCGCCGCTGAGCGCGCCGGTGACGATGGCCGCGACGATGCCCGTCCACATCGGCAGCTCCCAATAGGTGAGAAACACACCCGCCATGACGGCGCAGAAGGTCATCAGCGTGCCGACCGACAGATCGATGCCGGCGGTGATGATCACGAAGGTCGAGGCGATCGCCAGCACGCCATTGACCGCGGTCGCCTGCAGGATGTTGATCATGTTGTCGGTCTGCATGAACGCCGGCGACGCGAAGCTGAAATAGACCAGCAGCAGCACGAGACTCGCGAACGCCAGCAGCTTCTGCAGCGCCGCGGGCCCGAGCAGACGGCGGCGCAGCGCCGCCATCGCGCCGCTCGGCGCGAGGCCATCCCTGACCTGATCCTTGACCAATGCGGGGTCGCTCATGCCGTCAGCCTGCCTTCATGGTTTCGCGCTGGGTGGCCAGATGCATGATCCGCTCCTGCGTGGCCTCGTCCGGCGACAATTCGCCGGTGATGCGGCCCTCGCACATCACGACGATGCGATCGCTCATCCTGATCACCTCGGGAAGCTCCGAGGAGATCATGACGATCGCCTTGCCCTGGTCGGCCAGCGAGCGGAGCAGGCGGTAGATCTCGTTCTTGGCGCCGATGTCGATGCCGCGGGTCGGCTCGTCGAAGAACAGGATGTCGCAATCGCGATCGAGCCATTTGGCGATCACGATCTTCTGCTGGTTGCCGCCGGAAAGCAGGCGAACCTGCTGCGACACCGAAGGCGTGCGGATGTTCAGCATCCGGACGAAGCGGCCAGCGGTGTCGCGGATCGCGCGCTTCCTGAGCACGAACTTCATTGCAAGGTAGTTCGCGAGGTTCGACATCACGACGTTGGATTCGACGTCCATGCCGGTGGCGAGGCCGAAGCGCTTGCGGTCCTCGGAGAGATAGCCGATGCCGTGGGCGACCGCATGCGCCGGCGAGCGGATCGTCACCTTGCGATTGTCGACGAGAATATCCCCGGACGGAACGGCGTCGGCGCCGAAGATCGCGCGCGCGACCTCGGTGCGGCCGGCGCCCATCAGGCCGGCAAAGCCGAGAATCTCGCCCTTGCGCAGGGTGAAGCTGACGTCACGGACCAGCGGCCCGCAGTTGAGCCCGCGCACCTCCAGCGCGATCGCGCCGGCGGGCTGCGTGCCCGCGACGCGCGCGTCGCCCAAGGTGCGGCCCACCATCATGCCGATGATGGTCTCGATCGTGGTGCTCTCGGCCGGCACCGTCGCGACATACTCGCCGTCGCGCAGCACGGTGACGCGATCGGCGATCTGCTTCAGCTCGTCCATCTTGTGGGAGATGTAGACGATGCCGACGCCGCGTGCCTTCAAGGCGCGGATCATCTTGAACAGCTCGGCGATCTCGCGATTGTTCAGCGCGGCGGTCGGCTCGTCCATGATCAGGACGCGCGAGTTGAAGGACAGCGCCTTGGCGATCTCCACCATCTGCTGCCTGGCCACCGTCAGCCCGCCGACTGTCGTGCGCGGGTCGATCGACAGATTGAGCTGGGCAAGCAGCTCGGCCGCCTGCCGGTTGAGCCTGTCCTCGTCCAGCAGCAGCCCGAACGCCTTCATCGGCTCGCGCCCGATGAAGATGTTCTGCGCCACCGTGAGATGATTCATCAGCTGCAGCTCCTGATGAATGATCCCGATGCCGGCGGCCTGCGCCTCGCGCGGGCTCGGAAAATCGACGCTGGCGCCGTCGTAGATGATCTCGCCGGAGTCCTTGCGGTAGACGCCGGCGAGGATCTTCATCAGGGTCGACTTGCCGGCGCCGTTCTCGCCCATCACGGCATGGACCTCGCCCGCGAGCAGCTCGAACCTGATATTGTGCAGCGCCCGGACGCCGGGGAAGCTCTTGCACAGGCCGTGAACGGAGATGAGCGGCGCGCTCATGCGTCAGCGCATGTGGTGAGGGAGGTCGCGGGAGACAGGTCGCGGGCCGGCGCCGCGGCCTCAAGGCAACGAAACTGCCTGCCGCAGTTTGCATCGCGAGCGACATGTCGCATCGCGGTCGCGATCACATCCGTCCTCCCCGGCTCCCGCATCGTCTCTTGCGAATCCGCGTCCATCAGCGATGGCCAGCGATGGCGCGGCTTTGCCGTCAGGCTAATCCACCGGGGATGAAAGTCTACAGGTAAAATCGACAGGCGAGACTGCGCGGGTCCCGGAGGAGACACCCGCCTTCATCAGTTGCTTCCAAGCACTCTCGGCGATCGCGGTGAGCTCCCCTCCCCCTTGCGGGGAGGGGTCGGGGGTGGGGGTCCCCGGACAACGCTCTCTGATGGGTCCGCGCAAACAAGTAAGACGCACGCGCTTCGACGAAAGCGCGTCGGGACTGATGGCAGACATTGATGATTGGGAAAGTGAGACGCGCCTGAAGCGTGGGTCACTGGTTGTGGACCCCCACCCCCAACCCCTCCCCGCAAGGGGGAGGGGAGCACAGCGTCTTCGCGGCGAGAGCTGGATCCCGACCGGCGCCGTCCAACTACGCCGTGAGCTTCTCCAGCTCCTTGATGATCGCCTCGCCCATCTGCGCGGTCGAGGCCGGGGTCGAGCCTTCGGCCTTGATGTCGGCGGTGCGCAGGCCGGAGGCGAGCACGGCGGCGATGGCGGCGTCGAGCTTGTCGGCGAGTGCGCCCATGTCGAAGGAGTAGCGCAGCGCCATGCCGAACGAGGTCAGCATCGCGATCGGATTCGCCAGGCCCTTGCCGGCAATGTCCGGCGCCGAGCCGTGCACCGGCTCGTACAGCGCGCGGCGCTTGTGGGTCTTGGCATCGACCTCGCCGAGCGAAGCCGACGGCAGCATGCCGAGCGAGCCGGTCAGCATCGCCGCGATGTCCGACAGCATGTCGCCGAACAGATTGTCGGTGACGATGACGTCGAACATCTTCGGATATTTCACCAGGTTCATGCCGCCGGAATCGGCGAGCTGATGCTCGAGCGTGACGTCCTTGTATTCGCGATTGTGAACCGCGGTGACGACCTCGTTCCAGAGCACGCCCGACTTCATGACGTTGCGCTTCTCCATCGACGTCACCTTGTTGCGGCGCTTGCGCGCGAGGTCGAAGGCGACGCGGGCGATGCGCTCGATCTCATAGGTGTCGTAGACCTGGGTATCGATCGCGCGCTTCTGGCCGTTGCCGAGATCGGTGATGGTCTTGGGCTCGCCGAAATAGACACCGCCGGTGAGCTCGCGCACGATCATGATGTCGAGGCCCTCGACGATCTCGCGCTTCAGGCTGGAGGCATCGGCGAGCGCCGGGTAGCACACCGCGGGGCGCAGATTGGCGAACAGGCCGAGATCCTTGCGCAGGCGCAAGAGGCCCGCTTCGGGGCGGACCTCGTAGGGAACGCCATCCCATTTCGGGCCGCCGACGGCGCCGAAGATGATGGCGTCGGCCGCCTTGGCCTTGTCCATGTCGGCCTCGGAGATCGATGCGCCGTGGGCGTCATAGGCCGCGCCGCCGACCAGCCCGTCCTCGGTCTCGAACGAGGCGAGCCCCTTGGCGTTGAGCCAGCCGATCAGCCGCTTCACCTCGGCCATCACTTCGGGGCCGATGCCGTCGCCGGGCAGCAAAAGGAGCTTCTGGGTCGCCATGGTCGTTGTCCTCACGGGGCTTGTCATGCCCGGGCGTTGCGCGGGCATCCAGCATTCTTGGCCGGATTGCCGGCCAAACCGGCAATGACGGGAACGAAAATCCGCGCGGAGTGCTAAAGCCCTCCTGCACGGTTGGCAAGCCACCATTGCCGCCGCACGTCTTCTGGACCGGCGTGCCGAGCTGCTATGTTCTCCGGGATCGCCGCTAGAGAGCATGGACTGCCGGACGATCGCTGCGCCGGAGCATGTCTTGCTGAATCCCACGCCCGATCCGCCTCCGGCCCATCCGGCGCGGCTCAACCTGACGCTCTCGCTCGGCCCCATCGTCGGCCTCGGCATCGGCCGCTTCGCCTATGCGCTGGTGCTGCCGGACATGCGGGACTCGCTGCACTGGTCGTACTCGGCCGCGGGTTTCATGAACACCGTGAACGCCGCCGGCTATCTGATCGGCGCGCTGATCGCGTCGCGTCTGATCGGCCGAATCGGCGCACCGGCGACGGTGCGTGGCGGAACCCTGGCGGCGCTGGCCTCGCTCGCGGTCTGCGCCCTGACAGGCGACTTCGTCTCGCTCAGCCTGGCGCGGCTGATCACCGGCGTCGGCGCGGGCGTCGCCTTCGTCGCGGGCGGCACGCTGGCGGCGCGGATCGCGCAATCGCGGCCGGCCCAGGCGAGCTTCATCCTCAGCCTGTTCTATGCCGGACCGCCGCTCGGCATCGTCGCCTCCGGCCTGGTGGCGCCGTTCGTGCTGCAGGCGTTCGGGCCCGGCTCGTGGTGGATCGTCTGGCTGGCGCTGACCGCGCTGGGCTGCGTGCTGATCCTACCGCTGCTGCTGACGCCGATCCCGGCGATGGCGGCTGTGTCCGGCGGCGGCGCAGCCCCGGTCTCGCTGCGGCCGATGGCGATCTATCTGTTCGGCTACTTCCTCTATGGCGCCGGCTACATCGCCTATCTCACCTTCATGATCGCCTATGTCCGCGACCTCGGCGGCGGCGCCGCCGCCCAGTCCGCGTTCTGGTGCCTGATCGGGCTGGCCGGCTTCACCACGCCCTGGGTGTGGCGCCGCGTGATCGCGCTGGACCGCGGTGGGAGGCCGGCCGCGATCATCCTCACCGTCAACGCCATCGGCGCCGCACTGCCGGCGCTCAGCCATTCGCCGGCGATGCTGGCACTGTCCGCCGCGATCTTCGGCGTCGCGTTCTCGACCGTCACGACGGCGACCACCGCGTTCGTGCGCTTCAATCTGCCGCAGGCGGCGTGGTCGCGCGCGATCGCGGCCCTGACCATCGTGTTCGGCATCGGCCAGACGTTGGGTCCGTTCGTGGTCGGGGCAATCACCGATGCGATGGGCAGCCTGACCTATGCGCTGAATGTGTCGGCGGCCTTGTTGCTGTTAGGGGCGGTCATGGCGGCGATGCAGGGGAAGTTGAAAGCCGCCGATCGAGCCTAACAAATGGTGTCGTCCCGGCGAACGCCGGGACCCATACCGCGGAAGCCATCGAGGGACGAGGCTGCCAGTTGCCCGCGTCATCACCGCCGTTGGCTATGGGTCCCGGCTCAAGGCCGGGACGACAGCCGAGGATGTGGCGGCGATCGCGGCTCTATCGATCGACGTCTTCAGCTCCCGCTGAACGAATTGTACCCCTGATCCTCCCAATAGCCGCCCTTGTAGTCGTTGGTGACTTCCATCGCGACGACGTATTTGGGGTTCTTGAAGCCGAGCTTGGTGGGGACGCGGATCTTCATCGGGTAGCCGTAGGCGCGCGGCAGAATCTGGTCGGCGAACTTGAAGGTCATCTGGGTCTGTGGATGCAGCGCGGTACGCATGTCCAAAGGCGAGTTGTAGCCGTCCTTGTCGGCGCAGTTGAACCAGACGTATTTCGCACGGGTGTCCGCGCCGATCAGCTTGAGGAAATCGCGCAGCGGCGTGCCGGTCCAGGAGCCGATCGCGCTCCAGCCCTCGACGCAGATGTGGCGCGTGATCTGCGTCACCTGGGGCAGTGCGTGCAGCTCGTCGAGCGTCCACGACTTCTTGTTGTCGACGAGGCCGCGCACCTCGAGCTTCCAGTCGGCGGCGTCGATCTCCGGCGCCTCGTCGAGCGTGTAGTAGGCGTTGAACGGGAACGGCTTGGTGATCGCGCTCTCCGGAAAGGTCGGTGCCAGCGCGTCCGGATTGAACATCCAGGCCTGCACCGCGTCGTTGAACTTCGAGACCTTCTTGAGCAGCTCCTCGGCGGTGTCGCCGTCGACGACGTCGCAGCCGGCGAGCAAGGTCAGCGCGCCGAGGCTGGCGCCACCGGTGATGAAGCGGCGCCGCGTGAGATCGGGCATCACCTTCAGCGAGTCCTTGATCAGGAGCCGCTTGTCGACGCCGGGAATGAAGAACGGACGTTTCGCCATGGCTGTCTCTCCTCTCAGCGGCCGATGATCATCGCGCGCAGGCTCTTCGGCACCAGCAGCGCGAGCAGAATATGGATCACCAGGAAGGCGCAGATCAGCGCCATGCAGACGAAATGGACGTAGCGCGCCGCCGGATAGTCGCCGAACAGGCTCACCAGCCAATGCAGCTGCACCGGCTTCCACATCGACAGGCCCGTGAGCACGACGACGATGCCGACGCCGATGATGCCGAGATACAGCAGCTTCTGCACCGCGTTGTAGACGGTGAGGTCGTCATGGGCGAGCTTGAAGGTCAGCGCGGCCCTGAGGTCGGCGACGACGGACGCCGGCGAGATCGGCAGCAGCTTGCGGCGGAACCGGCCAGTGGCGAGACCGGTGACGAGATAGGCAAGGCCGTTCAGCATCAGCAGCCACATCGCCGCGAAATGCCACAGCAGCGCGCCGCCGAGCCAACCGCCGAGCGTGAAGCTGCGGTCGAAGCGGAAGTCGAACAGCGGCGAGGCATTGTAGATCTGCCAGCCCGACATGATCATCATGATCATCGCGACGGCGTTGATCCAATGCATGACGCGCACCCAGGCCGGCTGAACGACCTTGGTCGCGACTCCGGTTACAGGTCCCCCGGTCGCCGCGAGGGTCGAAGGGGCGCTGGTGGTGGCGCTCGTCATGGCGGTCGGCTCCGTCGCTTGCGTTTACGTCGCTTGCATTCGTCACGCCAATTATACGCCGGCTCGGCGGGCTCCGTTACACCGCGGCGCCGATCAAAACGATACGCAGAAACTATCGCGTTCACAAAAAAGCGAGCCGGGGTGGCCCGGCTCGCTCCTGGTCACATCCGCGAGGAGGAGGAAGAAACGGATGTGTCCGGTGTCGCGCCGGGCCTCACGACGCCGGCATCAGCACGGTGTCGACCACGTGGATGACGCCGTTCGACTGGTTGACGTTCGGGATCGTCACCATCGAGGTGCCGCCCTTGGCGTCGACGATCATGACGTTCTTGCCCTCGCGCTTGACGGTGAGCTGCTCGCCCTCGACCGTCTTCAGCATCTGGCCGTCCTTCAGGTCGGACGCCTCGAGCTTGCCGGGCACGACGTGATAGGTGAGGATCTTGGTCAGCGTCGCCTTGTTCTCCGGCTTGACCAGGCTGTCGACGGTGCCGGCCGGCAGCTTGCCGAAGGCGGTATTGGTCGGCGCGAACACCGTGAACGGTCCCTTGCCTTCCAGCGTCGGCACGAGCCCGGCGGCCTTCACCGCGGCGACCAGCGTCGTATGATCCTTCGAGTTGACCGCGTTCTGCACGATGTTCTTCGACGGATACATCGCCGCCCCTCCGACCATCACGGTCTTCTCCTCGGCGCTGACAGGCGCGACGAAAGCCGAGGTCAGCGACAGCGCGCCGAAGGCGGCGGCAGCGAGAAAGGCAATGCGCTTGGACATGGGTAGCTCCCTATGAAAGGCGGCGGCAGAGCCGCGTGATGAGTTCGACTGCGACACCGATGCTGATCTTGAGCGGATGCGCTCTTGCGTCGTGTCAGGCCGAGCTACGCCGCGTTCGGAAGCGAGTTTCGGCGCATAATTTAACGTGATCCGTGAAACCTCAGGGCATCGAGATCGTCTCGCCGACTCATTGAACGAGAGCCGCGCCGCAATGTCGCAGCCTGCTGCGAACTGATCAGCTCTCTGTCGGTCATTGGCCGATGCCGATGATCGATCATCGTCGTCATTAACTACAATGCGAGCCAAGCCCGGCCGAACTTGCCGAAAACATTGCGAGTAAGACTTTCTTAAGGTTGATTGGTCGGCACGGCGCCGGCTGCGGGAAGGGGATGTCCCGCACTGTCCGGCGCGATCGGCGGGGGTTTCCTACAGTGAACAGAACGATCTGGATTGCGGGGTTCTGCCTCGTGATAATCTGCTGCTTGCTTGCAACGAAGATGGTGCTTGCCGCGGTATCGCCCGGCGACATCGCGGGCGAAGCGACGTCGTCGCTGATCCGCGAGCCGATTCCCGGCGTTGATACGTTGAACGAGTCCGATCGCAGTTTCGAAACACCGCCGCTCGATCTCAACGAAGGCGCGCGCCTGCCGCTGCTCTCGAGGGCCGTGCGCGCGGAGGGACGTGGTGCGTCGGCTGCCCGCCGCGCCAAGCCGGCCAGCAAGTCGGCCGTGCTGCGGCCGGCCAAGCGTGAGGCCACGACGGTGAAGAGCGCGGCGGTGCCGTGCCGGCAGCTCGATCCGATCGCCCGCTTCCTTGCATCGGCCAAGATCGGGACGCGCTGCCAGGCTTGATCGTTAGCTGCGTCAGGCCGAGACGGCCGTCAGCACTTGCGCCAGCAATTGCTCGCGCCGCGTCTGCGAGCGCTGGCCCTTCATGGTGGCGGCGAAGCGTTCGAGAATGCCGTCCTCGAACGCCGTGACGATGGTGTCGTGCACATAGCTGCGGCGGCAGATCGCCGGCGTGTTGGTGAGCTCGTCGGCGGCGGCGCGGATCGCTTCCAGGATCTGCTTCTTGCGGCCGCGCGCGCTCGCCGCCGGCGTGATCCGCGACAAGGTCTCCAGCGCGACGGCGGAGGCCATCAGGGTGCGGAAATCCTTCAGCGAGATCTTGATGCCGGCGATCTCGCGCAGGAAGGCGTTGACCTGTGTGGTCGAGACCGCGCGCACCACGCCCTGGGCGTCGCGATAGTGGAACATGCGGCGGCCGGGCACGCCGCGCAGGATGCCGACGGCGCGCACCAGCTTGGCGGCGTCGCATTCCTTGCGCACGGCCTTGCCGCCCTTGGCCTTGAAGGTGAGCACCAGGCTGTCGTCCTCGAGCGCGACGTTCGACTTCAAGAGCGTGGTGGCGCCGCGGGTGCCGTTCAGCCGCGCATAGGATTCGTTGCCGGGGCGGATCGCGGTGCGCGCAATCAGCTCGATCACGGCTGCGAGCGCGAACTCCCGCGTCGGCTCGTCGCCGGCGAGATGTTTCGATACCGCGCGACGGATGCGCGGCAGCGCGCCGACCAGCTTGGCGAGGCGATGCGCCTTGCGATGCTCGCGCACCTTCTCCCAGTCGGCGTGATAGCGGTATTGCAGCCGGCCGGCGGCGTCGACGCCGACCGCCTGCAGGTGCAGGCTCGGGTCGGGGGCGTAGCGTACCTCGCGATAGGCCGGCGGCACTGCCATGGCGTGCAGGCGGCGGATCGTGCCGGCGTGGCGGATCGGGGTGCCATTGGCGCGGATGAAGGTATAGCTCTTGCCGCGCTTGATGCGGCGGATGGTCAGCTCGGCCTGGTCACCGAGCTTCAGCCCGATGCGCTTGGCGAGCTCCTCGACCGAGGTCTTGGCATTGCCCTGGGCGTCGGCGGTCTTGGCGTGGGCCAGATCCTTCAAGGTCAGCTTGCGGCGCGGCGGCTTGGACGGCCACTGGCCCAGCGCTTTCGCGAGCGCGACCTCGGCGTCGGCCGGGCCGACCCGCGGGCTCTCGAAATTCTGCTGGTCCATCATTGCTTTAGACGCCCTGCCGTCGTGTTGATCCGCTCAATGCCCCGGAGTCCGGTTTGGATCCGGCCCAGTTATCCACAGCTTCAAGGCGATTTAGGGCGTGATGGGCCGGATAGCGAGTCCCTAATTTTGGGCAAAGCGGTTTCAAAATACCGGACGGCGACCCGATTCCGGGTAACCTTGATGCTGCTGATTGTCGCGACCTCTGCCGCGCGGCCGGCTGCCGCAACCTCCGCGCACAATTCTTTGATCCTGCGCAGACCGGGTCCCCGCCGAAGGTTCTACTTGTCTTGCCTTGTCGCCGCCGGTTACGCGGACGCATAGTGGGAACAACGACGGCCTGCGCTGGACCACGGCGGGCCGCATGTGGAGGGTGTGAAATGTCCGAGAAGATCTACGACGTTCCGGCCGAATGGGCGAAACGCGCCTTTGTCGACGACGCGAAGTACCAGGAGATGTACGCGCGCTCGATCAAGGATCCCAACGGCTTCTGGGCCGAGCAGGCCAGGCGCGTCGACTGGGTCAAGGCGCCGACGAAGATCGAGAACGTCTCCTTCGCCCCCGGCAACATCTCGATCAAATGGTTCGAGGACGGCGTCCTCAACGCCGCCTACAACTGCGTCGACCGTCACCTCGCCACCCGCGGCGACCAGACCGCAATCATCTGGGAGGGCGACGACCCCTCGCAATCCAAGCGCATCACCTATCGCGAGCTGCACGACGAGGTGTGCAGGATGGCCAATATCCTGCGCAACCGCAACGTCAAGAAGGGCGACCGCGTCACCATCTATCTGCCGATGATCCCGGAAGCCGCCTATGCAATGCTGGCCTGCGCCCGCATCGGCGCCATCCACTCGGTGGTGTTCGCCGGGTTCTCGCCGGACTCGCTTGCCCAGCGCATCAAGGACTGCGATTCCAAGATCATCATCACCGCCGACGAGGGCCTGCGCGGCGGCCGCAAGGTGCCGCTCAAGGCCAATGTCGATGCCGCGCTGAACAAGGTCGACAATGTCGACTGGGTCGTCGTGGTCAAGCGCACCGGCGGCAAGATCGAGATGAACCCGAGCCGCGACCTCTGGTACCACGAGGCCGCGGAGATGGTGACCACCGAGTGCCCGTGCGAGCCGATGCATGCGGAGGATCCGCTGTTCATCCTCTACACCTCGGGCTCGACCGGCCAGCCCAAGGGCGTGCTGCACACAACCGGCGGCTATCTCGTCTACGCCGCGATGACGCATCAATACGTGTTCGACTATCACGACGGCGACGTCTACTGGTGCACCGCCGACGTCGGCTGGGTCACCGGCCACAGCTACATCCTCTATGGGCCGCTGGCCAATGGCGCTGTCACGCTGATGTTCGAAGGCGTGCCGAACTATCCGGACAATTCGCGGTTCTGGAACGTCATCGACAAGCACAAGGTCAACATCTTCTACACCGCGCCGACCGCGATCCGCGCCCTGATGCAGGGCGGCGACGGGCCGGTCAAGAAGACCTCGCGCGCGTCTCTGCGCCTGCTCGGCTCGGTCGGCGAGCCGATCAATCCGGAAGCCTGGGAGTGGTATCACCGCGTCGTCGGCGACGACCGCTGCCCGATCGTCGACACCTGGTGGCAGACCGAGACCGGCGGCATCCTGATCACGCCGCTGCCGGGCGCGACCAAATTGAAGCCGGGTTCGGCGACGCGGCCGTTCTTCGGCGTCGTGCCGGAGATCGTCGATGCCGACGGCAAGCCGCTGGAGGGCGCGACCGAAGGCAATCTCTGCCTCACCCGCTCCTGGCCGGGCCAGATGCGCACCGTCTATGGCGATCATGCCCGGTTCGAGATGACCTACTTCTCGACCTACAAGGGCAAGTACTTCACCGGCGACGGCTGCCGCCGCGACGCCGACGGCTACTATTGGATCACCGGCCGCGTCGACGACGTCATCAACGTCTCCGGCCACCGCATGGGCACCGCCGAGGTGGAGAGCGCGCTGGTCGCCCACGCCAAGGTCTCGGAAGCCGCCGTGGTCGGCTATCCCCACGACATCAAGGGCCAGGGCATCTACGCCTATGTCACCCTGATGGCCGGCGAGCAGCCGAGCGAGGAGCTGCGCAAGGAGCTCGTCGCCTGGGTGCGCAAGGAGATCGGCCCGATCGCCTCGCCCGACCAGATCCAGTTCGCCCCTGGCCTGCCCAAGACCCGCTCCGGCAAGATCATGCGCCGCATCCTGCGCAAGATTGCCGAGGACGAGCCGGGCGCACTGGGCGACACCTCGACCCTCGCCGATCCCGGCGTGGTCGACGACCTCGTGCAGCACCGTCAGAACCGCAAGGAGAAGCAGGCGTAGGCACGCCGTGCCCGGCGGGCGCGAGAGGCGCTCGCCGCATTCGTCAAGGCTCATCGCACTCCCGCGGCTGATTCCGCGGGAGTGTTGTTTTCAGGTCATTTACTTGCAGACGAAGTTTTTCTTTCCTCAAGCCATCCGCGTGCTCCCGGCCGGGGAGCAGGCGCCGCGGAACGGCCTGAGGGGATGGCAATGCGGACTGGGGCGGGCAGGCTGACAATGAAGGCGGCGATGGTGGCCGCGTCGGTGGTCGGAGCCATGGTCACGACGGCCGACTCTGCGTCGGCCCGTCCCGAGCTGGTCGCCATCGCCGGCGACTATTCGCCGGGCACGATCGTGGTGAGGACCGGCGAGCGGAAGCTCTATCTCGTGCTCGATGGCAGCCACGCCATGCGCTACACGGTCGGCGTCGGCAAGGCCGGCCGGCAATGGGCCGGCACCACCAAGATCGACGGCAAGTACAAATATCCGGCCTGGGCGCCGCCGGCCGACGTCAAGCGCGACAAGCCCAACATCCCCGACGTGATCCCCGGCGGCTCGCCGCAGAACCCGATGGGCGTCGCCGCCATGACGCTCGCCGGCGGCGAATATGCGATCCACGGCACCAACGTGCCAAACTCGGTCGGCGGCTACGTGTCCTACGGCTGCATCCGCATGCTCAACACCGACATCACCGATCTCTATGAGCGCGTATCGATCGGCACAACGGTGGTTGTCACGCGCTGAGTCACCGCTGCGATCCGGGAGCGCGGAGAACGCGGGACCGGCAAGCCCGGCGCCGAACAACGAAAGCCGCGCGCGGACATCCCGTCAGAAGTCCGAGATGATTCCCTTTTTCTCCCAGTCGCCGTAACGGGTCGGCTCCGGCCCTTTCGGCCCCTGCAACTCCGTCGGCATCGGCTTCGTCTGTTCTGCTGCCAGTCGGCGGCGTTCCTCAGCCTCGGCCAGCGCGCGCTGCGCGGCCGGCGTCAGCGGCTTGCGCGGATTGTCGTTGCTGGCGACCACCGACAATGCGGGCCTGGTCTCAGGCCCGCTCTTGGACTCACTCCTGGGCTCGTCACTCATCGTACCATTCCACCGTTGAACCGGATCGTTCCCGATATCATCAGATCGTGTGAGCGCACGCGATAAAACAGGTCTAAAAAATGCGGAGCCGATTCTTACATTTGGCATATTCCGGTGACAGAGGACCCGCAAGCTGATGGCATGCACCCGATCGTCGCGGAACTGCCTTTCTTCTTTCGCGAGTAATTCCCAGGCATGCCTCCGCCGCGTTTTGCGACCCCTTCCGAAGTCCCAGGCCTGGCGGCACGCCGCATCGCCGCCGACGTGGTTGACGGCGTGCTGCACAAGCATCGCACCCTCGACGATCAGCTCGACGGAACCGGCGCGCATCCCGGACTGAAGCATCTCGCCGACCGCGACCGCGCGCTGATGCGCCGGCTGGTCGCCACCACCCTGCGGCGGCTCGGAACGCTCGGCCACGTGCTGTCGCGGCTGTTGGATCGCGGCGTGCCGACCGACGCGCCGCGGGCGCAGAGCGCGCTCTTGATCGGCGCCGCCCAGATCCTGTGGATGGACGTCCCCGACCACGCCGCCGTCGACCTCTCCGTCCGCCTGGTCCAGGCCGACCGCCGCGCAGCGAAGTATGCCGGGCTCGTCAACGCGGTGCTGCGGCGCTGCGCGCGCGAGGGCGCGGGCCTGCTCGACGACGCCACCGGCCAGCCGCTCGACATCGCGCCCTGGCTGCTCAAGCGCTGGATCGATCATTACGGCGAAGCGACCGCAAAGGACATCGCCGCGGCGCTCGGCCAGGAGCCGTCGCTCGACCTGACAGTGAAGTCGGACCCGGCGCAATGGGCGTCGCGGCTGCATGGTGAGGTGCTGCCGACCGGGACCGTGCGCACCGTGCTGCATGGTTCGGTGACAGTCCTGCCGGGCTTCGCCGAGGGCCAATGGTGGGTGCAGGACGCCGCCGCCGCCTTGCCTGCGCGGCTGCTCGGCGACGTCGGCGGCAAGACCATCGCCGATCTGTGCGCGGCGCCGGGCGGCAAGACCGCCCAGCTTGCCCATGGCGGCGCCCGCGTCACCGCGGTCGACCGGTCGCCGGCCCGGATGAACCGGCTGAAGGACAACATGACCCGGCTGCAGCTCACGGCCGAGACGGTCGTGGCCGATGCCGCCGAATGGCAGCCCGCCGAAAGCGGCGGCTTCGACGGCCTGCTGCTCGATGCCCCCTGCACCTCAACCGGCACCATTCGGCGCCATCCCGATGTGGGCTGGTTGCGCAGCGAGGCCGACATCGCCGCCCTGTCCGCACT
This sequence comes from Bradyrhizobium sp. SZCCHNS3016, assembly GCF_032484535.1. Lineage (NCBI taxonomy): Bacteria > Pseudomonadati > Pseudomonadota > Alphaproteobacteria > Hyphomicrobiales > Nitrobacteraceae > Bradyrhizobium > Bradyrhizobium sp. SZCCHNS3016. Next base: position 16,588 of record NZ_JAUETE010000026.1, read on the forward strand.
CCAGGCGCGGCTGCTGACCCGAGCGAGCGGCCTGCTCAAGCCGGGCGGAACCCTGGTCTACTGTACCTGTTCGCTGGAGCCCGAGGAGGGCGAGCAGGTGGTCGAGCGCGTGCTGGCCGAAACCACCGAGCTGCGCCGCATCCCCGTCACCCCTGGCGAGGTGGCAGGACTGGCCGAGCTGGTCACGCCGGCCGGCGACCTGCGCACTCTGCCCTGCCATTTGCCGCACCAGGACCCCCGGCTTGGCGGTCTCGACGGTTTTTATGCGGCGAGACTGGAGCGCCGGCCGTGAGCGTGTCATCGTACGCGCGGTGCGCCGGCCCTGCGTCGGTCGGGCTTTAAGGGCGTCGGCGTTGCGTTAGTCCGTTAAATCCTGATTTTGCACCAGATTCTGGTCCCGCGATGGTGCTGCACCGGGGCCAAAAATGGTGTATCGGCGGCAGTTGCGATCTATGAAGGATGCGCAACCGAATCCCCCTCTGAATCCAAGGCTTGGCGTGTCCGCCGCTCAACGCAGACGCATATCGACGCTGGTGATGGGCCGCTTTGCGCGCAGCCTGATGTCCAACGTCAGCGGTGTATCGGTATCCGTGTCCGGGTTGTGGCCCGGACGGGCGGACCGACTCATCATTGCGCCGCATGATCTGCGCACTTCGGACGCGACGCGGGCCGCCGAGATCTATGCCGGCCGCTTCGTCTTCGCCGGCAAGATCGTGACCTGCCATGGCCGCTCGATCTTCGACCTGGAGCCGCCATCGGAGGATTGGGAGGTCGCCCTGCTCGGCTTCGGCTGGCTGCGACATCTGCGCGCAGCCGACACCGCGCTGACCCGCGCCAACGCCCGTGCCCTGGTCGACGACTGGATCACCAACCAGATCGGCCGCCATCCGCTGAGCCGGCGCGCCGACGTGCTGGCCCGGCGGGTGATCTCGTTGCTGTCGCAGGCGCCGCTGGTGCTGGCCGATTCCGACGGCAAGTTCTACCGCCGCTATCTGCGGGGGCTAACCCGCGAGATCCGCTATCTGCGCTATTCGACCATCGACATCCCGGATGGCGCGCCGCGGCTGCAGGTGCTGATCGCACTGTGTTACGCGGCGCTGTGCCTCGCCAACCAGGCCAAGCACATCCGCAGCGCGACCCGAAAACTCTCCGACGAATTGCAGCGGCAGATCCTGCCCGATGGCGGCCACGTGTCGCGCAATCCGGGCGCGCTGATCGAGCTGCTGATCGACCTGCTGCCGCTGCGGCAGACGTTTGCGGCCCGCAACATCGCCCCGCCGCCGGCGCTGCTCAACGCCATCGACCGCATGATGCCGATGCTGCGCTTCTTCCGGCACGGCGACGGCAACATGGCGCTGTTCAATGGCATGGGCGGCACCCCGTCCGACCTGCTGGCGACCCTGCTCGCCTATGACGACACCCACGGCACGCCGATGGCGAGCATGCCGCATTCCGGTTTCCAGCGGCTCGACGCCGGACCGATGACGGTGATCGTCGACACCGGTGCGCCGCCGCCGCCGCATCTGAGCCATGAGGCCCATGCCGGCTGTCTCGCCTTCGAGATGTCCTCCGGACCGTGCCGTATCGTGATCAATTGCGGCATGCCGTCGACCGGCCGCGACAATTGGCGCGCCTTCGCGCGCAGCACGGTGGCGCATTCGACGCTGACCTATCACAACACCTCGTCCTGCACCTTCGTCGAGATGTCGGCGATGAAGCGCCTGCTGCACGGCGCGCCGATCGTGTCGGGTCCGACGCGGGTCGAGAACTTCCGCGAGGTCGTGCCGGACGGCACCGTGCTGTCGACCTCGCACAATGGCTACGCGGCGAAGTTCGGCCTCGTCCACCGCCGCGTGCTGGTGGCGGCCGAGGACGGCTCGCGGCTGGACGGCGAGGACACCGTGACGCCGGCGCAGGGCGCCCGTCTTCGCGGCGGCGGCTCGGACTACGCGCTGCGCTTCCACCTGCATCCGGCCGTCAAGGCCAGCCGGCTCAGCGACGGCCGCGGCGCCATGCTGGTGCTGCCCAATCGCGAGGTCTGGACGTTCGAGACGTTCGACGATCGCGTCGATCTCGAGGACAGCGTGTTTCTCGCCGGCAATGACGGTCCGCGCCGCACCACGCAACTGGTGATCCGGCAGGACGCGCAGCAAGCCCCGTCGATCCGCTGGAGCTTCGTGCGCTCGTCGGCGTCGCCGACCGAGACCAACGGACGCCGCAACGCGCGGAGAGAGCCGGAATTGCCGCTGTAACGCTTCTCACATCATCTCACATCACCGTCCGTCGAGCCGTCCGCCTTCGGCGGGCCCTCGGGACGCGGCCGATGTTCAGGCGAGACCGTGCACCCTCATGGTGAGCCGTGAGGCCAAGATGGTCGTTCGATCGCCCACCCGTTGTCGCGGGCGGCAAAAGCTGATATGAGGCCCGCTCTCGTGCGACTGGCGACTTTGGATGGAGCACCATCGGGGAGCGCGGGATTGACCGCCGTGCGCCTGGGCAAATTGAACTCCTGCACAAGGACTCTGCCCATGACCAATCAGCTTCGTCGCGTTCACCGTGCCCTGTTATCCGTTTCCGACAAGACCGGTCTGGTCGAGTTCGCGCGCGCGCTTGCGGCGCGCGGTGTCGAGCTCGTATCGACCGGCGGCACCGCCAGGGCGATTTCCGAGGCCGGCCTGAAGGTCAAGGACGTCTCCGACCTCACCGGCTTTCCGGAGATGATGGACGGCCGCGTCAAGACCCTGCACCCCAAGGTGCATGGCGGCCTGCTCGCGATCCGCGGCAATGATGAGCATGCGGCGGCGATGAAGAGCCACGACATCGCGCCGATCGACCTGCTCGTCGTCAATCTCTACCCGTTCGAGGCCACGGTCGAACGCGGCGCCCCGTTCAACGACTGCATCGAGAACATCGACATCGGCGGCCCGGCGATGATCCGCGCGGCGTCGAAGAACCACGAGGACGTCGCCGTCGTCGTCGACGTCAACGACTATCACGCCGTGCTCGACGACCTCACGCGGCATGACGGCTCGACCACGCTGCTGCTGCGCCGCCGGCTTGCCGCCAAGGCCTATGCGCGCACTGCCGCCTATGACGCCGCGATCTCCAACTGGTTCGCCGCCACCATCCAGAACGACGCGCCCGATTACCGCGCCTTCGGCGGCAAGCTGATCCAGTCGCTGCGCTATGGCGAGAACCCGCATCAGCATGCGGCGTTCTACGCGCTTCCCGGCCGCCGTCCGGGCGTCGCCACCGCACGCCAGTTGCAGGGCAAGGAGCTGTCCTACAACAACATCAACGACACCGACGCGGCCTATGAGTGCATCGCCGAGTTCGATCCGGCGCGCACCGCCGCCTGCGTCATCGTCAAGCACGCCAACCCGTGCGGCGTCGCGGAAGGGCCCGATCTCGTCACCGCCTATCAGAAGGCGCTGGCCTGCGATTCGACCTCGGCGTTCGGCGGCATCATCGCGATGAACCGCAAGCTCGACGCCGCCACGGCACGCGCGATCACCGGCATCTTCACCGAGGTGATCATCGCACCCGACGCGACCGAGGAAGCGATCGCGATCATCGCCGGCCGCAAGAAGCTGCGGCTGCTGCTCGCCGGCGACCTGCCCGATCCGCGCGAGGCCGGCCTGACCGCGAAGACGGTGGCCGGCGGCCTTCTGGTGCAGAGCCGCGACAATGCCGTCGTCGATGACATGGAGCTGAAGGTGGTGACCAAGCGCGCGCCCACCGAGGCCGAGCTGCGTGACCTGCGCTTCGCCTTCCGCGTCGCCAAGCACGTCAAGTCGAACACCATCGTCTATGCCAAGGATTCGGCAACGGTCGGCATCGGCGCCGGGCAGATGAGTCGGGTCGATTCGGCGCGCATCGCCGCGCGCAAGGCGCTGGATGCGGCCGCGGAGCTGAAGCTCGCCGAGCCCCTGACAAAGGGATCGGTCGTCGCCTCCGACGCGTTCTTCCCGTTCGCCGACGGCATGCTCGCCTGCATCGAGGCCGGCGCCACCGCAGTGATCCAGCCGGGCGGCTCGGTGAAGGACGACGAGGTCATCAAGGCGGCTGACGAGCACGGCATCGCCATGGTGCTGACCGGCGTGCGGCACTTCCGGCACTAGCGAGGTCGTCATTGCCGGGCTTGACCCGGCAATCCATCGTCTAAAGAAGAGCCTGTCGAAGCGGGATGGATGCCCGGGTCAAGCCCGGGCATGACGGTCTGAGTTGACCCGCGCCAGCAACACCAGCCCCACCGCAAAGAACGGCACGAGCACGGCCATGCCGGCCTTCTGACTCGCAGTGACCGCGGTGATGGTGCCGATCAGCAGCGGGCCGATGAACGACGTGACCTTGCCGGTGAGCGCGAACAGACCGAAATACTGCGCCACGCGCTCCTTCGGCACCATGCGGATCAGCAGCGAGCGCGAGGCCGCCTGCAGCGGCGCGCCGCAGGCGCCGATGATGCAGCCGAGCAGCAGGTAGGCGCGCTCCGGCAGCGAGGCGAACAGCGGGCCGCCGGGCACCGCCGGCGTGACCGCGATCAACAGAACCGAATCACGGCTCACCATGAGAATCGCGATGATCGCGAGCAGCAGCAAGGTCATGCTGCCGGCGATCACGCGCTTCGGCCCCAGGAAATCATCGAGCTTGCCGCCGAGCCAGCCGCCGAACGTGCCGGCGGCGGCGAGGATGATGCCGAAGGTGCCGATCTGGATCGTGTTCCAGCCGAACGTGCCGGCGGCATAGATGCCGCCGAAGGCGAACAGCGAGACGAGGCCATCGGTGTAGATCATGTTGGCGAGGAGAAAGAACGCAACGTCACGTTGCTGCGGCAAGCTGCGCAATGTCTCCTTCAACTGACCGATGCCTTCGCGCACGGCCGCGCCCAACCGGTGCCGCGCCGGAAAGTCCGGCGTGAACAGGAACATCGGCAGCACGAACACGATGAACCAGAGCCCGGTGAGCGGACCGGAGATGCGGTCGCCTTCATGGCTCACGGGATCGAGCCCGAACAGCGGCTTGAATCCAAACAGCGTGCGGCCGCTGTCGGGATTGGCGGCGAGAAAGCCCAGCACGATGACGAGCGAGAGGATGCCGCCGACATAGCCGGTGGCCCATCCGGTGCCGGACAGCCGGCCGATGCGTTCCGGCGGCACCAGGGTCGGCATCATCGCGTTGTTGAACACCGTGGCGAACTCAACCCCGATGGTGGCGATCACATAGACCGCGAGCAGCGGCGGGATCAGCTCCGGCGCGCCGGGACGCCCGATCCACATCAGCGAGGCGCCGATCACCAGCATCGCGCCGAACGCCGCGATCCATGGCTTGCGGCGGCCGGTGGCATCGGCGATCGCGCCGAACACCGGTGACAGCAGCGCGATGACGATGCCGGCCGCGGCGGTCGCAAAGCCCCACAGCGCCTGGCCGCTCGCCGCGTCCGGCGCGACATGCGCCGCGAAATAGGGCGCGAAGACGAAGGTCGTGATCAGCGTGAAATAGGGCTGCGCCGCCCAATCGAAGAAGATCCAGCTGACGACGGCCGCGCGCCCGGGATAGACTCGGCCGTCGGCAGTGCCAGAGGTCTCGATCGTGGTGACGGCCATTCGAAGATCCTTTGCGATCACGGCGTCGCATCTTGCGACGATCACGGTGTCGCGTTTTACGCCGGCGACGCGGCCCTATAACATCTGACGATCCCAGGCGGATGTCAGCAACGGCGGAATTGCGATGACCACGTTCACGATTGATCGACGACGGCTCCTTGCGGGTTTCATGCTGTTGCTGGCCGGCTGCCTGCCGGCGCGGGCGCTGGATTCGCAAGCCATCGACATCCCGCAGCCACCCGGTGTCGCCGCGCCGGCGCAGCCGCCCGCGCATGGCATGGTGGTGGCACAGGAGAGGATCGCAGCCGAAGTCGGCCAGCGCATCCTCGCGCTCGGCGGCAACGCGGTCGATGCCGCCGTTGCCACCGGCTTTGCGATGGCGGTCACCTATCCCGTTGCCGGCAACATCGGCGGCGGCGGCTTCATGGTCATTCACATCGCCAGGACCAACGAGGACGTGGCGATCGACTATCGCGAGACCGGCCCCGCTGCCATCACGCGCGACATCTTCCTCGGCGCCGATGGCAAGCCCGACAATGCCAAGTCGCGCGACTCCGCGCTGTCGATCGGCGTGCCCGGATCGGTCGCAGGTCTCGCGCTGGCGCTGGAGAAATACGGCTCGGGCAAATTCACGCTGGCGCAGTTGCTGCATCCGGCGATCGTGCTGGCGCGCGACGGCATCCCGGTCACCGACGACGTTGCCGTCACCCTGCCGATGATGGCGCCGCGGCTGGCCAAATGGAAATCGTCGGCCGCGATCTTCATTCGTCCCGACGGCACGGTGCTGAGGGAAGGAGACCGGCTGATCCAGCGCGATCTGGCGGCGACGCTCACCGCCATTGCCGAGCAGGGCCCGCGCGGATTTTATGAAGGGCCGGTCGCCGACCAACTCGCCAAGGCGATCCAGGATGCCGGCGGCATCATGACAGCGGACGATCTCAAATCCTACCAGCCGGTGCTGCGCACGCCGGTGCGCGGCACCTATCGCGGCTATGACATCGTGTCGATGCCGCTGCCGTCGTCGGGCGGCACCGTGCTGGTCGAGATGCTGAACATCCTCGAAGGCTTTCCGCTCGCTGAGTTGAAGCAGGGCTCGCCCGCGTCGCTGCATCTGCTGATCGAGGCAATGAAGCGTGCCTATGCCGATCGTGCGCGCTATCTCGGCGACCCCGCCTTCGTCGACGCGCCGGTGCGCGCGATGCTGTCGAAGGACTATGCCGCGCGCCAGCGCGCCGGGATCGATCCCGCGCACGCCACCAGCGCCGGCGACGTGCTCAACACCACGCCGCTGCGGGAGGGCAGCAACACCACGCATTTCTCGGTCGTCGACAATGACGGCAATGCCGTCAGCAACACCTACACGCTGAACTTCCCCTATGGCGTCGGCCTCGTCGCCGAGGGCACCGGCGTGCTGCTCAACAACGAGCTCGACGATTTCACCGCCGCGCCCGGCGCCTCCAACGCCTTCGGCCTGGTCGGCTTCGAAGCCAATCTGCCCGGTCCCGGCAAGCGGCCGCTGTCGTCGATGTCGCCGACCATCGTGCTGAAGGACGGCAAGCCCGTGCTCGTCACGGGCTCCCCGGGCGGCAGCCGCATCATCTCGACTGTGCTGCAGGTGACCGTCAACGTGCTCGACTATCGGATGGACGTCCGACAGGCCGTCACCGCGCCTCGCCTGCATCACCAATGGATGCCCGACGAGGTCCGAATCGAGAAGGGTTTTGCCGAGGACGTGCTCGCCGGTCTGCGCGCCCGAGGTCACAAGCTCGAGGAGCCGATGGGACGGACCTCGGCCAACTCCATCCTGGTGACGTCGGATGGATTCGTCGGCGCGCCGGATCCGCGCAGCAAGGGCGCCACCGCAGCCGGGCGCTGAGGCGCCGGTTCCCAGGCGATGTCGGACATCGTGGCCCCGGATGACGATTTGCCGCCGTCCGGCGGGGCCCTTCACCCGCTTCCCTCCGTTGGCGTGGTGACCGAGGCGCGTTAGAAGTATACCAGGGCGCAGCGAGGCTCGCCCGCGAGACGGTGTCGGACGTTCTGGTGCATTTGCGAAGATTCGTGGTCGGTCTGCTGGTGTTTGCGGCCCTGCTGGTGGCGGGGTGGCTCACCTATCGGCCTGACCGGGCGCTGCGCGTCGCGACCAGCGCGGTCGCCGAGATGATCTGCGCGAAGACCTACGTCTCCGGCCTCGATCCACAAACGGTGTTTGCGGAGACCATGGAACGGCCCGGTCTGCGCCGGTTGCGGGCTGTGATGCGCTACCGGGTGGAGCCCGACATGCGCCTAGTGGAGGCGTCGCTGCTCGGCCTGCACGCCACCCGCGCCTCGTTTCACGACGGCCTCGGTTGCGTGACGCTCCAGGGCCAGAAGCCGCCTTACGTGCCGCATACCGACGTCGCTGCGCTGCGTGCTGCGGGGCCTGCTCCCGCCCTGCCCGACTTCGCGGAAAACACGGCGGTGGAGCCCAGCGATCCCGCGCTGAAGGCGGCGCTCGATCACGCCTTCGAGGAGCCGGCCAACCCGCCGTTCCGCCGCACCAAGGCGGTCGTCGTCGTCAAGGACGGTCACCTGATCGCAGAGCGCTATGCGCCGAGCATCGGCGTCGAAACGCCACTTGTGGGCTTCTCGATGACCAAGACGGTCACCAATGCGCTGCTGGGCATCCTCACCCGGCAGGGCAAGCTGAGCCCGTCGATCCCGGCGCCGGTCGCGGAGTGGCGCGAGGCCAGAGATCCGCGCCACGACATCACGATCGAGCAGTTGATGCGCATGACATCAGGCTTGGCGCTGGACGAGACCAATTCCGGCTTCGATCCGTCGAGCCAGATGGACATCCACCGCGACATGGCGGCGTTCGCGGTGCATGCGCCGTTGATCGCGCCGCCCGGCCAGCGCTGGGCCTATTCGAGCGCGAGCGCCCAGATCCTGGCGCGCATCATCCGCGACGCCGCCGGGGGACCGGAGCAGACCATCGAGCTGGCCTGGCGCGAGCTGTTCAACCCGCTCGGCATGCGCAGCGCGACGCTGCAATACGATGGGAGCGGGACCGTTCAGGGCTACGGCAACATGCTGGCGAGCGCGCGCGACTGGGCGAAGCTCGGACTGCTCTATCTCGGCGACGGCGTCGTCGGCGACCGGCGCATTCTCCCGGAAGGCTGGGTCGCGATGTCGGCAACTGCGACGCTGGACACCGACTACGGCGCCGGGCTGTGGACCAACCGCAGCCAGCATTTTCACGCGCAGGGACGTGCCCGCGCGGGAATTCCACCGGACGCGTTCTTCGCCTTCGGCCTGCTCGGCCAGCGGTTGGTGATCATGCCGAGCCAGCGCATGGTCGTGGTCCGGCTCGGCGATTCCGTGGATCCGAACGGCGACATCAAAGGCGTCGCCCGGCTGGTGCGCGAGGTGATTGCGGCGACCGCGGCGCCGGCGACGGCCACAAAATAGCGCTCAGCGGCCGACCTCGTAGGGCCCGCCCTTCTCCAGCGCGATCTTGTAGGCAGGCCGCGCCTCGATGCGCGCGAGGAAATCCATCGCCCGCGGATGGCCCTGCTCCAGGCCGCCGCGCGATGCCGCCGCCTGCAGCGGGAAGCTCATCTGGATGTCGGCCGCGGTGAACGAATCGCCGGCGAACCACTCGCTTTTCTGCAGCTCGCTTTCCCAGAACGCCATGTGCTGCTTCAGCTGCGGATTGACCAGTGTGCTCAAGGCCTGGTTCGACACCTTGCGCACGATCGGACGCAGCAGCGCCGGCGCTCGCTTCGGCATGATGTTGAACAGCAGCTTCAGCAGCAGCAGCGGCATCGCCGAGCCCTCGGCGTAATGCAGCCAATAGGAATAGCGCAGCCGCTCCGGTGTCTTCGGCGGCGGGATCAGGCGGCCATTGCCGTAGGTCTCGATCAGATATTCGACGATCGCACCGGACTCCGCGACCGTGTTGCCGCTGTCGGTGATGACAGGGGACTTGCCGAGCGGGTGGATCGCGCGCAGCTCCTTCGGCGCGCGCATGTCGGGCTGGCGCTCGTAGCGAATGATCTCATAGGGCACGCCGAGCTCCTCGAGCAGCCAGAGCACGCGTTGCGAGCGGGAATTGTTGAGGTGGTGAACGGTCAGCATGGGGTTTCCAGGGACGGATCGGGTGGCGGGCGCCGTTCCGTAGCAGGACAGGGCGGGTTCGGCGAGGCGCCGGGATCCTCACCCCGGCATGAAATAATTACCCGGGTAATATTGACTTTAATTTCACCCGGGCTTTATTAGGGTGATCACATGGGACTGCCGATATGGACACCTTCACCGCATTTGCCGGCAAAACCCGGGTTGCCGCCGGGCCGCTGCCCAAGGTGGCGCTGGTACTGAAACACGCCGCGCCGGGCACCGAGCCGATCGTGATTTTCAGCGACCGCACCGGGCAGCCGATCGACCTCGATCTGCGCGGCAGCGACCGGGAGATCCTGGCGCGCCTGCCGGTCGAAGCCGGCGCGGCCGCGAACCAAGGGCCGAGCGAGCCGCGTGGCCGCGGCCGGCCGAAGCTCGGGGTCGTGGCCCGCGAGGTGACCTTGCTGCCGCAGCACTGGGACTGGCTGAACGCGCAGCCGGGCGGTGCCTCGGTCGCACTGCGCAAGCTGGTCCACGACGCCCGCCGTGCCAGCGGCGACACCGACCGCGCCCGTGAGGCACGCGATGCGGCCTATCATTTCATGTCCGGGATCGGCAGCAACCTGCCGCAGTTCGAGGAGGCGTCGCGGGCGCTGTTCGCCGGCGATCTCGGCCGCTTCGCCGCCTTGATCGCGGACTGGCCGGCCGACATCCGCGACCACGCCGTCGCGCTCGCGCACCGCCACCGCGCCGAGTGAGATCGGCTGATTTCAACAGCCAATGAGAGCGGCCGTTCGCGGCGGCTCTTGTTCCAATTCCTCGCAACGCGACCGCACTCCGAATGAAGAGCGGTCGACGGAGAAACATGCCGTGTCGCCGCCAACCGCCTCGCTGCGCAAGCCGTTCCTGACGTTCGTCGTTCCGATGATGCTGAGCAACATCCTGCAGTCGCTGTTCGGCACCATCAACAACGTCTATCTCGGCCAGATGATCGGCGTCGATGCGCTCGCCGCGGTCTCGGTGTTCTTCCCGGCGATGTTCTTCTTCGTCTCCTTCGTCATGGGCCTCGGCTCAGGTGCCGGCGTTCTGATCGGCCAGGCCTGGGGCGCCGGTGAGCCCGCGAAGGTGAAGCAGGTCGCCGGCACGACGCTGACCATTGCGCTGCTGCTCGGCGACCTGATCGCGGTATTGGGCGGCGTGTTCAGCCGCCAATTGCTGAGCGCGCTCGCCACGCCCGCCAACATCCTTGATGCAGCCGCGGGCTATGCCCGCATCATGATGATCACGATGCCGCTGACCTTCGCCTACATCCTGCTGTCGTCGCAGATGCGCGGCGTCGGCGACACCGTGACGCCGCTGGCCTCGCTCGCCGCATCGACCACGCTCGGGCTGGTGCTCACCCCGGTCTTCATCCGCGGCTGGCTCGGCGCGCCCGTGCTCGGCGTCGCCAGCGCCGCCTGGGCCTCGGCGATCTCGACGTTGACGACGCTGGCCTGGCTCCATGTCCATCTGCGCCGTCGCAAGCACCCGCTGGCGATCGATGCGGCATTCCTGCGGGGCATGCTGCCTGATCCGAAACTGTTGCGAGCCGTACTGCGGCTCGGCATCCCCGCCGCGATCGGCATGATCGTGATGTCGCTGGCCGAGATGGTGCTGATCGGCCTCGTCAACGGCTTCGGCTCGGACGCGACGGCGGCCTATGGCGCGGTCAACCTGGTGCTCGGCTATGTGCAGTTTCCGGCGCTGTCGATCGCGATCTCGGTCTCGATCTTCGGCGCCCAGGCGATCGGCCGCGGGCAAGCCGAGCAGATCGGCGACATCGTGCGCACGGGCATCGAGATGAACGTGGTGCTGACCGGCGGCCTGGTCGCGATCGGCTATCTGTTCTCACGGGTGCTGATGGGATTCTTCATCACCGACCCGGCCGTCATCGAGGTGGCGCAGCATTCGCTGCACATCGTGCTGTGGAGCTCCGTCCTGTTCGGCATGTCCATCACGTTCTCGTCGGCGATGCGCGCCTCCGGGACGGTGTGGATGCCGCTGGCGATCTCGGCGTTTGCAATCGCCGCGATCGAGGTGCCCGCCGCCACCTGGCTCAGCCGCAGCATCGGGCTCGACGGCGTCTGGCTCGCCTATCCCATCACGTTCGCCGCGATGATGCTGCTGCAGATGAGCTATTATCTCCTGGTGTGGCGCAAGCGGACGGTGCGCCGGATGATCTGACGCACCACCGGCGTCTTCCGACCGCTGGAATATGATGACCGTCATAAAACCCTGGACGGAGCTGCTGCGCTGGACCACAATGTGAAAAACCGAGGAGACCGCCCATGAGCCGTCCTGCGCCAGAATTCATGTTCGACTTCGGCAGTCCCAACGCCTATCTGAGCCATGAGGCGATCCCGGCGATCGTGAAGCGGATTGGCGTCCAGTTCTACTATGTCCCGGTGCTGCTCGGCGGCATCTTCAAGGCGACCAACAACAAGTCACCGGCCGAGTCACTCGCCGGCATCAGGAACAAGCGTGAATTCCACGAGGTCGAGACCCAGCGCTTCCTCAAGCGCTACCAGGTGCAGCCCTGGGTCTGGAACCCGTACTTCCCGGTGAATACATTGAACCTGATGCGCGCGGCGATCGCGGCCCAGCTCGAGGGCGTGTTCGAGGCCTATGTCGACGCGGCGTTCCACCACATGTGGCGCGAGCCGAAGAAGATGGACGATCCCGAGATCGCGATCGCCGCGATCACATTGTCCGGGCTCGACGGGGCCAAGCTGTTCGCCCGCGCCCAGGAGCCCGAGGTCAAGGCGAAGCTCGTGGAGAACACCCAGCGCGCGGTGGAGCGCGGCGCGTTCGGCTCGCCGACCTTTTTCGTCGGCAATGAGATGTTCTTCGGCAAGGAGCAGCTGCGCGACGTCGAGGAATATATCCTGGGCAAGTGATCGCCGTCATCGCGAGCGCAGCAACGCGATCCCGCCGCAAAGCAAGGCTGGATTGCTTCGTCGCTTCGCTCCTCGCAATGAGGCTGGAGTGAGATCGGGAGAGCAAGCATGCAACAGCGCAACGCTACCGTCGCGGTCGTCGGGGCCGGCGACTACATCGGCGCCGAGATCGTCAAGAAATTCGTGTCCGAAGGCTTCACGGTGTTCGCCGGCCGGCGCAATGGCGAGAAGCTCGCGCCGCTGGTCACGGAGGTCGAGGCCGCTGGCGGGCGGATCGTGGCGCGCTCGCTCGATGCCCGCAAGGAGGACGAGACCACCGCCTTCCTCAACGACGCCGACAGGCATGCGCCGCTCGAGGTCGTGATCTTCAATGTCGGCGCCAACGTCAATTTCCCGATCCTCGAGACGACGGACCGCGTGTTCCGCAAGGTCTGGGAGATGGCGTGCTGGGCCGGCTTCGTCACCGGGCGCGAGGCCGCCCGGCTGATGCTGCCCCGCGGCGGCGGCAAGATCTTCTTCACCGGCGCGACCGCCTCGCTGCGCGGCGGCTCCGGCTATGCCGCCTTCGCTTCGGCCAAGTTCGGCCTGCGCGCGGTGGCGCAGGCGATGGCGCGCGAACTGATGCCGCAGAACATCCATGTCGCCCACCTGATCATCGATTCCGGCGTCGATACCGCCTGGGTGCGCGAGCGCCGCGCCCAACTCTGGGGCAAGGAGGCGCTGGACAATCCCGACCTGCTGATGCCGCCGGCCTCGGTCGCGGGTGCCTATTGGCAGCTCTACCAGCAGCCGAAGAGCGCGTGGACCTTCGAGATGGAGATCCGTCCGTTTGGCGAGAAATGGTGAGAAGCGATGGCGAATAGGGAGTAGCGAGTAGGGCATGGTGGCCATCCCCATTCGCTACTCGCCATTCGCTATTCGCTCCTGCATGATGAGACCTCGGTGAGAGAGAGGACCTGCCCATGCGTATTCTCGTCGTCGGCGCCGGCGCCATCGGCGGCTATTTCGGCGGCCGGCTGCTGCAGTCCGGCGCCGATGTCACCTTCATGGTCCGCCCGCGCCGCGCGGCTGAACTCGCCAGTGCCGGCCTCGTGATCCGCAGTCCGACCGGTGACGTCACCCTCCCCAATCCGCCGACCGTACAGGCGGACACTCTGAAGCAGCACTTCGACGTCGTCCTGCTGAGCTGCAAGGCCTACGACCTCGATGACGCGATCACCTCGTTCGCGCCGGCCGTGGGTCCGAACACCGCGATCATCCCGCTGCTCAACGGCATGAAGCATCTCGACGTGCTCGACGCCAGGTTCGGGCGCGCGCGCGTGCTCGGCGGGCTCTGCGCCATCGCCGCGACCCTGAACGAGCAGCGCGAGGTCGTGCAGTTGCAGCCGATGCAATCGCTGAGCTTCGGCGAGCGCGACGGCGGATCGTCAGACCGCGTCCGCGCGATCTTCGAGATTTTCCAGCGCGGGAATTTCAATGCGTCGGCCAGCGACCACGTCATGCAGGACATGTGGGAGAAGTGGGTGTTCCTGTCCTCGCTCGCTGCATCGACCACATTGATGCGTGCGCCGGTCGGCGTGATCCTGACCGCGCCGGGCGGCAAGGATTTCCTGCTCGGCATGCTCGACGAATGCAGCGCCACCGCTGCGGCCGCAGGCTACCCCCCAGCCGGCGCGTTCTTCCAGCGCGTCTCCGGCATGCTCACCGCGGAGGGATCACCGATGACCGCCTCGATGTTCCGCGATCTCAGCGCCGGCCTGCCGGTCGAGGCCGATCACGTCATCGGCGATCTCGTCGCCCGCGCCGATGCCGCCAAGGTCCCGGTGCCGCGCCTGCGCATATCCTACACGCAGCTGAAGGTGTACGAGGCTCAGCGGCAAAGTTGACCGCAGTGGCCGGATAATCAGGCGATTTAGGTTGATCAGGCATAGTCCCGCGGCAAGTACAGGTGTCATCCCTGCGAACGCAGGGACCCATACTCCGCGGCCGCGGTGAGGCAGGCAACTCGCAGCGAAGTCCCTCGATGGACTCCGCGGTATGGGTCCCGGATCGGCGCCCGCCAACGCTTCGCGTCGGCAGGCTTGTCCGGGACGACAGCTGTGGGTGTGGCGCGAGACCCCATCCCATCACCAGCAACTACAGATGCGCCAGATAATGCGCCAGCGCCGTGATCTCTTCGTCGCTTAGCGGATAGGCAACATCGGTCATCGCGGCCTGGCTGCCGCCGACGCGCTGGCCGGACTTGTAGTCGTGCAGCGCCTTGACGAGATATTCCTCGCGCTGGCCGGCGAGCCGCGCCACGCCCTTGGTGCCGGCATAGCTGTCGAGATGGCATGAGGCACAGCGCCGGCCGGCGGCGGCTTGCGCGCCTTTGGCCGACAGATCCGGATCGTTGTCCGGCGGCGCCTTGGCCGGCTGCAGCGAGGCGAAATAGGCGCCGAGGTTGCGGATGTCCTCGTTGGTGAGCTGATCGATGATCGGCTTCATCGCCTCGTTCTTGCGCGTGCCGGCGCGGAAGAACACGAGCTGCCACTGGATGAACTGATCCTGCTGGCCGGCGAGCGAAGGAATATTCTCGGTCTGCGAGATGCCGTTCTCGCCGTGGCAGCCGGCGCAGAGCTCGGCCTTGGCCTTGCCCGCTTCGACATCGGCGGCGTCAGCCGGAGGCGCCGCAAGCATGAGCATGAGCATCAGCGCGGCGGCCATCACCTGGTGCATTCTGGAGGTCCCTGGATTCATCGCAGGCGTCCTCACTCCCATCATTGCTTTGGCGCGCGGACGATGCCCGAAACCCGCGACCGGGTGCGGCACGTCGTCCTCGATCAACGCGCGACATTCAAAATAGTTGGGGCTGCGGCCACCGTAAGGCAGCGCGCAGCCCCGCTTTCACGACGAGCTCATTTCTTCTCGTAGCTGATGCGATAGATCGCGCCGGCCCAGTCGTCCGCCACCAGGATCGAGCCGTCCTTGGCGAGGATGATGTCGTCGGGGCGGCCGAGATAGCCCTGGTCGCCCTCGAGCCAGCCGGAGGCGAACACCTCCTGCTTGGCGTCCTTGCCGTCGGGGCCGACGATGACGCGCATGATCCGTGCGCCCTGGTACTTGTGCCGGTTCCAGGAGCCGTGCTCGGCGATCAGGATGTTGTTCTTGTACTCCGCCGGGAACTGGTCGCCGGTGTAGAACTTCATGCCGAGCGGCGCCACGTGCGGACCGAGGTTCAGCACTGGCGGTGTGAACTCCGAGCACTTGTGACCCATCGCGAATTTCGGATCCGGCAGGTCACCCTGGTGGCAATAGGGATAGCCGAAATGCTCGCCGATCTTCGAGATCATGTTGAGCTTGTCGCTCGGCAGATCGTCGCTGACCCAGTCGCGCGCATTCTCGGTGAACCAATATTTGCCGGTGCGCGGGTCGACGTCGCCGCCGACGCTGTTACGGACGCCGAGCGCATAGATCTCGGCATTGCCGGTGCGCGGATCGACTCGGCGGATCTGCGCGACTGACGTCGGCGGGATGCCGATGTTGAAGGGCGGTCCAAACGGGATATAGAACCAGCCTTCCTTGTCGACCGCGATGTATTTCCAGCCATGCGCCGCATAGGACGGCATGTCGTCGTAGACGACCTTGCCCTGGCCGAGATGGTCGAGACTGGCTTCGGCATTCTCGTATTTGATCAGCTTGTCGACCGCGATCACGTAAAGATTGCCATCCTGGAAGGCGAGGCCGGTCGGCATGTTCAGGCCCTTGAGGACCGTCTTGACCTCGCGTTTGCCGCCCTTGTCGGTGATGGCATAGACGTTGCCGAGCCCGAACGAGCCGACGAACAGCGTGCCCTTGTCGCCCCAGGCCATCTGCCGCGCGGCGAGCACGCCCGAGGCCCAGACCTCCATCTTGAAGCCGTCCGGCAGCTTCACCTGCTTGACGATCTTCGCGAGCTCGGCATCGGACGCGCCGGTCGGCGGGCCTGACGGCGGCGCCAGCCCCTTCTGCGCCTCGGTCTCGTCGCCGAGGAACCAGTCGTCCGGCGGATGCGTCCAGAACTCCTTGGTGCCGGATTCGTATTTCTTCAGGCCCTTCCCCTGATCGGATTGCTGCTGCGCGCCGGCGATGCTGGTGCCGGCGAGGAGACCTATTGTTGCAAGCGCAAGAATGCTTCGGTGAAAAGCCGATGTCATCGCTTCACTCCCATGAGGCAGCTCATGTGGCTGCGTCTACTTATCGGAACGTATCTGAAGACGTCCTTTGGCCGACCACATCAGTGGTCCTGCTCGAAAATGGTAGCACATCCTGAGCGGGTGAGAAGCGGATTGCTGCCAGGTTCGCGCGTGTCCGTGCGCGTGCCTGGGCCGCATCGGCGATTGTCCGCCACGCGGCACGGGCCTGCCGCCATGCGCTGTATTCATATGCACCGATCGGCCGGACGATTGGCGTGTGCTTGAACAGCCGATAGGATCGGAACAACACGCTGCGGCCGTTCACCGCCCGGCAACGAGATCAAGTCGACAGGATCGATGAATGTCCGAGCGTTTCCCTGTGTCCACACCGAAGGCCGGTGCCGGCGTCCTCGACTTGCTGCGGCGGTTCGCAGCCGACCCCGCAGCGGCCATCGCCTATGGTGAAGAATGCCTGAAGAAGACGCAGGCGATCGAACCGCAGCTGAAAGCATTCGAATATCTGCCGCGGGATGTCGCTCCAAAAACCGGCCCGCTCGGTGGAATTCCCGTCGCCGTCAAGGACATCATCGCCACCTCGGACATGCCGACCACCAACGGCTCGCAGATCTATCGCGATCACGTGCCGGATGCGGACGCCTGGGTGGTCGAACGGCTGCGCAATCTCGGCGCAACCATCTTCGGCAAGACGGTCTCCACCGAATTCGCCTGGCGTCATCCCGGTCCGACCGTCAATCCATGGAACCCCGAGCACACACCGGGCGGCTCATCGTCCGGATCAGCCGCCGCGGTTGCGGCCGGCCTCGTGCCGCTGGCACTGGGAACACAGACACTCGGCTCGGTGATCCGACCGGCGGCCTTCAACGGCGTCGTCGGCTTCAAGCCGAGCTTCGGCGCGATTCCACGCGGCGGCGTGCATCCGCTTAGCACGTCGCTCGACCATGTCGGCTTCTTCGCGCGCCGCGTCGACGACGTGGCCTTCGCCCTCGCGTTGCTCGCCGGCACCAGCGCAGATGATCGCCACGGCCGGCCGCTGCCGGGCTTCACCGTCGACATCGACCAGGGCCTCACGCCGCTCCGCACGCCACGGCTCGCGGTGGTGCGCTTCGCCAAATGGGAGCGCGCCGAGGCGAAGCAGAAGACCGTATTCGAGTCCGTCATCGACAAGCTGCGCAGCGCCGGTGCGACGATCACCGAGGTCGAACTGAGAGAGCTCGACGCGGTGAACTGGCATGCGATCACCACGATCATGCTCAGCGAGGCGACCACGATCTTCTCCGATCTGATCGCGCGCCATCCCGACCGGGTCAGCGAGGTCATGAAGGGCCACGTCGAGAGCGGGCGAAGCAAGACGGCCATGGAATATCTCGCCGCGAAGGCGGCCCAGGCCCTAAGGCAGAAGGCGCTCGCCGCTGAGCTCGACGGCTTCGACGCAGTGCTCACCTTGCCGGCGTTCGGCGAAGCGCCGCGCGGCTTGGATTGGACCGGAGACGCCGAATATTGCGCGCCCTGGACCTTCGTCGGAGCGCCGGCAGTCTCCTTGCCGGCCGGGTTCGGCAACAACGGCCTGCCGCTGGGCGTACAGATCGCCGGCCCCTATCGCAACGACCTCCATGTGCTCCGCGTCGCGAAATGGGCCGAAGCGGTGCTGGCGTTCGACCCCGGCGTGCCGCTGCTGGCGCGCAAATAGCCGCCACGAACCCCGAGCAAGGATACCGCTGCGCCACGAGGGCCTCCTGCGACAAGCCCAGTGGCGGGTTTGCGGCCAGCGCTGTAAAACGATCACATGACAGTCACAGACATCGCGAGCAGAACCTATAATCACGGTTGGCGCCTCGATCCGATCGTGCGCAGCCTGCTCGACACCGATTTTTACAAGTTGTTGATGCTGCAGATGATTCGGGAGTTCTACCCGAGTCAGCAGGTGACCTTCTCGGTCATCAACCGGACCCGGCGGGTGCGGCTCGGCGACGTCATCGACGAAGGCGAATTGCGCGCCCAGCTCGATCACGCCCGCACCATCCGCTTCGCCAAGAAGGAGCTGATCTGGCTGGCCGGCAACACCTTCTACGGCAAGACCCACATGTTCTCGCCGGAGTTCATCGCCTGGCTCGCCAATTTCCGCCTGCCCGAATACGAGCTGCGCAAGTCGGAGGGCCAGTACGAGCTGCATTTCCACGGACCCTGGACCCACACCACGATGTGGGAGATCCCGGCGCTCGCGATCGTCAACGAGCTGCGCTCGCGCCAGGCCATGAAGGGCCAGGGCCGGTTCGCACTCGACGTGCTGTTCGCCCGCGCCAAGGCCAAGCTGTGGGCCAAAGTGGAGCGGCTGCGCAAGCTCGAGGGGCTGCGGCTGTCGGATTTCGGCACCCGCCGCCGCCACGGCTTCCTGTGGCAGCGCTGGTGCGTCGAGGCCGTCAAGGAAGGTCTCGGCTCGTCGTTCACCGGCACCTCCAACGTGCTGCTGGCGATGGACAACGACCTCGAGGCCATCGGCACCAACGCGCATGAGCTGCCGATGGTCGCGGCGGCGCTTGCCAAGGACGATGACGAGTTGCGCTTCGCGCCGTATCGCATTCTCGACCAGTGGCGGCAGACCTACGCAGGCAACCTCCTGATCGCGCTGCCCGACGCATTCGGCACCAAGGCCTTCCTGCGCGACGCACCCGACTGGGTCGCCGACTGGACCGGCTTCCGTCCCGACAGCGCGCCGCCGATCCAGGCCGGCGAGGAGATCATCGCCTGGTGGAAATCGAAGGGGCGCGATCCCAAGCAGAAGCTGCTCGTGTTCTCCGACGCGATGGACGTCGAATCGATCGAGCAGCTCCATCATCGATTCTCCGATCAGGTGCGGCTGTCGTTCGGCTGGGGCACCAACCTGACCAACGATTTCGTCGGCTGCTCGCCGGACGGCTCGGTCGACCTCGATCCGATCTCGCTGGTCTGCAAGGTGACGTCGGCAGACGGGCATCCCGCCGTGAAGCTGTCCGACAACCCGGAGAAGGCGACCGGCGATCCCGCCGAGATCGCCCGTTATCTCCGCGTGTTCGGCGATGCCGGCCGGGTGCGCACGCCGGTGGTCGTCTAGGCCGCCGACAGCCCACGGCGATTTCTCTTTCCTGCCACGTTTCTTGTTCCTGTTTTGTTCGAAATGCGGTAAAATCGTCGCACAAGCGCGCAGATCGGGTGACAGGAGATCGTTGGCATGCGTCGGGTGATCGGCCGAGTTGGACAGCTACTATCTGCAACCATCCTTGTCGTCGGCGCGATCCTGATCTCGACCGGGCCCGCTGCTGCCGACAAGCGCGTGGCGCTGGTGATCGGCAACGCCATTCACGAGCGCGCGCCGCTGCTGGACGAGCCGGCGGCGGATGCCCGGCTGATCGCCGACAGCCTGTCGCGACTCGGCTTCACCCTGAGCGGCGGTGCCGCGCAGATCGACCTCGACAGGCGAGGCTTCGATCGCGCGCTTGCCGAGTTCAAGGGCAGGATCGCCGACGCCGACGTCGCGCTGATCTATTATGCCGGCTATGGGCTCAACCTGGGCGGCGCCGATTATCTCGTCCCGGTCGACGCGGCACCGGCGACAGCTGCGGATCTCAACACCGAGCTGCGCGACCTGACTGCGATTCTGCGCGAGCTGGGCGGATCGAGCCCCCGGCAGAACGTGATCATTCTCGACGCCTTCCGCTCCAATCCGTTCGCCGGGCGCGGCATCGCCGGTCTTGCCGCCGGCCTCGTCCCGGTCGACGTTTCCGCACGGACCGTGATCTCCTTTGCCGCACAGGCCGGGACGGCAGGACAGCGCGGCCCGGACGGCCACGGCGTGTTCGCCGCAGCCCTTGCAGAGGCGCTCCAGCAGCCTGGCCAACGTCTGATCGAGATCCTCAACCAGACCGACGCCGCGGTGGAGCGCGCCACCAGCGGAGCGCAGCGGCCGCTCGTGATGTTCACGTCGATCGACAGCGGCGCTCAACTGAGCGCCGCCGCCGCGAAGCCGACGCAGCCGGCCGGCCCTGACGCCGCCCGGAGCAGCGCTCCCGTTTCGAGCCCGACCGCCTCGTCCGACGCGGCAGATGCGCGGACGCCCGGACTTGCCGTGCTGTATGATGAGGATCTCTCCGACCCCAAGGGTAGGCGCTATTCCGGCTCGATCACCTGGCGGACCGAGACGGTCAAGAACGCACAATCAGGACAGCTCATGCCGGTGATCCGTGGCGAGATCGACATTCCCGAGCGCAAGCTGAAGGTCAGCCTGCAGTTGCGCCGCAACGACGATCCCAGCCTGCCGGCCAGCCATGTCGCCGAGCTCACATTCAGGCCCGCTGCCGACTTCGTCGGTGGCGGCATCAGCAGCGTCCCGGGAATGCTGATGAAGACGGATGAGAAGTCGCGCGGGACGCCGCTTGCCGGGCTTTCCGTCAAGATCACCGAAGGTTCGTTCCTGGTGGGCTTGTCCAACGTCGAGGCCGATCGCACGCGCAACGAGGAACTCCTCGCACGGCGCGAATGGTTCGACATCCCGGTCGTCTATGCGAACCAGCGCCGGGGCATCCTCGCCATCGGCAAAGGTCCCAGTGGAGATCGGGTATTCGCCGACGCGCTCGCGGCCTGGGACAAATCCCCGCCGACGAAATGATGAGGCATAAGGCGAGAGGAGAACGGAGCGGAATTTTTGGAGCGGGCGAAGGGGTTCGAACCCTCGACCCCGACCTTGGCAAGGTCGTGCTCTACCACTGAGCTACACCCGCATCCGTGACGCCTTGGCGGCGTGGCCGCCAGCGACGGGCAGACCTATGCCAAATGCCGCGGACGAATGCAACAGGTCTGCGACAGGTTTCGTACGCCGACGACGTTCAAATTTTTGCGGTCGGGGCCGGCCGAACCGGGCCCAAACCTGCCCATCACCGGGCCGCGATGGGCGCTGATTGAAATTTCCAGCTGGACCGCCACTTAAAGTGGGAGAAAACGTGTATTGAGGCGCGGCGGCGGCCGGTTCCCGGTCGCCGTCCATCGGAATTTTTCGGACGAGGGACCCCGTGACCATTGTTGAGCAGGGCGGCGGAGCGGCGCCGCAGGTGCCGGATCTGATCAAGGACACCACGACGCAGAGCTTCGTGAAGGACGTCATCGAGGAATCGAAGCGGCAGCCGGTCCTCATCGACTTCTGGGCGCCGTGGTGCGGACCGTGCAAGCAGCTGACGCCCATCCTGGAAAAGGCCGTCAAGGCCGCCAATGGCAAGGTCAAGCTGGTCAAGATGAACATCGACGAACATCCGGCCATCCCTGGCCAGATGGGCATCCAGTCGATTCCGGCCGTGATCGCGTTCGTCGGCGGACGGCCCGCCGACGGCTTCATGGGTGCCGTGCCCGAGAGCCAGGTCGCCGCCTTCATCGAAAAGATCACCAAGGGCGTTCCCGGCGTCGGCGAGCCCGACATCGCCGAAATCCTCAAGGAAGCCGAAGCCGTGCTGGCCGAGGGCGATGCGGCCAGCGCGGCCGAGATCTATGCCGAGGTGCTCGCGGTCGATGCCGCCAACATCCCGGCGATCGCCGGGCTTGCGAAGTGCCAGGTCGAGCTCGGCGCGATCGACGAGGCCAAGCAGACGCTTGCGATGGTCCCGGACTCCAAGCGCAGCGATTCGGCGGTCTCCGCCGTGCAGGCCGCGATCGATCTGGCAGAGCAGGCCCAGTCGCTCGGGCCGGTCGGCGAGCTCGAACAGAAGGTCGCCGCCAATCCGCTCGACCACCAGGCGCGTTTTGACCTGGCGATCGCACTGAACGCCGCGGGCAAGCGGAAGGAAGCCACCGACCAGCTGCTTGAGATCGTGAAGCGTGACCGCAAATGGAACGAGGACGGCGCGCGCAAGCAGCTCGTGCAGTTCTTCGAAGCCTGGGGCGGCGCCGACGAGGCCACTATCGAGGGCCGCAAGCGGCTGTCGACGATCCTGTTTTCGTAACCCGGCTGGACGGGACGCGCGCTCGTTCCAGCGGACACGAGGTATCGCATGCCGATCAATGCCGAATATCGCGGTCCCGCCGAGCTGCCGGAGATCGTTCCGGTGTTTCCATTGGCGGGAGCCTTGCTGCTGCCGCGCGGCCAAATGCCGCTCAACATTTTTGAGCCGCGCTATCTCGCGATGGTCGACGATGCGCTTCGCGACGGCCATCGGCTCATTGGCATGATCCAGCCCGACGTCACGCATTCCTCCAGCGAGGAGCGGCCGGTGCTGTTCAAGGTCGGCTGCGTCGGCCGGATCACGCAGCTCGCCGAGTCCGGCGATGGCCGCTACATCCTCGAGCTCACGGGCGTGTCCCGCTTCAAGGTGGTCGAGGAAATGACGGTGCTCACGCCCTATCGGCAGTGCAAGGTCGATTATTTCCCGTTCGTCGATGATTTCACGGCGCGCAAGGGTGAGGACGCGGTCGACCGCGAGGCGCTGCTCGCGGTGCTCACCGACTTCCTCAAGGCCAACAATCTCAAGGTCGACTGGGCCGGCATCGAAGCCGCGCCGAACGAAGCGCTCGTGAACGCGCTGGCGATGATGTCGCCCTACGGTCCGGCGGAGAAGCAGGCGATGCTCGAGGCGCCGGACCTCAAGACCCGCGCCGAAATCCTCATCGCCGTGACCGAGATGGATCTCGCCAAGAAGCGGACCTCGGGCGATCCGCCGCTGCAATGATCATTCGGCGGCGGCAGCACGCGGTGCTGGCGGCGCCGCCGTGAGACGCATCAGCGCGATGGTGGCGAGGATCACCCCGATGTAAACCGCGAGCTGCATCGCGGTGGGCTGATCCGTATAGCCGATCAGGGCCTTGAGGGTCCGTCCGGCGACGCCACGCTCGGGCAGAACTGCGCTCGAATCCCACACCACCTGGTCGAACGATGTCAGCCAGTTGGCGCGGGCGAGAAAGAACACTGCCTGCGCGGCCATTCCCGCCGACAACAGGGTGATCAGCACGGTGGTGGTCTTGAACAGCGCGCGCGGCGGGATACGCATCAGACCCAGATAGGTCGCGAGACAGACGGCGACGCCGAGCAGCAGGCCAAGGACGCCGCCACCGAGCAGCGCCCGCCCGCCGCCGTCACCGGAGGCCGCCACGCCATAGAGAAACAGCGCGACCTCGCTGCCCTCGCGCAACACGGCGATGGCGATCACGGTCGCCAGCGCGACCAGCGGCTTGGCGCCTTCGGCCACCGCTTGGCCCATCGTCCGCAACTCGTTGCTCATCTCGCGGCCGTGCCGGGCCATCCAGACATTGTGCCAGGTCAGCATGATCACGGCAGCCGACAGGACCCCTGCATTGAACAATTCCTGTCCCATGCCTTCGAATAGCTGAGTCAGCGTTCCCGCGAACGCCGCGACGATGCATGCGCCGACCAGGCCGGCAAACAGCCCCGCGCCGATCCAGCGCAGGCGATGCGGGACCGCGCTGGTGACGGCAAGCACGATGCCGACGATCAGGCCGGCTTCGAACACTTCGCGGAAGACGATGATCAGGGCGGCGAGCATGGGATCTGGACCTATTGGACGTTGACGAAGCCGCGGGCCTTTTCGTTGAAGTCGTTATAGAACTCGTACCGCCCGGACTTCATGGCGCGGACGTTGAGCACCGCCTCGCTGTTGGCCGCGATCACCTTCTCGACCTTCAGGGTCTCGCTCTCGAACTCGATGGCCTTGCTCTCCATGTTCTTGACGCGGATCGTCAGCGGCGCGTCGGCAGGAACGGTCGGCTCCTTGGGCTCGAATTGACCATTGGCATAGGTGAGGCAGATCTCGTTCGATCCCCCGGCGTGCGCCTGCGCTGCCATCAGCAGCATGCCGACGCTTCCACCTACGACGACCAACTTCCGCACCACGTCGACCAACATCGATCCGTCCCCTCTCCTATCCCGACAAGCAAATCGGAGAACGGTTACGCGCCCGGATCGATGTCGACGCCGGGCACCCGTTCGCGACGACGAACAGCTAAGCGGCTCGCCGCCGTGTCTGCAAAGAGACTCCTTCTAAGTTGGAACCATTCTTGGCGAATGTGTCGTGGCAGTGGCCTCGCGGTGAACGGAGTGCGGCCGAACGGCAGTTGAGGCGATGCAGCGGTTGCAAAGCGTCGCAATGCCGTGATCTCGCCGAGTTTGTGCCGCGGCGATGTCGACCGGATTCGCAGCGTCAGTAGCCGGCGATGGCGAGGAGGACCACGCCGGCGAGCATGATCCAGCCGAAATGCCGCGCGCGCGTCGCCAGCGCATTGGCGCCAGCAGCGAAGGTGAACACGACGATGACCGTGACCACCGTCCAATGCCGCGCCGACTCCGACGCCATTCGCGGGGCGGCCGCGAGCAGCACGCCACAGCCGATCCACGCCACCGTGCCGGTCTGCCAGATCAGCCGCAGCAGGGTTCGCAACCGCTCCGGCGAGATGGTGGCACGCGCGAACACCATCGTCTCGCCGAGCACGCCATGGATCACGGCGACGGTGATCGCCATCAGCCCCGCGGTTACGAGCAGCGCATCGCGCATGGCACAACCTCCATACAGTTATGTATGGAAGTTGCACGAAGCCCTGGCGGCCGTCAATACAGTTATGTATGGTCGCTCCTGATGGTGACGACATGACGGATCAGCTCTCCGCCGACGATTGGCTGACACAGGGATTGAAGGTGCTGGCCACCCGGGGCTTCACCGCGCTGAAGGCGGAGCCGCTGGCGAAAGCCATGGGCGTGTCGCGCGGCAGCTTCTACTGGCATTTCGCCGATGTGGCCGCGTTTCACGCCGCCCTCCTCAAAAAGTGGCGGGAGATTGCGGCCGAGCAGATCATCACCGGGGTGGAGGCGAGCGCCGGCGACCAGCCGGCCATTGCCGTGCTCCTCCGGCGCACGTTCACCGTCAAGCTCACCCTGGAGCGCGCCGTGCGCAGCTGGGCCGGATCCGACCCCGCCGCGCGCCAGGCCGTCCAGGCCATCGACAGACGCCGGCTCGGCTATGTCGAGAGCCTGCTTTCAGCCGAAGGACTGATGCCGGCGATCGCGCACGCACGCGCCCAGGTGCTGTACTGGGCCTTCCTCGGCCACGCGCTGTCGGATCGGCCGTTGCCGGCCCAGCAACTGGACACGGTCATCGACGAGCTGATCCGGATCGCCCTGCACAAGCCTTGAAGGACGACAACCAGGCGGACGATATGCTACAGAGGCGCCCGCCGGAGACCCTTGCCATGAACGCCCCGCTCGAACGCCCCGCCAATTCCGTCGATCCCAAGCTGCTCGAGATCCTGGTCTGCCCGATGACCAAGGGCCCGCTGGAATACGACGCGGCGAAGCAGGAGCTGGTCTCGCGGTCGGCGAAGCTCGCCTACCCGATCCGCGACGGCATCCCGATCATGCTGCCGGAGGAAGCGCGGAAGATCGACTGACCGATGCGGCCCGTCGTGATCCGCTGCGCACTCGCCGTGGCGCTGATGGCCCTCACCTCGGTGGTCTCGGCCGAGGAGAGCGCCGTCCGCATTGGCGCACTCGACGCCGTCTTGACCACGCCAGCGGGCGTCGAGCGCCCTCCGGTGGCGCTGCTGATCGCCGGCTCCGGGTCGACGGACCGGGACGGCAATGGGCCGCAGCTCAAGCCGGCGACCTTGAAGAAGCTCGCCGAGCAGCTCGCCGCCCAGGGCATCGCCAGCCTGCGTTACGACAAGCGCGGCGCGCGCGGCTGGAAGGCGGAGTTCGGCCGCCCGGAAGACTTCCGCTTCAAGGATTATGTCGGGGACGCCGCCGCGCTGGTCGACTTCCTGCGCGGCAAGTTCGCCCGGATCGTCCTGGTCGGCCACAGCGAGGGCGGCCTGGTCGCCATCCTCACCGCCCGTCGCACCCCGGTCGACCGTCTCGTCCTGCTCGCGTCGTCGGCGCGGCGGCAGGGCGACCTGTTGAAGGCGCAGCTCGAGAAGAAGCTGCCGGCCGCGAAGATGGAGCCGGTCGCCAAGGCGATCGATGCCATCATGGCCGGGCAGGTCGTGGACCCGCCACCGCCCGAACTGCCGATCGCGCCGAGCATGCAGCCCAGCATCGGCTCCGCCTTCGCCGAGGATCCGATCGATCCGCTCAAGCAGCTCTCGATCCCGATCCTGATCGTCGGCGGCGCTCGCGACCACCAGATCGCGCGCCTCGACATGGTCGCGCTCGCCGCCGCCGCACCGGCCGCCAAGTCGCTGTGGCTGCCGGAGATGAACCACGTTCTGGTCGACGTCGCCAACGAGGACGAGAACCTCGCCTCCTACAACGATCCGGGCCGCCCGCTCGACCCCGACATGATCGACGCCGTCGCCGGTTTCATCGCCGCCGCAGGCCCGCGCTGAGCCTCAAAGCGCCTCGCCCTTCAACAGCCTCGGCATCTCTCCGGTCAGGCCCGCGGCCTGCTTGATGAACAGCTCCTTCAAAGGCGGCGCGCGATCGACGATCCCAAGGCCGATGTCGCGCACGGCCCGCAACAGCGTCGATTTATTGGAGAACAGGAAGTTCAGCGAGTTGGTGGCAACGCCCATCGCCATCGTGTCGAAGCGGCGCCAGCGCTGATAGCGCTCGAGGACATCGACCTGCCCCGGATCGATTCCCATTCTTGCCGCATCGACCACGACCTCGGCCAGTGCAGCGACGTCCTTCAGCCCCATGTTGAGCCCCTGCCCCGCGATGGGGTGGATCACATGGGCGGCGTCGCCGACCAGCGCCAGCCGCGGCGCGATGAACGAGCGGGCGACGAAGTAGGACAGCGGGAACGCGCGCGGCTGGTCAAGCACCTTCAACTCGCCGAGATGCAGGCCGGCGCGCTTCTCCAGCTCGGCCTGGAATTCATCCGCGCTGAGCGCGACGAGGCGCTTCGCCTCGGCGCGCCGCTCGGTCCACACCAGCGAGGAGCGCTTGCCGGTCAGCGGCAGGATCGCGAATGGTCCGGGCGGAAGGAAATGCTCCTCGGCGCGGCCGCCATGGTCGCGCTCGTGACCGATGGTCACGACGATGCCGGACTGGTCATAGTCCCAGCCATGGGTCTGGATGCCCGCGCGCTCGCGCAGCTTCGAACGCGCGCCGTCAGCGGCAACCAGCAGGCTCGCCTCGAGCTGGCTGCCGTCGCCCAGAGTCACCGCGATGCCGTCGGCCCGCGTCGCAAAGCCGGTCACCGGCATCGCCTTGAGCTCGACGCCTGCGGCCTCCGCATGCCGGACCAGCGCGTCGATCAAGAGCCGGTTCTCGACCATGTGCGCGAACGGCTCGCCGGCCTCGACCTGGCCCGCAAAGGTCAGGAACGCCGGGCGGATCGCATCCTCGGGCTTGGAGTCGGTGATGACCATGTCGAGGATCGGCTGCGCGTCGGGCGCGACATCGGCCCAGACCCCGATCGCGTCAAACAGCTTGCGGCAGGCCGCGACGATGGCGCTGGCGCGCGGATCGCGGCTCGGCCGGTTGGCGAGCGCCGGATCGGCCACGATCACCGGCACCTCGGGCCCAAGCCCCTGACGGAGCGCCAACGCCAGCGCCAGGCCGGCAAACGCCCCGCCACAAATGACAATGCTTCGCTGTGTCGTCATGCCGCCCTGCTCACGGTTACTCTTGCGAGTGGAGTATAGCTGGGCGAAACAGGGGCGTGAAACAAGGTCTGCCCTCCGAGACCGTCATTTCCGGATGCCTGATCCCGCTGGAACGGGGCCGGAGCGGACGGCCGAGCCAGCGAAAGCACCACGCCATGTCCAAGGGACTGATCGACCTGATCTCGATCCTCGATCTCGAGCCGATCGAGGTGAACCTGTTCCGCGGCAACAGCCCGAAGACGAGCTGGCAGCGCGTGTTCGGCGGCCAAGTGATCGGCCAGGCGATGATGGCGGCGTGCCGCACTGTCGAGGGCCGGCTGCCGCATTCGCTGCACTGCTACTTCATCCTGCCCGGCGACCCGCAGGTGCCGATCATCTACCAGGTCGAGCGCCTGCGCGACGGCAAGAGCTATGCGACGAGGCGCGTCACTGCGATCCAGCACGGCAATGCGATCTTCTCGATCATGGTGTCCTTCCACAGCGACGAGGACAGCGCATTCAACCACCAGGACAAGATGCCGGACGTGCCGCCGCCGGAGAAGCTGACGGCGGAGGAGATCTCCAAGCAGCCGATGTTTCAGGAGGTCTTCCAAAGGATGCCGGACTTCATCCGCCGCTACTACGAATCCGACCGGCCGATCGAGCTGCGCCCCGTCGAACTGAACCGGTACTTCGGCCATAAGATCGAGGATGGCCGCATCAACGTCTGGATCAAGACGGCGGCGAAGCTGCCCGATGATCCGGCGCTGCACATGTGCGCGCTGGCCTATGCGTCGGACTTCTCGCTGCTCGACGCGGTCATGGCGCGCTATGGCCGCACCTTGTTCGACAAGCGCATGATGCCGGCCTCGCTGGATCACGCGATGTGGTTTCACCGGCCGTTCCGCGCCGACGAATGGCTGCTTTATGCGCAGGATTCGCCGAGCGCGCAGGGCGGCCGCGGGTTGACCCGCGGCTCGATCTTCAAGCCCGACGGCACGCTGGTCGCCTCCGTCGCGCAGGAGGGCTCGATCCGCGAGCGCCGGACGTAGCAGCCTCACACCGGCTGCGCCGTCCGCGGCACGACCGCGAATTGCGACACGTACCAGGCGCTGTACCAGCGCAGCAGCCACGGGATCGGAATGATCACCGAGCAGCCGAGCACGAACGCGAAGGTGCGCCACAGCACCTGCAGGCCCGAGCCGGTGAACACGACCTCGCGCCGCGTCCCCTGGATGTTGCGGCAGACCCAGCGCATCCAGGCGGTCAGCACCCAGGCCCAGCCGATGATGGTGATGCCCGACACGATCATCAGCAGGTACCAGCCGGCATAGACGACGGGGCTGCCTTCGAAATGGATCGGCAACCGCTCGCCATTCGAGGCGAGGTTGCTCAGAAGCCAGCGCAGCACCATCCAGCCCAGGAACGCCGGAGCGACCAGCGAGATCAGGTTGAGGATCGGCCGGTCGCTGAGGCCGACATAGGCCAGCACGCCCATCGCGATGAAGACGTACCAGATGTCCAGCGGCTGGCCTGTGAAGGTCAGATTCGGCCGGCCGGGCACCCTCATCCGCTCGATCACGTAGCGGTAGAGGTAGACGGCGGTCCACGGCGTGATGACGATCAGGAACTGGCCGACGACATACAGCAAGGTCCAGCCGAGATAGGACCAGGTCTCGAGCGTGACCGAGAGCGCGCCGGCCGGGGCGGCGCCGCCGGAATCGAACGCGGGCGGCGTCGCCGGCGACATGCTCGGCACGCCCGACATCAGGCCGGGAATGCGCCCGGCCTTCTCCCAGCCGGCCATCCCGTCGCTCCACAGCAGCGTCTCGGCCGTGACGACACCCCGCGCGATCAGGTCGCGCAGTTCGTCTTCCGAAATGGGGCCCTGTTGCTGGCCTTGCGCCGCGTAATACCAGGAACGATTCGACATGGGATGTCCTTGAATGGAGGATGGCAGGAAACGTCTTCAGTCTGTCGGGCGATGTCGCGTTCCGTTCAGTGATATCCGTCACTCCTTGACGTTTTCGCTTAACGCTGCGCTGATTTTGTGCCATTTGCCTAGGAACAGGCCAAAACGGCCGTCCCAAGCCTGCCTCCGAAACAGGCGGCTTCGATCCGAGGAAACCAAGGCCCGCCCATGAAGCTCGTCGTCGCGATCATCAAACCCTTCAAGCTCGACGAGGTGCGCCAGGCCCTCACCGCGATCGGCGTCCACGGCATGACCGTCACCGAGGTCAAGGGCTACGGCCGCCAGAAGGGCCATACCGAGATCTACCGGGGCGCCGAGTATATCGTGAACTTCCTACCCAAGCTGCGCATCGAGATCGCGGTCAACTCCGACATCGCCGAGAAGGCGGTCGAGGTGATCACGACGCACGCGCGCACCGGCCAGATCGGCGACGGCAAGATCTTCGTGACGCCGATCGATCATGCCCGCCGCATCCGCACCGGCGAGACCGACACCGACGCACTCTAAGCCCGTCAAGCAGCCGCAACGGCTGCACGCCCGCCGCAACGGCGCGGCGGACTGCAAAATCCTAACATCTGACATGCCGGGGGGACTGTCATGGAGACCTGCGCGTCTCGTTGCCTGCGCGCGTCTGCAGCATTGGCTGCAGCGGGCGCGATTGCCTTCACCACGCCAGCAGCGGCCGCAGCGCCGTCCACGATCGAACCGGCCGACACCGCCTGGATGATCGTCGCCACCGCTTTGGTGCTGATGATGACCATTCCCGGTCTGGCGC
Source organism: Bradyrhizobium sp. SZCCHNS3016 (assembly GCF_032484535.1). Taxonomy (NCBI): domain Bacteria; kingdom Pseudomonadati; phylum Pseudomonadota; class Alphaproteobacteria; order Hyphomicrobiales; family Nitrobacteraceae; genus Bradyrhizobium; species Bradyrhizobium sp. SZCCHNS3016. The sequence goes on from NZ_JAUETE010000026.1 coordinate 47,691, forward strand.
TGTTCTACTCGGGCATGGTGCGCAAGAAGAACGTGCTGGCGACGATGGCGCAGAGCCTCGCAGCCGTGATGCTGATCTCGATCCTGTGGGTCGCATTCGGCTACTCGCTGGCCTTCGTCGGCGACGGCACCTGGATCGGCTCGCTCGACCGCGCCTTCCTCGCCGGCATGGGCATGGACAGCGTCCATCCCGGCGCCAGGACGATCCCCGAGTCGCTGTTCATGCTGTACCAGATGACGTTCGCGATCATCACGGTGGCGCTGGTGGCGGGCTCGGTCGCCGACCGCATGCGCTTCTCCGCCTATCTCCTGTTCAGCATCGCATGGTTCATCTTCGTCTATGTGCCGCTGGCGCATTGGATCTGGGGCGGCGGCTTTCTTGCGCAGGCCGGCGTGGTCGACTTCGCCGGCGGTCTCGTCGTGCATCTCTCCGCGGGCACCGCGGGATTGGTCGCGGCGCTGGTGATGGGACGCCGCCAGGGCTATGGCAGCGAGAACCTCTCGCCGTTCGATCTGTCGCTCGCGGTGGTCGGCACCGGCCTGCTCTGGGTCGGCTGGTTCGGCTTCAATGGCGGCTCGGCGCTCGGGGCGAATGCGCATGCGGTGATGGCGATCCTGACGACGCATCTGGCCGCCTGCGCCGGCGCCGTCACCTGGGGCGCGCTGGAATGGTCGACGCGGCGCAAGCCGTCGGTGCTCGGCATGATCTCCGGCGCGGTGGCCGGCCTCGGCACCATCACGCCCGCGTCCGGCTTCGTCGCCCCCTGGCATGGCCTGGTGATCGGCGCGCTCGCCGGTATCATCTGCTACTGGGCCTGCACCTCGCTGAAGCACCGCTTCAACTATGACGATTCGCTCGACGTGTTCGGCGTCCACGGCATCGGCGGCCTCACCGGCACGCTGCTGGCCGGCGTGTTCGCGACCGCCGCGATCGGCGGCACAGCCGGGCTGATCGAGGGCAACCCGAAGCAGCTTGCGGCCCAGCTCTACGGCGTCGCCGTCACCCTGGTGTGGTCGGGCGGCGTCACCTGGGGGCTCCTCAAGTTGGTCAGCGCCTTCGTGCCGCTGCGGGTGTCGCGCGAGCACGAGCTGGAAGGACTCGACATCTCCCAGCATGGCGAGGCGCTGCAATAGCTGCAGCAATTGGCGCCAATTGACCTGTTCGGCGTCGCGGGATTCTGCCCGCGCGGTGAGCAGCATTGTGTCTTGAGCCTGACATGCGCAACTTTTGCGCATGCCTGCCCATTCCTTGAGCGCGACGGAATAGCGCAGCCTTTGATGCCCCCGGTGAGGGGTGAAAAGGTCAGGATTCACCGCTCGTTAGCCCTGACCAGCCGTCTGGCACGGCATTTGATTCTATCGCTCCCGGCTGTGCCCGCGTCGTGAAGATTTCTCCGCGTGGTGAACCTCAGTCGACAGGAAGCGCTCGGTAACGTCCGTGCCGGGCCCAAGCGGGGATAGGACCCATGAAAATTGTTATGGCGATCATTAAGCCATTCAAGCTCGAAGAAGTCCGGGACGCCCTGACCGCCATCGGCGTTCATGGTCTCACGGTGACGGAAGTGAAGGGGTACGGCCGTCAGAAAGGTCATACGGAAATCTACCGCGGCGCCGAATATGCGGTGAGCTTCCTGCCCAAGATCAAGATCGAGGTCGCGATCCCCTCCGACCAGGTCGACAAGACCATCGATGCGATCAGCTCGGCCGCCAAGACCGGCCAGATCGGCGACGGCAAGATCTTCGTCATCAGCCTCGACCACGCCGTGCGCATCCGCACCGGCGAAGCGGACGCTGCGGCCCTTTGATTTCGCGCTCAAACCAGAACACTTACGGAGTACAATAAAATGACGTTCAAGCGTCCAACCAGCGCGGGATGGGTTACGCTCGCAATTGCAGGGCTCTGCGTCGCAGGCCTCGCCGATGTGGCGTTCGCCGAGGACGCGCCTGCCGCCGCTGCCGCAGCCGCCCCCGTTCCCAACAAGGGCGACGTCGCCTGGATGCTCGTGTCCAGCGCCCTCGTCCTGATGATGTCCATCCCCGGCCTCGCGCTGTTCTATGGCGGCCTCGTCCGCACCAAGAACATGGCCTCGGTCCTCACGCAGGTGTTCGCCATCGTTGCGATGGTCGGCGTGATCTGGACGCTCTACGGCTACTCGCTCGCCTTCACCGACGGCGGCAGCATGACCTCGTGGGTCGGCGGCTTCTCCAAGGCCTTCCTGCACGGCGTCGACGCCAACTCGACCGTTCCGACCTTCTCGAACGGCGTGGTGATCCCGGAGCTGGCCTACTTCGTGTTCCAGATGACCTTCGCGATGATCACCCCGGCCCTGATCGTCGGCGCCTTCGCCGAACGCATCAAGTTCTCGGCGGTGATGCTGTTCATCCTGCTCTGGGTGACCTTCATCTACTTCCCGATCGCGCACTGGGTCTGGTACATCGCAGCTCCCGATGACGTCGCTGCTGCTGCCAAGGCTCTCGCTGCCGCTGGCGACGCTGCCGCCAAGACCGCCGCCCAGGCCAAGCTCGACGAAGTCACCGGCGCTGTCGGCTGGCTCGCCGGCGCTGGCGCTCTCGACTTCGCGGGCGGCACCGTCGTTCACATCAACGCCGGCATTGCCGGTCTGGTGGGCGCGGTTCTGATCGGCAAGCGCACCGGCTACGGCAAGGAGCTGATGGCTCCGCACTCGCTGACCATGACCATGATCGGCGCCGCGCTGCTGTGGGTCGGCTGGTTCGGCTTCAATGCCGGCTCCAACCTGGAATCGAACGGCGTCACCGCCCTGGCCTTCGTCAACACCATGGTCGCCACCGCCGGTGCGGCGCTGTCCTGGCTGCTGTGCGAATGGGCGGTCAAGGGCAAGCCCTCGCTGCTCGGCATCTGCTCGGGCGCGGTTGCCGGTCTCGTCGCCGTCACCCCGGCCTCCGGTTATGCCGGTCCGATCGGCGCGCTGGTGCTCGGCCTGATCGTCTCCCCGGTCTGCCTGTTCTTCGTCTCCACCGTGAAGAACGCGTTGGGCTATGACGACGCGCTCGACGTGTTCGGCGTGCACTGCATCGGCGGCATCATCGGCGCCCTGGCCACCGGCATCCTGGTCAACCCGGCTCTGGGTGGCGTCGGCATCACCGACTACACCAACATCACCGGCAACAACGCCGGCACCTACGACTTCGCCACGCAGATGCTGGCGCAGATCAAGGCTGTCGTCGCCACGCTGGTGTGGTCGGGTGTCGGCTCGGCGATCCTCTACAAGGTCGTCGACGTGGTCATCGGCCTGCGCCCGACCGTGGAGCAGGAGCGCGAGGGTCTCGACATCACCGACCACGGCGAGCGCGCCTACAACTACTGAGTTCTCCCGGGACTTGGTCGTACGCGACCAGGTCCGCAACTTCGGTTCGGGCAAATACCCGGCAATGCCCTGACCGTTGAGGGGCTCCAGCGCAAGCTGGGGCCCCTTTCTTTTTGTTTGGATCGTGAGGGCCGAGCGCGCGCCAAATAACCGGTGTCGTCCCTGCGAACGCAGGGACCCATACCGCGCGATGTTTGTAAGAGGCAGGCTGCGAGTCCCGTGCAAGACAACTGAACCCTGTGGTTATGGATCCCGGGTCGGCGCGCTTCGCGCTTGCCCGGGACGACAGCTGTGGTTGGCGCGCCCGACGTTGCCTCCGAGAAGCAGCTCGAAGGCGAACGATCTCGTTCTCGCGACACGATGCGCCCGAGCTGTGCTGAAACTCACCGCCCTCGGAAAACAGAGGGCGCAGGGAAGGCCGGGCGCTGGCCGCGCCCGTGGCCCGCCTGCGAAAGAAAATGCAGGCGGCAGGTACCACAGGTCTGGCCGAACACACCGGTGGATTCAATTGGTCGTCGCAACACTCGATGAGGAGGTTGCGATGGGCATTCGAAAGAAACGGTCAACGCGGGGCAAGCTGGGATCATTGGGGCGCCCACCAGTTGCGGGGCGTGCGGAACAGCAGAAATTTTGGCGTGGGATTGCCGCTGGATTGAACAGCGAGAATGCTGCGCTGGCTGCTGGATTATCGGATGCTGTCGGCCCCCGATTATTTCGAAAAGCGGGCGGCGTGGCACCGGCAATGTTCCGACCTTCAGCGAAGCCGCTCTCCGGACGGCACCTCTCCTTTTCTGAGCGCGAAGAGATTGCGCTGCTGAATGCGCAGCGCCATTCTGTACGAGAGATAGCACGGCGCCTCAATCGGTCTCCCTCGACCATCTCCCGTGAACTCGATCGCAATGCAGCCACGCACGGCGGCAAGATGGCCTATCGGGCGACGGCCGCCCAGTGGCATGCAGATCGATCGGCCCGGCGTCCTAAGCCGAGCAAGCTTGCAAGCAACGCCGCCTTGCGCGCTTATGTTGAAGAGCGGCTTGCAGGGTTTGTCGCGCCTCCAGGCGGCGTTCGGCGGAAGGCCGGTCGTGCGGGCTCTAGCCAGGATCAGGGGTGGACGAAAGCGTGGAGTCCCGAGCAGATTGCCCGGCGCTTGCCGATCGACTTCCCGGATGACGAGGCGATGCGCATCAGCCACGAAGCCATTTACCAGGCGCTTTTTGTTCAGGGCCGAGGAGCGCTGAAACGCGAGTTGTCGTCCTGTTTGCGAACGGGACGTGCGCTGCGCGTGCCCCGAGCGCGTACGCGGAAGCGCAGCAAAGGCTTCATATCGCCGGAGATCATGATCAGTGAGCGTCCGGCCGAAGTCGCGGATCGAGCTGTGCCGGGACATTGGGAAGGAGATCTGATCGTCGGCTCCGCCAGCTCGGCAATCGGCACGCTGGTCGAACGCAGCACGCGGTTTACAATGCTCCTACACCTTCCACGGTTGCCGGGGTTTGACGACGGCCCACGTACGAAGGATGGGCCTGCGCTCTCCGGACACGGAGCTGAAGCGGTACGCGATGCGATCACGCGCACCATCGTCACCTTGCCCAAAGAACTCCGCCGCTCGCTAACCTGGGATCAGGGGACCGAAATGGCTCAACACAGTGACCTCAAGATCGATACAGACCTTCAGATCTACTTCTGCGATCCAAGAAGCCCCTGGCAACGTGGCACGAACGAGAACACGAATGGCCTGCTGCGGCAGTACTTCCCGAAAGGTACCGATCTGAGCGTCTACGATGCTGACGAGATCGCCGCCGTGGCCGCAGCGCTCAATTCCCGACCGAGAAAGACGCTAGGATGGAAAACTCCAGCAGAGGCGCTTGACGAGCTGCTGTCACGAATGAAAACACTTGGTGTTGCGACCACCGCTTGAGCCCGCCACCCGGCCCTCCCTGCGCAACGGTTTTAACGGCTGCTTCGCGTTCTCCTTGGCGCGCCGGGCTTGTTGGCCACCATCACGAGCGCGACACGTTAGCATCACCACCCGCTTGATATCAGCATCGGGATATCAGGACCGCGCGACTTGACCGTGCGTGCATCGCCGTTCGTCCGCGCAGACTGAACTACGCTGCGGCAACACACGCCCATCGCCTCCCACTGCCAACGGTCCGTGACGGTCGCGAAACGCCCCTCATGCGGCAACAGGATGCGCGGAAATGTGAAGGTGATTTGCCCGACGACACAAGCCGGCGCGGCTGCGGCAAACTAACTCGACGGGCAATTGGCGCATGTCGGGAATGCGGAAACTGCCCGACGGGCAACAGAGCAGGCTTTGATCCGCACAATAGCGCGGGGATGCCAATCCGGTTGCAGCGGCAGAAAACACAGCTTAGCAATACTGTTCGCTGGCTCCGGCTGATCTTAAGAATTGGAACCCGGCCGTAACAGCGATCGCCGCTGCAGCCGGCACATGGGGGATCAGGATGAAGCATCGCTGTCGGTACGTAGTCGTCGCCTCCGCCATTTGGCTCACCGCCGCAACGCCGCCATCGGCAAGAGCCCAAGCGACATCACAGGAGTCCTTGGCGGCGGCGAAAGAGCTGGTCTCCGTGATGCATATGAATGACCAGGCGACAGCCCTGTTGCCGATCGTTCTGAAGAACCTGAGACCGACGATCGTCCAGGGGCGCGCCGAGGTCGCTCTGCAATATGATGCGTTGATCCCGAAGTTCACTCAGGCCTTTCAGGGCAGGGTTTCCGAATTCTCGGATGCGATCGCGGTCGTCTATGCCAGGAACTTCTCGGCGGACGACCTCAGGACCATGGCTGAGTTCTACAGGACCCCGACAGGTCAAAGAGTCCTGCAGAAGCTGCCGTCCGTCACCCAGGAGTCGAGCATTGCCGGGCAGAAATTTGGTCAAGCTCTCGGCGAAGAGATCAGGAAGCAGATGGTCAATGAACTGAGGAAGAAAGGTCTCGATCTCTGATCCGAACTCCCGATCGTCATGCAGCGGCGCGCCCTGCGACATAACCGGCGCGACGGGCAATTTCCGTATGACAGGCTTGTGGTCCGTCCCGCCTCGCCATCCCCGGGAAGCCGAACCGAGACGTCCACGGTCATGCCCCCGATGGCGGGCACGACACCGGATTGCAGGCTCAAACCTTGCCGCGGCCGATAGTCCGGCGAACGACAACGCAGGTCGATGGTCAGCTCATGCGCCTTCGAACTTGAACGACACGTTGAGCTTGGCTCGATAGGCTTCCACCTTCCCCTTCGCGTCGAGCTGCATATCGAGCTGGACCACTTCTGCGACACGCAGGTCTCGGAGTGTCTTCGCCGCCTGCTCGACGGCGTTGGTAGCTGCCCTTTCCCAAGATTCGCTGCTGGTACCGATCAGCTCGATGACTTTGTAGACGCTGTCAGACATGTCGGTCTCCTGTTCGGTATGGAGCAGGAAGCAGGTGCTCCCTGCTACAACTGAACGTAGCATCATAGCGCGGCGCCTGAAAGGACGCAGCCTGCCCATGGCAGCCGCAGGTCCGGAGCTACCACGAATGGCGCTAACGCCTTGCGCGTCTCACAAGCCCTTGCGCCCTACACGCCGCCCAGCTTGCAGATGTGCTTCCACTCCTCCGCCGTCACCGGCTGCACCGAGAGCCGCGACTGCTTCACCAGCGCCATCTCCGACAGCTTCTTGTCAGTTTTGATCGCGGCGAGCGTCACCGGGGTCTTGAAGGGCTTGTGCGCCTTGATGTCGACGCAGACGAACTTGCCCGTCTTGTCGGTCGGGTCGGGATAGGCTTCCTTGATGATCTCGGCGATGCCGACGATCTCCTTGCCCTCGTTGGAATGATAATAGAAGGCGAGCTCGCCCTTCTTCATCGCCACCAGGTTCTGCCGCGCCGTGTAGTTGCGCACGCCGGTCCAGGCCTCCCCCTTCGCGCCCTTCTCCACCTGCTGGTCCCACGACCATACCGAGGGTTCGGATTTCACCAGCCAGTAGCTCATAGTTCCGTTCTCTTTCCATTCGTCGTGGCCGGGCAAGAGTGCGAAGCACGTCTGTCAAAGGCCCGGCCATCCACGTCTCACCGCCAGCCATATTATCTTAGACATGGATGCCCGCGACAAGCGCGGGCAAGAGGGCGGAGATGGCTGCATGATCAGCGGCGTGGAGTCGCGCCTACACCGCTCACTCCTCCGCCTTGAACGGGCGCATCATCAGCGCCTCGATCGCGGCATCGATCGTCACGGTGCCGGCGAGAATGGCGGCCACCGCCTGCGCCACCGGCATCTCGACGCCGCGCGACGCGGCGAGCTCGACCAGCACCGGCGCGGTGTACTGCCCCTCGGCGAGCTTGCCAGCAGGGAGCGGCTCGCCGCGGCCGAGCGCGAGGCCGGCGGCGAAGTTGCGCGATTGCGGGCCGGCGCAGGTCAGGATGAGGTCGCCGAGGCCGGACAGGCCGGTGAGCGTTTCGCTGCGGGCGCCATAGGCGCGGCCGAGCCGCACCAGCTCGGCGAAGCCGCGCGTGGTCAGCGCCGCCAGCGCCGAGGCGCCGAGCTTGCGGCCGGAAACGATGCCGGCAGCGATCGCCAGCACATTCTTGGCGGCGCCGCCGATTTCGACGCCACGCACGTCGGTGGAGTGATAGGGCCGGAAGGTCGGCGAGCCCAGCGCATGGACGAGATCAGCCGCGAGCGCCTCGTCGGGCGCGGCGAGCGTCACCGCGGTCGGGAGCCCGCGCGCGACGTCGTCCGCGAAGCTCGGACCGGACAGGATCGCCGGGACTGCGTTCGGCGCGGCCTCCGCGATCACCTCGGTCATGAATTTATGGGTGCCGTGTTCGATGCCCTTGGCGCAGGCGACGAGCGGCGTGCCCGGACGGAGCAGCGGGGCGAGATGCATGACGGCGCCGCGCAGATGCTGGGCGGGGACAACGATGAGAACGGCGTCGGCGCGGGCGGCCTCGGCGAGATCGGCGGTCACGGCGATGCGCGACGCGAGGGGAATGCCGGGCAGGCGCGGGTTCTCACGGGCAGCGCCGATGCGCGCGGCGTGGTCGGCATCGCGCGCATAGAGCGTGACGTCACGCCCGGCACGCGCGGCGACGGCGGCGAGCGCCGTGCCCCACGCACCGGCGCCGATGATGGAGATCGTTTGGAAACGAGTCATTCGCCGCGGATTCGGCTGCGCTCCCTCCCCCCTTGCGGGGGAGGGTTGGGGAGGGGGGTGCCACGAGCGAGAATTTTTATGG
>NZ_JAUETE010000027.1:0-48804 GCF_032484535.1 Bradyrhizobium sp. SZCCHNS3016
GCATAAACTCCCAGCCGCCTATCAGCAGACTCGGTTTAACCGAGGACAACCTCCTGAGGCTCCACAGCTAACAAGCCCGGACACCGGGGAGACTGCGTATAAGTCGGAAGCCCATCGCGCAGGGAAGGCCGGGTCGTCCGGCTGACCTGTGGTACCTGCCGCCTGCATTTTTTTCGCAGGCGGGCCACGGGCCTCAGTCGAGGTCTGGCCTTCCCTGCGCCCTCTGTTAGATGAGGGTGATCGATCCTGATAGCTCGGGCGCCGATGGCGTCGCGAGACGGCAGACACGCATGCGGTCGTCATTGCGAGGACCCGAAGGCGACTAAGCAATCCAACCGCAGTGCCGGCTCTGGATCGCGTCGCTGCGCTCGCGATAACGGCAATTGTAGAACGCAATCATCGCCCGCGCAGGCGGGCGACCCAGCAATCACCGGCCGTCCGGGAGGAGTCGGATGTTAAGGCGTACGGGACCCCCCCGCCTACGCGGGGGGTGACGCGGTGTGTGAAATGCGCGACGAGATCGCGGTAAACCTAGCCCCTGATGAACGCCAGCAGGTCCGCATTGATCACATCAGCATGCGTCGTTGCCATGCCATGCGGAAATCCCGGATAGGTCTTCAAGGTCCCATGCTTCAACAGCTTGATGCCGATGCGCGCGGAATCGTCGATCGGGACGATCTGGTCGTCCTCGCCGTGCATCAGCAGCACCGGCACGTCGATCGCCTTCAGGTCCTCGGTGAAGTCGGTCTCCGAGAAGGCCTTGATGCAATCGTAGTGGGCCTTGGTGCCGCCCATCATGCCCTGGCGCCACCAGTTGCGGATCACGCCTTCGGAGACCTTGGCACCGTCGCGGTTGAAGCCGTAGAACGGGCCGGTCGGAATATCGAGGAAGAATTGCGCGCGGTTGGCGGCGAGCGCCGTGCGGAAGCCGTCGAACACCTCGATCGGCAGTCCGCCGGGATTGCTCGCCGTCTTCAGCATGATCGGTGGTACCGCTCCGAGCAACGCGGCCTTGGCGACGCGGCCCTTGCCGTGCTTGGCGACGTAGCGCGCGACCTCGCCGCCGCCGGTGGAGTGGCCGACATGGATCGCGTCTCGCAGGTCGAGCTTCGCGGCAAGCGCAGCGACATCGGCGGCGTAGGTGTCCATTTCATTGCCGGTCTCCGTCTGGCTGGAGCGGCCGTGACCGCGCCGGTCGTGCGCGATGACGCGAAAACCCTTGTCGAGGAAGAACAGCATCTGCGCGTCCCAATCGTCGGACGACAGCGGCCAGCCGTGGTGGAAGACGATGGGCTGGCCCGATCCCCAGTCCTTGTAGAAGATCTGCGTGCCGTCCGATGTCGTCAAGAATCCTGAGCTCATGGAGCATCTGCCTTTCTCACTGGATGGGATCTGCCGCGTTCAAGGCGCGGCGCGATGGCTCTCCTCGCAGGGCCGTTGCGTCGGCGAGGATGAGCGCCGTCACCTTAGCGACGGCGGGTGACGATCTCAGCTACACAGACTCGTGTGCGACATCGTTGCACCTCAACGGGACGCGGGTCGGCTGCTCAATCCGTGAGCGTTGCGACATGCGTCGGCGTCACGTGAACTGCATGATTTTCGGGCCGGGTTGCGGTCCGCGGCCGAAGTCCCGGCTTTTTCCTCGGGGAACCGGGCAGGGCCGTCATTGCGCCCCAGCGCATCATCGCATAAAGCCTGTTCCCAAATCGTTCACGCTAGCTCAGGCTCAAGGGCTAACCCACTGAAAGCTCAACGCGAATGGGAAAATCACTGATTCCGCCGGAACCAGCCGAGATTCACGAGGTGACGCTCCGGGATGCGCTGGAAGAGCGCTATCTCGCCTACGCGCTCTCGACCATCATGCACCGCGCACTGCCGGACGCGCGCGACGGCCTCAAGCCCGTGCACCGGCGCATCCTCTACGGCATGCGGCTGCTGCGGCTCGACCCGGGCACGGCGTTCAAGAAATCCGCCAAGATCGTCGGCGACGTGATGGGCTCGTTCCATCCGCATGGCGACCAGGCGATCTACGACGCGATGGTCCGCCTCGCGCAGGACTTTTCCTCGCGCTATCCGCTGGTCGACGGCCAGGGCAATTTCGGCAACATCGACGGCGACAATCCGGCAGCCTACCGCTACACCGAAGCGCGCATGACCGATGTCGCGCGGCTGCTGCTGGAAGGCATCGACGAGGACGGCGTCGAGTTCCGGCCGAACTATGACGGCCAGTCGAAGGAGCCGGTCGTACTGCCCGGCGGCTTCCCGAACCTGCTGGCCAACGGCGCGCAGGGCATCGCGGTGGGCATGGCGACCTCGATTCCGCCGCACAATGCCGCGGAGCTCTGCGACGCGTCGCTGCATCTGATCGAGAAGCCTGACGCCAAGTCGCGCGCGCTGCTGCGCTGGGTGAAGGGGCCGGACTTCCCGACCGGCGGCACCGTGATCGATTCCAAGGAGTCGATCATCGAGGCCTACACCACCGGCCGCGGCTCGTTCCGTGTCCGCGCCAAGTGGAAGCAGGAGGAGGGCAACCGCGGCACCTGGATCGTCGTCATCACCGAGATTCCCTATCTCGTGCAGAAGTCACGGCTGGTCGAGAAGATCGCAGAGCTGCTCAACGAGAAGAAGCTGCCGCTGGTCGGCGACGTCCGTGACGAGTCGGCCGAGGACGTGCGGCTCGTGATCGAGCCGAAGTCGAAGAACGTCGATCCGGTGCTGATGATGGAATCGCTGTTCCGGCTCACCGATCTCGAGAGCAAGATTCCGCTGAACCTCAACGTGCTGATCAAAGGCCGCATCCCCAAGGTGGTGGGCCTAGCCGAGTGCCTGCGCGAATGGCTCGACCATCTGCGCGACGTGCTGCTGCGGCGCTCGAACTACCGCAAGAAGCAGATCGAGAACCGGCTGGAGATTCTCGGCGGCTATTTGATCGCCTACCTCAACATCGACGAGGTGATCAGGATCATCCGCACCGAGGACGAGCCCAAGCCGGTGCTGATGAAGACGTTCAAGCTCACCGAGGTGCAGGCCGAGGCCATCCTCAACATGCGCCTGCGTAGCTTGCGCAAGCTCGAGGAAATGGAGATCCGCACCGAGGACAAGAATCTGCGCGGCGAGCTGAAGGGCATCAATGCGCTGCTCGGATCCGAGGAGCTGCAATGGGCCAAGGTCGGCGAGCAGGTCAAGACGGTCCGCGACATGTTCGGGCCGAAGACGCCGCTCGGCAAGCGCCGCACCAATTTCGCCGACGCGCCCGAGCACGATCTCGCCGCTATTGAAGAAGCCTTCATCGAGCGCGAGCCGGTCACAGTCGTCGTCTCCGACAAGGGCTGGGTGCGCACCTTGAAGGGCCACGTCGCCGACCTGTCGAACCTGCAGTTCAAGACCGACGATCAGCTCGGCCAGGCGTTCTTCGCCGAGAACACATCCAAGGTGCTGCTGTTCGCCAGCAACGGCAAGTTCTACTCGCTCGATGTCGGCAAGCTGCCCGGCGGGCGCGGTCATGGCGAGCCGATCCGCATGTTCATCGACCTCGACCAGGACGCCTCGATCGTGTCGATGTTCGTCAACAAGGGGGAGCGCAAGTTCCTCATTGCCGCCTCGGACGGCCAGGGCTTCGTGGTCAAGGAGGAGGATTGCGTCAGCAACACCCGCAAGGGCAAGCAGGTGCTCAACGTGACCGCGCCGGCGGAAGCGCGCGCGATCACGACGGTCGCGGGCGATCAGGTCGCGGTCATCGGCACCAACCACAAGATGGTGGTGTTCGGGCTCGACCAGGTGCCGGAGATGGCGCGCGGCCGCGGCGTCCGGCTCCAGAAATACACCAGCGCGCAGCTCTCCGACGTCACCACCTTCGAGCAGAAGCAGGGACTGGCCTGGAAGGATTCCGCCGGCCGCGACCAGGGGCTGAGCTGGAAGGAGCTGGCCGACTACCGCGGCAACCGCGCCGATGCCGGGCGCATCGCGCAGGGGCTGCCGAAGTCGAACAAGTTCAACCGGCCGATCGAGTAGCGACGTAATAGTATCCGTCGAGCGGCCGTCTATATCAGACAGCGGGCGATCGCGAGGCGCGCGATCGCCCGGGGGCACGTTGGATGGCGCACTCGCATTCTCATCATCACGGCCATGACCATTCCCATGATCATGGCCCCTCACATGCCCACGGCCATGCCGGCCACAGCCATGCGCCGGTGAGCTTTGGTTCGGCCTTTGCGATCGGCGTGTCGCTCAACACGGCCTTCGTCATCGCGGAGCTTGTGTTCGGCTATGCCGCGCATTCGCTGGCACTGATCTCGGACGCCGTCCACAATCTGTCCGACGTGATGTCGTTGCTCCTGGCCTGGGGCGCCCTATGGCTGGCGGGCCGGCGGCCGACCGACCGCCATACCTACGGCTATCGCCGCGCCTCGATCCTGGCGGCGCTGATCAATGCGGGGCTGCTGTTGGTGGTGGTCGGCGGCATCGCCGTCGAGGCGTTCGATCGCCTGCGCAATCCGGGCGAGGTGGCTGGCACCACCGTGCTGTGGGTCGCCGCGCTCGGCATCGCCATCAACGGCGCCACCGCGATGCTGTTCATGCGCGGCCGCGACACCGACCTCAACATTCGCGGCGCCTACCTGCACATGGCCGCCGATGCCGCCGTGTCGTTCGGCGTGGTCGTGGCGGCGCTGGTCACGATCTGGACGGGGTGGCTGTGGATCGATCCGGTGGTCAGCCTGGTCATCGCGCTCGTTGTGCTCCTGAGCGGCTGGGATCTCGCCCGCGACAGCGTCAATCTGGCGCTCGACGCCGTGCCGCGCGACATCGCGCTGCCGGAGGTGCGCGAATATCTCGCCTCCCTCGACGGCGTCAGCGAGGTGCACGACCTCCACATCTGGGCGATGAGCACCAACGAGACCGCGCTGACGGCGCATCTGGTACGGGCAGGCGGAACGGATGATGCATTCCTGCATCGCGTTTGCGCCGAGCTGTCACATCGCTTCAACATCCAGCATCCGACCCTCCAGATCGAGGCCGATGGCTGCGCCTGCAAGCTCGCTCCTGCCGACGTGGTGTGAGCCGCGATGGGTCAGTTCCTTCCTGCCAGTCTGCACAGCGCGCCGGCGATTTCGCTCGACCGGCGGAGTTCCCATTCCGGCCGGCGGCGGCGCCGTGATAACAGTGACCAATTCCCGCATCGCGGCCGCACCATCAGGGACACGATGCGTGGGGGGAGACGCATGGCACGGGAATGTGCCTTTGGAACGCAACGACTGGACAGCCCATGCCCGTGACGATCTTTCACAATCCGGCCTGCGGCACGTCGCGCAACACGCTCGCGATGATCCGCGCCTCGGGTGAGGAGCCTGAGGTGATCGAATATCTGAAAAGCCCGCCGAGCCGCGAGCAACTGATTGCGCTGATCAACGCGATGGGCGTCAAGGTGCGCGACGTGCTGCGCGAAAAGGGCACGCCCTATGCCGAGCTTGGGCTGGGCGATCCCAAATGGACCGACGACCAGCTGATCGAGGCGATGCTCGCGCATCCGATCCTGATCAACCGGCCGATCGTGGTGACCAGCAAGGGCGCGCGGCTCTGCCGCCCGTCCGAACTTGTGCTCGACCTGCTCGATCATCCCGTCTCCTCCTTCACCAAGGAGGACGGCGAGGTGGTGAGCCGGCCTGCCTGAAGCTTTCCGGATCGTGACGCGTTGGTGAGCTGAAACCATGGACACGGCGACCCGTCTCGAAGTGGCGAACTGGCTCGTGGCTCAGAGCCTGACCGGCATGCCGGAAAATGAGATCCTGCGCGGCTTCTGCGAGCGCTGCCGCGTGGCCGGGCTTGAATTGTCGCGCAGCCTTGCGATCATCGATACGCTGCATCCGATTTTCGAGGGGCGTGGCTTCCGCTGGAACGATTTCGACACGAACGAAGCCGACAGCTTTGAATATGGCTCCAGCAATGAGGGAGAGGCGGCACAGAATTGGCGGCGCTCGGTCTTCCACCACATGCTGGAGAACGGCCATGACGAGTTCAGCATCGACTTCACGAATTGTGCGCATCTCGATTTTCCGGTCATCGAGGAGCTTTCCGCACAGGGGCATCGGCACTATCTCGCCTTCGTGCACCGGTTCGGGGAAGCCGGAACGCTCGGCCAGATGGACTGCTTCTATTCCAACTGGCTGACGCGACGTGACGGCGGCTTCACCGACACGCAGATCGGCGCATTGCGCGACCTGGTCCCGCTGCTCGCGCTGACGATCAAATCCGCGCAGCAGGTCGATATCGTGCGAACCCTTGGCCGCGTCTATCTCGGCCGCGATGCGTCGGAGCAGGTGCTGCGCGGCCGGATCTCCCGCGGTGTCACCGAGCGCATCAATGCGGTGCTGTGGTTCTCCGACCTGCGCAGTTCGACTGCGATCAGCGAGAGCATCTCGCCGGACGAGATCATCCCGCTGCTCAACGACTATGCGGAGGCATCGATCGACGCGATCTACGAGTCGGGCGGCGACGTGCTGAAGCTGATCGGCGACGGCGTGCTGGCGATCTTCACCGGCGGCGACATGGCCTCGGCCCGTCACGCTGCGCTGCGCGCCGAGCATCGCTTTCGGCTGAACATCATGAAGCTGAACGCGCGGCGCGCCGGCGAGGGACGGCCCGTCACCTCGGCCTATGTCGGCCTGCATGTCGGCGAGGTGTTCTACGGCAATATCGGCAGCGAGGACCGGCTCGACTTCACCGTCGTGGGACCGGCCGTCAACGAGGTCAGCCGCATCGCCTCGATGTGCCGCTCGGTCGATCGCGAACTGTTGGCATCCTCCGAGTTCTGCGAGGGGCTCGACGACGAAGGTCGCCGCTATCTGGTGTCGACCGGTCGCTACGCGCTGCGCGGCATCGGCCGCGCGCAGGATCTCTTCACTCTCGATCCGGAACTTGCCGGCAGCGCGTCGGCCACGCGGGCCTACGAGAACTACCTGGCGGACGAGATGTCGCACCCTTGACCCACGTCAATGCCCCGCAGAAGCGAGTCTGCCCAGCATCCTCTGCCGGGAGGTGAAAGCTCATGTACAAACATATTCTGCTGCCGACCGATGGGTCCGACCTTTCCAAGGCCGCAATCAAGCACGGTATCGCGCTCGCCAAGGCGACCGGGGCCAGGGTCACGGCGCTGGTGGTGTCGACGCCGCTGCATTCGCTGGTCGTCGATCCCCACGCTGCGACCAAGGCGCTTGCGCAATACAAGTCGCTGGTGGCCGATCAGACCGCGAAATACCTCGATCATGTGAAGGACGACGCGGAGCAGGCCGGCGTCGCCTGCGCCACGCTCTGCGTCGAGCACGACAAGCCCTATGAGGCGATCGTCGAGACCGCGCGCAAGCAGCATTGTGATCTGGTGCTGATGGCCTCGCATGGGCTGCGCGGCGTCTCGGCGATCCTGGGCAGCGAGACCTTGAAGGTGCTGACGCATTCGACCGTGCCGATCCTGGTCTATCGCTAGGCGGGCTGCGGCTCCGGCTGGCGTGCGATCGCGACGACCGGCGAGGCGAGGATGACGAGCGCCTGCAGGCCGAAGATGGCGGCCACGAGGTAGAGACACATGTCGGCGCCGTAACGGCCGCCGACGACCGCGCCGAGCAGCGAGCCCAGCGGACGGGCGCCGTAGCTGAGGATGTTGATGGCCGACACCCGCCCGAGCAGGCCCGCCGGAGTCACCGACTGCCGCAGCGTCGTGGTCGAGATCACCCAGAGGATCGGCCCGGCGCCGAGCAGGAAGAAGCTGAGGGCGGCAAGGTAGGGCGAGGGGACGAACGTGGTCAGTGCCATGATGAGTGCCGCGGCGAAGCCGGTGACGGGGCCGAGCCCGATGACGGTGCCGAACGGCAGCCGCCGCATGATGCGCGTCGCCAGCAGCGCACCGCACACCATGCCGACGCCGAACATCGACAGCACCGTGCCGACGCCTCCCGCCGACAGGCCGAGCCGATGCACCGCATAGGGCACGAACACCGCGAGCAGCAGGAAATGCGCGGTGTTGAAGATGAACTGGGTGACGAACACCGGCCGCAGCAGCGGATGATGCAGCACGAAGGCAGCGCCTTCGCGGATGTCGGCGAGCGGATGGCGGCGCGGCACCGGCGCACGGGCGGGCTCGGCGATGCCGGCCAGGCACATGGCTGCGATCAGCGAGAGCGCCGCGGCGCAGCCGAAGGCCGGAGCGCCGCCGATCCAGCCGACCAGCATGCCGCCCAGCGCGGGCCCGGTGGCAAAGGCGATGGTGCGGGCAAGCTCGATGCGCGCATTCGCAGGGGCCAACTGGGCCGGGGCGACGAGGCTCGGCACCAGGGCAGGCGCTGCGACGCTGAACACGACCGTGCCGCACACCGCCGCGAATCCGAGCGCCGCCAGCAGCGGCAGCGTGAGCGCGCCGGACGCGAAGGCGATGAGGATCGCGAGCAGCGCGAGCGCGCGAAGCGTCTCTGCCAGGGCCATCAGCAGCCGTCGCGACATCCGGTCGGCGAGCAGCCCCGCAGGGATCGCGAACAGCACGAAGGGCGCGGTCAGTGCCGTCTGCAGCAGGCCGGTCGCGCCCTCGCCAACGCCGAGTGCGAGCACCGCGACGATCGGTGCTGCGGCGAGCGCGATCTGCTCGGCCGATTGCGCGGTGAGGTTCGACCAGGCGAGGCGGTGGAAGCCGGCGGGCAGGACGGGAGAAGGAGGCATGAAGAGGAACCTGATTTGATGATGTGGCCATCATCGCCGCTCCGTCTCCCTGCGCCCACCCGCTTCCTGATCTCCGGCATCGGCCGTCGTGCTGTGGACGGCCTATGCCGCGGTCGGTGCCTCGGCCAATCCCCATTCCGGGGGCAGCGTGCGGAACGCCAGATGCGTGCCGGCATTCAGCGGCGCCGTCTTGAAGCCGAACCGGTGCCAGGCCAGCGCCAGCGCATGCTGGGTGTAGATCGAGATGTGGCCGTTGCGCGGCGCAATGTACCACCAGGACATGCCCTGGCTGTCGAAGTCGTCCGGCTGGGTCAACGTCGAGTAGAACACCGCGCCCGGTTCGGCCACGCAGGCCGCCATGGCTCCGATCGTCGCCAGCGGATCGGGCACGTGCTCCAGCGTCTCGAAGCAGGTGACGAGATCGAACTTGCGATCGGGGCGGGTGGCGTGCTCGGCCACCATCGGATCATAGGTGACCGCTTCCGCAAAGCCTTGAGCACGCAGGCCGGTGCAGAACACGTCGTTGCCGCCGCCGAAGTCGAGCACCCGCATGCCGGCCTTGTGTGGCGCCCAGAAGCGGGCGACGGCCGCCGCATTGTCGGTCGGGCGCTTGACCCGATAGTCGGGATCCACGGCTTCGTAGCCGTCGTTGTAGATGTGCGTCTTGAACTGCTCGATGCTCCAGTCGTCGAATGCGTCGGTGAACAGAAAGCCGCAGTCCGCGCAGCGCCGGTAATAGATGGGCACGCCCGAGAGCGGCGCGCGATACGCATGCGCCGTCTGGCATGGGCGGTTCATGTCGACGACGCCGTAGAGGTCGGCAGGACCGTCACAGATCTTGCAAGGAACAGGCGCGTTGGAGATCGGTCGGAGGCCAAGGTGGGCAGACATGTTGGATCCGGTCAGTGGGGAGACGGGGACCCGGCCGCGCCGATTCGTGTGTGCTTCAGGCGCTCTCGCGAATCGGCAAGGGCGAGCAGCTGCCATGATGGAATGGTATTGGATTAATACCAACGCTCGCGGGCACCCACCTGCAGCGCTCCTCTACTTGCAAATCAGTTGCATTAAAGGTCGGTTTCGTTCAGGATAGCGGAATGGACGCAAAACCGTCAGATCTTTCGCAACTGCAAGCCTTGGTTCCGCCCAGCGACGGCCGCTCCGGCTGGCGCGGTGAGCGCGGTGAGCCCTCTCTCGGCGACATGTTCGCGACGGTGCGAACCGCAACCAAGGGGTCGCTCTGGCGAAAGCTGCTCGCCTTTCTCGGACCCGGCTATCTGGTCGCGGTCGGCTACATGGACCCCGGCAATTGGGCGACCTCGCTCGCCGGCGGTGCCAAGTTCGGCTACGTGCTGTTGTCGGTCGCGCTGCTGTCCAACCTGATGGCGATCGTGCTGCAGTCGCTGTGCACCCGGCTCGGCGTCGCCACCGGCCGCGACCTGGCCCAGGCGTGCCGCGATTCGACGCCGCGCTGGGTTTCGTTGCCGCTGTGGCTGTCGGCGGAGATCGCGATCACGGCCACCGACCTCGCCGAGGTGATCGGTACTGCGATCGGTCTCAGCCTGCTGTTCGGGCTGCCGCTGTCGATCGGCGTCTGCGTCACCGCGCTCGATGTTTTCCTGATCCTGGCGCTGCAGGCCTTCGGCTTCCGTTGGATCGAGGCGTTCGTGGTCGCGCTGCTCGGCATCATCGCGCTGTGCTTCGCGATCCAGATCGCGATGGCGCAGCCGGACTGGGCCGAGGTGGTGAAGGGCTTCGTCCCCAGCGGACAGCTGATCGCCAACCCAGAGATGCTCTATCTGGCGCTCGGCATTCTCGGCGCTACCGTGATGCCGCACAATTTGTATCTCCACTCGGGTCTGGTCCAGACCCGCGGCTACGGCGACAGCCCAGAGGACAAGCGCGAGGCGATCACGCTCTCCACGATCGATTCGACCATCGCGCTCTGCCTTGCGCTGACCATCAACGCCTCGATCCTGATCCTGGCGGCGGCGACGTTCCACCGGACCGGACAACGCGACGTCGCCGAGCTTGATCAGGCGCATTCCTTCCTGGCGCCGCTGCTCGGGTCGACGCTGGCACCGACGCTGTTTGCGATCGCGCTTTTGTGCTGCGGCCTGAATTCGACGATCACCGCGACTCTGTCCGGTCAGATCGTGATGGAAGGCTTTCTTCACTGGCGGATCGCGCCCTGGCTGCGCCGGCTGATCACCCGCATGATCGCCATCGTGCCGGCCGTGGTGGTGACGATCTGGGCCGGCGAGAAGGCCACCGGGCAACTGCTGATCCTCAGTCAGGTCGTGCTCAGCCTGCAATTGCCGTTCGCGATCGTGCCGCTGGTGCTGCTCACCGCGAGCCGGGCCAAGATGGGGCAGTTCGTGGCGCCGCGCTGGCTGACGGCGATCGCGACCTTGATCGCGGTGGTGATCATCGCGCTCAATACCAAGCTGGTGTGGGATCTGGCCACGGGATGATGAGGAGAGGCGAATAGCGAAGGGGAAAAGCGAATAGGGACGTTCGAAGCGCTCTATTCGCTACTCCCCATTCGCTATTCGCCTCCTCTAGTCCTGCGGCTCGGGCGCGGTGTCGCCTTCGGCATCCACGCGCAGCCAGCCGGCAGCCGCGAGACGTTGTTGCGGCAGATAGCGACTCTTGTAGTCCATCTTCTTCGAACCCTCGATCCAGTAGCCCAGATAGACGTAGGGCAGACCCTGGCGCCGCGCCCGGGCGATGTGGTCGAGGATCATGAAGGTGCCGAGCGAGCGCGTGGTCTCCGAGGGGTCGAAGAACGAGTACACCATCGACAGGCCGTCGCTGAGCACGTCCGTCAGCGCCACGGCGACCAGTTCGCCGCCGCGGGCATTCGGACCGTTGCTCAGATTGCGGCGGCGGTACTCGATGATTCGCGTCTCGACATGGCTGTCCTCGACCATCATGGCGTAATCGAGCACCGTCATGTCGGCCATGCCGCCATGACGATGGCGCTGATCGAGATAGCTGCGGAAGATCGAGTATTGCTCGGAGGTCGGCACGGCGCTGCGCTGCTCGCCGACCAGATCGGAATTGCGCGCGAGCACCTTGCGGAAGTTGCGCGAGGGGCGGAATTCGTTGGCGATCACGCGGACGGACACGCAGGCGCGGCATTGGTCGCAGGCCGGCCGGTAAGCGATCGACTGGCTGCGGCGGAAGCCGCCATGGGTCAGGAGGTCGTTGAGATCGGTCGCCTTGTCGCCGACCAGATGCGTGAACACCTTGCGTTCCTGCCGCCCCGGCAGATAGGGGCAGGGCGAGGGCGCGGTCAGGTAGAATTGCGGGGTGTCACGCGAATGCTGGGTCAAGGAACGTCGTGAGCCTCCGAGGCGATCATCAACAGAATTGCGCTCCGGAGGCGGCCGGTCAATCGCTTTTGCAGTGCCACCGGACGTCTCATCAGGTGCGAGCCGGTTCAGTCAGTTGCGAGCGCACGGACGTGTTGATCACGACGGTACCGAGCACGAAATCGTGCAGCAGCCGGCGGCGGCTGTTGAACAGTCCGATCAGCAGCACGAACGGCGACAACGCCGAGACCGAGATCCAGAAGCAGACCGCGTGCACGGCACCGAGCACGAAATAGCCCGGCGCGCCGTACCAGGTCCGTACCTCCAGATCCATCACCCGCATGCCGATCGTCGCCGAGTTCGGCCCGCCGATCGTTGCGCCGTAGTAGACGATGGCCCAGATCACCGCAGCCGGCGACACCAGCCAGAACAACGCCCAGCCGAGACCCAGCGTGACCACGCCGAACACGGCAATGAAGATCACCGCCAGGATCACCGGGACCGAGAGCACCAGGAGATCGATCAGGAATGCAATCATCCGCCGCGTCAGCACGCCGCGAAACAATTCCGGCTGCTGATAGGGATCGTAGGCGTGTGGCCGAGCACCGGGACCGCCATTGCTATCGCCTGAACCCATATACGCCATGAATAAGCCCTCCGGATTGGCACCCAGGACATGGGAACCCCTCTTGCGCTTGCAAGGGCCGTTCGTGCATGGGACGCGGCAAATTTCCGGCTATTTCGCGACTTGTAAGCCAGAACTTCGCGAGCCGGCGGCCCGCGCAGGCGAAAGGAGCGGCGCGCTCAAGGAGCGTGGGGGTCTCGGAAAGATCCCAGCGCCTCCTCAACGCTGCTGCCGCAGCCGCTCGGCAGCTTGGGGGGCGAAATAGGTGAGCACGCCGTCGGCGCCGGCGCGCTTGAAGGCCAGCAGGCTCTCCATCATCGCCCGGTCGCCGTCGATCCAGCCATTGTTGGCGGCGGCCGTGATCATCGCGTATTCGCCCGACACCTGATAGGCGAAGGTCGGCATGCTGAACGTGTCCTTCACGCGCCTGACGACGTCGAGATAGGGCATGCCCGGCTTCACCATCACCATGTCGGCGCCCTCGGCGATGTCGAGCTCGACCTCGCGCAGCGCCTCGTCGGAGTTGGCGCTGTCCATCTGGTAGGTGCGCTTGTCGCCGGTCAGCGTCTTGGCCGAGCCGATCGCGTCGCGGAACGGGCCGTAGAAGGCGGAGGCATATTTGGCCGCATAGGCCATGATCTGCACGTCGAGGAAGCCGGCTTGATCCAGGGCCTGGCGGATCGCGCCGACCCGGCCGTCCATCATGTCCGACGGCGCGATGATGTCGCAGCCGGCTTCGGCCTGGACCAGGGCCTGGCGCACCAGCACGGCGACCGTCTCGTCGTTGAGAATGCGGCCGTCCTTGATGAGGCCGTCATGACCGTGGCTGGTGAACGGATCGAGCGCGACGTCGCAGAGCACGCCGATCTCCGGGAACTCCTTCTTGATCGCACGCACCGCCTGGCAGACCAAATTGTCCGGGTTGCAGGCCTCGGAGCCGTGCTCGTCGCGCAGCGACGGCTCGGTATAGGGGAACAGCGCGATGCAGGGAATGTCGAGCTTGGCGGCGCGCTCGGCGTCGCGGACGATCTCGTCGACGCTCAGCCGCTCCACGCCCGGCATCGAGGCGACGGTGCTGCGGGTCCGGTCGCCCTGCACCACGAACAGGGGCCAGATCAGATCGTCCGTCGTGAGCACGTTCTCGCGCACCAGCCGGCGGGCCCATTCAGCTTTGCGGTTGCGGCGGGGACGGATGGTGAGGTCGAGCGCCGGCGTCAGTCCAGTGGCCGGATTGCGCGCGGTGTCGCGCAGGTCGATCGGGCGCCCGAATTTGATCGCCATGGGGGGCTGGCTCCTTGCTGACCGGCGAGCCGGATTTTGACTTGTTGTAATTCCAACAATCTGTAGCACTTTGCCCGTCGCCCGTCACTTGACCTGACGCAAGCGGCCCGGTTGATTTCCGGCCCGGTTGATTTCACGGTGCCGGCCGGCCAAGAATCGCCATGCTCCTGGTCTTGAGAGGCCCCAATGACGACCCGCCTGTTCTGCTCGAGCTGCCATGGCTGAGATTCCCTCGGCGCGAGATCTGGCGCGTGACAACGCCGCCATGTCGATTGCCGCCATGTCCTCGGATCGGCGCGAGAGCGACGACAATGTCTGGACGCGGCGGCTCGTGCTGTTCCTGCGGGTCATGGCCATGCTCTCGATTGCCAAGGGCCTTTACCATTGGGCCCAGGTGACCGGCTTCATCGGCGGCGAGGACGACGCGTTCGAGAACCAGGCGATGGCCTGGCAGGCCGCGACGGTCTATTTCGCGGTGATCGAGCTCGTCGCCGCCGTGGGCCTGTGGCTAGCCACGCCGTGGGGCGCGGTGGTGTGGCTCACCACGGTCGTGTCGATGGCGGTCATCGAGCTCATGTTCCCGGGCATCTATGGCGGCAATCTGCTGGTGGTCGCGGGCGAGGCGGTCATGCTCGCCGCCTACCTCGTACTGGCCTGGATGGCGGCCCGGGAGCGGCCACCATAGGTCGTGCGGAAAATTCGTTGCACGCTGTAAATCTTTTCAGCGCGATGCAAGTAATGTTTCGAACACCTTAAGAGCGTCTGCCACAGCCGTTACAGAGACCTTAGCGGCGCTACCCAAGCGTGTTTTGTAATGCGACAGGTGGGTGAAACGAACCGCGAACATCGCTCCTCGACCGTCAACGGACTATTGCAAAAGCCTCTGTAATTACTGAATTAAAAGAGGATTCACTCTCCGCGATTCATTCTCTCTTTATGCTCTTATTTAAGGCGATCTTCAAAGCACGCCCCTTAAGTTCGTTCTATCAGACGGGACAAAAGTTTCGTCGAATAAGTCGACAAAAACGACGACAGGGGAAGTGTCATGATGAAAGCCGTTGCGACGGCCGTGGAGACTGCTGCGCCGGGCCAGGGCGGCACCGTGCAGTCGCTCTATCTGGAAGCACTGACGCTGGTGGAGCGGCTGCATCGCCGTCTGCTCGACGTCATCAAGGACGAGTTCGACCGCCGTGGTCGTTCCGATATCAATTCGGTCCAGGCGCTGCTGCTCTATAACATCGGCGACAAGGAGCTGACCGCGGGCGAGCTGCGCACGCGCGGCTACTATCTCGGCTCCAACGTCTCCTACAACCTGAAGAAGCTGGTCGAGCTCGGCTTCCTCGACCACCAGCGCTCGCGCGTCGATCGCCGCTCGGTCCGCATCCGCCTGACCCCGCAGGGGCAGGAGATCCGCCGCATCGTCGACTCGCTGTATCAGAAGCACGTCAAGACCGTGGAGCAGGTCGGCGGCATTTCGAGCGAGGAGTTCTCCACGCTCAACAAGTCGCTGCATCGTCTCGAGCGGTTCTGGACCGACCAGATCCTGTATCGCCTCTGAGCCGGTCTCACCGTTTCGGCTGAGCCGGCCTCAGACATCGAGAGCCAAGACCGGACAGCCGTTGATCGTCTGGAAGTCGTTCTTGCGCCGGCCCCTTCGGGCCGGCGTTTTCTTGTTCGCCTTGGCAAAAACCTTGGCAAAAACCCCGGTCCGAATTGGAACCAATCGAGGCTCCTGGGCTTATGTCCCTGGACCGGAGGTCGGACCATGCTGCACGATGCCGGAATGCAAGTCATGAACGTGGCGATGGTTGGGGATGCCTATGCCATCGCCTCCAACTATCTGCGTCTCTCCGGCGAGCTGCCAGAGGAGTTCGCGCCGAACGAGAGACTTGTCGACATCATTGTTCAGCTGATTCACCGCGGAGAATTCAACAAGCTCAAGCTCGCCAACAAGGCGATCTCGATGTTCAAGTCTGCCTGACGGCCTGACGTTCAAGAGGGGATGATATGGAAGCCGCCATCGATCGCATCATGCACACTTACGACCTGCTGGCGAACCGCACCGCCGCGGCGAGCGACGAGGCGCGCCGCAAGGTGAGCGCCTATATCCAGACCTTGTTCGAAGCCGGCGAGCGCGATCCGCACCGCCTGACGGTATGCGGCCTGACCTATCTGCGTCAGCTCGATGGCCGCGTCGATCCGGTGAAGGCGGGCTACACCGGCCTCTGATTTCTTTCGGTGCGGCATTGCTCGCCGCGCGCTTGCCTCACAACCTGTATGAGACCGTCCGGTTTCATGCAGGTTGTTTGTATTTGGGGGGGCGATGCATTTGGTGTCCCGAGTCATTGTCGTGGCAGGAATCTTGGCCTTCGCGTGCGGTGAGCTGAGCCTGCCCACGAAGAGTATGGCTGAGACGGTTTAACCCCAGAAGGGACCGAACAGTCGAGAAGCACTGGCCAGAATAGGCGCCTGCGCAGAGACGACGATCACGAAAATTGCTGATCGGTTTGATGAGCCGCTGTCGCCTACCCCGTTCAAGCGCGGCGAGAAGCGCGACAAGTATGGTGATCCCATTATGGATCCGGGGAGGCCCGTGCTGTACCAGAACGGTGCCGAGCAGATCGACGCAGAGTGGAACGCCGCCGTGGCCCATTCCAAACGGGGCGATCCCGTGCGCCTCTGCACCGTCTGGAAGCCGAAGAAATGCCCGCCCGGCGATGATCGGGGGCGAATCTACAAGGCGACCAATCTCCGGACCAAGGAAACGTGGCAGATGTCGGAAAGCTGGCACTCCTGCGGCGGGGCTTGAGCAGGGCTTGCTCCGGACCTCGTCCACCATATCTGGCGCAAATATCCGGTTTGACCCGCAACCGCTTGGCCTGTCCCTTGGCCTGCCGCCGCCCATATGGTAAGGGCAGGGGTCTTTTCCGACCGACTTCACTGAACCGACCGCAGGCCACCTAAGGCCTTGCGGACGTGGAGATATTCCGCCGATGACCGCTTCCAGCGCCAAGCCCGCCTCGTCAGTCGATTCCTTCTTCTCCGCCACCCTGGCCGAGGCCGATCCCGAAATCGCCGCCGCCATCAAGGGTGAACTCGGTCGGCAACGGCACGAGATCGAGCTGATCGCCTCGGAAAACATCGTCAGCCGGGCGGTCCTGGAGGCCCAGGGCTCGGTGATGACCAACAAGTACGCGGAAGGGTATCCGGGCGCGCGTTATTATGGCGGCTGCGAATGGGTCGACGTCGCCGAGAACCTCGCGATCGACCGCGCCAAGAAGCTGTTCGGCGCCAATTTCGCCAACGTCCAGCCGAACTCCGGCAGCCAGATGAACCAGGCCGTGTTCCTGGCGCTCCTGCAGCCCGGCGACACCTTCATGGGCCTCGACCTCGCCGCCGGCGGCCATCTCACCCACGGCTCGCCGGTCAACATGTCCGGCAAGTGGTTCAAGGCCGCGCACTACACGGTCCGCCGCGACGATCATCTGATCGATATGGATGCGGTCGCCAAGCAGGCCGAGGAGGTCAAGCCGAAGCTGATCATCGCCGGTGGCAGCGCCTACTCGCGCCCGTGGGACTTCAAGCGCTTCCGCGAGATCGCAGACCACGTCGGAGCCTACCTCCTGGTCGACATGGCGCACTTCGCCGGTCTCGTCGCCGGCGGCGTACATGCCTCGCCGGTGCCGCATGCCCACGTCACGACGACCACGACCCACAAATCGCTGCGTGGCCCGCGCGGCGGCCTGATCCTCTGGAACGATGAGGCGCTGACCAAGAAGCTGAACTCGGCGATCTTCCCGGGCCTGCAGGGCGGTCCGCTGATGCATGTGATCGCGGCCAAGGCGGTGGCCTTCGCCGAGGCGCTGCGGCCGGAGTTCAAGACTTACGCGAAGAACATCGTCGAGAACGCGAAGGCGCTGGCGGAATCGCTGCGCGCGCACGGCTTCGACATCGTCTCCGGCGGCACCGACAACCATTTGATGCTGGTCGACCTCCGGCCCAAGGCTCTGAAGGGCAACGTCTCGGAGAAGGCGCTGGTCCGCGCCGGCATCACCTGCAACAAGAACGGCATCCCGTTCGACCCCGAGAAGCCGTTCGTCACGTCGGGCCTGCGCCTCGGCACCCCCGCGGCGACCACCCGCGGCTTCGGCGTCGCCGAATTCCAGCAGGTCGGCAGCCTGATCGCCGAGGTGCTGAACGCGATCGCACAGGCGCCGGACGGCAGCGCGCCGCTGGTGGAAGCTGCGGTCAAGGAGAAGGTGAAGGCGCTGACCGACCGGTTCCCGATCTATCAGTAAGGCTTAACGCGAAATGCGCTGCCCGAGCTGCAACAGCCTCGATACGCAGGTGAAGGACTCCCGCCCCACCGAGGATTCTTCGGTGATCCGGCGGCGCCGGGTCTGCGTCACCTGCAATTTCCGCTTCACGACCTTCGAGCGGGTGCAGCTGCGCGAACTGACCGTGATCAAGCGCAACGGCCGCCGCGTGCCGTTCGACCGCGACAAGCTGATGCGCTCGGTGCAGATCTCCTTGCGCAAGCGCTCGGTCGATCCGGAGCGGGTCGAGAAGATGGTCTCGGCGATCGTGCGCGAGCTCGAGAGCGGCGGCGAGTCGGAGGTGTCCTCGGAGGCGATCGGCGAGATCGTGATGGAGCATCTGCGCGATCTCGACGACGTCGCCTATGTCCGCTTCGCCTCGGTCTACCGCAATTTCCGCGAGGCCAAGGATTTCGAGGCCGTGCTCGGCGAGCTCTCGGCGGAGGACGAAGCACCGCGCCTCGCGCCGGTCCGCAAATGATCTTCCGGGTTCTGGTCGATCAGGTCGGCGAGAAGCTGAAGGCTCAGAAGGACGCCGACCGCCGCTTCATGCAGCTCGCGCTGACGCTCGGCCGCCGCGGGTTGGGGCGGACCTGGCCCAATCCCGCCGTCGGTGCCGTGGTGGTCAAGGACGGCGTGATCGTCGGCCGCGGCTGGACCCAGCCCGGTGGACGTCCTCATGGCGAGCCCGAGGCGCTGCGCCGTGCCGGGGAGGCAGCCAAAGGCGCCACGCTCTACGTGACGCTGGAGCCGTGCTCGCATGTCGGCAAGTCGCCGCCTTGCGTGGACGCGGTTATCGCAGCCGGAATCAGCCGCGTCGTCTCGGCGATCGAGGATCCCAATCCGGAGGTCGCAGGGCAGGGACATGCGAAGCTCCGCGCCGCCGGCATCCAGGTCGAGGTCGGCCTCTGCTCGGCGGACGCCAAGCGCGACCATTCGGGTCATTTCCGACGCATCCGCGACGGGCGGCCGCATGTGATCCTGAAGCTTGCCGTCTCGGCCGACGACAAGATTGCAGCCGCGGGCAACACGCCGGTCGCGATCACCGGCGAAGCGGCGCGGACGCGCGTGCATGTGTTGCGTGCCCAGAGCGACGCGATCCTGATCGGCGTGCGCACCGCGATCGCCGACGATCCGCTGCTGACCTGCCGGCTGCCCGGCATGGAATCCCGCTCGCCGGTCCGTGTCGTGCTCGACCCCGTCCTGCGCCTCCCGACCGCCAGCCGTCTGGTGCAGTCAGCGCGGACGACGCCGCTTTGGCTCGTTGCCTCTGAGGTGGCGGAGCCCGCCGCAGCGACCAAGCTGGGAGCCGCCGGCGCGCAGGTGATCCGCCTGCCGCCGCAGGTCGCACCGTCGGCACTGGAGCCACCCGCCGTGCTCAAGGCGCTCGCCGAGAAGGGCATCACCCGTTTGATGATCGAAGGCGGCAGCCGCGTCGCATCATCTTTCATGGCAAGTGGCCTGGTCGATGAAATCTGGCTGCTGCGTGGTCCCAGGGAGATCGGAGCGGACGGGATCGCTGCGCTGGATGCATTGCCGCTGACCGCAATCACGCAGTCGCCGGCCTATCGCGTTCGTGCTAGCGAAACGCTCGATCCCGACACCCTTACGATTTACGAGCGCGCCTAATGTTCACAGGCATCGTCACCGACATCGGCGAGATCGTCAGCCTGACGCCGCGGACCGAGGGCAAGCTGCACCGGCTGCGCATCGCCTGCAGCTACCACCAGGCCACGATCGCCGACGGCGCGTCGATCGCCAACAACGGCGTCTGCCTCACCGTCGTGCGGTCGGGCCTCACCGACGGCAAGACCTGGTTCGAGGTCGATGCCGCCGCCGAGACGCTGGCGCTGACCACGGCCAAGCACTGGCGCGTCGGAACGAAGCTGAACCTGGAGCGGGCGCTGAAGATCGGCGACGAGCTCGGCGGTCACATCGTCTCGGGTCATGTCGACGGTATTGCGACCATCGTCAGCCGCGACGACCTGCCTGATATGGCGCGGTTCGTGCTGAAGACAACGCGGGATCTGGCGCGCTTCATCGCCACCAAGGGTTCGGTTACCCTCGATGGCGTGTCGCTGACGGTCAACACCGTCGACGAACTGGCCTTCTCGGTGCTGATCATTCCGCATACGCTGTCGGTCACCACGCTGTCGTCCTGGCAGGCCGGCAGCGAGGTCAATCTCGAGGTCGACCTGATGGCGCGCTATGCCGCGCGCCTTACGGAAATGAAGTAGCCTCGAAGGGGGCTTTCCGTCTTGGCTTTGCGGGCGCTGGCGCCTACAAGGCCAGCCCTGATTGCGAGGAGGCGCTGATGTGTCGTCTCGCAGCATGAGGCCGATTTCATCTCGCCCTTCGCGAGGCGGCCGGATGGCCGCTCCCTTGGGACGAGGCACCTGAAGACAATGGAAACAGAACCATGGCAGACGCACGGCGCGCGCCGCTCAAAGACCAGACCGACATCTCCGGCGCCCGGGCGCTGATCGTCGAGGCCCGCTTCTACGACGATCTTCAGGATGCCCTGCTGGAGGGCGCCACCGCCGAGCTGAAGGCGGCGGGCGTGGGCTATGATGTTCTCACGGTCACCGGCTCGTTGGAGATTCCGGCGACCATTGCCATTGCGCTCGATGCGGCCGCCAAGAACGGCAAGCCCTATGATGCGGCGATCGCGCTCGGTTGCGTCATCCGCGGCGACACCATCCATTTCGAGATCGTGTCGCAGGAGTCCTCGCGGGCGCTGATGGACCTGTCGGTGGCGCGCGGCCTGCCGCTCGGCAACGGCATCCTGACGGTCAACACCGAGGACCAGGCCTGGGCGCGCGCCCGCGTCTCGGAAATGAACAAGGGCGGCGATGCTGCGCGGGCCGCGCTCGCCGTGCTGCGCATCAAACGCCGTCTGGCGCGAGGCTGAGATGGCCGAGAGCAGCAACAAACCGTTCAAGGGCCCGGTCAGAGCAAACGATCGGAAGGCCAACCGGCGCGGCGCGGCGCGGCTTGCCGCCGTGCAGGCGCTCTACCAGATGGACATCGCCGGCGCCGGCATCAACGACGTGCTGGCCGAGTTCGAGAGCCACTGGCTCGGCAACGAGGTCGAGGGCGAGCAGTATCTGCCGGCCGAGGCCGCCTTCTTCCGCGACATCGTCTCCGGCGTGGTGCGCGACCAGACCAAGATCGATCCCGTGCTGGACAATGCGCTGGAGCGCGGCTGGCCGCTGCAGCGGATCGAGGCGATCTTGCGCGCGGTGCTGCGTGCCGGCGCCTATGAGCTGGAGCAGCGCAGGGACATTCCGGCGAAGGTCGTGGTGTCTGAATATGTCGACATTGCCCATGCCTTCGTCGAGCGCGACGAGACCGGCATGGTCAACGCCGTGCTGGAGCAACTCGCCCGGCAATACCGAGCCGACGAGATGGGGCCGAAGTAGCGATGGGGGGCGCCGGAGCACGATCGCTGCGAACCGGCGCGATGCCAGTCTCTTTCCTCGACTGTCATCACCCGCGACGGCGGGTGATCCCGTATTCCAGAGACGTTCAAGGGATACGGA
The DNA here is from genome assembly GCF_032484535.1 of Bradyrhizobium sp. SZCCHNS3016. NCBI lineage: Bacteria > Pseudomonadati > Pseudomonadota > Alphaproteobacteria > Hyphomicrobiales > Nitrobacteraceae > Bradyrhizobium > Bradyrhizobium sp. SZCCHNS3016. The sequence goes on from NZ_JAUETE010000027.1 coordinate 21,779, forward strand.
AGGGCCGTGGCGTACTGGATCGCCCGGTCGAGCCGGGCGATGACAGCAGAGTGTGCAAAGTGTGGGGGACGAGCGCGTGACCCACAACCTCTCCGGCGAAGACTCCCTGATCGCCCGCTTTTTCAAGCCGCTGGCGACCGACCCCGGCGCCTTCGGCCTCGTCGACGATGCCGCGATCATTCCGGCCAATGGTGACGACATCGTCGTCAAGACCGACGCCATCGTCGAAGGCGTCCATTATCTCGCCAACGATCCCCCCGACACCATCGCGCGCAAGGCGCTGCGGGTGAACCTGTCCGATCTCGCCGCCAAGGGCGCCGTGCCCACCGGCTTCGTCCTGACGCTGGCGCTGCGCGAGAAGGACGAGGCGTGGCTGTCGGAGTTCGCGCGTGGCCTCGGCGAGGACGCGGCTGCGTTCGGCTGTCCGCTGCTCGGTGGCGACACCGTGTCGACGCCCGGTCCCGTGATGATCTCGATCGCAGCCTGGGGGCGGGTGCCCCGGGGCCGGATGGTGCATCGGTTCGGGGCGCGTCCCGGCGACCGGGTGATGGTCACGGGAACGATCGGTGATGCCGCGCTCGGCCTGTGCATGCTGACGGGCACAGCGGAGGCGGCGGCGCTGGTCGACGATCCCGCCGCGCGGGATATGCTGATCGGCCGCTATCGCACGCCGCAGCCGCGCAATGCCCTGGCCGCGGCCGTGAGAGACTACGCGACCGCCTCGATGGACGTCTCCGATGGCCTCGCAGGAGACCTGATCAAGCTCTGCGCCGCCTCTTCCGTGAGCGCCGACATCACGCTGTCACACATTCCACGATCGCCGGCGGCGGCGAAGCTGCTCGCTGTCGGGGCCGCGCAGCTTGAAAGCATGATCTCCGGCGGCGACGATTACGAGATCCTCTGCACTGTTCCCGCAGCGCAATGCGCAGCCTTCCGTGGCGCAGCCGAGACGGCGGGCGTTGCCGTCACCGACATCGGCGCCATCGTCGAAGGAACGCGAGCCCCGCGCTTCCTGGACGGGCAGGGCCGTCCCGTCACACTGACGCGTTTGTCCTTCAGCCACTTCTGACACCTATTTGCACCGCACAATGCGACCAAAGAAGCGTCTGAATTTGGAGCGGTTCAGGCGTCGCGGCGTTGCGTCATCATGGCGATTTTGGCAAGCTTCATGATGTTCGAGGCGGCTCCGCCCGGGGCGGCCTGACAGGGGGCGTGCGTCGCACCATCGCGGCGTGACGTAGTTAGAAAAGCAAAGAGCCGAGGAAACTAAATGTCAGCTTTATGGGTGATCGTGCTCTGCGGGGCGCTGTCGATCGTCTATGCGATCTGGGCCACACAATCGGTGCTCAGCGCGGACGCCGGCAATGCGCGCATGCAGGAAATCGCGGCGGCCGTGCGTGAGGGCGCGCAGGCCTATCTTCGCCGCCAATACATGACGATCGGAATCGTCGGTGTCGTGATCTTCGTGCTCCTTGCGTATTTCCTCGGCATGCTCGTCGCGATCGGCTTTGCGATCGGCGCGATCCTCTCTGGCGCGGCCGGCTTCATCGGCATGAACGTGTCGGTGCGCGCCAACGTCCGCACCGCGCAGGCCGCCATCACCTCGCTCGCCGGCGGCCTGGAGCTGGCCTTCAAGGCCGGTGCCATCACCGGTCTGCTCGTGGCCGGTCTCGCGCTGCTCGGTGTCACCATCTATTTCGGCATCCTGACCGGCTTCATGAAGCTCGCGCCGGACAGCCGCACCGTGATCGACGCGCTGGTCGCGCTCGGCTTCGGTGCCTCGCTGATCTCGATCTTCGCCCGTCTCGGCGGCGGCATCTTCACCAAGGGCGCCGACGTCGGCGGTGATCTCGTCGGCAAGGTCGAAGCCGGCATCCCGGAGGACGATCCGCGCAACCCCGCGACCATCGCCGACAACGTCGGCGACAACGTCGGTGACTGCGCCGGCATGGCCGCCGACCTGTTCGAGACCTATGCGGTGACCGCGGTCGCCACCATGGTCCTGGCGGCCATCTTCTTCGCCAAGTCGTCGCTGCTGACCAACATGATGACCCTGCCGCTCGCCATCGGCGGCATCTGCATCATCACCTCGATCGCAGGCACCTTCTTCGTCAAGCTCGGCGCCAGCCAGTCGATCATGGGCGCTCTCTACAAGGGCCTGATTGCGACCGGCGTCCTGTCGCTCGGTGGCGTGGCGCTGGCGATCGCTTGGCTGATCGGCTTCGGCAAGCTCGACGGCGTCGACTACACCGGCACGGCGCTGTTCATGTGCGGCGTGGTCGGTCTGGTCGTCACCGGCCTCATCATCTGGATCACCGAATACTACACCGGCACCGACTTCCGCCCGGTGAAGTCGATCGCGGCGGCCTCGGTGACCGGTCACGGCACCAACGTGATCCAGGGCCTCGCCATCTCGATGGAGTCGACCGCGCTGCCTGCGATCGTCATCATCGCCGGCATCCTGGTCACTTATAGCCTGGCCGGCCTGTTCGGCATCGCGATCGCGACCACGACCATGCTCGCTCTGGCCGGCATGATCGTCGCGCTCGACGCCTTCGGCCCGGTCACCGACAACGCCGGCGGCATCGCCGAGATGGCCGGTCTGCCGAAGGAGGTCCGCAAGTCGACCGATGCGCTCGACGCGGTCGGCAACACCACCAAGGCGGTCACCAAGGGCTACGCGATCGGCTCGGCCGGTCTCGGCGCGCTGGTGCTGTTTGCGGCCTATAACCAGGACCTGCAGTTCTTCATCGCGGATTCGGCGCACCATCCCTATTTCGCGGGGATCAAGCCGGACTTCTCGCTGAACAACCCGTATGTCGTGGTTGGTCTCTTGTTCGGTGGCCTGCTGCCGTATCTGTTCGGCGCGATGGGCATGACCGCGGTCGGCCGTGCGGCCGGCGCGATCGTCGAGGAGGTGCGGCGCCAGTTCCGCGAGAAGCCGGGCATCATGCAGGGCACCGACAAGCCTGACTACGGCAAGGCGGTTGACCTGCTGACCAAGGCGGCGATCAAGGAGATGATCATCCCTTCGCTGCTGCCGGTGCTGTCGCCGATCGTCGTCTACTTCCTGATCTACGCCATCGCGGGCGGCGGCGCGGCCGGCAAGTCGGCGGCGTTCTCGGCCGTCGGCGCCATGCTGCTCGGCGTCATCGTCACCGGCCTGTTCGTCGCGATCTCGATGACCTCGGGCGGCGGCGCCTGGGACAACGCCAAGAAGTACATCGAGGACGGCCACTACGGCGGCAAGGGCTCCGATGCTCACAAGGCGGCGGTGACGGGTGACACCGTCGGCGACCCCTACAAGGACACGGCCGGCCCCGCGGTGAACCCGATGATCAAGATCACCAACATCGTGGCCCTGCTGCTGCTGGCGATCCTCGCGCACTGAGCGGGGCGATGTCCTGACCAATAAAGGCCCCGCGGCGCGAGCCGCGGGGTTTTTCATTGTCTCTCGTTGTGTCGTGACGCCGTCTATTCCGCCGCGCGCTGCCGCGTGCGATACGACTGCAGCGTGCTCTGCGCCATGCGCGGCTGCATTTGCGAGAAGCTCGCCAGATGCTGGTCGAGCTGTGGGCGTGCGCTGCCGCTGGCGCTCGCCTGCATGAACAGCAGCGTCGTGGTCGTGACCCAGGACAAGTCGAGCGCCTTGGCGAGCACAAGGAGCTGGTCCGGCTGCTTGCGCACGAAGGCGCGCTCGACCACGTCGAGCGGCAGGTTGCACATCAGGGACAGCGCCAGCGTGACCTTGTCGAAGCTGCCTTCCTTGGCGAAGCCGTGCAGCTGCGCCTCGTGGAGCTGGCCGGTCGCGTGCAGCAGCTCGACATAGTCCTTGGCGGTGACGAAATCGGCCGAGCGCGTCCGCGCGGCGGCCTGCAGATGATCCGAAGCCTGCGCCACGGCGAGCTCGACGATCTCGGCCCGCGCCGCATCAGCGCTGGCGAGCTGGCTGCGCACCGCGTCGGAGGCTTCGACGAACAGCCGGACCAGCACCTCGCGTGGGCTGTCGGGCCGGCTCCAGAGCTTCAAGGCGAGGCCGGGATCTTCGGATGCCTTCGTCACCAGGCCGGAGAAGCCGTGATCGGAGAAGCGCGCGCCGCCATTGTTGGCGGTGTTCGAAACGACGGCCTGATTGCCGCGATCGACCAGAACGTCGGTGACGGATTCCGTGAGGATCTTGCGGTCGGAGATCGCGAGCAGATGCTCCTGGCCCCGGGTCTGCGCGGTCGCGACCAGGGTCTCGTCATCGAGCCGTTCGCTCTGGCGCAGCACGGAACCTGCCACCGCGATCGTCTCGTCGCTGGCGAGCAGACGGAGCAGCCGCGGCGGCGCGTCAGGCAGCATCGCGAGCCGGCTGCCGAGCTGCGCCCGCGCCGCAATAGCGACGTTGTCGAGCAGCTTGAACAGCACGTGGTCGAACAGATCGACATGTTCTTCGGTGAACTTGCCCGAGCCCACGACGAACAGGTCGGTGACGCGCTCCAGGATCTCGGCGCGCCGCGACACGTATCGGCTGGCGAGAATGTCTTCGAGCTGGTGGAGGACGTCGTTGGGCAAGACACGGCTCATGCGATGGACATCGCCGGTGGCCTTTGCGACGGTCATCGGGCCGCAGCCTTGGGAGGCGATCGGCTCGGCATCCGCCGACGGTATTTCACGACCAAGTCAAAGGCACGCGGTCGTCATCTTTCGCATCCCCTCGCTTAAGGTGCCGTTACACCGCGAGCCCTATTCCGATACTCCGGCGCAAGGCGGCCCGACCAAGGCCGCCCGAGCGGGCTACTTCACGTCCATCTGCAGGCCTTCCCTCTGGATGATCGACGCGAACTTGGCTGTCTCGGCCTGGACGAAATCGCCGAACTGCTGCGGCGTGCCGTAGTCGGCGCGGGCGCCCATGGCCGCGATGTTCTTAGCGATGTCCTCGCGCTCCAGCATCGCCTTGACCTGCAGGTTGAGCGCGCTGACGATCTCCGGGGGGCAGGCCTTGGGCAGGAACACGCCGAACCAGGACGACACGTCGAACTTGGCCAGCTCCGGCGCGCTTTCGCGCATCGTCGGCAGGTCGGGCGCATTGGCGCTGCGCTCCGGCGTCGTCACGCACAGGCCGGTCAGCTTGCCGTCCTGCACCTGCGGCAGCGACGGAAACAGATTGTCGAACAGGATCTGGATGTCGCCGGCGAGCGCGGCCTGCAGCGCGGGGCCGGCGCCGCGGAACGGGATGTGCGTCATCTTCAACCCGGTGAGCTGCAGGAACCAGGCGCCGGTGAGATGCGGGCTCTGGCCGACGCCTGACGAGCCGTAGTTGAGCTTGTCGGGATTGGCCTTGAGGTAGGCGATCAGCTCCGGGATCGACTTGATCCCGGTCGACGGATGCGCCGAGACGATGTTGGGGATGCGGATCATGTTGGAGACCGCCTGCAGCTGATCCGGCTTGTAGGCGAGGTTGCGGAAGATTGAATAGGCGATCGCGTTGGGACCGGGGTTGCCGATCAGGACCGTATGGCCGTCCCCCTTGGTGTTGCGCGCGACCTCGGCGGTGCCGATCGTGCCGCCACCGCCTGAGCGATTCTCGACCACCGCCGACTGTCCCCAAACCGTCTGCAGATGCGCGGCCAGCAGCCGTCCCATCACGTCGGTGCTGCCGCCGGGCGCGGCGGGCACGATCAGCTTGATCGTCTCGGTCGGACGCCAGTCGGCGAGACTCGTGCGCGGCAGAATGGCGGCGGTCGACAGCGCTGCGGCTCCGGACAGAAGCTTGCGGCGCGACAGCGCGATGCTATGAGCCAATGATTCCTCCCTGCTCTTGTTTTGCAGCAGGGTAGGGAAGATTGCATCGCCAGAGCAAGCAGGCCAATTGCGCGCGAGCTGCGCAATTCAGCGCAGCGGTCCGGCTTTGTGCCGTGGCCCGGAATCACATTCCGGGCTGCGGCGATCGTGTCGGGATCAGTTGAAGCTGAGCAGCTTGAACAGCGGTGTCAGGTAGCTGAGCTCCTGGCCGGAGGTCGGCGTGGTGCGGCTGACGAAGTCGAAGATCTTGCCGTCCTTCATGCCGTAATTGGCGAGCCGCCGGACCTGGCGGTTCTTGTCGAAATAGATCGCGATGACGCGCTGATCGACCACCTTCTGGTTCATGAAGGCAACCGGGCGCTCGGCGCGCTGGGAGATGTAGTAGAATACCTCGCCGTCGAGCGTCGCCACCGTCGACGGCGTGCCCATCACGATCAGCACCTGGTCCTGGCTGGCGCCGATCGGGATCTGCTCCAGCGCGCCGGGGGGCATGATGTAGCCCTTCTGGAACTGCTCGCCGGTGCAGGCGGCCAGCGCCAGACAGGTCAGCGCGATCGCGCCGGCGGTGCGCAGTCGGGTGCTCAGGCCGCAGGAGAGCAGGCGGGCAGTCGTTCGCATTGTCTGGGTCATCTTCTTCAGATCGGATCCCGTCCCCTTGCGTCGGGCAGGGCGTTGACGTACCGGGCAAACTTGCGGATTGCAACATGCCCCCGAACAGGGTCAGGGAAACTCGACCGCGGAACCGTCATGCTCTGGCCATTCAACCTTCTCAGCAAATCCCGACCGTCCCCGCGCGGGACCATCGAGCCGATCTATGGCATGATCGTGGCACAAACCCGAGACCCGTTGTTTTATAGACACTTGAATGTCCCCGACACGGTCGAGGGACGGCTCGATCTGCTGATTCTGCACCTCTGGCTGGTGCTGCGGCGGCTGCGCGGGGTGGGGTCGGAGCTCTCGCAGGCGCTATTCGACCGCTTCTGCGACGACATGGACGACAATCTGCGCGAGATGGGGGTGGGGGATCTCACCGTGCCGAAGCGGATGCAGAAGTTCGGCGAGGCATTCTATGGCCGCACCGCCGCCTATGACCTCGCCTGGTCCGAGAGCGAGGCCCGGCTGGCGGAGGCGCTGCAGAAGAATATCTTGAACGGGGAGCATCCGGACAGCGCGGCCGGACTTGCCGCCTATGCGGCGCGGGTGGCCGCGCATCTCGCCGCTCTCGACGACAACAGGCTGCTCGGCGCCGGCTGGAGCTTCCCGCAGCCGGTGCAGCAGGACTAGCGAGATGAGCAGAGACACAGACACATCGCGACAGACGGGGCGAAATCCGGCGAAGGATCCCTGGCGGGCGCCGCCGGTGATCGTGGCGCAGATTCCGGACGCCGGTCTGCATCGCGAGATCGAGGCCGACGAGGCCACGCGCCGCGCGCTCGCCGCGCTTGCCGAGCTGCGCGAGGTCATCTCGGCCCATGCCTCGTTCGACGTCGTCCAGAAGCGCGACGGCAAGGTGCATGTCGAGGGCCGGGTGCGGGCCCGGATCGGTCAGACCTGCGTCGTCACGCTCGATCCGATCGAGATCGAGATCGACGAGCCGATCGACCAGATGTTCGCCCCGCCGGAGCAGATTCCCGAGCTCGCCGATCTGGTCGAGGACGATCCCAACAGCGAGGTGGAGACGGCTGATCCGCCGGAGCCGATCATTGGCGGGCAGATCGACCTCGGCCGGCTTGCCGCCGACGCGCTGTTCCTGGGGATCGATCCCTATCCGCGCAAGCCGGGCGCCGTGTTCGAGCAGCCGATGGCGGCAGCCGCCGAGCCGGAGGACCATCCCTTCGCGGCGTTGAAGGCGCTGAAATCGGCAGATGCCGCCGGGCCGGGTGCCGTCAAAGCGAAGAAAACGGGTGAGGATTGACGCGCCGTTGTGCAGGCCGGAAGCGGTCGATCCTGTCACAAAGCCTCTCGAAATCCTCTCAAGCTGCTGATTTCGATGGCAAAGACGGGTCCCTGCTGGCCCCGGACCGCGTGGCGGTTGCAAATTGCATTGCCCCCGGGAGGTTGTTTCGACACGGAGAGACGCTATTGTCGCGCCCGGGTCGGGGTGCGACGAAAAGGCCCGGACGGCCTCTGGCCTGTCCATCGGCCGCGCAATGCCTCTGAACGACCGCCAAACACGGCCAAGCAAGTTACGGCCAAGACGAGACAAAGCTCGAGATCAGGTTTCCGGGACGTCATGCCTCATAAGGTTCGAATCGCGCTGGACGCCATGGGCGGGGATTTCGGCGCGGCCATCGTCATTCCCGGTGCTGCGATCGCACTGAGCCGCCATCCGGATGCGGAGTTTCTGCTGTTCGGCGATAGCGCCAAGATCGTACCCGAACTCGACCGGCATCCGCGGCTGAAGGCCGTCTCGCGGGTCATCCACACCGACGTGGCCGTCAGCATGGAGGACAAGCCGAGCCAGGCGCTCCGGCGCGGCCGAAAGACCTCGTCGATGTGGCTCGCGCTCGAGGCGGTCAAGAAGGGGGAGGCCGACGTCGCCGTATCCGCCGGCAACACCGGCGCGCTGGTGGCGATGGCGCGCTTCTGCCTGCGCACGCTGGACGGGATCGACCGGCCGGCTCTGGCCGCGATCTGGCCGACCGCGCGCGGCGAATCGGTGGTGCTCGACCTCGGTGCGACGATCGGCGGCGATGCCCACCACCTCGTCGCGCTGGCAGTGATGGGCGGCGCGCTGGCGAGCGTGCTGTTCAACAAGCCGCGGCCGACCGTCGGCCTTCTCAACATCGGCGTCGAGGAGATCAAGGGCCATGAGGAGATCCGCGAGGCGGCCGAGCAGCTGCGCGCGATGAACCTGCCGCAGCTCGACTATATCGGCTTCGTCGAGGGCGACGGCATTGGCAAGGGTGCGGCCGACGTGGTCGTGACCGAGGGCTTCAGCGGCAACATCGCTTTGAAAACGGCCGAGGGCACCGTCCGCCAGGTCACGGATTTCCTGCGCGGCGCGATCCAGGCGAGCTGGCTTGCACGGATCGGCTATCTGTTGGCCCGCGGCGCCTTCGCCGCTTTGCGGGCCCGGCTCGACCCGCGCAAATCCAACGGCAGCGTGGTGCTCGGCCTCAAGGGCATGGTGGTCAAGAGCCACGGTGGAACCGATGCCGAGGGCTTTGCCTCGGCGGTCAGGGTTGGCTATGAGATGGCCCGCTACGATCTCCTGACCAAGATCAATCAAACACTCAATCCCGACGGCGGCGCGCCGGCGTCCGAATCCGTCGTCCAGGAGGCTGTCTCGTGACAATTCGTTCGGTCGTGCTCGGCTGTGGCTCCTACCTCCCGCAGCGGGTCGTGACCAATGCCGAGCTGGCAAGCCGCATCGAGACCTCGGACGAGTGGATCGTCCAGCGCACCGGCATCCGTGAGCGCCATGTCGCAGCCGACGGTGAGTTCACCTCACATCTGGCGATCAACGCGGCCCGGGCCGCCCTTGCGGCGGCCGACGTCGATCCGCAGTCGATCGACCTGATCGTGCTCGGCACCTCGACGCCGGACAACACCTTTCCGGCGACCGCGGTTGCGGTCCAGAACGAACTCGGCATCCACCATGGCGCGGCGTTCGACCTGCAGGCGGTCTGCTCGGGCTTCGTCTTTGCGCTCGCCACCGCCGACAATTTCCTCCGCAGCCGCTCGTTCAAGCGTGCGCTCGTGATCGGTGCCGAGACCTTCTCGCGCATCCTCGACTGGAACGATCGCACCACCTGCGTGCTGTTCGGTGACGGCGCGGGCGCGCTGATCCTGGACGCCCAGGAGCAGGGCGGCACGTCGGCCGATCGCGGCGTATTGACCACGCATCTGCGCTCCGACGGTCGCCACAAGGCCAAGCTCTATGTCGACGGCGGTCCGTCCTCGACCCAGACCGTCGGGCATCTGCGGATGGAGGGCCGCGAGGTGTTCAAGCACGCGGTCGGCATGATCACCGACGTGATCGTTGACGCCTTCGATGCCACCGGCCTGTCGGCCGAGACCATCGACTGGTTCGTGCCGCACCAGGCCAACAAGCGAATCATCGACGCTTCGGCGCACAAGCTGCACATCGCGCCGGAGAAGGTGGTATTGACGGTCGATCGGCATGGAAATACCTCCGCTGCCTCGATCCCGCTGGCGCTGGACGTGGCCGTCAAGGACGGCCGCATCAAGAAGGGCGACGTGGTTTTGCTGGAGGCGATGGGCGGCGGCTTCACCTGGGGCTCGGCTTTGGTGCGCTGGTGAGCCTGCCGTGCGGCGGGATTACGCCCAGAGATCGGCACTACGGCCCGTACTTCTATTCACGCTGCTGTTGACCACCGCCGCTTAACCTCTTAATTTCCGGAGCGAATTATTCGCCGAGAGTTTGGGGCAGGCGATGGCGGGAACCGGAAAAACAGTCACACGCGTCGATCTCTGCGAGGCAGTCTACCAAAAGGTGGGGCTGTCGCGGACGGAGTCGTCTGCATTCGTCGAGCTGGTCTTGAAAGAGATCACCGACTGCCTCGAGCGCGGCGAGACGGTCAAGCTATCGTCCTTCGGGTCGTTCATGGTGCGCAAGAAGGGGCAGCGCATCGGACGAAACCCCAAGACCGGCACCGAAGTGCCGATCTCGCCGCGGCGAGTCATGGTGTTCAAGCCGTCCGCGATCCTGAAGCAGCGCATCAACGGCCAACAGGGCAGCGGCAAGATGAACGGCGAGGCCAGCGCCGAGTTCGGCGCCGAGCCGGAATAGGGTCGGGGCCGTCGCCCCGCCGCATTGTCGGCAGGGCCGTGACGAACTCATATCGTTCGTCCCGCGTACCGTTCGTTCCGCGTACAGTTCGTCCAATCTATTCAGCGTAGTCTGCCACTTTCTTGTCAGCACGATCGAAGGGGAACGGGCATTTGGACAAGGCGCCGGATGCGTTTCGGACGATCAGCGAGGTCGCGCAGGAGCTCGACATTCCGCAGCACGTGCTGCGGTTTTGGGAGACCCGGTTCGCCCAGATCAAGCCGATGAAGCGGAGCGGGGGCCGGCGCTATTACCGGCCCGACGACGTCGACCTGCTCAAGGGCATCCGGCGCCTGCTCTATGGCGAAGGCTACACCATCAAGGGGGTGCAGCGGATCCTGAAGGAGCACGGCGTCAAGTCGGTCCAGGGACTGGCCGACAGCTCTGCCGCGGTCTCGTTCGGCGCCATGGAGGAGACGCTCGGCCAGGCCCTCATGGAGGAGGAGCCGATCGGCGAGGCCGAGGTCGAATCGGAGGACGAGGAGGAGGAGGCCTCCGACGAGGAGGGCATCGACTTCCGCTTCGTCGACACCGAGGACGACATCCTCGACACCTTCCGGGTCGGCCCGCCCGCCCGCGCCGGCATGAAGCCGGAAGACCGCGACAAGCTCCAAGGCGTGCTCAAGGAGCTCCTCGACTGCCGCGCGCTGCTCGATCGCGCCATGAAAGAGGTGTGAAGGTTACGCCCTCCGCAGCATGGTTGGCCTGCGGTAGTGGCTGGCGTTGGTCGGCCGAACTGTGGACGGACGGTGGGCGCGCCGCGAGTCGGCTGCGCTCTCCTCCTTGTGGGGAGGGGTCGGGGGTCCACGAACTCCGCTCGATCGGGTCACCCACGAAACCGTGCCGCCGTGCCTTGCATCCCGCCCCGATCACGGCTAGAGGATCGGCCATCGGAGCGTGGCGCAGCCCGGTTAGCGCACTAGTCTGGGGGACTAGGGGTCGTGGGTTCGAATCCCGCCGCTCCGACCATTTTCTCGAATCGCCACATTTGACATCGGCCGATGCGTTTCAGCGTGGCCCTGCCGCGGCCGCTTCGTCCGTGAGACTGGCTTTTCAAGCCGCAGACCGCCCCCTAAACTCCCGAATTGGGCCGCTGGACGCTGTTCGAGCCGGCTCATTTCATTTGTGACCTTTGTTGCCGAGACTTCCGCCATGGACGCCGCCGTCGCCGACTCCTCCTTTGGGCATTTCGACAACGCCGAACAGATCGCCTTCTGGAACGGTGCCGGCGGTGGGCGGTGGGTCGCGCGCCGCGCCGAGATCGATGCGGTGCTGGCGCCGGTGCAGGAAGCGCTGCTGGAACGCGCGGCGATCCAGGCGGACGAGCGGGTGCTGGACATCGGCTGCGGCTGCGGGGCGACCTTGATCGCGGCGGCCGAGAAGGTCGGCCCCGGCGGCAGCGTGCTCGGCCTCGACGTGTCCGCAGCCATGCTGACCGCGGCCCACGAGTTCGCCCCCGCCGATGCGCCGGTGAGCTTCGTGCAGGGCGATGCCATGGTGCATCACTTCAAGGCCGCGAGCGCCGATCTCATGATCTCGCGCCTCGGCGTCATGTACTTCGCCAATCCAGTGCGCGCCGTGCTCAACATCCGCAATGCGCTGCACTCGGAGGGGCGCGTCGCCTTCGCCTGCTGGGGCGAGTTGCGCGACAACCCGTGGGCGCTGGAGCCGCTGCAGGCGGCCTATGACCACGTGCCGAAGTTGCCGGGATTGCCGCCGCACGCGCCGGACGATTTCGCGTTCGGAGCCGCCGAGTGGATCGAGAAGGTCATGACCGATGCCGGGCTGCGGCGCATTCGGCTGGAACGCCACGACATCGCGCTCGACTTCGGCGCAGGCGCCGGCCTCGACAGCGCGGTGCAGACGGCGCTCGCGATCGGGCCCGCCGGCCGCGCCGTGGCCGGGCAGCCGTCCGAGGCCACGGAGGCCGCGATCGCTGCCGTGAGGAAGGCGCTGGCGCGCTACGCCAAGGGGCCGCGCGTCGTGGTGCCGGCATCGTTCTGGATCGTGACAGCGGTCGATCCGTAATGCGACGGCCGCGCCGGAGCCCAAGCGCGGCGCCATCTATGCGAGCGCGGAACTTGCGATCAGCGCATATGCGACAGAAAGAACGCGTTTCGAGATGTGCAAGATGACGAGACTGCTCTCAGCCGGTGCCGTGTTGGCCGGCTTCCTGTCGGCGGCGAAGGCCGACGTTCAAATCAATATGCAGCCAGGCTCACAATGCTGGTCCTACCAAGGATTGGATACGCGATTTTACGGCAACTTTGCGGGCGGCCAAGCTCTGACCGTCGGGATTGTCGAGCAGCAATTGAACGAGAAAGGTGGGATGGAGGCGGTTGTCTATAGTGGCGCGCAGGTTTGGGTGAACGGTCCTGATGGTTTCCTCAAGGATGGCTACCGCGAGGCGGATGATCGGATCATCTACACGGACAAGCCGGGTCGCTACATTTTCAATTTGTATGAGCATGGAACAGGCGCCGCTTATCCAGTCTTCGTGAAGATATGCGCGAGCAGAACGGACCAGGCCAACAAAAGGTGACCCGATCCTTCGTGCTAGTTTTGCCCCCGTGACAAAGCCGCAAGATCGGTCGAGCGCGTCAGCGTTGAGCGCGCTTAGCTGCTGCGGCCACGGAGTACTGAACGATGAAGGCGGCGCTGCAGAACTACCATGCCCGGATGCAGCGGGTCCTGGATCACATCGACCGGCATCTGGACGATGATCTGGACCTGGACGCGCTGAGCAGCATCGCGGCCTACTCGAAATATCATTTCCACCGGCAGTTCACGGCGACGTTCGGGCTGTCCGTGCATCGCTACATCCAGCTCGCCCGCATGAAGCGGGCGTCCTATCAGCTGGCCTACAGCGATGCCCAAACCGTCACGGAGGTCGCGATGGATGCCGGCTACGATGCACCGGACGCCTTCGCCCGCGCCTTTCGGCAACGGTTCGGGCAATCGCCGTCATCGTTCCGGAAATCTCCCGACTGGGAGCCGTGGCTTGCGGCCTTCGGGCCTTTCGACGAAGCAAGGAGCAAGCTGATGCGGACGACCTATACCCCTGACGACGTGACGATTCGCGAGGTGCCGACCACGCCGGTGGCGATCATGGAGCATCGCGGCGACCCGGCGACGCTCGGCGCCACGATCCAGCGCTTCATCGCCTGGCGCAAGGCTGCCGGCCTGCACCCCAGGACCAATCCGACCTTCACGGTCTGGCGCTCCGAGCGGCGCCCCGCGTCGCCTGCCGATTACAGCGTGGATCTCTGTGTCGGGACCGATCAGCCGGTCGAGACCGATGACGCGACAATCAGGGTCGGCGAGATCCCCGGCGGACGCTGCGCCGTGCTGCGCGTCGTCGGCAACACCCACAATCTGGAGCCGGCCGCGCTGTTTCTCTATCGCGACTGGCTTCCGGCCAGCGGCGAGGAGGCGCGTGACTTCCCGATCTATTGTCAGCGGCTGAACTTCTTCCCGGAGGTTCCCGAGCACGAGACGGCTGCGGACCTGTTCCTGCCGCTGAAATAGCTCCTGACGACCTGCTCCTTCCTAAAACATGTAGCCAAGAGCCATTTCAACCCTCGAGTCCCGCCTGCAGGGCTCGGGGGGAGGGCCGACCTTGGAGCGGTTCCAGTTCTCGTCCGGGAACCGCGATCCGGCCATGTCGTTAACGATCTAGCAGCTCAGTCAGGGCCCACACCCTGACATTGAACCTTTGCGCGCACGCGCGCACCAAACCTGTGTTCGGCTCGTCGCGGAGTCGGGTTTCAGGAAATTTCAGACTGACATCGGGGTTCACCTCGATGTGCTGTTCATTGTCGTTGAAGGAGGCGCGTATGGTCCTCAGGACTTTGAAAGTGTCGCTGTCCGTTTTCGCCGCTGCAACCTCGGTGGTGTCGTTGTTTGCCGTCAGCTGGGTCGGTCTCGCACTGCTCGGCTACTGATAGCTCACGCAAGCATAGAGGCGCACTCTGCCTCGCGAGATATAAAGCGCCCGGATCGAGCTTGATCCGGGCGCGCGTTTTTGCGGATGCGAAGAGCCAAGGCGCTATGCGAAGGCCTTTTCCACCGTCTCGATCAGCACGCGGAATGACTTGTCGTGGCGGGTGATCGGCGGAATCGCCCGGGTGATGCCGAGCAGCTGATAGACCGCCATCTGCGCCGCGCGCACCGAATATTCCACGGTGAACACGACGTCGTCGGGAATCTCGACGAACTGGCTGACGAAGGCGAGATTCTTCGAATTCGCCGGCACCGGCAGCGGGCGGTCGCTGGTGTTGCGCGGCATGAACATGCTGGTGATGTAGGGCAGGCGGCAGGGCACGCAGGTCGCTTTGTCGAACACCGAAAGGTCGAAGTTGAGATGGCCGCACAGTTCCTTGAGGATGTCGGCGCCGCGGCAATCGGCCATCGCCTTCGGCACGAAATTGCCGATGCGGTCGGGATGCAGCGCGTAGCCCCAGAACACCTGCACGTCCGCAGGCTGGCCGGCGAAATGCGGCTGGTGATACAGCACGACCGACATCAGCCAGTTGGACTCGGTGAAGGTAACGAGCCCGCCGGTGCCGGCGACATTGCCGGTGAACGCTTCCATCGCGTCGAAGAAGCGCGGATTGCGGCAGGTGACGGTGAAGGACTCCCAGCAGGATTCGGGGATCGATGAGTTGAACGCGGCGGGATTGCCGAACTCCGGGCGTCCCCTTGCGATCTTCTCCCACAGCGTCCAGCCCTGGCTGTCCTGCTTGGTGAGCCGCGGCGGCGGCGCATCCTGCGTGCCCAGGCTGGTCGCATCCGTCATCGAGCCGTTTTGCAGGAAGACCAGATCGTCGGTTGCTACCACGACCGTCTCCGGCTTGCCGTTGCGATCGAGGGTCAAGCGCTTGACGACGTGCTTGCCGGCTTCCGTCGCGATCTCGATGTCGGTGACATCGACGCCGCCGGCGAAATTCACGTCATGGCCCTCCAGCCATTTGACGAGCGGCACCACGATCGCGTCGTACTGATTGAACACGGTGCGCTTGACGCCGGCCAGCGTCTCGATGCGCGGAAACTCGTTCATGAAGCGATGCAGATAGCGCTTGAACTCGACCGCGCTGTGCCAGGGCTGGAATGCGAACGTCGTCTGCCACATGAACCAGAAATTCGTGGTGAAGAACGGCGGCGACAGCCAGTCGGTGATGCGGGAGTTGCCGAGCTTGTCCTCGGAGGCCTCGGTCAGCCTGACGAGCTCGAGCCGATCCTGCATCGTAAAGCCCATGGTGGAGACGTCGACCTTGTGCCGGTTGCGATCGACGAGGCGCGCCTGCGAATGCGCGACATGGGCCTCGTTGAAGGCGAGCGTCTCGTCGCGCACGGTGCGGCCGGGATCGCCGGCATTGGGGATGGTGGAGAGCAGGTCCCACGTGCATTCGTAGTGATCGGTCGTCAGCATGCGGCCGCCGCGCAGCGAATAGGAACCGTCGGGCAGCCGCGCGCCATCGAGACTGCCGCCATAGGGCAGATGTTTCTCGTAGATAATGATGTCGCGTCCCGCGACGCCGCCGTCACGGATCAGGAATGCCGCGCCGGCCAATGCGCCGATGCCGCTGCCGATGAAATACGCCTTCATGATGGTTCACCCGGATCGTCTGTTACGATCCGGGGCTTAGCCGCTGTGTTCCCTCGCGGAACTGATCCAGGTCAACCGCCGCGGCGCGCGGTGATCACGATCTCGCGTGGTCCCTCATGCGAATGATTTCACCACCGATTGCAGCAAAACCTTCAGCGATTTGTCATACGGCGTGACCGGCGGAATGGCACGGTCGATCTTCAAGAGCTGATAGACCGCATGCATGGCCGCGCGCACCGAATATTCGATCGTGAAAACGGCGTCTTCGGGCAGCTCGACATATTGGCCGATGAAGGCGAGATTCTGCGAGGTGAGCGGCACCGGCAGCGGCCGGTCGCCATAGCTGCGCGGCATGAACATGCTCATGATGTACGGCATCCAGCATGGCACGCAGCTCGCGTCGGCGAACACCGAGAGCGGAAAGCGCAGGTGCCCGCATAGTTCTTTCAGGATCTCGGCGCCGCTGCACTCGGACATCGGCCTGGGCACGAAATTGCCGACGCGATCGGGAAACAGGCCGTAGCCCCAGAAGATCTGGATGTCGTCAGGCTGGTTCGGAAAGTACGGCTGGGTATAGAGCACGATCGACATGCGCCAGTTCGAGTCGGTGAAGGTCACGAGGCCGCCGGTGCCGGCGACGTTGCCGCTGAAGGCCTGCATCGCGTCGAAGAAACGTGGATTGCGGCAGGTCACCGTGAAGGATTCGAAGCTCGACTCCGGAATGCACGCGTTGAACACGGCGGGATTGCCGAACTCGGGCCGGCCGGCCGCGAGCTTCTCCCACAAGGTCCAGCCATGGCTGTCGGCTTTGGTGAGCGGCTTCGGCGGGCTGTCATGGCTGCCGAGGCTGGTCGCGTCGGTCATCGAGCCCGCGGTGTAGAACACGAGATCGTCGCTCGCGAGATCGATGCTGCGGCGTGCGCCGTCCTGATTGAGCACGAGCCGGCTCGCGCGGTGGCGGCCGTCCGTGGTGACGATCTCGATGTCCTCGACGTCGGCGCCGCCGACGAAGTTGACGCCGCGACCCTCGAGCCAGCGCACCAGCGGCAGCACGATCGAGTCATACTGGTTGTAGACGGTCCGCTTGACGCCACCGAGCGTATTCATCATCGGGAATTCGTTCATGAAGCGCCGCAGATAGCGCCTGAACTCGACGGCGCTGTGCCAGGTCTGGAAGGCGAAGGTCGTCTGCCACATGTACCAGAAATTGGTGGTGAAGAACGGCGGCGACAGCCAGTCCGAGATCAGCGAATTGCCGAGCTTGTCCTCGGAAGTCTCCGTGAGCCTCGTCAGCTCGATGCGATCCTGCATCGAGAATCCCATGGTGGAGACGTCGACCTTGTGCCGGTTGGCATCGACCAGCCGCGCCTGCGCGTGCGTGACGTGGAGCTCGTTGAAGGCGACGGTTTCGCCGAGGATGTTCTCCTCGGGCCGTGAGTAGCTGGGAATCGTCGACAGCAGGTCCCAGGTGCATTCGTATTGTTCGGTCGTCAGCATGCGTCCGCCGCGCATGGAGTAGGAGCCGTCGGCAAGCCTGGTGCCGTCGAGGCTGCCGCCATAGGGCAGGCGCTTCTCGAAAATGGTGATGTCCTGACCGGGGATGCCGCCGTCGCGGATCATGAATGCTGCGCCCGAGAGCGAGCCGATGCCGCCGCCGATGAAATAGGCCTTCATGAGATCGACCTGCTATCAAGGGTTTGAAACACAATAACGAAAATGCCGGCAGGCGCGGCGTATCAAAAGCCGAATAAGAACCCGCCGAGGGTCATGTTACCGCGGCGGGATGAATTAGTCGTCAACACGTTGAGGTCGTTTATCCGCGTGCGGCTCAATGTCCCGCCATGTGGCGGCCGATCTCGGTCAGGTCGGCTTCGCCGACGCGGGTCTCGTAGACGGGCTGGCCGTGGAAAATCACGACCAGGCGGTCGGAGAGTTCGAGCAGCTCGTCGAGATCCTCGCTGACCAGCAGCACCGCGGCGCCGCGGTTGCGGGCGGCCATGATCTCGGCATGGATCTGCGCCACCGCCGCGAAGTCGAGGCCGAAGCACGGATTGGCGGCGATCAGCACTTCGACGTCGTGGCCGAGCTCGCGCGCTAGGACGGCGCGCTGCACGTTGCCGCCGGACAGTGCCGAGATCGGCGTATCCGGCGTGCGGGTCTTGATCTTGTAGCGGTTGATCTTGGCGGTCGCATCCTTTCGGAAAGCGGACTTGTTCAGCCACCAGCCACCGCGGGCGAACGGAGCGCGGTCGAACTCGCGCAGCGCGATGTTGTCGGCGACGCTCATGCCGCCGACGCAGGCGTTCTTCAGCGGCTCCTCGGGCAGCAGCGACATCTTGTGGCGTCGCATCTCCTCGCGGCTCGCGGAATAGGATTGGCCGGAGACACGGACAGCGCCGCTCTCGGCCTCACGCTGGCCGGCGAGCACCTCGACCAGCTGGCGCTGACCGTTGCCGGAGACGCCGGCGATGCCGACGATCTCGCCGGCGCGCACGGTCAGCGACAGATCATGCACGGCCACTCCGCCGGCATCGTCGCGCGCCACCAGCTTCTCGACCTCCAGCCTGACCACGCCGGCCTCGCCGGAGCGCGCCGGCTGAACGGTGAGCTGCTCGGCGCCGATCATCATCCGCGCCATATCGTCGGGCGTGAGCTCGGAGACCTTGCCGCGGCCGGCGAGCTTGCCGCGGCGGAGGATCGTGACCTCGTCGGCGAACGCCATCACCTCGCGGAATTTGTGGGTGATCATCAGGATGGTCAGCTCGCCGGCCTCGACCATCTTGCGCAGCATGCCCAAGACTTCATCTGCCTCGCCCGGCGTCAGCACCGAGGTCGGCTCGTCCAGGATCAGGAAGCGCCGCTTCAGATAGAGCTGCTTGAGGATCTCGCATTTCTGCCGCTCGCCGGCGGAGATGTCCGAGACTTGGGCGTCGAGCGGCACGCGGAACGGCATGCGCGCCAAGAAGGCCTCCAGCTCCTTCGTCTCCTTGGCCCAGTTGACCACCGCCGGTACGTCGTCACGCGCCAGCACCAGGTTCTCCGCGACGGTCATCGCAGGGACCAGCGTGAAGTGCTGGTAGACCATGCCGAGGCCGAGCGCGTGGGCGTCCCTGGGGTTGCTGATCGCGCGCTCGCGCTCGCCGATCAGGACGTCGCCCTCGGTCGGGCGGTAATAGCCCATGATGCATTTGACCAGCGTCGACTTGCCGGCGCCGTTCTCGCCGAGCAGCGCGTGGAACGAGCCGGGCTTGACCTTCAGCTCGACATTGTCGAGCGCGGTGAACGCGCCGAAGCGCATCGTCATCGCGATCGCTTCGACCCCGAATGCCCCCGCAGGCGTCGGATCGTCGCCGATCACGACAGCGCCTCGATCAGCGCCGACGATGTCGCGACTGCGCCGAACACGCCGCCCTGCATCTTGATCATCTTCAGCGCGTGGTCGTGATTGCCCTTGTCGGTGGCGCCGCAGCAGTCCGACAGCAGCACGCATTCGAAGCCGCGGTCGTTGGCCTCGCGCATCGTGGTGTGGACGCAGACGTCGGTCGTGATGCCGGTCAGCACGATGTTCTGGATGCCCTTCAGGCGCAGGATCAGCTCCAGATCGGTCGCACAGAACGAGCCCTTGCCGGGCTTGTCGATGACGATCTCGCCGGGCAGCGGCGCCAGCTCGGGAATGATCTCCCAGCCCGGCTCGCCGCGCACCAGGATGCGGCCGCAGGGGCCGGGGTCGCCGATCCCTGCGCCGATCCGTTGCGAGCGCCAACGCTTATTCGCCGGCAGATCTGACAGATCAGTGCGGTGGCCCTCGCGGGTGTGGATGATGCAGAAGCCCTGCGCGCGCATCACCGTGAGCACCGTCTTGATCGGCTCGATGGGGGCGCGGGTCAAGGAGAGGTCATAGCCCATCTTGTCGACATAGCCGCCGACGCCGCAGAAATCGGTCTGCATGTCGATCACGATCAGCGCGGTGTTGTGTGGCCTGAGATCGCCGTTATAGGGCCAGGCATAGGGCTCGGAGCGGATGGTGCGCGCGGTCATATGTGGTCTCCAATGAAGTTCGAGGCCATCGGTACGTCGCATGGCGGCAACGTCACGGGCCTCATGGTTCGAGACGCGTCGCAAATGCGACGCTCCTCACCATGAGGATTTGGAGTCGCGCCGAGTAAACAGTCCTCATCCTGAGGAGGCCGCCGCAGGCGGCCGTCTCGAAGGATGGCCGCAGCAAGATTGTCCGCTCCAACATCTTCAGCATTGCTGGCTCTCATTACCGCGTGATGGACAATTCGGCCGGCGCGCCGCTGAGGGTGCGCTTCGGGGAGCAGGTGATGATCATGATGAGAAGCGTCAGGATGTAGGGCGCGGCGTTGAACAAATGATAGCCGGAGGTGACGCCGACGGACTGCAGCGCCGGTCCCAGCGCTGCGGCACCGCCGAACGCGAGCGAGGCCCACAGGCACAGCATCGGGTCCCAGCGCGCGAAGATCACGAGCGCCACCGCGGTGATGCCTTGTCCCGAAGACAGGCCCTCGTTCCAGCTGCCGGGATAGAACAGCGACAGGAACGAGCCGCCGATGCCGGCGAGGAATCCCCCGGCCATCGTGGCGCGCAGGCGGATCATCAGGACCGAATGGCCCATCGCCCGCGCCGCGTCGGCGCTCTCGCCGGCAGTGCGGATCAGGAGGCCCCAGCGCGTGGTCTTGAATGCCCACAGCAGCAACGGCGCGAGTGCCACGCCAAGCAGGAACAGCACGTTGATGCGCAGCGCGGCGCGAACCTGCGCCACGTCGCTCCACCAGCCGAAATCGATCGCCGGCAGCCGCGCGGCGGTGGGCTCGATCAGCGGCTTGCCGAGGAAGAAGGCGAGGCCGGTGCCGAACAGCATCAGCGAGATTCCTACCGCGACGTCGTTGACGCGCGGCAGCGAGCAGATGCCGGCGTGGAGCGCGCCGAGCAGCGCGCCGGTGAGGCCGGCGGCGAGCACGCCTGCCCAAGGCGATCCCGTGAGATAGGAGATGCCGTAGGCGCTCATTGCGCCCATCACCAGGGTGCTCTCGAGGCCGAGATTGATGCGGCCGGAGCGCTCGGTGATGCATTCGCCGAGGCTCACGAACAGGAAGGGCGTGGAGACGCGGATGGCGCCGCCGAGCACCGCGAGCGGCACGGTCCAGAGCCCGATATTGCCGTCAGCCATGGATCAGGACTTTCCTTTGAGGAAACCGATGCGGCCGTAAAGCGCGTCGCTCGCCAGCACCGAGATGAAGATGATGCCCTGCAGCACCAGCACCGAGGCGTCGGGCAGGCCGAGCCGGCGCTGCAGCAGTCCGCCCGACGCATTGATGCCGCCGAGCAGGATCGCGACCGGAATGATGGCGAGCGGATTCTGCCGCGCCAGGAACGCGACCAGGATGCCGGTGAAGCCGTAGCCGACGGCGAGATTGGCGTTGGTGCGGCCCTGCACGGCGGCGACCTCGACCATGCCGGCCAGCCCGGCGCAGGCGCCGGCGAGGAAGCAGACGGTGAGGATCAATTTGCCGACCGACAGACCGACGATCTTGGCGGCGCGGATGTTGCCGCCGGCGACGCGCGCGGCAAAGCCGAAGGTGGTGTGGTAGATCAGCACATAGGCCGCGATGGCGGTGATCAGGCCGAACACCAGGCCCCAATGCACGTCGGTGCCGGGAATGCTGCCGATCATGTTGGCCGCGCCGATCTCACGCGTCGACGGCTTGTTGAGGCTCGCCGGATCGCGCATCGCACCTTCGACGAGATGATTGAGGATCGCGAGCGCGATGTAGACCAGCAGCAGGCTCGAGATCGTCTCGTTGACACCGCGATACTGCCGCAAGGCCCCGGACAGCAGGATCCACAAACCGCCGCCGGTCATGCCGGCGATCACCATCGCGATCTGCACCACGAGCGGCGGCATGCCCTGCAGCGCCAGGGCCGCCGAGGACGCCGACAGCGCGCCGATCAGCAGCGCGCCTTCGCCGCCGATGATCACCATGCCCAATTGCGCGGGCAGGGCGGTGCACAGCGCCGTCAGGATCAAGGGAGCTGCCCGCGTCAGCGTGTTCTGCCAGGAGAACCAGGTGCCGAAGGCGCCGTAATACATGTACCAGTAGAGATCGAGCGGGTTCTTGCCGAACAGCGCGACGAAGATGCCGAACACGATGAGCGCGGCGACAAGCGCCGCGCCCGGGATCAATATGTACTCGATGCTCCCGCCGTAACGTTGCAGGAAACCTGCCTCGGCGGCCGGCGCGATGGCGGCCGCATCAACCGGATCGGCCGCCTCTGATGTCACGACGTGGCTCCGATCACGCCCTCGACCAGGTAGTCCATCTTCTCGAGCTCAGGATCCTTCTGGCCGCGCTCGGTGCCGGCGGTGATCACGGTGTTGCCCTTGTTGTCCTTGATCGGGCCCTTGAAGATGGTGTAGCCCTCACCGAGGAATTTCGCCTTGATCTCGTCGGCGTGCTTGCGCGCGGCTTCCGACACCGCCTCGCCATAGGGCGAGATCTTGACGACCTCTTCCTTGAGGCCGCCGCGATAGAAGTTCGGGATGCTCTCGCCAGCCTGGAGCATCTTGACGAATTTCGGATACAGCGCTTCCCAATTCCATTCCGCGCCGGTCAGATACGCCTTGGGCGCCAGTGGCGACTGGTTGACGTGATAGCCGGTGACGAAGGCGCCGCGGCGCGCGGCATTCTCCACCATCGTCTTGGGACCGTCGACATGGCAGGTCAGGACGTCCACGCCCTGGTCGATCAGGCTGTTGGTGGCCTCGGCCTCCTTGACCGGCATCGACCAGTCGCCGGTGAAGATCACCTGCGTGGTGGCCTTCGGGTTCGCGAGCTGCGCGCCGAGCGTGAAGGCGTTGATGTTGCGCAGGACCTGCGGGATCGGCTTGGCCGCGACGAAGCCGAGCTTGCCGCTCTTGCTCGTATAACCGGCGACGATGCCGGCGATGTATTGCGCCTCGTCGATATAGCCGAAATAGGAGCCGGCGTTCTTCGGGTCCTTCTCGCTCCACAGGCCGCCGCAGTGCTCGAAGCGCAGCTTCGGGTACTTCGCGGCCATCTTGATCATGTGCGGATTGTAGTAGCCGAACGAGGTCGGGAAGAGCAGGGTGGCGCCGTCGAGATTGATCATCGACTCGATCGTCTTCTCGACCGCGTCGGTCTCCGGCACCTTCTCCTCTTCGATCACCTTCAGCCCAGGCAGCTTCTTCAGCGCCGCCGCGCCTTGCGCATGCGCCTGGTTGTAGCCGTAGTCGTCGCGCGAGCCGACATAGATGAAGCCGATCGTCGTCTCCGCTGCGAAGGCCGGCCGCAGGCCGGCGGCTGCGCCGAGCGTCAGCGCTGCACCACCCTGCAACAGATGCCGTCGTGAAATCCTGCCAAAGTCCATTGGTGAGCTCCCTCGGCGGGTCGATCCGCCCGCGCTGTCATCACGGCTTCACCGGCACGGCGGAGCCTCGAAAGGGAGTGATCGCAAGCTTTGTGCCAGCGGCGCGCGGGCAGGCAGGCGCACCAAGTCGTTGAAATGGCGCCAGTTTGCAGATGATTGCAGCTTAGGCAGACGAATTCCTTGCCTGGTTTCAGCCTATAAAATAATCAATCGACTTCAATTGTATGCAACGAGTTCGGCCGCGTGGGACCGGCGCCAACCGTGCCCGCGAGCCGGAGGCTGCGGCGCGGCGGCGGCCGGCCAGCTCAAAGCGAGGCAGAACGAATGTCGCGATGAGGAGGAGCGGTGGCGCAATCGTCCTCCGCAGGCTGTTCGCCGGTGGGCGAGCCCTTTTCATATCTGCTGCAGACTGTCTGGGGTCTCAGATCCCGAGCAGCCAGACCGCGACGATGGTGCCGATCACAGCGAGCCCGCTGATCGTCCAGCCCGTCACATAGGCGCCGTCGTCCGATCCCGCGGGATCGACCATCGTGTCGCGCCAGCCTTCCTCCTGCCAGTGCCCCTGTTGGTACGCCATGCGAACCTCCTCGAGCCTGCCTCCCCGTGGGATAAGTCGGACGCCCCTCGAGAAGGTTCAACCCCAAGCTGAAATCTTCGTTGCATGCGCTGCAACGCAAATCCCCGACATCCCCTCTGGTCAGGCCCGCGAAACGACCTAAGCTCGGGACGCGTTCCGCGAAGAGAACGAGGAAGTGGCCGGGCGGCAGGGCTGCGCCCGCAGCAGGGAAGGAAGAGCATCTGATGAAGGATTTCGCCGGCAGGATCGCCGTGATCACCGGAGGCGGCACGGGTATGGGCCGCGAGCTTGCCCGCCAGCTCGTGGCCGAGGGCTGCAACGTCGCGATGTGCGACGTCTCGGTCGAGGCGATGGCCGAGACCAAGCGGCTGTGCGAGGCCGAGAAGTTGCCGCAGGGCCTGCGCGTCACCACCCATGTCGCCGACGTCTCGATCGAAGCGCAGCTCCAACGCTTTCGCGACGAGCTCGCCGAGCAGCAGGCCACCGACAAGATCCATCTGCTGTTCAACAATGCCGGCATCGGCGGCGGCGGCAGCCTGTTCACCAACAGCCGCGAGCAGTGGGAGCGCACCTTCAACATCTGCTGGGGCGGCGTCTATCTCGGCGTCCGCACCTTCCTGCCGATGCTGCTGAAGGCGGACGAGGCGCATATCGTCAACACCTCGAGCGTCAACGGCTTCTGGGCCTCGGTCGGCATGGGCGTCTCGCACACCGCCTACAGCGCCGCGAAGTTCGCGGTGAAGGGTTTTACGGAAGCGCTGATCAACGACCTCCGCCTCAACGCGCCGCACATCAAATGCTCCGTGGTGATGCCCGGCCATATCGGCACCTCGATCGTCTCCAACTCGCGCAAGGTGCAGAGCGGCACGGAGTCGGACGAGCTCAGCGAGACCGAGATCGTCCTGGCTCGCCAGCGCATGCAGGGCATGGGCATCGACGTCGCCGCGATGAGCGACGCCGACATCCAGGCTGCCGCCCGCGAGCGCGCCCGCAGCTTCCTCGAGGACGCGCCGACCACGGCGGCACAGGCGGCCAAGATCATCCTCGACGGCGTCAAGGCCGAGCAGTGGCGGATTCTGGTCGGCGAGGACGCCAAGCTGCTGGACCTGCGCGTCCGCCAGTCGCCGGAGCAGGCCTACGAGCCCGAGTTCTTCCAGCGCTTCGCGCAGGAGGCCGGGTGGAAGCTGGGATAGGGCAGGTCCATTGGTGTAGTTGGGACGGGATCTCTCGCCCCGAGACGGTGAGCTCCCCTCCCCCTTGCGGGGAGGGGAGACGAGGCCGCCGCGCCGTCCCCGCAAAATGCGGAGACTAGGCAAAGCGTGAAAGCCATTAGGCCCGTAGGATCTTTGCTACGCCGCCCTCATTACCGCGACGACGCCACCCGATACGCCATTCGCGTATGGCTGGGGCAATACGGCAAGCCCTCGATCGGCTTCGACCCGCAGAAGCAGAAATCATCCGCGCCGGGCGTCGAGATCGGCCAGCGGCAGCGTTCCTTGGAGAGCTCGAACAGCGAGCAGCCATTCACGACGGTGCCGACCGGCTCCTCGACGATCACAGGCGGCGGGTCGTTCTGCACCGCGCGCAGGATGCGGCGGCGCAGCTTTGGCACGGGACGGCGTGCGCCATCGCGTGTCGTCTCGGCGCGGACCACGCGCCTGGAATCGCCGCCATTGTCGCGCGTCAGCGCCAGGCGGGAGATCTTGCCGATCACGGCGTTGCGGCTGACGCCGAGCTCGGCGGCAATCTCTCGGCAGGTCAGCCCGGCCTCAAAGTGCTGCTTCAGGGCCTGGAGCCGTTCCTCGGTCCAGGTGGGGAGTGTCTGTCGTTCGGCGGGCATTGTTGTCGCTTCCAAGTTTGATCCGTCCTGGATCGTCCTGGCCGACGGCTGCACCGAAAACTGTTGTCCGCGTTGCGTGTCCCTAGCTTACGCCCGTCCGTTGTCGCGAATCGACAGCAGCCCATCCTTGATGGCGAGCCGGATGCCTTCTTCAATCAACGTTCTGCAGACACCCGGAACGCTGGTGCCGTGGGTTCCCTGTTTCACGAGCTTTTCGAGATAGCCGATGGTTGCCAGGGCTAGGGTTACGGGGATGCGGTCAGTTTCGGCTTTTTCCGTCGCCATGCCTAAAAGCTAGTCCGTAACCGGTGTACAGAAAAGTAACTTTTTAGACTCTATTAGGAATCCAATAGGTTGTACAGCGGCTTGGGGATAACTGGTTAAGGCATTGAATTTTATGGAAATATGACGGACCGGGCCGGTCGCGACGGTGACTCTCCGCCCGCTCGGCGAGTCCGGGGCCGGAATCCGACGGCGAAGCACGGGTCGAGAAGATTCGCGTGAGCCGCGGTGTCCGATGGTCTCTTCAACCACCGTCGTGCCACGGTGCCTGGTTGGGGAACCCTGGCTGAAATTTCCGCAGAGCAGGCGGCGGCCATCGCGGTCACTGCGAAAAAAATTCGTCATTCCAGAAATTGTTCTTTCGTTTTTACGGAAATTGTGCTTTAGTGCCGCCATCCCGTCTCAGCCGGATGGGGCGTTGCGCGCGATCGTCACGACACGCGAGGCGGGGAGCGATGGCCGCGATGGAGCCGCAGTGTGTCCTTATGGACGCGCGGACGAACGGCTCGGCGCGGACGTGAAGTCGCAGCGTGCTGACACCCCGATGCTGGTGTCCCCGCGGTGGTGCGCGAAAGCGCATCATCGCGCATGGTGGCCAACAAGCCCGGCGCACCAGGCAGACTGCGTATAAGCGTGAAGACCATCGCGCAGGGAAGGCCGGGGGCGGGCTCAAGCGGTGGTCGCAACACCAAGTGTTTTCATTCGTGACAGCAGCTCGTCAAGCGCC
>NZ_JAUETE010000028.1:0-48419 GCF_032484535.1 Bradyrhizobium sp. SZCCHNS3016
CTCCAGCAGAGGCGCTTGACGAGCTGCTGTCACGAATGAAAACACTTGGTGTTGCGACCACCGCTTGAGCCCGCCCCGGGTTTCCGGCTGACCTGTGGTACCTGCCGCCTGCATTTTTTTCGCAGGCGGGCCACGGGCCTCAGTCGAGGTCCGGCCTTCCCTGCGCCCTCACGCTTTCCCGGGGGCCTCACGATGCATCGCCCGGACGGGCCATCCGCCGCGGGATCGCGAGATCATGCGCGACTCGCTCCGCAGGAGAGGCGACCTGTTGTGCCCACATCGAAGGCAAATCGTCGCAGCCTTGAACGGTCCCGCCAGCATCGAGGACTCCCGAGGGAGCCGTCCGACATCGTTCCCGCTCCCCGGAGCGATCGCGAGTATTGCGGCACCGTTGCTACCCTGCCACGAATGCGCTATGAGTTGGACATGATCAGCCGGTCCTGGTCGCGCTCAAAATGCCAGTACCGCAAACCGATGCATCGCGCTCGGCGCGCGACGTCGGTCGATACGGACGCCGTGACCGCGCCCGCATCGCCAGCTCCGCGCTTCGCGCTCATTCGCATTCCGTAGCCGTGTCCGGGAGCCCGAACGCAGATGGATTGTGAAACCTGTGGTCGCCCCAATCCACCGGGCTCGGACGTATGCAGCGGGTGCGGCGGGGTGTTGCGGCAGCCGTCATCCGATACGACGACGAGTTCGCGCCTGCTCGGCATGCATCGCGCCGAGCGGCGGCAGGTCACGGCGCTGATCTGCGATCTCGTCGGCTCCGTCTCGCTCACCGTCAGGCTCGATCCGGAGGATATGACCAGCGTCATCGACGCCTTCCTGACGACCTGCGAAAACGTCATCGGCCGCCATGGCGGCGCCATCACGCAATATGCCGGCGACGGCGTGCTCGCGTATTTCGGCTATCCGCGTGCCGGGGAAGACGATGCGGCCACCGCGATCCGCGCCGCCATCGCCCTGCGCGACGCCGTTGGCCGGCTCGAGGCGCCGCACGGACAGGCGCTGCGTCTGCGCATCGGCATCGCCACCGGCCTCGTCGTGGTCAGCGACCTGCTACCCCGCGCCGACGGCCGCCCGGTCGACATCGTCGGCGAGACGCCGAATCTCGCGGCGCGGCTGCAATCGATCGCCGCCCCCGACAGCATCGTCGTGGCCCGGACGACCGAGCGCATCGCGCGCGGCATGTTCGACTTCCGCGATCTCGGCACGTTCGCGCTGAAGGGATTCGCCGCACCTGTCGAGGCGTTCGAGGTGTTGGAAGAAGCCGCCGTCGCGAGCCGTTTCCACGCCCGCATTCGCGGCGAAAGCTCCCCTCTGGTCGGCCGCGACCAGGAGCTGGCGCGTCTGTTTGATTGCTGGGCGGCGGCGCGGTTCGGCAGCGGACAAGTGGTGCTGCTCCATGGCGAGCCGGGCATCGGCAAGTCGCGGCTGGTCGAGGAGCTGCGCCGGCGCGTGGCCGACGTCTCCCAACTGCAGATGATCTGGTACTGCAGCCCCACCCGCTGTGACAGCGTGCTGTATCCGATCTCGGAACAGCTCGCGCTCATCGCCGGCTTCGACCGCTCCGACGGCGCTGCGACGCGTCGCGACAAGCTCGATCGCTTCATGAACGAGCACGGCGTCGGCGACGCCACGGCGCGCGCCGTGCTCGCCGATGTCCTGGGCGTCGCTCCCGAGCCGGACAGTCCCCTGCAGACGATGACCGTCGAGAAGCGCTCGGAGGTCACGCGGGAGACGCTGCTCCGGCTGATCGACCTGATGGTGCCGACCGGGCCGGCGCTGCTGGTGCTGGAAGACGCGCATTGGAGCGACACGACCACGCTGGAGCTGCTCGATCGGGCGATCCGGCGCGCCGGACAACGCCGCTGGCTGATCGTGGTCACGGCGCGGCTCGAATATGAGCCCCCCTGGGCCGCGAGCCCGCAGGTCACGCGGCTCCAGCTCGGACGATTGAGTCACGGCGACGCCGAGCGGATCTGCGCCCATGTGGCCGCTTCGGCCGCGCTGCCCGCGACGACGCTGCACCAGATCGTGAGCCGCGGCGAGGGCATCCCGCTGTTCCTGGAAGAGCTCGCGAAGTACGTCATCGAAGCCTCGGCGGCGCCGGCTTGGGACGGTCATGCGAGCGTGGCCATCCCCGCCTCGGTGCAGGATTCCCTTGTGGCGCGGCTCGACCGATTGGGACCGGCGCGACGGATCGCCAATCTCGGCGCCGCCATCGGCCGCCGCTTCAGCTACGATCTGTTGTCGGCCATCGTGGCGGAGCCCGAAGCCAGGCTCGGCGAGAGCCTGGATCAGCTCGTCAAGTCCGGCCTCGTGGAGAGCAGCGGCGCGCCGCCCGACAGCCTCTACACGTTCAAGCACGCGCTGATCCGCGACGCTGCCTACGAGTCCCTGCTCCGGCGCGAACGCCAGACATTGCACGGCCGGATCGCGGCCGTGCTGCGCGATCGCTTTCCCGAGACGCGGGACACCGAGCCGGAGTTGCTGGCCTACCATTTCACCGAGAGTGGCGCGATCGCCGAGGCCATCCCATTATGGGCGGCCGCGGGTCGGCGTGCCGCCTCGCGCGCCGCGCATGTCGAAGCGGCACGACATCTGCAAACGGCGCTCGACCTGCTGCGTCATCAATCCGCCGAGGGCGAGCGCGCCGGACTGGAGCTCGAGCTCCTGATCGGGCTTGCCGTCAGCCTCGCCGCCTCGCGCGGCTACACCGTGCCCGAGGTCGGCAAGGCGCTTTCCGAGGCAAGGGCGATCTGCGACGCGCTCGGCAACACCGCCGGTCTGTTCGCCGTGCTGCGCGGCATCTGCAGTTTCCTGATCATCGCGGGCGATCTCGACGGTGCCGAGGAGATGGCGCATCTGTGCCTGGGGATCGGCGAACAGACCGGCCTCCCCGAGCACCGGATCGAGAGCGGCATTGCCTTGGGCTACATTCTCTTCGCCAGAGGCGACCTCCCCGCCGCGCGCCGGCTCCTGGCCGCCGCGGTGCAGCTCTATCAGGTGTCGAACGGGGCGCGGCTGCCGCAACTGTCCTCGCAGGATCCGCTGGTCGCCGGCCAGGCCTCGCTGCTGCAGGTGCTGCATGCGATGGGAGACGATGCCGGCGCGGCCGCGATCGCCAGCGATCTCATCGCGCATGCGCGCCGGCTCGGACGCCCGTTCGACCTCGCCTGGGCGCTGTCGTGGCTCGCCTTCTATCAGCTCGCACGCGGCGACTATGAGGATGTCCTCCTCGCGACCGAGGAGGCCCTGAGCATCTGCCGCGACCATGGCTATCCGCTCTATCAGCTGGTGGCGGGCAGCCTGGAGGCGCACGCCCGCGGCCATCTCGGCAAGAATCCAGACGAGGCGCTCGCGGCTGCGTGCGAGGCACTGCCGGCGTTCCAGACGCTCGGCATGATGCATTTCTCCTGCTTCTATCTCGGCGAGGTCGCCGGCCTGCAACTGATCGTCGGCAAGACGGCCGAGGCGATGCAGACGATCGACGCGGCGATCGACGCCGCGCGGCGCTATGGCGACGGCTATTTCCTGTCGCCGCTGCATCGGCGGCGCGCCGAGATCCTGGCCGCCCTCCCCGACACCGCACCCGGCCAGGTGACGGCCGCGCTACGCGAGGCCGTCACGGTCGCCGAGGCGCAGGGCGCGTCGGCGTTCCTGCGCCGGGCGGCGGCGCGGCTCGCCGCCATCGACGATGACGCGCCGAGGCGACAATCGGCGTGACGACCTGCTCAGGCCATGGGGCTGGCCCTGGCGACCGTGAAATCGATCTCGGCCCAGATGCGCGTGGTCGCGGTCAGCACGAGCTTGCCATCGACGGGCGTGCCGAGCCCGAGGTCGCGAATGAACGGCAGGCTGTCGAGAGCGCTCATCTCGATCGACCAGTTGCCCGACTGCAATTGCCAGCCGCGCAGCCCCGTCAGGTCGAGCGCGCCGTTCAACAGCGTCTTGTAGCTCGCCGCGGTGAGGCTGTCCGCCGACCGCGCCTGCTTGAGATAGAACACGGGGATCGGCAGGCCCCAGACGCCGCCCAGGAACGACGCCATGCCCGGCCCGCTCGTGAGCTGCTTCATTCGCTCTTGGTCGGCCCCGGCACAGAGCTGCCGGAACGCATCCGCCGGAGAGGCCGCTGCCGTCGGGGTCGATCCCGCCGTGCCTTCGATTCGGATGATGCGCTGCTGGGAGGCATGGGCCTCCGGCCCGTAGCTGGCAATCGCCAGCCCCGAGACGTCGAACGGATCGTTCGATGGTGCGCTGGTCGGCTGGGCGATGGTCGCGTGATATTTGGGAAAGCCCCAGAGCTCCTGCCCCGCAACCACCGACCAGGCATTGTCGACGAACAGATAGGCCGGCACGAAACCGATCGATTTCGGCAGCAAAGCGCCCCGCTCATAGCTGCCCACCAAGAGCCACAGCCCGATATCGGTCTCGGACATCGTCCCCTGCTCCGCGAACGGCGGCGTGGCGGCCTGGCTCTTGCGCACCTGGATGACGTTGACGAAGGCCATGTCCAGCATCACGCGGAACTGGTCGCGGCCGGCGACGCGGTTGAAGGAGCGGTCGAGAAATCGCTGGCAGGCGCCGAGGTCCGCCGGCACGGCGAAGCCGTAGAAGGTCGAGTCGTTGCAGAGGTAGGGAGCCGGCGGAAGCGTGATCCATCCGGCGTAGTTGACGTAGGCGTTGGTGATGTAGGGTTCGGGACTGGTCGAGACGATCGGAATGTAGACGCCCGACAGCGCCGATGCGGCGGCAAGACCGGACATCGCCGCGACCTCCACGCATCCGGCGTTGATCTCGGGCACGCGGGTCCAGTCGCCGGCGAGGAAGAGATTGTCGTAGCCGGACTTGCCGGGCTCCATCCGATGCCGCAGCGTGCCCGGCAGGCTCAGCACATAGCGCTCGCTGGGATTGATGTTGGCGCGCCAGAACTGAAAGTCGAGCCGCGCCGATCCGCTGATATCACTCGGCGCGTGCAGGAGATCCCATCGGAACGTGCTGCCGCTGCCGATGTTGGTCCACAGCGTGTCGAGCCACGAGGTCATCCAGTCGTTGGATGCGCTCTTCACATAATCAGCAGCCAGCTCTTCATTGTTCGGCGCGCTCTCGTCGCTCATGATGGCGCAATAATAGGCGACCGAGCGCGGCCCCGGCGCCGGCCAGTCCTCGGCCGGCAGCAATTGCGACATGTCGGAATAGGTGTCGAGCGGCGGCTTGCAGGTGGTGACGATCGGCCCCATCGTCTCGAGCGACGGCCCAGGCGCCACGTAGGGACCGCCGAGATCTGCGACCGCGCAGTCGAGCCAGAGCTGCAGCGCCATGGTGCGCACGGTTGGGAGATTGTCGACCATGTCGGCCCAGGCCGGCTTCTGCTGCACCAGAGACTGGCATATCTCATTGAGCGCGCCGACCGAGATGCCGAGGACCACCTTGTCGAAATCCTCGCCGAGCTGCAGGCTGAGCCGCGCCGCCGGGGGCGGCTGCGGCGGGTTGGGAGGACCATAGGCGTTCTCGAAATTGTAGCCTTTCAGCGCGTAGTACTCGCCATTCTCGATCTCCTTCCATTTGGGCTCGGACGGCCAGCACCAGTAATCCTTCACCAGGACCAGGGGATCATATTTGCCATCGACGAACTCGACCTGCTTGTCGATGTGGATGGTCGCGATGTTGCTGCCGTCCTCGGTCGGCTCGAGACTCGTGACCTTGTGAAAGAACTTGAAGTTCACGCCGCGCCGCGCCAGCACCTGGTAGATCGGCGTGCAGATCGTATCCCCCATGCCAACGACGGATTTATAGAAGAACGCGCCCTTGTAGGTGAAGAACAGCCGCAGCAGTCCCTGAACGGCCGAGCAGGCCGACACCTGCTGCTGCGACGGCTCGCGGGAGCCGTTGCGAAAGGCGAAGATGTATTCATAGAGAGCGGTCACGATGGCGTTGTTGGCGGCCTCTTCATCCTGCTGCGCGAGAAAACTGCGGAATTCGTACCGGTCGAGAACCTCCAGGCCGTCCGTCAGGCAGTCATTCTCGATGATGCCGAGCAGCATGCAGATGCCGAGATTGGTGAGGATCAACAGCCGCCGCAGGCCTTCCTCGAGGCCGTCGATCGTTTGGTGCTCCTTGACGATGCCGCGGAACGCATGGAGCAGCGCCGCCATGTCGCCCTGGGCATCTCGCCGGATCGCTTCGACGTCACTGTGCAGCTTCTCGCCGACGCGGTGGGCCAGCAGCAGCAGCGGATGGCCCTTGCCATCAGGCGCAACGGCCGCCAGCCGGGCCCGCCGCTCGGCGGGCATGGTGGCGATCACCTTCGCCAGCTCGGCATTCTGGTCGCCCGGCCAGTCGTTGAGGTAGTAGTTCAGGTTGAAGATGATGCTGGCGATGGTCCGCAGCAGCAGGGTCGAGAGCGGCGGCACGATGTTGTCGGCGGGTGCCCACAGGCTGTCCCGGCCAGGATAGACCGATTCATCGACGTCCGGCTGGAACCAGAACGGCCAGGGCAACCATTGGCCATCAATGTCCTCGGCGTAGAAGATCTCGTTCTGCCGCTTGAACGCATCATCGATCGTCCTGATCGGATCGCTCGGCGGCGCATCGAGTGCCTTCAGCGCTGCACGCAGGATGGTGAAGGCATTCTCGTAGAAGCCGGCCCAGATATGCAGCCCGTGCTCCTCGATGCGCTGGCCCTGCTTGGCGTTGCGTCCGCTGGCAGTCTTGCCTCCGAGGCGCCAACCGAGCTGATAGAGAGTGATCTCGTAGCGCTCGCCGCGCGGATCGATCTCGCTCAAGGCGAAGGCCGCGCTCAACGCGCCGATGCCGCCGCCCAATATCGCCACGCGGGTCTTTCTTGCTGCCATGTCGATGATCCTGCCCTGACCTCGGACGTTCGTGCCCGGGCGAGCCGGTACGACGTCGTCCATCGGCGCGCGGGTCCGCGGTCCGCGCGGCCCGTGCGGTTGAATGACATTCGGTACTATGGGTTTACAAAATCGGCGCCGCGCCCAGTTCAATCCGCGCGGCGATGCAATGAGGATGCATCGAATACCTATCACAATCTCCACGCGATCATCAAGCGGCGCAAGGCGCATCGTCGACCTCACGTGAGGCGACGACGGAGGCCATGGCATCCTTCCCGCCGGCGACGTCGCTCCCCTCAACTTTTACGAGAAGATCGGCGGATTGCCACCACTCAAAGACAGCGCCCCGATCACGCCGCCGTCGATCACGCCGGATCGGAATGCACGTCGCCGGGTCCGTCGAGAAACATCGGCAGCCGCACGACGATGCGGGCGCCGCGCGGCGCGTCGGTGATCTCGATGCTGCCGCGATGGGCCTCCACGAGCGTCCGCACCACCGCCAGCCCGAGCCCGGCTCCGCCGGTGCCGCGATTGCGCGACGTGTCCAGGCGCGTGAACGGCTCCAGCATGGCCTTGCGCTGGTCGCGGGGAATCCCAGGCCCCTCGTCATCGACCGTCAGCACGGCGTGCTCCGGCTGGCGTTGCAGCGAGACGTGCGCCGCCTCGCCATATTTGAGCGCGTTGTCGATGATGTTGGCGACGATACGGCGCAGCGCGACGCGATCGCCCAGCATCAGCAGCTCGCGCCCGTCGCCTGCATTGTCGAAGCGCACCCGCGCCCGATGCGCGCGGCGATCCTCAACCTCGGCGCGCACCAGCTCGTCGAAGGCGATAAGCTCTTGCGGCAGCTCGCCGGCACCCGCCCTGCTCGCGAGCAGCGCGTCGTCGAGCAGACGGATCATGTCGGAGATATCGACCACGGCGCGCTGCCGCTCGGCGTCATCTGGAATCTGGTCGGTACGCAGTCGCAGCCGCGTGGCAAAGGTGCGAACGTCGTGAGCAATGCCGCCGACCAGCGCCATGCGCGCCTGCATCAGATCGGCGAGCCGGTCCTGCAGTCGTCCGAACGCCGTGACCACGGCGCGAACCTCTGGCGCATTGCGGCGGACGTCGGGCAGCGGTACCGCCGCCCCGCCGGGGTCGACCCGGTCGACGGCGGCCGCAAGGCGCACCAGCGGCCGCGTCTCACGCTGCATGATCAGGAGCGCGAACAGCGCGACCACCGTTCCGAACAGGCCTGCGCCGAAGCCGATCGGCAGCCCCTGTTGGGTCAGCACCAGCGACGAGCGCGAGTCCACGACGAGAACATCGCCGCCGTTCAGGCCAATGCGAAACTCCAGGGCATTCTGCGGCGCCCGCGCGAGCCGGGGCAACCACCGGCCCTCCGGCTCGGGCACGGAGGTGATGGTCAGCGGGCGCGCACCCAGCGCGCGGGCATAGGCGTCGCGCAATCCGGACCGGACCGGCGCGGGCTCTGTCCGCGGAGGCCGGACCGCCGCGTCGGCCCCGACCAGCCGGACCTCGAAGCGGTCGGAGGACACGGCATCGACGACCCGGCCCCGCTCCGTCCCGGGCGTTCGTTCGATCAGCTCGGCGAGCGCAGCCAGCCGCGTCGGCGGCGGCGTCGCGCCTTCGAGCTCGGCGGTACGGGCGCGGTAGAACCGCGCCAGGGTGACGATCCAGATCGCCAGCAGGCCGATGATGACGATGAGGCCGATACGCATCGCAAGCGTCAGCCGCATCATCACGCCACCGGCCTCACCGTCGCCGTGAACAGGTATCCGCCGTTGCGGACGGTGGTGATCAGGTTCGTTCCCGGGCTTGCGGCATCGAGCTTGCGCCGCAGCCGCGAGATCAGCATGTCGACGGTGCGGTCGAACGGGTCGGCGGCGCGGCCGCGCGTCCAGTCCAGGATCTGGTCGCGGCTCAACACCCGCCGTGGCCGCTGCACGAAGCAGGCGAGCAGGTCGAATTCCGCCGAGGTCAGCTGGATCGGCGCGGCCTGCGCATCCACGATCTCGATGCTGCGGGCATCGACATCGACCACGAACCGGTCGAAACCGAAACGCCGGCTCGCGTCACGCGGTGGGCTCGCCTGGGAGCGCCGCAGCAGCGCGCGAACGCGGGCCAGAAGCTCGCGCGGTCCGAAAGGCTTGACCATGTAATCATCGGCGCCGAGCTCCAGCCCGACCACGCGATCGATCTCGTCGCTCTTGGCCGACAGCATCAGGATGGGAATGTCGTCGCTCTGCCGCAGCCGGCGGCAGATCGAAAGCCCGTCCTCTCCCGGCAGCATCAGGTCGAGAATGATGAGATCAGGCCGCAGCCTTCGCAGCACGGCATCCATCGCCGGCGCCGTGGCGGCGACCTCGATCTCGAACCCTTCCCGGCGCATGAAATCGCTGACGAGCCGGCTGATCTCCGGATCGTCCTCCACCATCAAAAGCGTGGCCGCAGGCATGCTCATCGCCAGGACTGATGCCCAAAACCCGCGGCTTGGCAATGGGCCGGGAGCGACTGTTACAAGCCGTTACGCGGCAGCCAAATACCGGGATGCGGACGAGCCGGACGCCCATGCAGGCGACATTTAATTTTGCAGAGCCACTTGCTGAGCAAAATCAGATTTAATATAAATTAAATCGCGCGGCACTCCAATATCATTTAATGGTTATAAAACAAGATCCTCGTTCTCGCAGGCAACCGGGCGGCTCCGACGTCCGAAGCGCAACTGAAAAGCCTCACAAACATGCTGCACAATCCTAACGCGAGCACGGTTGCCTCCCCCTCTCCACAGGAGCAAGGTTGGGAACGTAGCGGACCCGGACCGTTCGACATGGCGCTGGGATTCCTGCGCCGGCACTATCTGGTGATCGCGATCACCACCGTGCTTTCGCTCGTGGCCAGCTTCGCCCTGCTGAAAATCCTACCGCCCACCTACTCGGCGGACGTCAAGATCATGCTCGGCACCTCGAAAGCCGCAGTCGTGCAGCCGCAACCGCCGGTTCAGGACGAGCCGCCGCTCGACATGGAATCGCAGATCGAGATCCTTAAATCGAAGTCGATCGCGACAGCGGTCATCGACAAGCTCAACCTGGCGGACGATCCCGACTTCAACGGCAAAGCCAGCCCGCTGCATGGTGCGGTTGATGCGGTTCGCCGCCTCGTGAGTTCGGCGCCGCAGCCGAACGGGCCCTCGATGGACGATCTCCTCGACGAATTCCAGCGCAGGATGAACGCCTTCAGAATTGGCACGAGCACGGTCGTCGAGGTCGACTTCAGCGCCAGCGACCCCAGTCGGGCGGCGATGATCGCCAACGCCATCGTCAAGGAGTATTTCGATCAGCAGTTGAAGGCGGAGGCGAACGAGCACCGCACAATCACCGCCTGGCTTCACGACCGCCTGCAGGATCTCGGCAACGACGCGACCGCCGCCGAACGTTCCGTGAACGAGCTGAAAAGCCGGTACAATATCGTCTCGGCCGACGGCAGGTTCATGGACCAGCAGCAGGTCACCGAGCTCACCAACCGTCTGGTGGCGGTGCGCACGCGTACCGCCTCGCTGATGACCCGGCTCAATCGGTTCGACGACATGCTCGCGACGAGCAATGCCGACATGACGATCGACCGCGTAGCCGCGGTCTCCGACTTCTCCCCGGCAGAGCTCAGCGGCAACGTCAATCCGCCCGACGGTCTCTCCTTGAGCAATTCGAACAGCACGCTCATCATCAACAGCTTGCGTCAGCAATATCTCGATAGCGCCAAGCGCGAGTACGAGTATTCCGCCAAATATGGCAAGGATCATATCGCGGTCGTCAATATCCGCGCGACGATGAAGAGCATCCGCCAGGCCATCGTCGACGAGGTGCGGCGCCTTGCCGACGTCGCCAAGCACGATTACGAGGAGTCCAGGCAGCAGCAGCAGGAGATCGAGAAGCAGCTGGCGCAGGCCGTTGTCCGGTCGCAGGATACCAGGGCGGCCGAGCTCAGCCTCCGCGAGCTGGAGACCAGCGCCAAGAGCTATCGTTCCCTCTACGACACCTTCCTTCAGCGCTACATGGGCTCAGTCCAGCAGGGCTCCTTCCCGATTGCGAAGGCGCGGGTGATCTCAACGGCCACACCGCCGAAGAAGAAGATCAAGCCGAAGTCCATCGTGCTGATGGCGATCGGCCTGTTCGGCGGCCTGGCGCTCGGCGGCGGCCTGGGCCTGCTCGCAGAAGTCAAGGACCGCAGCTTTCGGACGACCGACCAGGTCGAGGATCGCCTGCGCCTGCCCTGCCTCTCAGTCGTCCCTCTGCTCAAACGAGGCGAAGTCGACAGGTTCACCAAGAAGGCGACGGTCAACGCCGTTGCCAAGGCCGACCCCGACAAGGCCGAACCCGATAGCAGCCGGCGCATGGTCTCGAGAGGCCCCGGGACCTGTTGGGCCGCATCCGCCATGCCCACCTCGCGCTTCGCCGAATCCATCCGCTCGTTGAAAGTCGCCATCGACCAGGATCCGAGCCGGACGTCGCGGAAGGTCTTCGGACTGACGTCCGCCCTGCCCAACGAAGGCAAGTCGATCATCGCCGCGTCGCTGGCTCAGCTCATCGCAAATTCAGGCAAGCGGGTGATCGTGGTCGATTGCGACCTCAGGAATCCGTCGCTTTCCGCCATGTTGGCCCCCGATGCCGGCACCGGGATCGCCGACATCGTCCTCGGAGGATGCCAGCTCGCAGACGCAGTCTGGACCGACCCGGTGACGCGCCTGGATTTTCTGCCGGGAACGGGCGCCGCACATCGCGACACCAGCGATATCCTCGGCAACGAGCAGATGCGCAAGCTGTTCGAGCAGCTGCGGGCAGCCTATGACTACGTCATCGTCGATCTTCCGCCGCTCGCGCCCGTTGTCGACGCGCGCGCCATCTCCGCGCTGCTCGACAGCTTCGTCCTCGTCGTGGAATGGGGACGCACGCCGGCCGAGGTGGTCGAGCACGCGCTGAACACGGCTCCCAACGTCTACGATGCCCTGTTCGGCGTCGTGCTCAACAAGACGAACATGAAGGCGCTGAAGCGCTACGCCAATCACTTCGGCGACTACTACAACCACAAATATTACGCTCGTTACGGGAGCGTGATGGCCGAGTAGGTCTGTCAGCGCGCGCCATCGAATGAGCCGCTGACAGAGAAGAGATCGGCCGTCAGCGCTGGTGCTCGGGGCGAATGGAGGGATGGGCGATGCCGGCACGCTCCAGAGCGCTGCGGACATAGACGCCTGAGAGATAGCCCACCTGGACTGCAATCAGACCGGCGCCGGCATACAGCGCGGCCGACAGCCCGCTGACGATCGAAGCCGCGATAGACTCCATGAAGACGATCGCGGCGAGCGCCAGCAGCGTGCGAACCGTGAACATCGTCCCGGCAACGACCCCGGCTGCAAAATGAAGCGTTATCACCCACATCAGTTCATGCCTCCTCGGGCGTCTCGAGAGGCTAGCGGCCAATGGTTAGCGATGAGCTAAGCCGCCCGGGAGGATTCGAGCAAGCGCACTGGAGCAACACTTCCAGGCGAAAGACGCCGCTACGGCCCGCTGAGCGGGTGCAGCACTGTCTGGCGGTTCTGCCAGCGTGCCCGGTAGAGCCAAAGCACCGCGGTCACCAGGACCACATCGAACAGGCCCATCATTGTCTGGCCGTAGACCTGCGGGTGAACGCCCCCCAGGAGGAGCGCGAGTTTGACCGCTTGCCGCACCACCTCCGACCCCAGGAACGCGATCAGCGAGTTCTGGCCGACGTTGAGGATGAGCGCGACCGCCGGCGATCGCCGGGTGCGCGCGAACACCGCCCACAACAGCGCCAACAGCAGCGGCAATGTCCAAAGCAGGTTGAGGAGCTTGTCGAACCGATAGGGGTATTTTTCGCCGTTGCTAGGAAAGCCGAATCCGTAGTCGAGCAGCAGCCCGAAGATGAAGATCCCCGCCAGCGCCGTGTAGAACGCGGGTCCGATCAAGCGGTTGGACCGATGGAGATCTCCGAGCCAGATGCCAATCATGAAGAACATCTGCGCCTGGAGCGAGAACAGCAACAGAATGACGGCAGGATTCTCGAACTCGGTTGCCGTGGTCGTATTGCTGAACCAGGTGCAGGCCACGAAGATCGCAGCCGACAACGCGAGCACCAGGAGCCTGCGGCGCTTGAACACCAGCAGGATCAACGGAAGCAGCAGGAACATCAACCCGTAGAATTTGAGGATCGTGATGCAGGTCGGCTCGGACTGGAACGTCAGAACGTCGAAAATCGCCTGCCCCACCGGCTCTCGCTTCTTCCCCAGGACAGCCATGCCAATCGCGACCGGCACCGAGATGACGAAATAGGCGGCGAGTACCTTCAACCCGCGGACAACGAGCTCTCCGTGTCTCTCCTTGTGCAGATAGACGTACCCGACCATGAACCCCGAGATCACGACGAACAGTTCGGCGAAGGGGTTGAATTTCGTGAACAGATCGACGGAGTCCGGAAAGACGTTGGCTGTGTGATGATAGAATACGAACAGCATCGCGCAGCTTCGATAGAAGTCGATCAGAAGCTCGCGTCCTTTTGGACCTGCAGCGCTCAACGCTCAATCTCCGAACACGAGTCACTCCATGGGCGGCAATCAGCCGAGGGGCGCCGGTCGGACTCACGGCTCAGGCAATCCTTCGCAACGCCGGCGAGCGCCGCGGCGGCGATCATCGAACCACCGACTGCGGGAACCGTGATGCGATCGGTGACGAGCCTCCCCCTGTCATTGCCGGTCCAGTCCGCCGAAGCGGAAGATGCGGGCCATCAGCGGCGAAACGCCCACGAACGTCGCTATGCAGCCATGGGCTTCCAGTTGCTTCCTCAGCATCAGCAGCAATCCGAGGAAGCGCGCATCGATGGCGCAGACGTTCGAGAAATCGAGCGTGACCGGCTTGCGGGACGCAGCAGCGGCACGGAAAACCGGGATGGCCCTGTCCACGTGGCGCGCATCGGCGGGCCCCGACAGGCTGAGCGTGACCGCTCGCACTCCATAGTCCTGCGTGATGGTCAGCGCCTCACCCCGCTCATGCGTGCGCCGCATCCACCAGGTCCAGACCACGAACGGCAGCACGTGGGTGAGCATGAGGCCGAGCATCGCCGTCCCATCGTTCCAGTAGCGACGCCAGAGATAGGGTTCCTCCTTGATGCGCCACAGCCACTCGAAGCCTGATCGACGCAGGATTGCGGGTGCACGCTTCACCGTCCCGGCCTGGAAGTTGAGCGCGGCACCGAGGTGGGCGCGGACCGGAATCTCGAGACGCTCATGATTGCGCTGCAACCATGATTGTCCCTTCACGCTGCTCAGAGAGGCAACCAGGAAGTCG
Organism: Bradyrhizobium sp. SZCCHNS3016; assembly: GCF_032484535.1. Taxonomy (NCBI): domain Bacteria; kingdom Pseudomonadati; phylum Pseudomonadota; class Alphaproteobacteria; order Hyphomicrobiales; family Nitrobacteraceae; genus Bradyrhizobium; species Bradyrhizobium sp. SZCCHNS3016. The sequence continues at coordinate 14,219 of NZ_JAUETE010000028.1, forward strand.
GCCCCACTGGCGTTGATCTCGTCGATGATGTGATCCCGGCTCAACTCCTCGGCCGACAAGTAGCCGGGGTTCGACCAGCCGACGCAGTGCAATCCCGCCGACTGGCCGTTCAGCGTCCGGGCGGCCCGTTCGGCGGCTCCCTCCGGGCCGCCGAAAAGAAAGAGCTTCAGCGCGTTCGCTGCTCCGGCCTCCGACTTCAGCGCGTCGAAGATGTCCGCGCCGGCCGTCCGGCTCTTGATCGGAATCCCAAGCAGCCGGGCGATCCAGACCACCGGCATGCCGTCGACCGTACAGAGATCGCTCAGGATCAGCGACTCCCTGAAGCTCCTGTTCGACTGGCTGGCGACCAGGAAGTTGAGATTGGGAGTCGAGATGAGAAGCCGCGTTCTGCGTCGGGCAGCATCGCGGATGCGGCGCAGCACGCCGCGCATGCCGATGGCATCGACCGGTATCCCGAGGACGCAATAGACGTCGCGCGCGAGGTCGTCGGGAACTGCGGGGTCGGACATGGCTGCAGCATCGGCCTCCGGCCGACCGCGACCCGTCCCGGAGCGCCCCACGCGATAGAGGGCGGATCCCGGCTCCTGCAATTCATGCGTGGTCAGCATCAGCCGCTCTCCCTCAATCTGCCCCGCCGCACGAAGATGCCGGGTTGCGGACCCCGGCCGCACCTCCCTGACGGAGGCGGGTGACCAAAATATCACTATTTAATTTTAAATCACACGACGCATTTAATACGATTTATTTGTGAATGCCAGAGCAGATTTGCGGCGCAGTCGCAGCAATGTCTCCCAGGCACACAACGAGGCGCTTTTATTTAATTGCATCTCTGGATAATATCGCTCGACAATATTCCTGGCGGCTGCCGGCCCGGCCGCCCCGTTCGAATGTCTGAGCCAGATTGTGATGCCGAGAATTTCAGCGACGACGTCGATGTCGGCCGGGCCGCGGGCCTCTGCGGGGACGTTCGACGTCTGCGCGCTGATACCGGTGCTGGCCTTCGCCTACTCGTCCCTCATTCAGCCGCTGATCTATTTCAGCTTCCCACCGTCGGCCGGGCTCCAGGGCCTGCTCGAGAGCCGGATTGAGAACCGGGTCTTCTGGCCGGTCCTCGCAGCCGTCGCCATCGTCGTTGCGATACAACGCCTGGCCCGCGGCGACCGGCTTGCTCTTCCGCCCAACATCATCGCTCTCTGCGCTTACTTCGGATTGGCAGGCGCCAGCATCGGATGGGCATTCAAACCCGAGTTCGCCTTCGTCCGCTTCGTCCAGGAAGCGATGGTTCTGACGGCCGTCGTGCTGCCCGCCTTGTTGTCGAACCCGAACGCCAACATCATGCGCGGGGTGTTCCTCTGCTTCGCGGTCGGCGTGATCCTCAACATACTGTTGCTACCCGGCGGCTATGCGACCTACGCGCTATACGGCAACACGCTGGTCGACATCGGCTACCAGGGCTATTTCTCAGGAAAGAACCTGCTGGGCGAGTTTGCCGCCATTGCGTTCCTGCTCTCGGTTCACGAGTTGCTCTATCCCGGAACGCGCCGCGCGCTCGGGATCGTCGTTGCCGTCGCTGCCATCGCCCTGATCTTCTTCTCGAGCTCGAAGACCGCGCTCGGTCTCGCTCTGGTCGCTCCCGTCCTGGCCATCCTGACGCTCGCGATCGCGAGAACGCTGCGGCTTGCGCCGATTCTGATTCTCACCGCGATGATCCTTGGCTACTTCATGTTCGGCGAGCTCGCGGGCTTCACGACCGGCCGCATCGCCTATCTGCTGACGGGCGATTCCAGCTTCACCGGCCGGACGACCATATGGGCCTTTTCGGAGATGGAGATCGCGAAGAGGCCGCTCCTGGGATGGGGCTATCAGAGCTTCTGGCTGGTCGGGGCAGACGCACCGAGCATCACCGAGGCACCTGGCTGGGTGAAGGCCATGCCGAACTCCCACAACGGCTATTATGATGCGATGCTCGAGCTGGGCTATGTGGGTCTTGCCTTTCTCCTCGTCTTTCTGGCGGCCACCGTTCACGTCATCGGCCGCGTGGCGCGCTACGACTACAAGCGAGCGTGGATCCTGCTGTCCGTCGCCTTGTTCGTAATGTTGTATGATTTTCTCGAGACCTTGTGGCTGCGCGCTTTCGACGTGTCCTGGGTCGTGTTCGTGCTCGTCACGGTCGAGGCCGCGCGATACTGGCGGAGGTCGCAACAGAGCATGCCCGCCTCTCCTCAGCCGGTGAGCAGGCTACCGGCTCGTTGGAGCCGCACACGACCGGCATGGCGGCCGCGACTCGGTGTCCGCACCTGACGGAAACCCGTTGGAGCCTCACGCCAGCTCTATTGCGTTGTTCCCGGCGTCGCCGCGAACGGCGTGCCCGCATCGAATCTCGCTTTGGCCGGCAACGTATGCAGCTTCGTATCGCCGGTCGGATCCACCCAGGGCCACGGATGATTGCCGAAAAAGCCCGGCTTGGCGCTCAGATACAGCGACGCCGGGAGCGGCTGCGCCGCGAGGCCGTCGGTCCAGACCACCTTGCTGGTGAGATAGTCGAAATTGCCACCGCGGATCACCGTGGCCAGCGTCTTCGGGTCTGGCGCCATGGTCCATCGCTCCGGATCGTAACCAAGCATCCAGACGTTGCCGACACCGCCCTGCCCCCAAACCGCCGTGCCGACCTGCATCGAAGGATCGTCGTAGGTCCAACCGCTCATGCGTCCCGGCCGACCCAGCACGTTGCCGGCGAACGAATCCCACCACGAGCCATATGCGAGACCCACGGCTCGAATGCCTGAACGATCGACGAAGCGCTGGCGTTGCCCCGTGAGATGGTTGCGGAAAAAGGTCAGATAGATCGCGTTGCCATGGGTGTAGTCACTGTCGGCATTGTGGGACAGATTGCCTTCGAACAGGACGTGATGGGCGCCGGCCATGTGCGATGCGTTGATGCCGACCTCGACCCAGCCGGGGTTGTCGAAATCGAACGAGTCGTCGACATAATTATAGCCGACGACGCTGCCGGCGCCGGACGACCGGAACACCATGTTCTTGCAGACGTCGACGAGGATGTTGTTCTCGATCAGGACCTCCGAGGAGCCCGCCGCCAGGCTGATCGCGTATCCGGCGCCGCCCGGCTGCGGCCACGAGCCGGTATGAATGTAGGAATCGCGGAGCTCGACCCGGAACGAATTATTGATCGCCACGCCCTCGCCGAGCCACTGCGTCACCTCGACGGATCTGGCCCAGGAGTAAGCGGCGGCTTCGAACCGCAACGCGCCGTCCGCTCCACCGACGATGCTCATATCTTCGACGCCCACATTGGCAACGTGGATGTCGCGATGATTGGCGGCGTGGCGACCGCTGTTCGGGTCGGTGCTGTAGGGCGTGAGCTGCGCCTGGTGATCCCTGCGATAGCTGATCGTGAGCGGCGAGGTGAATGTCACCGTGCTCCCGGTCACCGAGGCGATCTCCTTGATCTCGGCGGTCGCCCGGTCGGCGCGGGCGAACCACGACATCGGCTTCGGCAGCACACCGGGGGTCTGGTCAAAGGGACCTCCGGCATTCGCCCCGCCATTGTCATCGCCCGGCTGAACCGGATCGTGCATGTTCCAGGCGACGCGATCGCCTTGCCAGACCTTCGCTCCCGCCGGAAAACCGGCAGGCGTCGCCTGCCACGATGCGCCTGAGACCTCGTCGAGCAGGACGAAATCGCCCGGCTTCAAGTTCGCGGCGCTGGCGAGGGTGACGGTCGACGTTCCCTGATCGCCGTCGGCCAGCAGGTTCTGCGACGCGCTGCTGTCGGGGCCATTGTTCCAGCGCGAAGGTCCGACGATGATGACAGGCTTGGGATCATAACTGTACGAGCTCGGGTCGACCGGCGTGAGGATTCCCTTCGTGCCGGCAATCACGGCCGACGTTCGTGCGCGTGCGCCGTTGGTTTTCGCCAGCCTGGTCGCACCTGCGCCCACGCCGCGCAGCGTGACCGGGCGACTGATCAAGAGCGGCTCGTTGACGATGAACGTCCCGGGGTTGAGCATCACGACCTGGCCGGCGGGCGCAGCGTTCAAGGCGGCCTGGATCGCGCCGCTGTCGTCTCTCCCGCTCGGAGACAGCGTGCGATAGATGATGGTGCGGCTCGGAATACCGCCGGCTGACATCAACCCCGGATTCCAGGCGGCCAGGCGCTCCGCCGGCAGGAGACTGCCGGCCAATGCCGGCCGGGTGGACGCGGCCGGCTCGGCGGCCTCGGCAGCTCCGCTGAGGATCAGCAGGGCAAGCGCTGCCGTGCAAAGCGCCCGGATGCCCACGGCATCGATCCGGCGCGGCCCCCGTGCAGACGACCGGGACGGAGCCTGAGTGCAACCGGGGATCACGAGGCGGACGCTATCCATAGGACCTTCTCGCAGGACCGACCACACATTGAAATGGCGCGCCGATCTAAAAACACCATGACTTTGACACGCGACATGACATAATATTAAATCACGATTTAATTTATTGAAAGGCGACCGGTGACTCCCCTGCTCGCAGCAGGTTTGCATCGGTCCTTCCGTCTTCCGCAAGGGATTTGATACGTGACGCCATCGCGCCGCTACCTGCTCGTCTCGCCCTGCCGGGATGAGGGCCAATACCTCCGCCGGACTCTCGACAGCGTCGCTGCGCAATCGGTGCCGCCGTCGCTATGGATCGTGGTGGACGACGGATCGACCGACGACACCCCCGCCATTCTCGAGGAGTACGCCCAGCGCCTGCCCTATCTGCGCGTGATCCGCCGCGCCGATCGCGGCGGACGCAAGGTCGGTCCTGGCGTGATCGAGGCGTTCTATTCCGGCCTGGATAGCGTGCGGCTGGAGGATTTCGACTATCTCTGCAAGCTCGACATGGACCTCGATCTGCCCGGGCGCTACTTCGAACTGCTGATGGAGCGAATGGAGAGCGATCCGCGGGTCGGGACCACCTCGGGCAAGCCGTGGTTCGTCCACCCGCAGACCGGCGCCCTGGAGCCGGAGGTCTGCGGCGACGAGATGTCGGTCGGGATGACCAAGTTCTACCGCGTCGCCTGCTTCCAGGAGATCGGCGGCTTCGTGCGCCAGGTCATGTGGGACGGTATCGACTGCCACCGCTGCCGCATGCTCGGCTGGATCGCCGAGAGCATCGACACCGAAGCACTGCGCTTCATCCATCTGCGGCCGCAGGGCGCCAGTCACAAGGGCATCTGGACTGGACGCCTGCGGAAGGGCTTCGGCCAGTACTTCATGGGAACGTCGCCGCTGTACCAGTTCGCGGTGGCGGTCTATCACCTGCCGGCCTATCCCGCCTTGATCGGCAGCACAGCGATGCTGTGGGGCTATTTCCGGAGCTGGCTGGCAGGCCTGCCGCGCTACGACGATCTCGAGTTCCGGCGCTTCCTCCGCGCCTATCAGCACGCCTGCCTGCGCCTGGGCAAGCGCGCCGCGACGGCCCGGATCGATGCGGAGCGGGCTCAGCTCTGGCGGGCCAGCCACGCCGCAGCCGATACGCGATGACGCTCGGCGGACAGATCGCCGCGGTACTGACGCGAGAATTGCGAAGCTAGGTGTTTCTCCGACTCCATTTGGACAGCATGGCCAACATTCTCGAGTTCAGCCGCCTTCGTGATGCTTCCGCCGTGCCGCCGATGCCGTCTGTCGACGGCGGTGCGGCCGCGCCGACAGCGTCACGCGGGAAGAACGCGCATGGCAGCGCATCCCTGCTCATTCCATCACTCGACGGCATCCGCGCGCTGTCGGTGCTGATCGTGGTCCTGGGCCATTCCGGACTTCAGGCCATGGTCCCCGGCGGCTTCGGCGTCACCATCTTCTTCTTCCTGAGCGGCTTCCTGATCTCCACGCTGATGCTGGCCGAGCATGAGCGCACCGGCGCGCTCGACGTTCCCAGCTTCTATGCGCGGCGCGTGTTCCGGCTGATGCCGCCTTTGCTGCTGTCCTTGGCGATCGCCTACGGTCTCACCGCCGCGGGCCTGCTGGACGGCGGAATGACCGCCAAGGGGCTGGCGGCCCAGGTCCTGTATTTCGCCAACTACTACGGCCTGTTCTTCGATCCAGGCAATACGGTTCCCGACGGCACCGGCATTCTGTGGTCCCTGGCGGTCGAGGAGCACTTCTACATCGTCTATCCCTTGCTGATGACCCTGCTGCTCGGATCGGCGCTGCGGCCGCGCACCATCGGCGCGCTGCTCGGGCTCGTCTGTCTCGGCGTCCTCGCTTGGCGCATCCATCTGGTGCACGCCCCGGAATTCTTCTCCGACCGCACCTATTACGCCTCGGACACCCGCATCGACTCGATCGCCTATGGCTGCATCCTGGCGCTGGTCATGACCCCGGTACGGCAGCGCTCTTCCTCCGGACGGATGTCGGCGGCTCAATGGGCGCTGCTCGCCGGCGCCGCGGGGGCGCTGCTGGTCTCCCTGGTCTACCGTGATCCGGTGTTCCGGGAGACCGCCCGCTACAGCCTTCAGGGACTGGCGCTGATGCCGCTGTTCTACTTCGCGGTCCGCTTCGCCGACGCGCCGCTGTTTCGTCATCTCAATCACGCCTGGGTGATGACGCTCGGCACCTATTCCTACGCGATCTATCTGATCCACAACGTCGTGATCCGAACGATCGACAAGAACTTGCCCGCGATCGCCGCCAAACCCTACATCCTGTTTCCGCTCGCGCTCCTGATCTCAGTCCTCTATGCGGCGGCCATCGAGCGCTTCATCGAGCCGTATTTCAGGCAGCTCCGGCACAAGTTCAGGCCGGTGCCTGCTGCAGGCCAAGCGCAGGATACATCTGGCGCAGACTGGCCGCTTGGCGACCGTCTCGTCGAGAGTCCGACGACACGCGCATCCTGAGCGCATCGGCCCTCGTCAACGCTCACCGGCTGCTGCAGCCGGCACCAAGAGCACGGGCACGGGCGCCCTCATGAACCGGTCAGTGCACCCGCCCGAACGAATGCGGCAAATTGTGCAGTTTAATTAATTAATCGCGTATTTAATACTCGGCCGAGCCAATCAATAATTTCGGGGACGGGTGGATGCGGATCGCGAGCGCAGTTGCACGACGAATTCGACGAAATACGCTCGGTCCCCTGCCGGACGATCCGGCGCTGAGACCGTTGAGGTCACCGCTCCAGATCAATCTGTCGGGCAAGGTCGCGCTGGTCACGGGAGCGGCCGGAGAACTCGGCCGTCCGATCGCCCGGACGCTGGCGGCCTGTGGTGCCAAGGTCGCCATCCACTATCTGACGGCACGCGCTGCTGCCGAACGACTCTGCGATGAGCTGAACGAGCTTCAGCCGCAGCACGCGTGTACGATGTCGGGTGACGTTGCCGTGCTTGAAGATGTCCAGGCGATGCGCCGCATCGCCGAGAGCACGCTCGGCCCCGTCGACATCGTCGTGAACAATGCAGTGACATGGTTCGACGAACGTCCCGTCGTCGAGCAGACACCCGACCAGTTCGACAAGGTGTTTCGCTCCTCGGTCCTGCAGGCCTGGGCCACCGCGCGGGTGTTTTCCGGCCCAATGATCGAGCGAAAATGGGGACGCCTGATCTCTCTCGGCACGGAGATGACGAGCCTGGCTCTGCCCAACCGAGCGCCCTACACGGCAGCCAAATGCGCCACGGACGGCATGCTGCGGTCCCTGGCGCGGGAGCTCGGACCGCATGGCATCACGGTCAATCAGGTCGCCCCGGGCTGGGTCATCTCCGACAAGGACCGTCGTGACCGTGACGAGGTGCAGCCGCTCTACGAGCGGTCCGTGCCGCTCGGACGGCGCGGCTACGATCAGGACGTCGCCAACATGATCGCGTTTCTGGCCTCGGACCTCGCAGGCTTCGTGACCGGCGTTCGCGTGCCGGTGTGCGGCGGAAGCGTCATGCCGGAGGCCTGAGCACGCGCACCTCGATGGCGCCGGCTCTTCTGATGTCGGACGTCAGCGGAAGACGCGGTGACGGTGGCACCAACGCACGAACACATAGATCGACCATACGCGCGACCAATAGATCCCCGGCGCGCCATCGAGGAAGGCGCGCCAGAGGCGCTCCACGGCCGTGGGGTCCAGCCCCACCGGCGCAACGGCCTGCGGATCCCGCAGGGTTCGGTCCATTGCATCCTGCAGGCCGCGCCGGATCCAGCGATCGAGCGGCAGCACGAACCCGCTCTTCGGCCGGTCGAACAGCGACGGATCGAGGCCACGCAGGCCGATCCGCCTGAGCATCGCCTTGCTTCGCAGCGGCTGATAGCGCGTCGCGTCGGGCAGCCGGTCGACGCTTTCGAACAGCACCTGATCGACCAGCGGCACCCGCTGCTCCAGCGAGGCCGCCATGCTCGCCACGTCATTGTCGCGCAGCAGGCGCTCGCCCAGAAACAGGCGCTGCTCCATGACGCTGATCGCCGACAGCGGGGCGCGTGCGCGGGTCTCCGCGGTGATCTTCGCTCTCATCGCGGCCGGCAGCCCATCGTTCAGCGTATCGACGAGGTCCGGCGCGAGCAGCTCGCGCTGAAAACCGGGCAGGAACAGCGCATAGGCCATCTGGTAGAGCGCCAGAAGATCATCGCCGCGTCGAACCATCTCCGGGAGCTTGGCCCAGCGCGTCTGCGGCGCGACCGTCCCGCCCGAGGGTGACAGCATATTGGCAGCCAGCTTCGCCGCAGCAACCTTCAGGCCGGCCGGCACCCAGGCCGTACGCTTCGACCATTGCTGCAGGACCGGCAGGTCGCGAAACGACGTGTAGCCGCCGAACAACTCGTCACCGCCGGTACCCGACAGCGCCACCGTGAAGCCTGCGCCGCGGATGGCATGCGACATGTAGTAGGAGTTCAGGCCGTCGAAGGTCGGCTGGTCCAGGCTGTCGAGCGCCGCTTCGAGGTTGTCGACGAAATGCTGCTCGGTCAGCACCACCTCGTGATGCTCGGTCCCGATCGCGGCGGCGATCTGCCGCGCGATCGGCCCCTCGTTCAGCTCCTGCTCCTCGAACGCCAGCGTGAAGGTGTGGATCGGACTCGTGGCCGCGCGCTGCGCCAGATTGGCCATGACCGAGGAATCGACGCCGCCCGAGAGAAACACCGCAAGCGGCACGTCGCTGGCGAGATGCAGCCTCAGCCCCTCCTCCAGGATCGCGGCAAGCTGATCCTCATCCATCGTCGGGTCCGGGGCGCGCTCGGGGATCAACCAGAAATCCTCGTCGCGGATGGTGTTGCCGACACCGTCGAACGCGGTGAGATGGCCGGGAGACAGCAGCTCGACGCCCTTGACCGCCGTGCCGGGGCCGACCACGAAGCCGTTCCAGACGCCGCTGGCGACGGCCTGCGGATCGAGCTGGGGCCTGCCCAGAAGACCGGACGCCAGGAGAGCGCGCAGCTCGGATGCGAAGGCCACCGACCAGCCCGCATCGGGCTTCGACGCGCGGGCGACGTACAGCGGCTTGATGCCGAGGGGATCGCGCGCCAGCAGCAGCCGGCGCTCCTTCGGGTCCCAGCAGGCGAACGCAAACATGCCGCGCAACCAGGCCACCGCCTTTGGCCCATGCAGGCCGAGCGCGCGCAGCATCACCGCGGTATCGCCCGTCGAACTGAACTGCTGGCCGTCGTTGACCAGACGCTGCCGCAGATCGGCAAAATTATAGATCTCGCCGTTGAAGACGATGACGTGCCCGGTGACCGGATCGATCATGGGCTGCACACCGGCGGGCGACAGATCGAGGATTGCGAGCCGGCGGTGCGCCAGCAGCGCGCCCCAGCCACGCTCGTCCGCGGCCGAGGCCCAAATTCCCCCGGCATCCGGACCGCGATGGAGCATGGCGTCGTTCATCCGCTGCAGCGCTGCGCGGTTGTCGTCGTCCACCCGTCCGATGATCCCAGCGATGCCACACATCAGAACAATCCGCTTGAGACGCGCGACGTCAAAATGGCGGACGCGGCCCTCAAATGGAAGCAGCCGTTCCAGACGACCAGGACGCCGGCGCTGCCGCCGAAGCCGGCAACGGACCGTAGGTCCGCGCCAGACACTGTTCGTAGTCGAGCGGCGGCGTCCAGCCAAGCGTGTCCCTCAGCTTGCGATTGTCGAAGCGCAGCGGCTTGAGCATCGCGTCGAATTTCTTGGGCGTCAGGATCGCCGGCACTTTGGTCGCCCGCCTGAACACGGTCGCAAACGCCAGCCGTACGATGCTGCTGGCGAGCCAATGCGGGATGGGCAACCGGAGGCCGCGCTCGCCGGTGCCGCGCATGTAGTCCGACAGATAAGTCCAGACCCGCTCGCCGGGACCATCGACGACGTTCAGCGTCTGGCCGATCGCCCGCGGATCTGCGGCGGCCAGCGCGAACACGTCGGCGCAGTTCTCGACATGGGTCATGGGGATGCGGGTCAGCGGCCCGATCACGACGTGGTGCCGCCCGATCTGCTGGCCAAGCGCCGCAAGATAGCCGTGACCGCGTCCCCAGATGAAGCCGGGACGTAGGACGGTGAGGTCCCAGCCGTGCTTCTCGACGTAACGGCGTGTCACCCGCTCCTGCCACCATTTGGCGACGGTGTAGCCGCCGCGGGTGTAGACATCAGGTGTCTGCTGGAGCGGTGCGCTTTCGTCGAGGATATCGCGCGTCGCCGTGTAGTCGTAGACCGAGAAGCTGCTGCACAGCACGAGCCGGCGGCAGGCGCTGCCCGCCATCGCCTCGAGCAGCCTCTCGGTGCCGCCTACCGTGCCGGCGAATTGCGCGTCCTCGCCGCCGGAGACCACCGCCGCCAGATGGATCAGCACATCCGCATTCTCGAACGCGCTAACAAGGTCGCGCGAGGTGCGCAGGTCGGCCCTGACGATGTCGACCGAGGACGGCCAGCCCAGCCCGTCGACGCGGGTCGCCGGGCGCACCATGGCGCGAACCTCGATGCCGCGGGCGAGCAGCGCATCGACGACATGCCGGCCGAGAAAACCATTGGCGCCCGTGACCAGGGCTTTCATATCGCCAGCTCCCTCATGTCCGCCTGCTTCGTCGGCTTCATCGCTTCGATCATCCGATTGACCGCGAGGACGTCCTCCATCGTGATCGGCAAGGATGCTCCCGAGCCAAGCGCCTGATAGGTGCGAGCGAGGCACTCCCACAGCCCCTCATAGGCGCCTGGGCCCTTGAACTTGCGCAGCAGGGTCGACAGCGCGGCACGACGGATGTCGCGGCCCTCCTCCAGTGCGCTGAAGAATGGGCGCAGCGGCTTCGGCACGTTGCGGGGGCCGTCGAACGTCAGCCGCGTCTCGAACAGATTGGCGGTCGCCTGCATCCGCTCGCCATAGACCCGCAGCCAGAACGCGTCGGGCTGAGCGCTCGCGCTGAAGCCGAGCGTCGCCGTGCCGCGCTCGGCCTCGACGACGCTGCGAAACTCGTCGAACGGCAGCGGCGACGGCTTGCGCTTGCTCCAGACGGTATGCGCCTTGCGATGCGGGCCGACGAATGCATGTGACAGCGAGGCGAGATGCGGCAGGAAGTCGGCGATCGCCCCGCCCGCAAGGCTGAGCGCCGGATGCGGCGAGTTCGGATCGGCAAAACCGTCGGGACCGAGGATGTCGAGGCAGATCTGCACGTCGACATGGGTGACGGCGCCGAACTCGCCGGTCTCGATGCGACGCAGGATCTCCTGCGGTGCCCGGTTGAAGACGTAGTTGTAGTCCTCGACGACATGGCGGCCGGTCTGCTTGGCGCGCAACGTCAGGGTCTGCAGCTCGTCGAAGGTCGAGGTCGCGGGCTTCTCCACGATCACATGCGCGCCGGCCTCGAGCGCGTCCATCGCCAGCCGAAAATGCGAGGTCGGCGGCGTCGTCACATGCACCACATCGGGCCGGACGGTCTGCAGCATCGCACGATGATCGGTGAACCAGGACGGAATGGCGTAACGCTCGGCTGCGGCCTCCGCCGTCGCCGGCGACAGATCGCAGATGCCGACCAGTTGAACGCCCGGCAAACTGTTGAGGCAGGCCAGATGCTGGCGGGCGATCTGCCCTGCCCCGATGAGCGCGGCCTTCATCACGATCTTGTCTCCAGGATCTCGCAGTAGAAGTCTTCAAGCGCCTGGGCCGCCGCGCTCCAGGCATATTTCTCGACCGCCACCTGTCGCGCCGCGCCGCCGATCCGCGCCGCGAGATCGGGCTCGGCCAGCAACCGATCGACCGCATCCGCAAAGGCGTCGGGCTCGTCTGCGATGAGGATGTCGCGCCCGGGCATGGCCTCGATGCCCTCGGCTCCCAGGCTGGTCGAGACGATCGCCTTGCCCATCGCCATGGCCTCGACGATCTTCAGCCGCGTGCCGCCACCGAGCCGCAGCGGGACGATCACCGCCGCGGCCGCGGCGAGGTGCGGCCGCAGGTCCGGCACGAAGCCGGTCAGCTCGATCCGCGGCCCGGCCAGCGCCGTCAATGCCGGCGGCGGCCGGCCGCCGATGATCTTGCAGCGCGCATCGGGATGCCGGGCGGTGATACGAGGCCAGATGTCCCGCACGAAATGCGTGACCGCATCGATGTTCGGCACCGTCGACAGCAGGCCGAAATAGACCAGCGTCCGGCCGTCGGGCGCGGGGTCGGTGCTGCGCGGCTGATAGAAGTCGATATCGGCGGCGTTGGGAATGACCGCAGTGCGGGCGTTCGGAATGTCGTCATGCAGACGCTTCTCGTCGTCCGCGCTGCACAGATAAACGCCATCGGCTTCGCGATAGGCCGCGATCTCCTCGCGGCGCAGCTTGCGCCAGTTCGCACCGGCGTAGAGCCGGCGGCCCAGGCTCGCACCGGTGGCGGCGAACTGCCGCGCCAGATCATAGGCGATCTCATGCGAGTCCACGATCAGCCGCGGCGGCGGCGCGCCGGCCGGCGCCTGACGGAACATGCAGTGGCCGAGATAGGGAAATTCGAGATTGACGATGTCGAACGGTGTCGTCCGCAGCACCCGATCCAGCGCCCGCTGCAGCTCCGGCAGGGCCACGCGCAGCCGATCGAAACTGCGCAACGAGACCAGCGAGCGCAGCTGCAGCAGCCGCTTCGCCAGACCGTCACGGCCGTAGGGGTTCGGCACCAGCACCACGTCGCGGCAATAGGCCTGCATGGCCCGCCGACACTCGTCGATGTCGAAGGCGTCATCGACCAGCATCACCGCCGTGAGGTCGTGGCGGCGCGCGAGCTGGGTCATCAGCCCGTGCATGCGCGCCTGTGCCCCGAACCGCGGCGGGCTCGCCGGCATGTGCGAGACGCTGAGGATGCTGAGCCGCCGTCGGTCGGCGAAACCGGCTGCGGACCATTCGGGTTCGCGCTGCGCCGACGGCGCAGGAGCCGCCTCCATCACATCCAAGTCCGGGTGGTTGTCGCTGGCCATGACCATTTAAATCATTTAAATCACGGGATGTTTTATATGGGGTATTCAATGATTGCGATAGTTAATCGCGACGTGCGGTGCTGTCCGAGCCTCCTTTCGCTTCCTCTCAGCGTTTGCCGGCGAAATCCTGCACGATCGTACCTGCGATCCTGAGCGGCTCGCGGACCCGGAACATGCCGACGACGATCGCGAGATAGAGACAGCCGCAGAAGCAGCCGGACAGGAACATGCGCAGGAGGGCGGGATAGCCCGCCAGAAGCGCGGCTTGCAGCCACCAGCCGGCAGCTGCGGTCGCGACGGCGCCGATGGTCTGCGGTCCGACGGCCCGGATCACGACCTCCGCACCGATGCCGATCGGACGTCCGGCATACATGACCGACGGCAGGGCGATCAGCGAGTATCCGACCACGACGCCCCAGGCCACGCCGACCGGACCAAAGGGCAGCCCCACCAGCACCGCAACGACCTGCGCGACGAGCGAGATGATCCCCCAGGTCTGCCACCGGTCCGCCCTTCCGAGCGACAGATGCAGCCAGCCCTGCGAGCCCTCGACGACGTGCGAAATGCCGCGCAGCGCGATGATGCTGAGCAGCGCTCCCGCAGCCTGCCACTTCTGCCCGAGCAGGACGACGGTCAGGTCCTCGGCGGTGACGGAGAGGATCGCCGCCGCCGGCATCAGGAAGAAGGCCAGGATCGAGAGCGCCGCCTCGTACTTCTGCCGCAGCGCGACCGGATTGGTCTGCAGCTTGCTGAGCGCCGAGCTTCCCACCGCATGCGTCTGATTGAGCGCCGCATAGATCGAGTTGTCGTACAGGTTCATCGCATTCTGGTAGTACCCGACCTGATCGGGCCGGTAGAGCAGACCGAGCGCGATCCGGTCCACCGCCCGTGACAGCGTATAGGCCACGGTGAATCCGACCACATGGAGGCCAAAACGCACCATCGATCGCACCTCGGCGTCGAACACCGGCGCGCTGGGCCGCCAACGGCAGGCCGACCACGCGGCGACCACGACGCAGATCGATGTCACGACGGGGCGAATGACCAGCGCCCAATAGCCGTAGCCCTCGAACGCCATGGCGACGGCGGCAACCGTCCCCGCCAGCGTGCCGAACAGCTGGATCCGACCGATGCGGCCGAATTGCAACGTGCGCCGGAGCAGCGCCATGTGCTGATTGGTCAGCCCGGACAGCACGAAGGTGATCGCGACGCAGAGCGCGATCGGCTCCAGTCGCGGATCACCGTAGACCCAGGCAATCAGCGGACTGGATGCAGCGACGACGATCGCCACCGCCGCGCCGATGCCGGTGCTGACCCAGAACAGGCCGCTGACCTGGGCCGGTGTGATCCTGCTGCGCTGGGCGGTGGCGTCGAGCAAGCCGAAGTCGATCAGGAGCGGCGCGAAGCTCGTCAGCACGGTGATGATGGCGACGAGCCCGAAATCCTCCGGCGCGAGCAGCCGGGCCAGCACGATAGCCGCTCCGATCTGGAGCACGGCATTGCCGTATTGGATGACGATGGAAATCAGACCTCCGCGCAACGCGCGGCGTCCGAGATCGTTCGACTCCCGATGTTCCTCGAAATAGGCGGCGACGGCTTCCGACATCTCCGTTCAATCGCTTTCAAACATTGCAACCAACTTTCCTATTCCCAGTCACGGCCAAACAGATCCGTACAGGGCAATGAAACATCCGATCGTCGAAATGCAGCCGGTATAAAATCGTCCGCAGCCGAAACATGGGCCGCCGGGGAGCGATGACGCCACTTTGTGGCGGAGAAAAGGATTGAAACATCACTGCGCCAACAATGCCGGCTCGCGATTTAATTCATGCTCGCGCGCCACCCCCGGACCGGCCGCCATCTCGGCCAGCCTCTTCAGCCGATCCTTGCGTGCAGCGACGCCCGGCATCGGCTGCAGACCCGTGGTCCCCAGGATCGTCTCCCATCGATACACCCAGTCGTGCCGCATCAAGGTCTGGGCCATGCCGGCTCGCCGCATCCGGTCCTGTCGGACCGGGTCACCGTCCAGCTCCCTGATGATCCGGTCGATGTCGGGCGACGTGTGCGGCACGTCGACCATCGCCTCGGGCCAGTCGAACAGCCGCGGAAAGAGTTCGTTGTCGGGACGCTCGCCGAGCATGATGGCTCCCGATGCCGCGCCCTCGAAATACCGGTAACCGAACTCGACCTGCCGCCCGGTCTCCTGCGGCTCGTCGAACTTGCCGGGATTGACCAGAAAATACCTGCTCCTCTTGGCGAGGCTTGCCATCTGGGCCCGGTGCTCCCGGAGGTCGATGGCCTGGCTGCCGCCGATCGTGTCGTGGAGATAGAACAGGCCGCTGTCCCGCGCCATCGTGAGCAGCGTTTGGTGCGTGACGCGGGAGCGGCGCCCCATGCTGAAGACGTCGATGACCCTTTCGGGGGGATCGGGATAGGGACAAAAGCGGATCGCGTCGATGGCGAGCGGAAGATGCACGCATGCCTGGCCGATCTCCTCGCTGAGCGGCTGCACCGTACTGATCTGGAACGGCATCACGACGTCGAACTTGGCGAGTATCTTCAGGAAATGCCGGTGCTTGGCGATCTCCTTCACCCAGAGCTCGTCCAACAGACACACCGAGGTCCTGCACGCCCCTCTCAGATCCTCGATCGCGTCGAACATGATCAGATCCTGCGGGAATCCGCAGATTGCAAATAGAACGTCGTATTGCTGCTGTGGCCTGATCCGCGCGATCCCGGGGTTCAACAGCACCGGAGCGTGGTAGCCCAGACGGGTGGCGAAGCTCGCCCGTCTGCGCGACGGATCGAGCTCGGGCGCGAACAGCTCGGCGGAATCGATCTCGCAGATGATGTCCTCGAACTCGACGTGGGGACCGCGATTGAGCGCTTTGCCGAAGATGTTTCGGAGTGAAAAGACGGCGATGCGGGGCTTGCCCGGCTGCGAACTCATGACGCCTCACCCTGGATTTTCGGATCACTTGCTGCGGCGCTGTCCGGAGAAGGCGGCGACGTCACGATGACCAGACCGGCGTCCAGCGCGATCCGCGCGGCGGCCTCGATGCGCGCGAACGGAACGTCGGCACGGATCGCCATGTCGAGCAGGCTGTGCCTGCCATCCGCCAGGTTGAGAACCCAGAGGAGGTCCATCTGCGTCGCGCCACCTGCCTCGCGCTGGCCGGCAATCGCGCGATACAGCCCGCGCCGTCCCAGTTGCGGCTCCCCTCGCCCATCGACGCGCTCATAGATGCAGTCACGATCGAGCAGATCCACCACCTCCTCGACGACGGCGTAGGATTGGTCGAGACAGCCTGGCTTGACGAAATTCAGATTGTCGGCCGATGTGTGATATTCGGGGAATGTGCCGTGCACGCCGCGCATCAGGCACCCGACCGGTAGATCGAATCCCGGTGAGCAGAACTGCCGCTCGTCATATCCATAGGGACTGAACGGCAGAATCTCGTGAGGATGGCCTGACTGCTTCAGAACATGTGCGACGGCGCGATCGATGGTCGCGCCCCGTCGGCTTTGCTTGTAGTGAAATCCACTGGGGTCGCCGAGACAGGTGAGGACGAGGCCGTGTTCGACACGGTCGAGATCCCACTCGTTGCGATCGAGCCATGCAAGCGCGCCGATCGTTGCCGGCAGGAATAGAAATCGATACCCGAGCCGGCGGGGCCGTTGCGCTTGCCGCATCGCCAGCGCCGTCATGACGGCAATCCCTGAGAGATTGTCGTTAGCGAGACTCGGATGGCAGACGTGGCAGGTGATCAGGACTTCCTTGTCCGTCTGTCCGGGGACGAAGAATTCGCCGTAGGTCAACGATCCCTGCGAGAGCTCGCTGTCGATCTCGACGCGGTAGCTGTCGTCCGTCATCTCCCGCCAGAGACGATCCGGCAGGCAAAAGCCCCAATCGTCGGCATAATAGCCGGTCCGGTATGGAATGAGATCAGGCTGCTCCGGCAAGGTATAGACGTGCTTCGCAAGCTCAGCGCGGCTGAGCACCGCCTGGACCGGCCTGCTGTAGCCCATCACATGCAGATTGTTGTCGGCGAAGTCGACGAGACGGCGACCGGACAGGGTCGAGATCGTCGCGCGACGAATGTTCCACTCCGCCGGCACATGCCAGTCGAGGACGGGCGTTCCGGACGGCACTTCGTGAATCACGAGGTCGACATAGCGTGAGACGATCTCGAGCGTCTGACGGACCCCAGCTCCCGTGAGGCTACGGTTGATTGGAAACAGCTCCGTAATCAGATCATGGAGATCGATCGCCGGCGCCCGCGGCCCAATCGATGATGTGAGGATGTCCAGCATGACCTGCGAACCTTGCATCATCCGTCAGGCCGATGCCTGCGCGGCATCGGCTGCGAGACCGCCGGTCGCCAGCGGCACGATTGTCGGCTGATAGATCAGATGATCGCGGGGCGCCCCGTCCTGATCATACGGCGCGACGACCTCCTCAGGCAGCCGCGCGAGGTCGGTCACCCGCAGGAAGTCGCGCAGGTTCGTGCCCGTGGACTCCGAGTCGACGTTGACGGCGCCGTGCCTGCGGCTGACGTCGGCAAAATGCACGGTGCGGAAATCGATGCTGAACCGCGTCACGCCCGATGTATTCGGCACCGACGAATGAAGATGCGCTCCGGAGAAGATCGTGACACCGCCGCTCGGCGCAATCACCCGGATCTGCGGATCCAGTGCTATCTCCTGCTCCGGCTTCGGCTGCACCCGTGTATCGGTCTTGATGTGCTGCGCCGCCGATGCCCGCGAGGTCCGGTTCCACTCGTAATAGTTATAGTTTCTGGAGCCGTTCTTGATCGCTTCGTCGAAATAGCGCGGGTGGAATGCAAGGCCGTTGTCTGGCGCGATGTCATACACCGGCAGCCACCAGTTGAGCTGGCACGGCGGCGCCGAGTACCAGGTGTCGCGATGAGGGTGGAATGCGAATGCGATCCCGGTGGTGAGATAGTCGTCGCTCGTTGCCGACCGCAGCCGCGGCACGTCGAAATAGGTCAGCTCGGGATCGCAGCCGAGCTCGCGGAGCGTTCCCTGCACAAGCTCCTTCGACCGGGCGTGATGAATGAGGAACGGCTTCAGCTTGGCGAGGATCTCGACGTATCGCTCGACAGGGAGCTCGAACTGCGCCGTCCGCGGATCGTAGGGATGAAACGCCTCCTCGATCAGCTCCCTGGCGAACGCAACCAGCGCATCGAGCGAGGGCGTCGGCGAGTACAGGAACAGCGCACCCTCGTACAGTTTCTGGCGCCGCTCGTCATCGGGCATGATGGCATCAACGAAAATGTTCGTCATTCCGTGATCCTCCTCGACAAATAGTCAGAACGTTCGAGGCGATCGGGCCGCTCCGGGGCCGCCAGATTCCTCCCCCAAGACACCGAGCTGCCGTCATGCTGCTTCACCACAGCTCCCGCTCAGCAAGCGAGGGCCAGGCGGCATCCTTGGCCGACAACACCGTCACCGGCTGCGGCCATCGGATGCCGATCATCGGATCGTCGTGCCGGAAACCGTCCGAGAGCTCCTCGACATAGTCCTCACCCATCAGATACTCGACCGTCACGTCGTCGGTCAGCGTCTGGAAGCCATGGGCAAAGCCCGCGGGGACGTAGAGCATCCGCGCCGTCGAGGGACCGAGCTCACAGGCATAGACCTCGCCGCGCGTCGCGGAACTCGGCCTGATGTCGACAATGACGTCGTGAATCAAGCCGGCGCTGCAGCGGACGATCTTGGCGTCGGGCTTCGGCGCGCGCTGGAAATGCATGCCGCGGACGGTGCCGCGGAGACGGGTCACCGAGCTGTTGCCCTGCACCGGGATAAACGCGATGCCCTGCTCCGCAAAGGTCTTCGCGCACCAAGTCCGCGTGAAGCTGCCGCGCTCGTCGGAGCGAACGGTAAGCTCGATCAGCCGCGCATCCGACCGTCCCAGCTGGACAAACCTCATGGCTCAAAACTCTTCGCGCAATCGTGCGGCAATGCCCTGCTCTACTCCTCGATGGTCGCCTTGGGGACCGGCACGATGAACCGGCCGCCCCAGTCGCGGATGGCCGCCATCTGGGCCTTGATCTCGCTCTTGATGTTCCACGGCAGGATCAGGACGTAGTCGGGCTTGGCTTCGAAGATCGCTTCCGGCGGCAGGATCGGAATGCGAACGCCCGGCATGTAGCGGCCCTGCTTGGACGGGGCGCGATCGACCGTGAAGTCGAGGAAATCGGTGCGGATCCCGCAATAATTGAGCAGCGTCACGCCCTTCGCCGGGGCACCGTAGCCGACGATCTTCTTGTTGTCGCGCTTCAGTGCCGTCAGCAGCTCGAGCAGAGCCCGCTTCGTCTCTTTGACCTGCTCGTTCCAGGCCATATAGATCGCGTCGTCATGCAACCCATAGGCCCGCTCTCGTGCCAGGACGTCGGCGACGTTCGGGCTCTCCGCATGAGCGGCGCCCTCGTGACAGACGAAGAACCTGATCGAGCCGCCATGCGTTTCCGGGAGCTCGACGTCGAAAACGCGCAAGCCCGCCCGTGCGAAGATGCGCAGGCCCGCGATCAGCGACAGATAGGAGAAATGCTCGTGATAGATGGTGTCGAACTGATGCCGCTGCATCAGGGTCAGTAGGTGCTGGACCTCGAAGGTCGCGACGCCCTCCGGCGCCAGCAGAATTTTGACGCCACCGACGAAGTCATTGATATCAGGAACGTGCGCGAGCACGTTGTTGGCCGTGAGGAGATCGGCCGACCAGCCCTCCTCCCGGAGGCGGGTCGCATAGTTGCGGCCAAAGAACTCGATGCGGGTCTCGATGCCCTTGGTACGTGCAGCCAGCGCAACACTTTCGCAGGGTTCGACGCCAAGGCAGTCGATCCCCTTCTGGAGGGAGTATTGCAGCAGATACCCGTCATTCGACGCGATCTCGACATGCCGCGAGGCAGGACCGAGCTTGAAGCGATCGGCCATGGCTTCGACGTAGCGCCGCGCGTGCTCGAGCCATGAGGTGGAGTGCGAGGAGAAATAGGCATAGTCGGCGCGGAAGATCTCGGACGCGGCCAGGAGGTCGCGTGTCTGCGCCAGACGGCACTCGCGGCAGACGAAGGTCTCCAGCGGATAGAATGGCTCCGCGCGCATGTAGTTGGCCGGATCGATGTAGTCGTTCGCAACCGGCGAGGCACCGAGGTCGATCAGCTTGAGGGTCAGGTCGTCGCCGCAGTGCCGGCACTTGGGCGCGACGCCGACGGCGGTGGGAAGGGTCAGTTCCATGGTATCTCCGTCACTGTCTTTGCCGGCCGAGGCGAAGCGTCTGCCCCGGCGCGATCACGTCCATTGCAGCCTGTCGTTGATCCTGGCCGTCTCCATGTGGTCCTGCAGGACCTTGAGACGGATCAGATCGGACGAGCGAAACTCGGCATCCTTGAACTGCATTCTCTTGAGACCCTCGACCAGGTTCTGGATCGACTGGTCCAGGGTGACCTGCGGTTGATGATCGGGTGCGAGGGAGCGGTACAGGCCGAAATCGACCTTGTAGGAGCGGCTGTCCACCGGCGCGGAGGTGTTGATCGATACGCTGGTCCCGGGCACTCGCGCAGCCACCGCATTGGCGAGATCCTTGACCTGGTAGTTGCGGTCGTCGGAGCCGGCATTGATGGTGAGGAAGCGGCCGCCCGTCGCCGCCGGCCGGTCAATCGCCCAGTCGATCGCCCGCGCCATGTCGGCGACATCGATCAGAGGGCGCCAGGGGGTGCCGTCGGAGAGCACGCTGATCTGGCGACGGGTGAGCGCGCAGGCCACGAAATCGTTGAGGACGAGGTCGAGCCGCAGCCGATCCGACATGCCGCAGGCCGTCGCAAAGCGCAGACAGGTAATGGTCATGCCGGTGTCGATCGCGGCGAGTTCCTGCTCCGATCCGATCTTCGACTTGGCGTAGGCCGTGATGGGATTGAGCGGATCGCTCTCCTTGCGCGGCGGTCCGTCGGCGATGCCGTAGACGCTGCAGCTCGACGCGAACACGAAATTCTTCACACCAGCCGCCGCAGCCCTCCTGGCGAGCGATACGGTGGCGTTCTGGTTGACGTCGAGAGTCACCTCCTGGAAGCGATTGCCCATCGGATCGTTGGAGATCGCCGCCAGCTGGACCACGGCGTCATAGCCACGGAGGTCGAGCGACATGTCGCGGACGTCGCCATGGATCTGCTCGTCGAGACATCGCTCCGGAACAACCGGCGCTCCGGTCAGGCAGTGCGCGAAATAGGCGTTGTCGAAGCCGTGTAGCGTCGCATCCGGGCGCTGCGCCCGCAGATGCCGCGCGACGACCGGACCCACATAGCCCATGTTTCCGGTGATCAGTACCTTCAAAATCGCACCCTCTATGTCACCAACCAAAACGAGAATTTAAATCACCCTCCAATAGATTATAATTTAATTTTCTAGCCAGCGTCCAGTGAATCCGTCAGCAAGCGACGTCGCCAGCCGTTTCCTCCGGCGCGGCACACAAAACTCCGGGAAAACCCGTGCATTTACCCCGATCCGCCTGATGTCGCGACCATCCGGCCGGCGCGGCATCAGGCACCCTCTTGATTTAATTAATTGACTCAAATTAAATAACGGCACAAAAGGGACAAATGTTGACCGCAGATCTCGGCAGCTTTAATTCGATCCCTGGCAAATGAGGCGTCCCGCGCGGGATGCCCCACCCGCATTGATGACGCATTGATTTAAGCATTGAAAGACAGAGCATGACACTATCCGCCGGCGACTGGGTCGAAGTGCGCAGCAAGGATGAGATTCTGGCGACGCTCGATGCCAACGGGCGTCTCGAAGGGTTGCCGTTCATGCCGCAGATGTTCAAATGGTGCGGCCAACGCTTCCAGGTCTACAAGCGCGCTCACAAGACCTGCGACACGGTCACCGGATACAACACCGGAGAATGGCTCGGCCGGCGCCTTCCCAACGCGGTGCATCTGGAGCACCGCTGTGACGGCGAGGCTTATGGCGGCTGCCAGGCGGCCTGCCTGATCTTCTGGAAGGAGGCGTGGCTCACCCCGGTGGATGCGGCCAAACCCGCGCCGGCCGGCCCGCACGATGCGGCTGCGCTTCAGCCGTCCGGCGGATGCACGGTGCGCGCGGTGTGGGACGCGACGAAGTCGCCGGACCAGCAGCCGGGAAAAGGCCCGCGCTACGCCTGCCAGGCAACCGAGCTGCCGACCTACACCCAGCCGCTCAAATGGTGGGACGCCCGGCAATATGCCGAGGACGTCGCGTCCGGCAATGTCTCGCTCGCGAAGATGTTGAAGGGCTTTCTCTACTTCGCCTATGTCGGCGCCACCATGGCGCGCCGTCCGCGGCTCGGCCGGCCCGCGCGCTGGATCTACGACCGCGTCCAGTCGCTGTGGGACGGCGTCCCGTTTCCGCGCAAGCGCGGAGATCTCCTGACGGACAAGGACGCGCCGATCGCCGATCTCGGGCTGCAGCCCGGCGATCTCGTCCGCGTCCGCCCGCACAAGGACATCCTGGCCACCATCGACAAGCAGACCAACAACCGCGGCATGGGCTTCGACGCCGAGATGGTGCCCTATTGCGGAAAGGTGTTCCGGGTGCGAACGCGCGTCGAGAAGTTCATCGACGAGCGCACCGGCTACATCCGGCGGATGAAGACACCGGCCGTCATTCTCGACGGCGTCTATTGCCAGTCGCGCTACAGCGAGAACCGATTGTTCTGCCCGCGCGGCATCTATGCGTGGTGGCGCGAGGTCTGGCTGGAGAAGGTGCCGGCCACCGCAATCGAGCGTCCGCCGGCAGAGGAGATCGTCGAACTTCCCCGACGGGCGGCCGGCTGACCGCCGGCCGCAGCCACGCATCGCGGCCAAGCGCCGATCATCTCCTCGCAGATCGGACATTGATGCGTCCTCCGCGAGGACCTCGCGGACGGCGGCTTCGGCCGCCGTTCACCCCAAGGACAGCTTGCGCACGACGAATGCCTCGGCATAGCGCTCGGCGGCGCGGCACTCCATGCCCCGCAGTCGCGCCAGACCCATGAACGTCTCCGGATCGAACCACTGCTTGGAGCGCTGGCTGCCGAAATGCGCCATCAGCAGCGCAACCTTCCGCTTCATGATCCGCTCGGAGACGGGCATGTAGAGATTGGGCCGTCCGAGATCGCCATCCCATTTCGGAATCTCGTACTCCAGGACGAGATGATCGCGGAACGTGTTCCAGACCAGGCGGTTGACCTGCCGATGATCCTGATGGGCGTCGTCGCGGCGGTGAGCGAGGATGACATCAGGATTGATCCGGCCCTTCAGCTGCTCGAACCAGGCCTTGATGTCCTCGCCTTGCTCCGGGAAGAAGCCGTCGCGGAACTGCATGATCTCGAGATTGCGGCCGGCGGCTTCGGCAAGGAAATCGTCGGCAGACGCCCGCGCCTCGACGCCGCGCTCGCCATTGCCGCTGAGCACGCACCAATGAACATCCAGGCGGACGCCCTGGTCGAGCCAGGACAGCAGCGTGCCTCCGGCCCCGATCTCGATGTCGTCGGAGTGCGCGCCGAGACACAGGACCGACAGCCGGTCGCCGCGACCGGCGAGCTGCAGCGCCCTCATCCGTTCACCACCGCCGGAAGGTTGGCGCCGAGCTGCCAGGGCGTGTCGCCGCGCTCGATCATCTCCTCGAGCACCTGGCGGTCACGGAGCGTGTCCATGGCGCGCCAGAACCCTTCGTAGCGGTAGGCCATCAGCTCGCCGCGGTCGATCAGCCGCTTGAACGGCTGCACGACGAGCTCATCACCCTCGTCGATATAGTCGAATATCTCCTTGCGGAAGATGAAGTAGCCGCCGTTGATCCAGATGTTGGAATCGTTGCTCGCTGCCATGCGGCCCACGGTGCCGTCGGCGTCGAATTCGGCGAGGTGAAAGCTGATCGGCGGATGGATGGCGATGAAGCAGCCGATCTTCCCGCTGCGCTTGAAACGATCGATCATCTCCGGCAGCGGCGCGTCCGTCAGGCCGTCGCTGTAGTTGGCGAGAAAGATCTCCTCGCCCTCGACCATGTGCCGGACCGCCCGCAGTCGCTGGCCGATGTTGCGCCAGATTCCGGTGTCGACCAGCGAGACCCGCCAATCCGGGGGGCGATCGCCCAGCAGCTCGACCTTCTTGCCGAACTGCGAGATCGTGCAGTCGGTGGCGGACGCCTGATTGTAGTTCAGGAAATAGTCCTTCACCACATTGGCCTTGTAGCCCAGGCACAGAACGAAATCCCGGTGCCCGTACTGGCTGTAATACTGCATGACGTGCCAGAGGATCGGCTGGTGGCCGATCGGAATCATCGGCTTCGGAATGCTCTCGGAATATTCCCGGATCCGCGTCCCGAGCCCTCCACAGAATAATACGACCTTCATGGCGCGACGTCCTTCGGGTTCTCAATCTTTGAAATGAGCATCATAATCTTCCAATCTCGCCGGCCGGCCTCGAAGACAGCTCGCCGTGCCCTCGCTTCGCCCTCCCGGCTGCACGAGGAAAACCTCCCCTGCATTCGGTCGGCTACGGACGTGTCACCCGCGTCGCGGGCGCCCGGCACCAGATTAATAATCCAATTATATCTCTTTTTAAATGCCATTCTTGGCCACCCGCATTGAAATATCCGTTTCACGAACATTAAATCGTCACGCGGGCATTGCCAGGACCGACTTCGAGGGGGGCGAGCGCCCTCGTTTCCGTCCTCCAGAACCGGCATTCCGGCGTCACCGGCCTCGTCGCGGTATCGGGAGATGTCCTACGGCGCGAATAAATCCCAATGGCATTTTTTAATTGTTTAAATTAAATGCCAAAACATATAATGACGGCTAATCGCTATTTAACCGAGTTTCGAACACCGACATCCCATGCATTACGTGGATCAGCCCAAGACTCTCGATCGAAATGGCATGCCGGCCGTCCTCTTGGAACGACAATTCCAAGGGCGGAAATGGCCCGTCCACTACGACTCGGTGGAGCCCTTCGCGATCGCGGCGGACATTGCAACGATTACCATGTCGAGCGTCCTGTCCGGGTTTCTGTATCATCTGCAGGATCCGGCGGGAGCCAACGACGTCAGTAAATCGCTCGGATTGGCGATCCTCGTGTCGGCGCTGTTCGTCTCGCTGATGAAGATCCGCGGGATGTACCGGCCGGCCGAGCTCCTGATCCTGCCGCGCCAGATCCGCGCGGCCTGCCTGACCTGGGTCACGGCGTTCCTCGTGCTGGCCGGCGCGCTGTTCGCGCTCAAGATCGGGAGCGAATTCTCGCGCGGCACCAGCATCGTATTCGCGATGTTCGGGCTCGCGGCGCTGATCCTGCATCGCCGCACCACCGCATATCTGCTGGCAAAGGGGCTGGCGGAGAGACGATTTTCCGGCCGAAACATCGTTCTGATCACCGATGAAGCAAGCAAGGACAACGCCGGACTGACCCAGGTGCTCACCGACACCGGCTTTCGCGTCCAGCGACACTTCCTGCTTCCTGAACCCGACGCGGATCCGGATCAGCGGCAGCGGATCGTTTCGAGCGTGATCGATTATGTGCGCGGCTCCGATATCGAAGAGATCGTCGTTGGCGCCAATCCCGAACCCTGGTCCGATCTGCGAACGCTCGGCGCGGAGCTGAGAGTCCTGCCGTTTCCAGTGAGTTTCGTGCCGGTCGGAACGGCTTCGGACATCTTCAAGCGGCCGTGCCGCGAGCTCGGCAATGCGGTCTGCATCGAGCTGCAGCGCGGCCTGCTGAGCCCGCTCGAACACGCCACCAAGCGGCTCATGGATGTCATGCTGGCGGGCATCGCGCTGGCATTGATGTCGCCGCTACTCCTGCTGGTGGCGATCGCCATCAAGCTCGACTCGGCCGGGCCGGTGCTGTTCCGGCAGCAACGCTGCGGATTCAACGGCCGATCTTTTCAGATCTACAAGTTTCGCACGATGTCCGTTCTCGAGGACGGGCCTTCGATCGTCCAGGCCCAGATCGGCGACAGCCGGTTCACCCGGCTCGGGACCTGGCTGCGCCGGACCAGCATCGATGAGCTGCCGCAGTTGCTCAACGTCCTGGACGGCAGCATGTCCCTGGTCGGCCCCCGCCCCCACGCATTGGCGCACGACAACGAATTCGACAAGCTCGTGCGCAACTACGCGTTCCGTCGCCGTGTCAAGCCCGGACTGACCGGCTGGGCGCAGGTGCATGGCTGCCGCGGCCCGACGCCCACGCGTGCGTCGATCGAACAGCGCGTCGAATTCGACCTCTGGTACATCGACAATTGGAGCCTGTCGCTCGACGTCGCGATCCTGCTGAGGACGCCGATCGAGCTGATCCGCGGCAACAATGCCTATTAGGCGCATTCGCAACGGATGATGATCGCGAGCCAATCGGCGGAGCCGTACAGGGCAGATCGGACGGGCCCACTTCGGTCAGGTCTTGATCGGCGGATCGCGACGTTGCGGCGTCAAACCGCTCACATGTCGTTCGTGGATGCTGAGAGGGCGAATCAGGCCCAGTATCGACGCGCAGCGTCGCTCAACTATCGGCTCGGCGAGCTTGATTGAAGCTACCCCGATCAGGCGCGCTGACGGCGACTTTTCGAAGCGCCAGCCCCATTGATCGCAAATTCCTCGATCCGATGCCCGGTCTTGATCGCTGCCACCAGCCAACGCGGCTGCTTGCCTCGGCCGGACCAGGTCTCGGAGGTCTGTGGGTTGCGATACTTCGGCAGGACCCGGGGATATTTCCGCCGCGCCTTGCCGCTGGTGGTGTAGGACTGCCCACCCTCGCTGCCGGCGCCTTCGATGGCACCGCGGCTGCGGTTGAGAACCGCCAGACGACGTTCGAGCTCGCGCTTCTCCGATGTGATCCTCACGGCGAGGATCTGACTGATCTGCTCATGGAGAGACCAGAGGTCATCGAAAGACATCGCCTCGAAATCGATCTTCTTGGTGGACATGCAGCGACCTTTGTCTGTGATCTCTATCCTGCCGAATTAACGTCATATAATTCGGTATTTCGTTCCGCAAGTGGCTCACGCTCGGAAAAACTGAATATTTGAGTTTATACCAACCCGGCTAGACCTAATGGTTGTAACTCAAACAATTATCAACCTGCAACCCCCTTTTCCGAAATTGTGTCGCACCGCCTCCAGATTGTGGCAACATTCGTCTGCACGCTGAAAGAAGTCGCCGAATCAACACGATTTGCAGCGGATTCGCTGCGTATTGAGGCAAGATCGCGTCAAAGTGACGTAGGTTTGATGATCGAACGGTGCCGAATTCGGTCGCTGAACATTTTCACCGCGACATGTTTTTCAAAGCTGCCGCGAGAGCTTACAACCTATTTGGGCGAGCATCCCGATAACCCGGATCGAGATATTTTTGCATGCGCACAAAATGTCGCGAGCTGGTTTAATTGAGCCCGCACCGTGAACATGCCGCAAAGCCGCCGACATCGATTCGGCGAATCAAGCGCCTTCGCCAAACACGGGATCTTCAGGCGCGCTCATGCGAATCAGACTCAAACACGTCGCGCCGACGGCATCCGGGGTCGCGCGGCGTGAGACAGGCACACCACCGGCAGCGGAAACTAACTGCCGCGCGATCGGCTGTGGCGTGGAGGACGGCTGCGGCCCCCCCCCCCGCGGCCCGATCCCCCGCCCACCGGTGACATGGTTTCCGGCCGGCACCGTCTCGGGGCGCCGTCTTTGCGCGATACGACGGCTGAAGAACGTCCAGATGACGTCCGGCCGTCGCTGCCAGCGACAGCAGCACTGGGCGATCTGATGCGCCGTCGGGGTCGATGCTGAGCGGCTGTCGCCTCGCGCCGGCAACCGGCGCGACCATGACGGCCGGCCGCCGCACCGATCAATTTCCGATGCGATTATTTCTGCTGCCTGGTCCGACCCGGCACCGCCGGCTGGGGCGCGATCAAATGAGCCGTCCCGCGGCGGCGCCGCGTGGCCATCGGGCGACGCCTGGGAGCCGCGGACTTCTTCGCGCGCTTGCCCAGGCTGCTGCTGATGGATTGGATCTCCTCGAGCAGGGCATCACAAAGCTCGATCTGAGACCGCAGCGCGGATTGCTGCGAACGGCCCGACGATGGCCGGCCGAAACGTGATTTCGCAAGGCGCATCTTATTCAGCGATTTCAGGACAGCATTCAGAGCGCCACCGCCGCCATCCGTCTCAATATCCTCGATCAACGCGGTACCAAGCTCGTCACACAAGGACGGACCCCACTCATTGGCGAGTTTTGAGGGATTTTCCTCGAGTTCCGGCAAACCGTCATCGCGACGATGCACGGATTCGATTTTAGAAATTAAATTAACCACTCGCGACAAGTTAATTTACCATCTGACAGCAAGACATTAAATACTTCCGGCACTCGCTACGGTTTGCAGTAAAATGCTACCGCATTGCCAGAAAGGACTTATTAAGCACCTTTGGTCCGGTACAATTGAAGCTTTAGTTTGTTCAGTCTACCGTTTTATGTCTCCGACCGCGCGGAATCGTCTGGACACGATTAATTTAATTTCAGATCACGTAAAAAACACGGTGCGGAACTGCCCATTTAATCGTCTGCGCGATGATCGACACTCCCGAACACGGCTGGGGCGGGCGCCAGCCGTCGGAACGAGCAAGGCCCGCATCAACCATCGCGGCCGCCATCTCGCGCCAAGCTTGACCATGAAGCGGCCGAGCGGGGCGTCCAGCGCCCTTCGGAGACGCCGAGGAAGGGGCCGAGGTTACCACACCATGGGCCGTTCCGGCGCTCCGCACACCAGCGCGCGGCGGTACAGCACGCCCCGGGGCGTCTGGACGGCGACACGCCGAATGCACCCGGGATGAATCGCGAGATTGTAATGAAACGGAGTGGCCTCGAATGCCCCGTGCAGCCGGCAGAGTCTGCTGAGATCCGGCCCGCACTCCGTCAGCGGATAGAGGCCGCGCGCGGACGCGGGATCGGATAGGCCCGTGAAGGCGATCGCGAAAGCAGCTGCGGCGATCCTGATCACGTTCGACAATTGCGTGCTCCGTTGCAAAGAGCCTCGAGGGCTGGCGCAGCAGCATAGACTTGATCGGCGGCCTTGGACAGCCGGCCGCCCGCTTGCGGTCCCGACACGCCCCGTCCGATGGCCTTGGCTCACCGATTCGCTGCGCGGACCGCGATGTCGTCGCCCCCTGCTTGAGCGAAGCGACTCGGGCTAACCGTTGCGCAACGGCTTTGTGCTTAAAATTGCTCGGCTCCTGTTAGGTGGGACGGATCATCCGTCCACCACGGGACCTCCGGCGGCGTTGTCAGCCCGTTGCGGTAATATGGTAAGGTCAGACTGTGACCTAATTGGCACGGCCGGGCAAAAGCGGACCAACCCGCACGGCGGTGCGCTTTCGTCCAGTATGGCCGCCGGGTAGGTTGAAATATGTGGACGTTCTCCCTTCTTGGTGGAGGGAGCAGCGTGGGGAAACGTATTTTTGCTGTATTCGGGGATGGGTTTGAAGGCCTTGATCAATCCGCCCGGGTCGACCGGCGGCGGGGGGTCTCCTGTGCGCAACAGCGCAGAGGACCCGAGCGGCTTTCATAGCCTTTGCCGTGGCTCGCGCGCGCTCCTAACTCTGGTGATCTTGGCGCTTCTGCCAGCCTGTTCCTTGCTCCCCGGAACAGGACCGACCAGCGACGCAGTGAACGACAATGCCACGGCCAGCGTGCGGTCGAACACGGCGCTTCCCTATGCGCTGGTCGACGTCAGCCCCGAGACGATCGGCTTCCTGTCGCAGCCCAACATGGTCACGTTCCAGGGCGTGTTTCCGGACAAGCGGCCGAAGCCGGTGCAGGTCGCCGGCATCGGCGACGTGCTGAACGTTTCCATTTTCGAAGCCGCCCCAGGCGGGCTGTTCACGCCGCCCACGGCCGCCGGCGCCCGTCCGGGCAACTTCGTGGATCTGCCGGCGCAGGCGGTAGACCAGCAAGGCAATATCCGGGTTCCCTATGCGGGCGAGATCGCCGCCGCCGGCCGGACTCTGCCGCAGATCGAGCAGGACATCGTCTTCCGGCTCCAGAAGCGCGCCCTCGAGCCGCAGGTCGTCGTCAGCCTGAACCAGCAGCATTCCAGCGTGGTCAGCGTGCTTGGCGACGTCAATACGCCGGGCGTGCTGGCCCTCAACAGCGTGGGCGAACGCCTGCTGGCGGTGATCGCACGTGCGGGCGGCCCGAAGCACGAGGCCATCGAAAGCTACGTGACCCTGCAGCGAGACGGCAAACGTGTGCGCGTGCTGCTCAGCCGCGTGGTGCAGGATCCGCGCGAGAACATCTTCATCCGCCCGAACGACGTCGTCTACATCACGCGGGAATCCCCCACCTTCACGGCCCTCGGCGCCCTCAATCAGAACGTCTTCGGCTTCAATTCCGAGATTTCGTTCGATACGGAGACGCTGACGCTGGCCCAGGCGATCGGCAAGGCGGGCGGCCTGAACGATCAGCAATCGGATCCAGCCGAGGTCTTCCTCTATCGCTACGAGGAACGCCCGCTGCTGCAGAAGCTCGGCATCGATACCAGCCGCTTCATCTACGACCGCATTCCGACCATCTACCACGTCAACCTGCGCGATCCCTCCGGCATGCTGCTGGCCTCGGGCTTCCAGATGCGCAGCAAGGACGTGATGTACGTCGCCAACGCCAAGGTCGTCGATTACTACAAGCTGCTGACCCTGATCAACAACACGGCGACGACGACGTCCAGCACGGCCACGGCGGTGACCAACGTCAACACGGCGACGAAGACCAGGTGGTGAAGCACACCGACGGGCCGGTAGCGGCCTGAACAGGCGCCGGAACGTCGAGGGTGCGGCTGGACCAGAGCCCGCCGCGCCGCTCGATGTTGCGGTATCGGACGGCGATCGCGTGACAAGCCGTTACAATCCGGCCAATCACCGCGACCAAACGACACCGGCGGTGCATCCGCCCGCGACATCCAACGCACAGTATCCCTCTGCAGGCGACGCGATCGCCGGCGCGAACGAATTGGGAGACTGACGTGAAGACATCCATCGCGACCTTTTTGCTCGTGGCAGTCCTTTCGGCGGCAGCCGCGGTCGACGCGAATGCCTGGACCCGCAGCGGCTCGGTCGCCGGACCGCGCGGCACCACCTCATTTGGCGGCTCCGGCAGCTGCTCCGGCGGCGCCTGCGCCTGGCAGGGTGGCGGCACAGGTCCCGCCGGCCGCAGCTGGTCGCGCTCCGGCTCCGCGAGCTGCAGTGACGGCAGCTGCACCCGGCAGGGCCAGGGCACGGGACCGCGCGGCAACTCCTACAGTTACAGCCGCACCGTCACGCGCTGAACGGACGCCGTAGCGTTGCTGCTCGCGGCCTCCCTGAAGCATCGATGTCGCCGGTCCGCCTGCCTCTCCGGGGCGGACCGGCGCGCCGCCTCCATTCGATGAGGTCGGATGCGCGCCATGCCCATCTTCTCTTCCCTGCCGCCGTCGACGCGCATGATCGTGCTGCTGACGGCACTCGGCTTCATGACGCTGGAATATGGGCTCGGCCGGCTCGCAGGCCGCGAGACTCACGACCCGCGCGAGACCGCAGCCTCGTTCGCCATCGCGATCGGACAGCATCTGATCCGCGCAATGGTCGCGCTCGTCGCGGCCTTTCCCTTCACCATCGCCTATCGCGACAGGATCTTCGATTTCGACGCGAGCCGGCCGCTCGCCCTGCTCGCATTGTTTCTCGCCAGCGAGTTCGTCTACTACTGGCACCATCGCGCCTCGCATCGGGTTCGCTGGCTGTGGGCCACGCATGCCGTGCACCACTCTTCGACGCATCTGAACCTGACCGCCGCCATTCGTCTCGGCTGGACGAGCGAGATCTCCGGTCATTTCCTGTTCTATCTGCCGCTGGCGCTGCTCGGCTTCCATCCGCTCGCCATCATCGGCATGCTCGGCGTCAATCTTCTCTACCAGTTCTTCATCCATACAGAGCTCGCGCCGCATCTCGGTCCACTCGAATATGTGCTGAACACGCCGCGACATCACCGCGTCCACCACGCTGCCAACGAGTCCTGTCTCGATCGCAACTATGGCGGCGTGCTCATCATTTTCGACCGGCTGTTCGGTAGCTTCGCCGAGGCCCCGGCCGGCGAAACCTTGCGCTACGGCCTCGTCGGCGTTGCGCCGAGCTTCAATCCGTTGCGGATCGCATTTGGCGAATGGATTGCGATCGCCCGCGACCTCGCGGCAGCCCGGAGCTGGGCGATGCGGCTGCGCGTGCTGGCCGCTGCGCCCGGACAGAAGCTCCACCGCGGGGAGTCACCCGACAGCCGAGAAGGATGCTCATGACGTCACATCTCCGATCGTTCATGGCCGCCATGGCGGCGGCTCTGCTCGTCTCGACCGCGGCGGTCGCCGCGGAGCGCGGCATCACCATCGACACACGCGACGGTCCGCGTCATGCGCTGGTGATGACCACGGGCAAGACGCCGCAGCCGACTGTGATCGTGCTCCATGGCGCGCTCGGCAGCGGCGCCGGCGCCGCGCGCACGACCGGTTTTGCCGAAGCCGCGAGAGCTCATGGCTTCGCCGCGGTCTTTCCCGATGGCCTCGACCGGCAATGGAACGACGGCCGCGACGGCCGCTCCGGCGGTCCCGATGATGTCGGCTTCATCCGCGCCTTGGTGCGGCAGCTCGTCGCCGACGGTACGGCCGACCCCCGGCGCATCTATCTTGCCGGCATTTCGAATGGCGGCATGATGAGCTTCACCCTGGCCTGCAAGGCGCCGGAGCTGTTTGCCGGGATCGGCGCGGTGATCGCCAACATGCCGGATGGCATCGCGCCCTGCGCCGCGCGGCCGGTGCCGGTGGTCATGATCAACGGCACGGCTGATCCGATGGTGCCCTATCGCGGCGGCGAGGTCGGGCTGCGCGGCGGGCGCGGCCGGGTGTGGAGCGCCGAAAAGACGGCGGAGTTCTTTGCGCGGCGCGACGGCTGCGGCGCGCGCCAGGCCGCGGCGCTGCCTCATCGGGATCTCGCCAGCGACACCTCCGTCACGCAACTCAGCTGGCGCGATTGCCAGGTGATCGGCGGCGTGTCGCTGTATCGCGTCGAAGGTGGCGGACATGTCCTGCCCGGCCGCCGCCCGCTGGCGCCGCGCCTGCTCGGCCCGAGCAATTTCGACATCGATGCCGCCGAGGTCATTCTCCGCGCGTTCGATCTCGCGCGCACGCTGTAGTCCGGCAAGTCCGCCCAGGCTCCGACCGTGCGGAGACGGCGCGGTCACCAGTGCGCGCGCGAGCTCAGGCGGCGATCGTCGGCGTGGTGTTCGGCTCGCGCGGCAGCTCTGCCTCGCCGTGCGAGGGAAGATTCTCGCCGCGGATGCCGAGCGGCTGTCCGATCCACAACGCGTGCGCGGTGTGATCGGCCAACGGCTCCGTCGTATTCGGATGCACCAGCACGCTGAGGCGGCCATGATTGAGCATCAGCCATGGCACCAGCACTGGAAATACGTCGACCGTGAAGGCAACTTGATACATCGGCCGCTCGTGAGGCCCGACCAGCGCATCATGCCAACGCCCGAGCGTCACGAGGAAGCGGTCGGCCATCCACTGCCGCAGCTGTGCGGCTTCGGTTCGAGTGGCATCATCGAAATAGATGTGGGCATGAAAGCTCGCAATTGCGCTCAGACGATGCGGCTGCCCCGCCGAGGTCGTTTCCATCCGCGCCTCTCGATCATTTTCAATCGCGTCGGCCGCGCGGGCGAACCGATGCGGCATGGTCATCCTATGACCTTGCCCCTCGGGCTTAATCCAGCTTGAAGTTCGTTCTGGCCCCAACGAGGACCAGAGCATGAAGCGCA
Organism: Bradyrhizobium sp. SZCCHNS3016; assembly: GCF_032484535.1. NCBI lineage: Bacteria > Pseudomonadati > Pseudomonadota > Alphaproteobacteria > Hyphomicrobiales > Nitrobacteraceae > Bradyrhizobium > Bradyrhizobium sp. SZCCHNS3016. The sequence goes on from NZ_JAUETE010000028.1 coordinate 48,416, forward strand.
GCCG
>NZ_JAUETE010000029.1:0-46597 GCF_032484535.1 Bradyrhizobium sp. SZCCHNS3016
AACTCCCAGCCGCCTATCAGCAGACTCGGTTTAACCGAGGACAACCTCCTGAGGCTCCACAGTTAGCCACCGTCGCCGCCCGGGATCATCACCCGTCGACTTGACGCCAGCATCGGGGCGCCAGGACCACGCGCTTTCACGTCCGCATCGCCATCGTTCGTCGGCGCGATCACTCACGCTGCGATCCGATGCGTCCATCGCGTCGCCGGCCCACGTTTCGTAACGATCGCGAAGCCTCCCTCTTGCGGGCCGTGACGGCGGGGAATGTGCGGCTGATTTGCCCGACGAGACAACGCCCGTCGGGTTGCGGCAAAATGGCACGACGGGCAATGCGGATGCGCCCGCAAAGTAATTAGTCCCGCAGATCCAGGGCTCTCGCGCGATCTGCCCTGGAGGTTCGGGGAGCCGCTCACGAGTTCGTGAACTCATCCTCAAATCCATCCAATCGCAGCGATCGTAACGAGCCTGACCAATCCGGTCGGGTGATGCGCCCCTGCACAACAGGGAGAACAAGGGGTACCGAAATCCTTTTGCGCATCAGCCAACTCATCAGTTCAGTTCACAGGGAAAAACTCGAATGACGCTGGGAATCCGTTCGTTCATGGCCGGCGCGCTGATGCTGGGCGCGCTCTCCATGTCAGCAGCCGCGGCACGTGCCGCCGATATCGTCGACACCGCCGTCGGCGCCGGTCAGTTCAAGACGCTCGTCGCCGCCGCCAAGGCCGCAGGTGTCGTGCCGGTGCTGAAGAGCAAGGGTCCCTTCACCGTATTCGCACCGACCGACGCGGAGTTCGCCGCGCTGCCGCCGGGCACCGTCGAGGATCTGCTCAAGCCGAAGAACAAGGGCAAGCTCGCCGCGATCCTGAAGTATCACGTGATCCCCGGCGCGGTGAAGGCCGGCGACGTCGCCGGCAAGAAGCTGAGCGTGAAGACGGCGCAAGGCCAGCCGGTGGCCGTCAACGGCACCTTCTTCGGCGTGCAGGTCAACGACGCGCATGTGGTGCAGGCCGACGTCATGGCCTCGAACGGCATCATCCACGTCATCGACAAGGTGCTGCTGCCACCGGCCAAGACCGCGATGCATCATTGATCGAATGAGAGCGCGCCATCGGTGATGGCGCGCTCTTTTTTTTGCGAACTCTGCTGTTGTCGTCGATAGTTACTGTCGTACCCCGCGAAGGCGGGGTACCCAGTACGCTGCGGCTTGTCGGTCAATCACACCTCTCTCGGCGTACTGGATCGTCCACCTTCGCGGACGATGACAGCTGAGCGTGTGGAGTCGGCGGGGTGCCGACAAGCGGCCTTGTTTAGTACCCCCTGAGCTGAGCCAGCTGCGCTGCGTGATAGTTCGCATCGCCCAGCATCTCCTCGCAGACCCGGGCGCGCTTCATGAAGAAGCCGATGTCGAACTGGTCGGTCATGCCCATGCCGCCATGCATCTGCACGCCCTCCTGCACCGCGCGGGTCGCGGTCGCGCCCGCGCGGGCCTTGGCGACGGCCACGGCAGCCGTCGCGCCGGCGGAATCGGCGTCGAGCGTCTGCAGCGCTTTGAGCACCGCGGCGCGGGTGATCTCGATCTCGATGTAGAGCTGCGCGGCACGGTGCTGCAGCGCCTGGAATTCGCCGATCGCCTTGCCGAACTGCTTGCGCTCCTTGAGGTACGCGACGGTGCGTCCGAACACCTCCTCGCTGAGACCCACCATCTCGGAGGCGACCACGCCGCGGCCGAGATCGAGCACGCCACTCAGCACGGCCGCGCCACCATCGACCTCGCCGAGCACATGATCCGCGGTGACCTCGACATCATCGAAGCCGATGCGCGCCGCGTTGTGCGCGTCGACCATGATGGTGCGCTCGATGGCAACGCCCTTGGCCTTGGGATCGACCAGGAACAAGGTCAGGCCCTCGCGCTCGCCCGGCGCGCCCGCGCTGCGAGCGACGACAAGCAGGAGATCAGCGACGTGGCCGTCGACCACCATCGCCTTGGCGCCGTTCAGTTCGAAGCCATTGCCTGAGCGCACGGCCTGCAGGGCGGTGTGCAGAGGACGATGCTTGGCGCCTTCGTCGAGCGCGAGCGCAGCCAGCAGCGCACCGCTGGCGATCTTCGGCAGATACTCCGACTTCTGCGCCGCCGAGCCGGCGCGCGTGAGCGCCGAGGCTGACAGCACCGCGGTCGCCAGGAACGGCGACGGCATCAAGGTGCGGCCGATCTCCTCCATCACGACACCGGCCTCGACCGCACCGAGGGCGGAGCCGCCATGCTCCTCCGGCACCAGCAGGCCGGCGAAGCCCATCTCGGCGAAGGTGGCCCACAGCTCGCGCGAGAAGCCAGTCTCGTCGCGCGTGTCGCGCAGTTCGCGCAGGTGAGACACCGGCGCGTGATCTGAGATCAGGCCGCGCGCGCTGTCGCGCAGCATCGATTGTTCTTCGGTGAGGAGGAGAGGCATGGCGGCTGTCCAGTGTCGGTGTTGCTTGGAAGCGGAGCTCTATCAGCTCGCCATGGCCGGGATGTCCCGGCCATCCACGTCTCTCCTCGTGCGGATGGACGTGGATGCCCGGGTCAAGCCCGGGCATGACGGAGTTTGGGGTGACTACGCCCCCGGCAGATCGAGGATACGCTTGGCGACGATGCCGAGCATGACCTCGGAGGTGCCGCCTTCGATCGAGTTGGCCTTGGTGCGCAGCCAGGCGCGGGGCCGCGCGCCTTCCTGGGAGCGCTCGCTCTCCCATTCCAGCGCGTCGATGCCGCCTGATGACATCAGCAACTCGTGGCGGCGCTTGTTGAGCTCGGTGCCGTAGTACTTCATCGCCGACGAGAACGCCGGATGGCCCTGCCCCGCCTTGGCGAGATCGACCATGCGCTCCGCGGCCGCGGCAAGCGCGGCCTCGTCGACGTCGAACGTGGCGATGTCGGCACGCAAGAGCGCGTCGTCGAGCCGCCCCTGCGCATCGCTGCCGACAGAATCCGCCGCGACCTGGCCGAGCGGCCGGCTGCCGCCGCGCTCGCCCATGCCGGAAATCATCGCGCGCTCGTGCTGCAGCAGGTACTTCGCAACGTCCCAACCACGGTTGACGGTGCCCAGCACGTTCGCCTTGGGCACGCGGACATTGTCGAAGAAGGTCTCGCAGAATGGCGAGCGGCCGGAGATCAGGAGAATCGGCTTGGTCGACACGCCCTTCGACGTCATGTCGAACAGGATGAAGCTGATGCCGTCATGCTTCTTGGCCGCGGGATCGGTGCGCACCAGGCAGAAGATCCAGTCGGCGTAGTTGGCATACGACGTCCAGATCTTCTGGCCGTTGATGATGTAGTCGTCGCCGTCGCTTTCGGCCCGCGTCTGCAAGGAGGCGAGATCGGAGCCGGCATTCGGCTCGGAATAGCCCTGGCACCAGCGAATGAGGCCGGCGGTGATTTTGGGCAGGTGCTCGCGCTTCTGTTCGTCGGTGCCGTATTTCAGGAGCGCCGGCCCGAGCATCGAGATGCCGAACGAGGTGATCGGGGCGCGAGCGCCGATCGCCGCCATCTCCTGGCGCACGATCTTGGCCTCCTCGCCGTCGAGACCGCCGCCGCCATATTCCTTCGGCCAGTGCGGTACCGTCCAGCCCTTGTCGCGCATGCGCTCGAACCAGACGCGCTGCGGCTCGGAGGAGAATTTAGCGTTGCGGCCGCCCCAGAAGGTGTCCTCCTCGGAGGTCATCGGGCGGCGCATCTCTGGCGGACAATTGGCCTCCAGCCAGGAGCGCGTTTCGCGGCGGAATGTGTCGAGATCGGCCATGTCTGGTCCTCGCGCGTTTCCATGATTGCTGTCGTTGGGGAGACCTAACCTCAGCCATCCCCGGAATTCAACATCGATGTCGCCGCACGGTGCAGCGGCATCGCCTCCGACCTCGCCTTGCCAAGCGTTCTATGGTCATGATGCCGCCGCGTGAAATACGAGGAAACGAACATGCGCCTGAAACTTCTTTCGCCTGGCGAAATGAGCGCCGACCAGCGCCAGACCTATGACGAGTCGATCGCCAGCAAGCGCGGCTCGCCACCGCCGCCGATGATGGCCTGGCTGAACAGCCCGGAGATGGCGCGGCACGCGACGCGGCTCGGCGCCTTCCTGCGCTACGACACGGTGTTTCCGGCAGCATTGTCGGAGATCGCGATCCTGGTGACGGCGCGACACTGGACCGCGCATTACGAATGGTACGCGCACAAGCGCCTCGCATTGGCGGGCGGCCTCGACATCAAGATCATCGACGCCATCCGCGACCGCCGCACGCCGGCGTTTTCCGATCCCAAGGCGAAGATGATCTACGACGTCGCCAAGTCATTGCATGAGGGCCATGGGCTGACCGATGCGCTCTACAAGGACGCGATCGCGCTGCTCGGCGAGCGCGGCCTGGTCGAGATCATCGGCCTGTGCGGCTACTACACGATGGTCTCGATGACGCTGAACACATTCGAGTTCGACCTGCCGGAGGGCGAGGTGTGGGAGCTGAAGTGAGGCCTGAATGTGCTGAAGAGCGGTGCTGATAAGTGCGCCTCTCCTTGTAGGAGAGCGACTTTTGAGTACACATTTTCGCTCATTGGAGTCGCCATTTTGCCGCGACCGCGGTGAACTCCCCTCCCCCTTTGCGGGGAGGGGTTGGGGGTGGGGGTCCACGCGCGCTGAACGTCGTTGAGCACGCCTTTTGATATGTCCAGGGCCTCAGTGCTTCAGAAGCGTAGGAGGCCTTCCAGCCACCATGATCCTACGCGCGCAGGGACAACAGAGGCGCTCGACACAAAATGATCGCTGATGTCGGCGATGGGGGTCGATCTCTCACGGAGAGAGCACGACTCCTGGACCCCCACCCCCAACCCCTCCCCGCAAGGGGGAGGGGAGCATACTGTGTACGCCGTGCGAGCTCGCACCGCCTCTACCCCCGCTCCGCCGCATCCGCCGCCGCGAGCCGCGCATCGCGGCGCTTCGACGACCACACCAGTGCCAGCACGCACAAGCCCAGCAGCACCGGTGGGAAGACCACGAGGTTCACCGCCGACCAGCCGAAATTCGCGAGCAGTTGGCCCGACGAGAACGAGCCCAGCGCCATCAGGCCGAAGATCAGGAAATCGTTGAACGCCTGCACCTTGTTGCGCTCGGCTTGCGTATGCGTCTCCAGCACCAGCGCGGAGGCGCCGACGAAGCTGAAATTCCACCCCACCCCGAGCGCCACCAGCGTGGCCCAGAAATGCATCGCGGTGAGGCCGGACAGACCGATCACCGCTGCGACCGCTTCCAGCGCGAGGCCGACCGCGACGATGACGGGCGCGCCGAAGCGCGCGATCAGCGATCCCGTGAAGAAGCTCGGGCCGTACATCGCGACGATGTGCCATTGCAGGCCGAAATTGGAATCCGACACCGTCAGCCCGCACATCTGCATCGCCAGCGGCGCCGAAGTCATCACCAGGTTCATCACCGGATAGGCGATGGTGCCGCACAGGGCGGCTGCGATGAAGCGCGGCTGGCGCACGATCGCCGAGAGGGGCCGGCCGCCATGGAGATCGGCAGCTTCAGGCTTCGGCAGATCGACGCCGGCGACGATCCCCATCGCGACCAGCGCGACCGCCGCCTGGACCAGATAGCTGAACGCGAACAGATAGGGTTGCCAGACGTCCATGGTCCATTGCACGAGCTGCGGACCGAGCAGACCGGCGAAGATGCCGCCCGCCATCACCCACGACACCGCCTTGGGCCGGAACGTCGCGCTGGCGCCATCGGCCGCCGCGAAGCGATAGGATTGCGCGACGGCGCCATAGAGGCCGCCGAGGAACGTCGCCAGGCAGAACAGTGCGAACGAGCCGCGCAGAATCGCGAGGCAGCCGAGCACGCCGGTGACGGCGCCGCAACCGGTGCCGATCAGGAAGGCCGCCCGGCGGCCATAGCGGCGCGAAATCGTGCCGGTCGGCAGGGTGCCGGCGGCGAGGCCGACGACATACATCGAGATCGGCACGGTCGCGAGGCCGATGCTGGGCGCGATGGTGACGCCGACGATCGCGCCGGTGGCGAAGATCACGGCCGAGTTGGCGCCGGTCAGCGCCTGGGCGGCCGCGAGCCGCGCCACGTTACGGCGAGCGCGGGCATCATCGGAGGTGTCTTCGCTCACGGTCAGATCGATCATCTCAGGTATCCGGAGGCGTGGGGCGCACGCTCCCGCCTTGCTGGTTCAGCCGCACTATTGCGGGAAGCGCGCGCCCGAGGCAACGGGCGCGAACGGAGACAAGCCATGCGGCAGCGAACGCGCCACGGAGCGTGATTCGACACTCCCGACCTGCCCGGCTAATCAAGCCGGCGGTATTCTCGCGTCAACGGCGCCCGCGGAGCTTGAGCCATGTCAATCGACGATCGTCCGACCATCGCGGCGCCTGATGACGATCCGTATCTGTGGCTCGAGGAGATCGACGGCGAGCGCGCGCTCGCCTTCGTCGCTGCGCAGAACCAGCGCACGCTCGCCGCGTTCGGCGATGCGGCCTTCGAACGCGACCGCGACACGCTGGCCGCCATCCTGGATCGGCCGGACAACATCCCGTTCGTCAGCCGCCGCGGCGGGCTGCTGTACAATCAATGGAAGGACGCGGCGCATCCGCGCGGCTTGTGGCGGCGCACGACGATGGCGGAGTTCCGCAAGGCGCAACCGCAATGGGAGGACCTGCTCGACATCGACCGACTCGCTGCCGACGAAGGCGAGGACTGGGCGCTGAACGGGGTCTCGAGCCTGCCGCCGGCGCATGAGCGCGCCATCCTGAGCCTGTCGCGCGGCGGCAGCGACGCCGTGGTGCTGCGCGAGTTCGACCTCGCGACGAAGCGCTTCGTGACGGGCGGCTTCACGCTCTCGGAGGCCAAGGGCGGCGCCGCCTGGCTCGATGCCGACACCCTGCTGCTGGCGAGCGCGTTCGGCGCGGGCATGGCGACGCCGTCGGGCTACGCGCGGACGGTGCGGCGCTGGCAGCGCGGCCAGCCGGTCGAGCAGGCGGAGGTGATCTTCGCCGCCGAAGGCAGTCAGTCGACATGGGTGCATGTCGGTGTCGATCGCAGCGTCGCGCCGGCGCGGGTGTGGTTTGCCGAGGGCATCGACTTCTTCAACCAATATCTATGGCTCGGTGACGGCGGCGGGGCGCGGACCAGGCTCGACCTGCCGACCGACTGCTGGATGTCAGCGCATGGCGACTGGATGGCCATCAAGCTGCGCCAGCCCTGGACCGTCGGCGAGGTCACCCATCCCGCAGATGTGGTACTCGGTCTCCGGCTGTCGGCATTCCTTGCCGGGCGCCGCGATTTCACCCGCGTGTTCGAGCCCGCGCCGCGACGCGCGCTGCAGGGTCTGTCCTGGGCCGGCGACCGGCTGGTGCTGTCGATCCTCGACGAGCTCAGGGCAAGGTTCGAGGTGTGGACGCCGTCACCGGGGGAGTGGCGCTGCGAGCGGCTTCCCGGCCTGCCGGAGATCGCGACGGTGGACGTCTGGCGTCTCGACACCGACGAGGCCGAAAGCAACGGCGACCTGCTCGCCAACATCCAGGATCCGCTGACGCCGCCGTCGCTGCTACTGATCGAGGGCTTGGCCGCGCCGATCGTGCTGAAGCAGGCGCCTCGCACCTTCAGCGCCGAGGGGCACGTCGTCACGCGACACGAGGCGATCTCGGTGGATGGCGAGCGTATTCCCTACACCCAGACCGGGCCGGCCGAGCTCACAGGCGACGCGCCGGTGCACATGAGCGCCTATGGCGGCTTCGGTCACACGCTCCGTCCGGCCTACAATGCGGCGCTGGGCAAGCTGTGGCTCGAGCGTGGCGGCACGCTCGTGGAGGCCAACATCCGCGGCGGCGGCGAGTTCGGAACCGCCTGGCACGACGCCGGCCGCTATGCCGGCAAGCGGCTCGCGCATGATGATTTCGCCGCCGTTGCGGCCGACCTCGTCCGCCGCGGCGTCACGGTGCCGAAGCGCATCGCGGCGCAAGGCGGCTCCAATGGCGGCATCCTGATCACCAACATGCTGGTGCGCTACCCCAAGCGCTTTGGCGCATTGTTCTGCACGATCCCGCTGATCGACATGCGCCGCTACAGCAAGCTGCTCGCCGGCGCGAGCTGGATCGCCGAATATGGCGATCCCGACAGCGACGAGGATTGGAGCTGGTTGTCGACCTACTCGGCCTATCACACCGCAATGCCCGGCCAGCCCTATCCGCCGATCCTGATCGCGACCACGCGGCGCGACGACCGCGTCCATCCGGGCCACGCGCGCAAGATGACCGCCAAGCTGCAGGCCATGGGCTACGATGCCTGGTTCTACGAACCCGCCGCCGGCGGCCATGGCTACGGCACCGACAACCGCGAGCGCGCCGGCTTCATCACGTTGGGCACGCGGTTTCTGGCGCGACATGTCGGGCTGGAGATGGAGTGAGCGGCTCCCTCCGTCGTCATTGCGAGGAACCGAAGACGACGACGCAATCAGGGCCGCGACGGAAGGCTGGATTGCTTCGCTCCGCCGCGCCGCTCGCAATGACGGAGAACGCGTCACGCACCTCGCGCGAACACCAGGATCATGTTGTTGGCCGGCAACTCCACCGCTTCGCGCAAGGCGAGCCCGTGGCGCGCGGCAAGCGCTTCGAGGTCGGTGATGTCGCGCACCCCCCAGTCCGGATCGTGCTCGCGCAGGGAGGTATCGAACACGGCATTGCTGACCGCGGTGTGCTTGCCGGCGCGCTTGAACGGGCCGTAGAGCACGAGCACGCCGTCCGCCGACAGCGCCTGCCCGGCGCCGGCGAACAATCCCTCCGCCACCGACCACGGCGCGATGTGAATCACATTGGCGCAAAAGATCGCGGTGAGCTGCGAAGGCCCGCCCGCGGCGCGGAACGTCGCAGGCCAGCCGGGATCTGACAGGTCGATGCGCTGGGCATCACGGATGTTCGACAGCCCGGCATGCCTTCGCCACGCCGCGATGCTGGCGAGGTGATTGGCGTTGAGATCGCTCGGCCACCACGTCAGATCCGGCCGCTGGGAGGCGAAATGCACGACATGCTGGCCGGTGCCACTGCCGGCCTCCAGCACGTCGCCGGTCTTGCCCGCGAGCAGCCGTCCCAACACCGCCCAGATCGGCTGGTGGTTGCGGTGGAAGGCGGCCGCGTCCAGCCGTCCGTCCGGTTCCACCGGCCGGCCGTCCCGGCCGAACTCCACGACATACTCCGCCATGCCCATTCTCCCGGCCGCCCCATGAACGGCCTCGTTAACCGCGTTGCGGCGGCCACCATAGCTGCATTGTCAGCCGATGGTCTTTATGCTTTGCAGCGCCTATATTGCCGAGATCACCGAGACGTCGGAACTCCACCTTGATCACACCTGTCCTGCGTACCGCCCTGGCGATGGGGCTCTCGCTCGCCATGTCCATGGCCGCTCACGCCCAGTCCGGTGCCGTCGACGGCCAGAAGCTCGCCTTCGACCGCGGCAAGGGCAACTGCCTGACCTGCCACGAGATCAAGGGCGGCGACCTGCCGGGCTCGATCGGCCCGAAGCTGGAGAACCTCAAGGCAAGATACGACCGCGCCGAGCTGATCGCGATTCTCAACGACGAGACCAGGCGCAATCCGCTGACGGTGATGCCGCCGTTCGGCCGCAACCGCATCCTGACCGAGCAGGAAATCAGCGCCATCGTCGACTTCCTGCAGACCCTCTGATTCCGTTTGGAGACCGCCATGACTGCCTCGTTCGGCCCGTTGGCCCACCGCCGCCTGTTTCTGAAGGGCGCCGGCCTCGTCGCGCTGATCGGCCTCGGCAACGCCGTGCTGCACGCCGCGCCCGCCTTCGCCGCGACCAACGACAACAAATATCCGGAAGACGCCTTCAAGCAGAAGAATGCGCCTGACGCGGTCAAGGCGCTGTATGGCCGCGACCACGAAGCGTCCGACAAGATCAAGCTGGACGCGCCGGAGATCGCCGAGAACGGCGGCGTGGTGCCGATCGCGGTGAGCACGAGCCTGCCGAACGTCACCTCGATCGCCTTCATCGTCAGCGAGAATCCGTTCGCGCTGGCAGCGTCGTACCACATTCCCGACGGCACCGTGCCCGCCGTGGCGAACCGGCTCAAGATGGCCAAGACCTCCAACGTGATCGCGCTCGTCGAATCCGGCGGCAAGCTCTACAGCGCGACCAAGGAGGTCAAGGTCACCGTCGGCGGCTGCGGCGGCTAAGGTCAGGAGATCATCATGGCATCGAGCATCCGCGTCCGCGCCGTCCTGAACGGCGACATCGCCGAGGTCCAGACCCTGATCCAGCACCCGATGGATACGGGCCTGGTCAAGGACGCCAAGGGCGAGTTGATCCCGGCGCACTACATCCAGCAACTCACCTTCGTGCACAAGGACAAGACGGTGTTCCTGGCCGATTGGGGCACCGCGGTGTCGAAGGACCCCTATGTCAAGTTCGCCTTCAAGGGCGCGGCCAAGGGCGACGAGCTCAAGGTGAGCTGGGTCGACAGCAAGGGCGCGACCGACAGCCTGACGGCGACGATCCAATGAGGGCGCTGCGCCTCGCGCTGACTGTCGCGGCCGCGCTCGCTCTCGGCGCCTCCGGCGCTGCGGCCGCGGACAAGCCGAACCCGGCTGCCGACGCCAAGGCGTTCCAGGATTACTTCGTCAAGAAGTTTCCGAAGGTGGCGTTCGACGATTTCGTCAACGGGCCGTATTCAATGAACGCCGACATGCGCAAGCAATGGGAGGAGAAGGAGCAGTTTCCGCCTTACGAGTTCGCGCTCGATGCCGGCAAGGAGATGTTCGCCAAGCCGTTCAAGAACGGCAAGACCTATGCCGACTGCTTCCCGAACGGCGGCATCGGCATCCGCCAGAATTATCCCTATTTCGACGACAAGGAAGGCAAGGTCATCACCCTCGAGCTGGCGCTGAATCGCTGCCGCGAGGCCAATGGCGAGCAGCCCTACTCCTACGTCAAGGACGAGATGGCATCGCTGACCGCCTACATGGCGTACACGTCGCGCGGCAAGCGCTTCGACATCAAGATCCCCGACGATCCGCGTGCGCTCGAGGCGTTCGAGAAGGGCAAGGAATATTTCTACACCCGCCGCGGCCAGTTGAACTTCTCCTGCGCGAGCTGCCATGTGCAGAGCCCGGGCGAGCGGATCCGCGCAGAGATCCTGGCGCCGGCGCTCGGCATCCTCAACGCGATGCCGATCTACCGCTCGGAATGGAGCGGCATGGGCACGATCAGCCGGCGCTTCGTCACCTGCAACAGCCAGACGCGCGCCGTGCCGCTGGAGCCGCAATCGGACGAATACCGCAACCTCGAATACTATCTGTCCTACGTGTCGAACGGCCTGCCGGTTTCAGGACCGGGAGCGCGGCCATGACAAATGTCAAGACAGCAAGCGTCATGAAAAAGATCGTGTTCGCCATGATGGTATCAGCGGTCAGCGCCGGCTCCGCGCGGGCCGCGTCGGAGGCCGACTATCTCGCGGCTGTCGCGGCGGCCGAGAGCGCCAACAAGGAAGCCGGACGTCTGCGCAACCAATGGACCGTGACCCAGGCCGCACTCAATGCCGCGAAGAAGGCAGCCGATTCCGGAAATTTCGATTCTGCGCTGAAATCGGCGCAGGAGGCCGAGGCGCTCGCCAAGGCCTCGATCGTCCAGGCCACCAGCGAGAAGCAGCGCTGGAAGGACATGGAGATCCGGTAGAGCATGATCCGGAAAAGTGGAAACCGGCTTTCCCTCGCACAAACGCCGAAGGCGTTTGTGCGGAGATCATGCTCAAACAAAGGGATAGATCACGACGCGATTCCATGGAATCGCATCGTGATCTAGGACGCGAGCCATGATTCGGCGCCGGGACTTTCTGCAAGCATCGGTTGCCGCCGCGCTCGCCGCGCCGGCGCTGCTGCGCAACGCCCGCGCCGCCGACACCGTCAGCCTCTACGACATCGAGAAGTTCGGCAACGCCCGCATCCTGCACATCACGGACACGCATGCGCAGCTTCGACCGCTGTTGTTCCGCGAGCCCAGCGTCAATCTCGGCATTGGCGAGATGTGGGGACGGCCGCCGCATCTGGTCGAGCGCGCCTTCCTCGACCGCTACGGCATCCGGCCCGACAGCGCGGAGGCTTACGCGTTCACCTCGTTCGAGTTCGAGAAGTACGCCGGGCGCTTCGGCCGGATGGGCGGCTTCGCGCATCTGAAAACCCTGGTCGACAAGCTGCGCGCCGATGCCGGCGACCATCGCTCGGTGCTGCTCGATGGCGGCGATCTCTGGCAGGGCACCGGACTTGCCAATGCGATGCGCGGCGCCGACATGGTGAGCGCCGCCAACCTGCTCGGCATCGACGCCATGACCGGGCACTGGGAGTTCACCTATGGCGAGGAGGCGCTGCGCGCCAACCTCGCCCGCTTCAAGGGCGAGTTCCTGGCGCAGAACGTGTTCCTGACCGAGGAGGCCGCGTTCAACGACGCCAAGGCGTTCGATCACGGCTCCGGCCGCGTGTTCAAGCCGGCCACCATCAAGGAGATCGGCGGCGCGCGCATTGCGGTGATCGGCCAGGCCTTCCCCTACGTGCCAATCGCCCATCCGCGCCGCTTCACGCCGGACTGGACGTTCGGCATCCGCGAGGAAGAGCTGCAGAAGCTGGTCGATGGCCTGCGCGGCGCCGACAAGGTCGATGCCGTGATCCTGCTGTCGCATAACGGCATGGATGTCGACCTCAAGCTCGCGAGCCGCGTCACCGGCATCGACGTCATCCTCGGCGGCCATACCCATGACGCGGTTCCGCAACCGGTCGCGGTCAGCAATGCCAAGGGCGCGACGCTCGTCACCAATGCCGGCTCCAACGGCAAATTCCTCGCCGTGCTCGATCTCGACGTCGGCAAGGGCCGCGTCGCCGACGCGCGCTACCGGCTGCTGCCCGTCTACTCGGAGCTGCTGAAGCCGGACCCGGCGATGCAGGCGCTGATCGATCAGACGCAGCAGCCGCAGGTCGCGGCCTGGAGCGAGAAGCTCGCGACGTCGGACCGGCTGCTGTACCGGCGCGGCAATTTCGAAGGCGCGACCGACGACCTGATCTGCGCGGCGCTGCGCCGCGAGCTCGATGCCGAGATCGCGCTGTCGCCCGGATTCCGCTGGGGTCCGACGCTGCTCGCGAACCAATCCATCCTGCTGGAGGACGTGCTGGCGCAGACCGCGATCACCTATCCCGAGACCTATGTGCAGCGAATGACCGGCGCAGAGATCAAGGCCGTGCTCGAGGACGTCTGCGACAACCTGTTCAACGCCGATCCCTATCTGCAGCAGGGCGGCGACATGGTGCGCACGGGCGGGCTGTCCTACCGTTGCGCGCCCGCCGAGCCGATCGGCCGCCGCATCTCCGATCTCACGCTCGACGATGGCCGTCCGCTGGACGCCCGCAAGAGCTACAAGGTCGCCGGCTGGGCCTCGATGAACGCACAGGACGGCAAGCCGGTTTGGGATGTGGTCGCGAGCCACCTGCGCAACGGTCAGCTGGTGCTGGTCGGAACGAACAAGGTCACGCTCTCGGGCGTCGACGGCAATCCGGGCTTTGCATCGCAATCGTGACCGCGGATTGCGCGATGCAATCCGACCTGCCGAGCGTTCGCCGCATTGGTGACATCGGGCCGGTCGTGCTAATGCCACGATCATCCAGATCGGAAGGAGGCGCTGATGATCTTCCGCCAATTGTTCGACAGCGTCTCCGGCACCTACAGCTACATCCTCGCCAGCCGCAGCGGCGGCGAGGCTGTCATCATCGATCCCGTGCTGGAGAAGGTCGAGCGCTACTGCCAGCTTTTGCGCGAGCTCGACCTGCGCCTGGTGAAGGCAGTCGACACCCACCTGCATGCGGATCACGTCACCGGCCTCGGCGCTTTGCGCGACCGAACCCATTGCGTCACCATCATGGGCGAGCAGACCAAGGCCGACGTGGTGGCGATGCGCGTCAGCGAGGGCGACCGGATCGCCATCGAGGGCATCAGCCTGGACGTGATGTACACGCCCGGGCACACCGACGATTCCTATAGTTTCGTGTTGGGCGACCGCGTCTTCACCGGCGACACGCTGCTGATCCGAGGGACCGGCCGCACCGATTTCCAGAACGGCGATGCGCGGCAGCAGTACGACTCCATCTTCAACAAGCTGCTGCGGCTGCCCGACGACACGCTGGTCTATCCCGCACACGACTACAAGGGCGACACCGTCTCCACGATCGACGAGGAGCGCCGCTACAATCCGCGCCTGCAGGTCAAGTCGGTCGACGACTACGTCGCGCTGATGGCGAATCTGAAGTTGCCGAACCCGAAGATGATGGATGTCGCGGTGCCCGCCAACATGCGCGTCGGGCTGCATCAGGACGAGTTGGCGAAGCGGGGCCTGTCGCTGTCGGCACGCGAGGCGATCGAGTGTCTGGGACGCCCCGACGTGCTGCTGGTCGATTTGCGCGAGGCCGCGGAGCGCGCCAAGCACGGCACGCTGTCCGGCGCACTGCACGCGCCCTATCCTGCGATCGAGGACAATCTCAAGCCGGGCGGTATGCTGCGCGAGGTCGCCGCCGCCACGGGCCGCCGCATTGTGTTCTTCTGCGCCTATGGCGAGCGCTCGGCGATGGCCGTGCAGACGGCACAGGCGGCGGGGCTGGCGAATACGGCGCATATTGAGGGCGGGTTGGACGCGTGGAAGAAGGCCGGCGGACCGGTGGCGCCGTAGGAGATAACGCTCTCCCACCTTTCGGCAGCCCTTGACGGCGCCCTCACGCTCCGCTGTCGTCCCGGGCAAGCCCGCTGACGCGAAGCGTCGGCGGGCGCCGACCCGGGACCCAAACCGCGTGATCTGTCTTGAGGCAGGCTGCACGTTGAACCTGCATCGCAACAAACATCCGCCGGTGGTTATGGATCCCCGCGTGCGCGGGGATGACACCGAGGTTGGCGATGCGGAGTGGCTCCCTCAGCGCGGATGCATGCAAAGCCGACACCCTACCGTGTTTCCTCTACCCCAGCCCGCAAACGCCGGCCGCGGCGCGCAGGTGCCATGCGCGGGCGTTCATGGACAATGAACCGCATTCCGATAGTGTGGCGTTGTGTCGCGCGCGCCCCTGATTTCGGGAGCATCGGCGGTTTGCCGGCAACGCGCCCTCCTTTCCATCGCTGACGCCGGGGGCCAACGGATCGACCATGGCTGACGTTCTCGCCGCACCGCAACATGCTCCGGTCCGGGCCGCCTCGCCGCTGCGCACATTGGCGCTGATCTCGCTGGCGCACTGGGTCAGCCACCTGCACATGCTGGTGCTGCCGATGCTGTTTCCCTACCTGAAGGAGAAGCTCGGCGTCGGCTACATCGAGCTCGGCTTTCCGCTCACCGTGTTCGCGGTCGTCTCGGCCCTGACCCAGGCGCCCGTCGGCTATCTGGTCGACCGCGCCGGTGCCCGCCGCATCCTGCTGATCGGCCTGACGCTCGGTGGCCTGTCGCTGGCGATGCTCGGCGTCTATCTGAGCTATGCCAGCCTTGTCCTCTCGGCGGTGCTGCTGGGCCTCGCGAACGCGGTCTATCATCCTTCCGACTACGCGCTGCTGGCCGCGCACATGGAAGAGAAGCGCATGGGCCGCGCGTTCGGTGTGCATACCTTCGCCGGCTATCTCGGCGGCGCCGTCGCGCCCGCCGTGATGGCGGCGCTGGTCACCACCGTCGGCGGCTCCGGCGCGCTGATCGCGGCCGGCCTGGTCGGACCGCTCGCCGCGCTGCTGCTGCTCGTCGGCAACGTGCCCGAGGTGCCGCCGCATCCGCATCACACCAGCGCCGACGGCAGCAAGGTGAAACAGCCCAGCCTGCTGACGCCGATGCTGATGCTGCTGACCGTGTTCTTCATGCTGCTCAGCCTGTCCAACGCCGGCATCGCCAGCTTCGGCGTTGTCGCGCTCATGAACGGCTACGGCATCTCGTTCTCGACCGCCAACATCGCACTGACCGCGTTCCTTGGCGCCAGCGCCGTCGGCGTGCTCGCCGGCGGCCAGCTCGCCGACCGCATCCGCCATCACAACCTGGTCGCGGCCGTCGCCTATGCGATCAACGCCGTGCTGGTGCTGATGATCACTTTCATCAACCTGCCGACCGTGCTGCTCACGGCGATCATGCTGGTCGCGGGCTTCATGAGCGGCGTGATCGCGCCGTCGCGCGACATGCTGGTGCGCAACGCCGCCCCTCCGGGTGCCGCCGGCCGCGCCTTCGGCATCGTCTCCACCGGCTTCAACTTCGCCGGCGTGGTCAGTCCGCTGCTGTTCGGCTGGATCATGGACATGAACGCGCCGCGCTGGGTTTTCGGCGCCTCCGTCGTGTTCATGCTGCTGACCATCGTGCTCGCGTTCTTCACCGAGCCGAGGAAGGCGAAGGCGTAGCCGCCGTCGAAGGGTGGTGGGCTGTTAGTTTGTCGGCGCTGCCCAACATAGCGCCCTCTTCCCTTGTGGGGAGAGGTCGCAGCAATGGGCACGGCTCGGTCTCCGCGATCTCGGACCTACTCGCGGCGCCCGCGTGTGCTTCGCTGCGCAATGCAGCCGTCTTTTCCCGCGTGTTGACATCATCGCGCGCCCGCCGATGATGTCCCGATAACGACAATATCGGGGAAGACACGCCATGACGCAGCCAGATCTCGTGATCCGCGGCGGAACCGTTGCCGATGGCTCCGGCGGCGAGCTCTATGAGGCTGATGTGGCGATTGCGGATGGCCGCATCGTTGCCGTCGGCAAGGTCAATGCGACCGGCCGAGAGGAGATCGACGCACGCGGCAAACTTGTGACCCCAGGCTTCGTCGACGTTCACACCCATTACGACGGCCAAGTGACCTGGAGCCACGACATCTCGCCGTCGTCGCAGAACGGCGTCACCACCGCGATCATGGGCAATTGCGGTGTCGGCTTCGCGCCGTGCCGGCCAGCCGATCATCAGCGGCTGATCCAGCTGATGGAGGGCGTCGAGGACATTCCCGAGCCGGTGCTCGAAGCCGGCATTCCCTGGGAATGGGAGAGCTTTCCGGACTACATGGAGTGGCTCGGCAAGCGCGCGTTCGATCTCGACATCGGCGCGCAGCTGCCGCATGCGGCGCTGCGTGTCTATGTGATGGGCGAGCGCGGCGCGCGCCGTGATCCTGCCACCGTCGACGACAATCGCGCCATGGCGGCGCTGGCGCGCGATGCGGTCAAGGCCGGCGCGCTCGGCTTCTCGACCTCGCGCACGCTCAATCATCGGACCTCGACCGGCGACTACACACCGACCCTGAAGGCCGGCGAGGACGAGCTGACGACGATCGCGCAGGCCATGCACAGCGCCGGCCGCAGCGTGCTGCAATTCGTGCTCGACATCTCCACGATCCACGAAGACCTGCCGATGATGCTGCGCATCGCCGACGCGACGAAATGTCCGATCTCGTTCTCGGTGACCCAGAACGACCGCGCGCCGCAGCGCTGGCGGCAGACGCTGGCCGAGATCAACGCCGCCGCCGCGCGCGGCCTGTCGGTGACGGCGCAGATCGCGGCGCGCCCGGTCGGGCTGCTGCTTGGGCTGGAGCTGTCGCGCAACCCGCTGCAGACGCATCCGAGCTACCAGGCGATCGCGCATCTGCCGCTGGCGGAGCGCGTCGCGCGGATGCGCGATTCGGAGCTGCGCGCGGCCATCCTGGGCGAGCAGGCCAGCGCGACCGACGACCCGCTGTTCTTCAAGCCGAACTACGACAAGATGTACCTGCTCGGCGATCCGCCGGACTATGAGCAGCCGCCGGAGCGGTCGCTTGGCGCCCAGGCCCGCGCGCGCGGCTGTCGCCCCGAGGAGCTGGCCTATGACGCGATGCTGACGGACAACGGACGGGGCATGCTCTACGTGCCGTTCCTGAACTATTCCGACGGCAATCTCGATGCCACTTATGAGATGCTGCGCGATCCGCGCAGCGTGCCGGGCCTGAGCGATGGCGGCGCGCATTGCGGCATCATCTGCGATGCCAGCTTCCCGACCTATCTGCTGACGCACTGGACCCGCGACCGCAAGCGCGGCGACAGACTGTCGATTCCCTTCGTCGTCGCCGCGCAGTCGCGCAAGACCGCGCTCTCGGTCGGCCTCGACGATCGCGGCCTGCTCGCGCCAGGCTACAAGGCGGATATCAACGTCATCGACTACGACCGGCTGCACCTGCATCCGCCGAAGGTGCACTACGACCTGCCGGTCGGCGGTCGCCGCCTGATGCAGGATGTCGACGGCTATGAGGCGACGATCGTGTCGGGCGTGGTGACGCGCCGCCACGGCGAGGCGACGGGCGCGCGGCCGGGTCGACTGGTCAGGGGTGCGCGAAGCGGGGTGCAATAAGGCTCTCGGCTGTCACGCTCCTGGCCGCCCGCGAAATCCTCGGTGTCGTCATGCCCCGCGCAGGCGCGGGCATCCGTTATACGGCGGCTTGTCGGCCCATGCACAACCGCCTCTGGAATACTGGGTCCCCCGGTCAAGCCGGGGGACGACGGTCGTGATCATGGCAACCTGCGTTGCCCAAGGCCGAGCTCTAAACCAGCGCTCACGCAAATTCCGGCGCGACAGCCTGATGCGCCTGCAGGCGGGTGCGTTCGCTGTTCGGCCAGAGCAGGGCCAGGCCGAGGAGGCCGGAGATCACCATGATCACCGCGTTGATGGTGAAGCCGGACATGTAGCCTTCGAGCAGGCTGCCGGAGGCCTGGATCATCTTGCCCATCACGAGGGGCGCAACGATGCCGGCGAGCGTATAGAGCGCGCCGTAGATCGCCATGGCGGCGCCGCGCTGCGCGACCGGGGTGAACTCGCCGATCATCGGCGGGCAGACGACGTAGATCGAGCCGCACAATCCCGATCCGACCACGAGCAGTGCGATCTTTGCCGAAGCGGCGTCGACATGCGGCATCATCGCCATCAGCCCGCCGCCGATCACGAGCGGCGTCGCGCCGAGCACGCCACGGGCCATGCGCGTGGAGACGCCACGCGCCATCAGCGTCTGCGACACAAAGCCCGTGGTCAGCACCACGCACGCGCCGAAGATCCAGGGCAGGATCGAGATGAAGCCGGCCTGCTGCTGCGAGAAGCCGAGGCCTTTCACCAGGAACGGCGTGAACCAAGTCAGCCCGAGCGACAGCGCCCAATAGGCGCCGAAGGTCGCGGCGACGCAGCCGACGAAGGTCCGCGACGTCAGCAGTGGCAGATAGGGAACGCGCCGCTCGCGCAATCCGGCGAGCTCGACCTCCGCCAGCGGCCCTTCCTTGCCCAGCCACAGCCACGCCACGCTCCACATCAGCCCGACCACGCCGAGTGCGCCGAAGGCATAGTGCCAGCCGTGATTCACGATGATCCAGTTCAGCGCCGGCACCGCGAGAATGACGCCGAAGGCCGAGCCTTGCGACAGGATCGCCGTGGGCATCGCACGTTTCTCGTCGGGGAACCATTTGTAGACCGCGTGCACGGCGACCGACGCCGCGGGACCTTCGCCGGCGCCGAGAATGATGCGGCAGATCAGCAGCGTGGTGAAGCCGACGGTGCCGACCATCGGGAATTGTGCCACCGCCCAGATCAGCGCCAGCACCAGCAGCACCCAGCGCGTCGGAACCCGGTTGACGACGAAGCCGACGACGATGGCCGAGATCGAGAACAGGAAGAAGAAGGACGAGCCCAGCAGGCCGAACTGCTCGGCGTTCAGATTGAGCTCGGTCATGATCGGCACGCCGGCGAGCCCGACCACGATCTTGTCGGCGAAGTTCACCAGCATGAACAGGAACAGCAGGAAGGTGATCTTCCAGGCGCCTTTCGGCGTCGCGCTTGCGCGGGATGTGCCCTTCAGCGTCGTTGGCGCGGCCATGGTCCTTCCCCATTCTGTCATGATCCGCCCCTGTCGTCCGGGCGTTTTGACGATGCTACCCACGAAGCGGCTTTGCAGGCAACCGGCTGGCGAGCTAAGTTATTGCTGCAACGCGGGAATCCGCCCCCCTTGGGCTGCATCGCGATACCCTCGCAACCTGATTGCACGCGGCCGGCATCACATCAGGGGCGTCATGAAGAACGAGCGCGTGATGTTCGCGTTGGCCCTTGTTATGTTGTGACGCAACAACCCCGATCATGCTCGTGCTCAGCGTCCGTCATCTCACCAAGTCCTATCGATCCGGCGGCGAGCCGATCCACGTCCTGCGTGGCGTCGACCTCGACGTCTCCTCCGGCGAGCGCGTCGCGCTGACCGGTGAATCCGGCTCCGGCAAGAGCACGCTGCTGCATCTCATCGCCGGGCTCGATGCCGCCGACGGCGGCGACATCCTGCTCGACGGCGCTTCGGTCGGGGCGCTCGACGATGCCGGACGCGCGGCGGTCCGGCGCGAGCGGCTCGGCCTCGTGTTCCAGCAGTTCAATCTGGTGCCGAGCCTGTCGGTTCAGGACAATCTCAGTTTCCAGGCGCGGCTGGCCGGTCGACATGACCCGGCGTGGCACATCGAGCTTGTCGAGCGGCTCGGGCTGAAGTCGCTGCTCAAGCGCTATCCGGAGCAATTGTCGGGCGGACAACAGCAGCGCGTCGCGATCGGCCGCGCGCTGGCGATCAAGCCGGTCCTGCTGCTCGCGGACGAGCCGACCGGCAATCTCGACGAGGATACCGCCGACGAGGTGATGGCGCTGACGCGCGACCTCGTCGCGCGCACCGGCTGCGGCTTCCTGATGGTAACGCACAGCAGCAGGCTCGCCGCGATGCTCGACCGCCATGTGCATCTGCATGCCGGACGCGTCGCATGAGACGCGCGCTCTGGATTCTGGCGGTGCTGCTCAGCCACTGGCGGCGGCATCCGATGCAGCTCGCGACCCTGCTGATCGGGCTGATCTCGGCGACAGCGCTGTGGAGCGGCGTGCAGGCGCTGAACCAGCAGGCGCGCAGCTCCTATGACCGCGCCGCCGCGATCTTCGGCGGCGCGCGCACGCCGATGCTGGTCGCGACCGACGGCAAGGTGCTGCCGCAGAGCGTGTTCGCGGAATTGCGCCGCGCCGGCTGGCCGGTGTCGCCGGTGCTCGAAGGCCGCGTGCAGATCGACGGCCGCTCGATCAGACTGCTCGGCATCGAGCCGTTCAGCATTCCCAGGGAGGTCGGCGAAGCGCCGATGGTCGGCCGCAGCGAGCTCGAGGCGTTTCTGACACCGCCGCATCGCACGCTGATCTCGCCGGAGACACTGGCCGATCTCGGACTCAAAGACGGCGTGATGCCGCGGCTCAGCAACGACGCCATGCTGCCGCCTTTGATGGCGCAGCAGCAGCTCGCACCCGGCGTGCTCGTGGTCGATATCAGCGACGCGCAGCGGCTGCTCGGCAAGCCCGGCCAGATTTCGCGGCTGCTGGTCGGCAAGACGCAAGGCCAGCGACAGCCATTGCAGTCGTTGGCGGACGGCCGGCTGCAGCTCGTGCAGCCGGAGGCCGAGACCGACCTGGAGCGGCTGACCGACAGCTTCCACCTCAACCTCACCGCCTTCGGCCTGCTGTCCTTCGTCGTCGGCCTCTTCATCGTCAACTCCGCGATCGGGCTTGCCTTCGAGCAGCGGCTGCCGGTGCTGCGGACCTTGCGCGCCTGCGGCGTGTCGGCGCGCCAGCTCAATGGCGTGCTGATCGGCGAGCTCATCGCCTTCGCATTGGCGGCCGGCCTGGTCGGGCTGGTGTGCGGCTATTTCATCGCTGCGGCGCTGTTGCCGAACGTGGCAGCGTCGCTGCGCGGGCTGTATGGCGCGCAGGTGCCGGGCGAGCTCAGCCTGCAGCCGGAATGGTGGTTTGCGGGTCTCATCATCAGCATCGCCGGCGCGCTCGCTGCCGCGACGACCAGCCTGATCAAATCGATGCGGCTGCCGATCCTCTCCACCGCGCAGCCCTATGCGTGGCAGGAGGCGCAGCGGCGCTGGCTGCGATTGCAGAGCGCGGTCGCGCTCGCCTTCTTCGTTGCCGCCGGCCTGCTGCTGTGGCTCGGGCAGTCGCTGCTGGCTGGCTTCGGCGTGCTCGCGGCGATGATGCTCGGCGCGGCGCTGCTGCTGCCCGCGATCCTGGAGCTGGTGCTGCGGCTCGGCGAGCGCGGCGCGCGCGCGGCGCTGGCGCAGTGGTTCTGGGCCGACAGCCGCCAGCAGATCTCGGGCCTGTCGCTGGCGCTGATGGCGCTGCTGCTCGCGCTCGCCGTCAATGTCGGCGTCGCCACGATGGTCGAGACCTTCAGCCGCACCTTCCTGGTCTGGCTCGACGGCCGGCTCGCCGCCGACGTCTACATCAGCGCCGCGGATGAAGCCCAGGCGCGCGACATCCAGACCTGGCTGCGCGCGCGGCCCGATGTCCAGGCCGTGCTGCCGGGCGGACGCGCCGAAACGCAGTTGGCGGGCGCGCCGATCGACATTCTCGGCCTGCCCGATCACGACACCTATCGCGACCACTGGCCGCTGCTGCAGGCCGTCGACAACGCGTGGAAGCAGTTGGTGCGTGGCGACGCCGGCTTCGTCAGCGAGCAGCTGGCGCGGCGGCTCAATCTATCCGTTGGCGACAGCCTGGACCTTCCCGCGCCCGGCGGCGATTGGCGCATCACCGTCGCCGGCATCTATGCCGACTACGGCAATCCCAAGGGGCAGGTCACGGTCAACGTCGCCGCGCTGACACGCCGCTTCCCGGCGACGCCCATGACGCGCATGGCCGTGCGCGCGGCGGCTGCCGACGTGCCGGGGCTGATCACGGGGCTCACCAACAAGTTCGGCCTCGATGGTCGCAACGTCGTCGACCAGGCCACCGTGAAGCAGGAATCGAAACAGATCTTCAACCGCACCTTTGCGGTGACCGGCGCGCTCAACACCTTCACGCTCGGCGTCGCCGCGATCGCGCTGCTGACCAGCCTGCTGACCTTGGCGAACTCGCGGCTGCCGCAGCTCGCACCCTTATGGGCAATCGGGCTGACGCGGCGGCGGCTCGCCGAGGTCGAGCTGTTGAAGACGCTGTCGCTTGCCGGCCTCACCGCGCTGCTGGCGCTGCCGCTCGGGCTTGTGGTGGCGTGGTGCCTGATTGCGATCGTCAACGTCAAGGCATTCGGCTGGCGGCTGCCGTTCGACGTGTTTCCGCTGCAGCTCATTCGGCTCTTGCTCGTCACGCTCATCGCGGCGCTGATCGCCTCGCTGCTGCCGGTGCTGCGGCTGGCGCGGATGCAGCCGGCCGATCTCGTCAGGACCTTCACCATTGAGCGCTAGAGCGACCATTTCGCGACGCATGCTGATCGGCGGGCTCGGCCTGCTGGCGCTGCCCCGCCTCGCGCGCGCGCAGGGCTTTGCGGGACTGAGCGATAGCGCCGACGGCTTTGCGCCGGTGACGCCCGGACGAGAGTTCAGCTTCCCTGCGGATCACGGGCCGCACGACGATTTCCGAATCGAATGGTGGTACGTCACCGCCAACCTCGTCGATTCCAGCGGCAAGGCCTATGGCCTGCAATGGACCCTGTTCCGCTCGGCGGCCCGGCCGGGACCGCAGGGCGAAGGTTTCGACAATCAGCAGCTCTGGATGGCGCATGCCGCGGTGACGCGTACCGACAGTCACCGCTCGTCCGAGAAATTCGCGCGCGGCGGCGTCGGCCAGTCCGGCGTCGAGGCCAAGCCGTTCCAGGCGTGGATCGACGACTGGCAATTGCGCGGCACCGCGACGACCGACGATCGAGTGCTGGCGCCCCTGGACATGAGCGCCGTCGGGCCGGACTTCTCCTACGCACTGCATCTGGAGGCGGACCGGCCGGTGGTGCTGCAGGGCATCGGCGGCTACAGCCGCAAATCGGAGCGCGGCCAGGCGTCGTACTACTACAGCCAGCCGTTCTACCGCGCCCGAGGCCGCATCAGCTTCGACGATCAACCAGTCGAGGTCTCAGGGCTGGCCTGGCTCGACCGCGAATGGAGCAGCCAGCCGCTGGCTTCCGACCAGAGCGGCTGGGACTGGTTCGCGCTGCATTTCTCCGGCGGCGAGAAGCTGATGCTGTACCGGATGCGGCAGGGCAATGGCGACTACACGTCGGGAACCTGGATCACGGCTGACGGCGCCTCGCATGCGCTCGGCCCCGGGGGCATCGTCATGACGCCGACAGAGACGGTTGCGATCGGCGAGCGCAGGCTGCCGGTCGGCTGGCGTGTCGAGATATCAGCGCTCGGCATCGCCATCGACACCGCAGCGCTCAATCCAAACGCCTGGATGGGCACGCGCGTGCCCTATTGGGAAGGGCCGATCAGCTTCAAGGGCAGCCACACCGGGGTGGGCTATCTCGAACTGACCGGATATTAACAAGCCGTCATCAGGGGGAACCGCGCATGTATCACTTCACCGCACTCGTCACCGCGCTCGCGCTCATGCTCTACTTCTACATGGCCGTCCGCGTCGCGCAGGCGCGCGCCAGGTTCGGCGTGAAGGCGCCCGCGACCACCGGCAATGCCGATTTCGAGCGCACCTTCCGCGTGCAGATGAATACGCTGGAATGGCTGCCGATCTTCCTGCCGGCACTGTGGCTGTTCGCGATCTATGTCAGCGATGTCATCGCCGCACTGATCGGCCTAGTCTGGATCGCCGGGCGCGGGATGTACATGGTGTCCTACGCCAGGGCCGCCGAGAAGCGCGGCCCCGGTTTTGGCGTGCAGGCCCTGGCAGGCTCGGTCCTGCTGGTCGGTTCGCTCATCGCCATCCTCTGGCGCATGCTGCACGGCTGACCGCCCAGTCCGCCGCTGTCGTCCCTGCGAACGCAGGGACCCATAGCCACCGACGGATGTTTGTTGCGCGACGGGTCGACGTGCAGCCCTGCCTCGTTGAGAGATCACGCGGTATGGGCCCCGGCTTTCGCCGGGGCGGCACCAATGTTCTGGCGCGCGATCACTTCGTCAGCGGGCAGCCGCTCTCCTTGGCGGTGAAGAACGCCTTGTCGCCGGGCACCGTGGCGAGCTGCTTGTAGTAGTCCCACGGCTTCTTCGACTCCGACGGCTTCTTGACCTCGAACAGGTACATGTCGTGGACCATGCGGCCGTTGGCGAGCACCTTGCCTTGCGCGAAGGCGTCGTCGACCGGCAGCTCCTTCAGCTTGGCCGCGACCGCATCGGAGTCCTTGGTTCCGGCGGCCTTGACGGCCTTCAGATAGGACAATGTCGCGGAATAGGTGCCGGCGTGGATCATGCTCGGCATCCGGCCGGTCCGCTTCATGAAGCGCTCGCTGAAGGCGCGAGACTTGTCGTCGCGATCCCAGTAGAAGCCTTCGGTGAGGATCAGGCCCTGCGCCGCCTCCAGCCCGAGGCCGTGCACCTCCGACAAGGTCATCAGCAGGCCGGCGAGCTTCTGGCCGCCCTTGACGATGCCGAACTCGGCCGCCTGCTTGATCGAGTTGGTGGTGTCGAGGCCCGCATTGGCGAGCCCGATGATCTTCGCCTTCGAGCTCTGCGCCTGCAGCAGGAAGGACGAGAAGTCCGACGAGTTGAGCGGGATGCGCACCGAGCCCAGCACCTTGCCACCCTTCGACGTCACGATGTCGCTGGTGTCCTTCTCCAGCGCATAGCCGAAGGCGTAGTCCGCGGTCATGAAGAACCAGGTATCGCCGCCGGACTCGACCAGCGCACCGCCGGTGCCGACCGCGAGCGCGCGGGTATCATAGGCCCAGTGGAAGCCGTAGGGCGTGCAGGCATCGCCTGATATGCGCGAGGTCGCGGCACCGACGACGATGTCGATCTTCTTCTTTTCCTTCGACAGATCCTGGATGGCGAGCGCGACCGACGAGGTCGTCAGCTCCGTGATCATGTCGACCCCCTCGGTATCGTACCAGCGCCGCGCGATCGACGAAGCGAGGTCCGGCTTGTTCTGGTGGTCGGCGGTGACCAGCTCGACCTTCTGCCCCAGCACCTCGCCGCCGAAATCCTCGATCGCCATCCTGGCGGCCTCGACGGAGTACTTGCCGCCATAGTCCGCGTAGACGCCGGACTGGTCGTTGAGGATGCCGATCTTGACCTGTGCCGACGCCGGCGCCGCCACGAGCAGCGCACCGACGGCAGCAACAGCCAGCAAGCCCGATTTCATATGATCTCTCCCGGAGTTTCTTGGCTTTGAGACGTCATCCGTTGGAATGCCTGACCATGTTATGCCAGAACCTCGGCCGCGCCCATCCCTTCCCTCCTCAGCCAATGGGCTGAGAGGCCGGTTGAGAGCCCGGAACCTGCCCGCTAGATTGGGCCGGCAAACGACAACCGTCCCGTAAGGATGGTACGCGCGGAAGGAAACGGCCCGAGGGCGCGACGAGAACATCGTCGGCGTGACGTTTGCCCTGTGGCCCTCCACCACCGTACCTCCGGCCGGCGTCGGAAGGGAGGACACATGTACACCGGCAAGCACGCCCGGCTGCGCCCATTGCAGCCCGCCTTCATCATGGCCTCGACCGGCGAGGCCGTGACCTATCGCGAGCTGGAGGCGCGCAGCAACCGGCTGGCGCATCTGTTCCGCCAGCGCGGCCTGAAGCGGCTCGACCACTATTCGATCTTCATGGAGAACAACAGCCGCTATCTGGAAGCGTGCGGCGCAGGCGAGCGCTCCGGGCTCTACTTCACCTGCGTGAACTCCTACCTCACGCCCGGCGAGCTGGCCTACATCCTCAACAACAGCCGGTCGCGGCTTCTGATCACCTCCCTCGCCAAGCTCGACGTCGCGCGCGAGGCGCTGAAGGAGGCGTCCGACATCGAGCTCTGCATCGTCGCCGATGGCGCAGGCGAGAGCGAGCGGATCGTCGGCCTCGCGGAGGCCACCGCCGGCCTGCCGGCGACGCCGATTGCCGACGAATGCGTCGGCACCGCGATGCTGTATTCCTCGGGCACCACGGGCCGGCCGAAGGGCATCCTGCGGCCGCTGCCCGAGCAGCCGCCGGTGCAGCAGCTGCCGATCTTCGATTTCCTGGAGAAGCTGTGGCGCTATCGCGAAGGCATGATCTATCTGTCGCCGGCGCCGCTCTATCACTCCGCACCGCAGGCCGCGGTCAACCTCACCATCCGCGTCGGCGGCACCGCCATCATCATGGAGACGTTCGACCCCGAGCGCTACCTGCAACTGGTCGAGCAATGGGGCATCACGCATACGCAATTGGTACCGACGATGTTCTCGCGCATGCTGAAACTGCCGGAACAGATCCGCACGCGCTATGACCTCTCCTCGCTCGAAGTCGCGATCCATGCCGCCGCGCCGTGCCCGGCACAGGTCAAGGAGGACATGATCAAATGGTGGGGGCCGATCATCCACGAATATTACGGCGCCACCGAAGGCCTCGGCTTCACCGCCTGCGACAGCGCGGAATGGCTCGCGCATCGCGGCACCGTCGGCAAGGTGCTGTTCGGCGACCTGCACATCCTCGATGAGAACATGCAGCCGTGCCCGACCGGAACGGCCGGCACGGTGTGGTTCAAGACCGGATCGCCATTCGAGTATTTCAACGACCCCGAGCGCACCAAGGAGGCACGCTCGGCCGACGGCACGATGAGCACGGTCGGCGACGTCGGCTATGTCGATGCCGACGGCTATCTCTATCTCACCGATCGCGCCACCTTCATGATCATCTCCGGCGGCGTGAACATCTATCCGCAGGAATGCGAGAACCTGCTGATCACGCATCCGAAGGTCGCCGATGCCGCCGTGTTCGGCGTGCCCAATTCCGATCTCGGCGAGGAGGTGAAGGCGGTGGTCCAGCCGATGTCGGGCATCATGCCTGGGCCTGAGCTGGAAGAGGAGCTGATCGCGTTCTGCCGGCAATCGCTGTCGCGACAGAAGGTGCCGCGCTCGATCGATTTCGAGAAGGAGCTGCCGCGGCTGCCGACCGGCAAGCTCTACAAGCGTCTGCTGCGCGACCGCTATTGGGGCAACAAGACTTCTAGGATCGTGTAGGGCGGCACGACCTCGGATTGATCCTGGTCAAGCGCGCGCGATGCCGCGCAGCTATTCTTCGCCGATTGCGATCGCAGCACGAGACGACGACATGCGCGCTCATCAAATCATGACCAGATCCGTGATCGCGGTGACGCCCGGAACCCCGGTGGCCGAGGCGGCGCGGA
Source organism: Bradyrhizobium sp. SZCCHNS3016 (assembly GCF_032484535.1). Lineage (NCBI taxonomy): Bacteria > Pseudomonadati > Pseudomonadota > Alphaproteobacteria > Hyphomicrobiales > Nitrobacteraceae > Bradyrhizobium > Bradyrhizobium sp. SZCCHNS3016. Next base: position 28,110 of record NZ_JAUETE010000029.1, read on the forward strand.
TCATGCTGCGCAACCACATCGGCGGGCTGCCGGTGGTCGACGCGTCCGGCACGCTCGTCGGCATGGTCACGGACGGTGATTTCCTGCGCCGCGCCGAGCTCGGCACCGAACGCAGGCAAGGCCGCTGGCTCGACCTCCTGGTCGGCCGCGGCCGCATCGGCGCCGACTTCGTCCATTCCCACGGCCGTACGGTCGGCGACATCATGAGCCAGCCTCCAGTCACGGTCAGCGCCGATGCCAGCCTGGCGGAGATCGCCGAGATCATGGAGAAGCGCAACATCAAGCGTCTCCCTGTGATGAGTGGCGACCGGCTGGCCGGCGTGGTGACACACACGGATTTCCTGCAAACCGTGGCCGACCTCGCCACTGCCGTTCCAGGCCCCACCCCCGACGATGACGGGATCCGCAGCGCCATTCTCGATTCGCTCGACCAGGCCGCCTGCAAGCATTGCCGCTTCAACGTCGTCGTCCGCAACGGCATCGCGCATCTCACGGGCGCGGTGCGCAACGAGAAGGAGCGGGCCACGGCGATCGTGGCGGCCAAGAGCGTCCAGGGCGTCAGGAACGTGCGCGACCACATGTGGGTCTATCCGCCGCCGGAGGACGAGTTCGGCGGCGGTGACATCGTCTCGCTGCAGGACCAGCCGTCGACCGACGACGACCAGCCGCTGTGAGGAGAGCCGGGCGTGCGACGTGCCTCCGTACCATCACTGCTGCTGCTGGTCCTGCTCTCCGCCTCGGCGGCCGCCGAGGATCTCGACCACGGCCGCCAGCTCGCCGAGCGCTGGTGCGCCGCCTGCCATGCGGTGGCCACCGAGCCGACCAAGTTCCGCCGCGCCCGGCCGTTTGTCGCCATCGCGGCCAGGGACGGAGTGACGAAGGACATGCTGGTCAAGTTCCTCCTGCTTCCCCACGCGACGATGGCCAACAATCCGCTCAGTGCGAACGATGCGACCGACCTGGCAGGCTATATCCTCAGCCTTAGGAAGTAGTTGCGGATAAATTCGCCTTTGGATTGCGCCGCCGCCCCGTGGTCGGCGGCGTCCGGACGCAAGCGTGGGCCCTGGCGCCCGATGATACGGCACCTTCGCCGGCCAATTTAGCAAGATCTCCGGAACGAAACGCTCAAGCCTGCGTTCTGTGTGTTCGCCGTCGTGAGCTGGAGCACGTCGCATGGCCCCAAACGGGTCTGCTGACGGCAGATCGCCCTGTCCTCGTTGCCGGGAAGACCAACAACAAGCAGCGATCGAGATAGCCCTTGCATTTGCACACAAACAAGTTGGTAATCTGGTGCACGGCGTCTTCTCTGCCGACCTGTTAGCAAGGAGCCTGCGACGTGCACGGAATGCCCGGCGCCTCCCCCGCCCCACGCGCGACCGACGACGACACGGCCTATCTGGCGGCGATCGTGGAGTCCTCGGCCGACGCCATTGTCAGCACCACCGCCGACGGCGTCATCCGCAGTTGGAACTCGGCCAGCGAGCGGATGCTGGGGTTCACCGCGGCTGAAATGATCGGCAGATCCGTCTCCGAGATCGTTCCCCCCGAGCTGGCGGAAGAAGCGAGCGCCTTGCGCGCCAGGATCAACGCGGGCGAAGCGATCGAGAGCTTCGAGACCGTCCGGCTGACCAAGCAGGGACGCCCGATCGAGGTCTCCATCACGTTTTCACCGATCCGCAGCAGAACCGGCGGGATCGTCGGCATCTCCGGCATCATCCGCGACGTCACGCTGTCGAAGAAGGCCGAGCGTGCGGCGGCGATGCTCGCGGCCATCGTCGCCTCGTCCTCGGACGGCGTCGTCAGCAAGACGCTGGACGGCACGATCACCAGCTGGAACAAGAGCGCCGAACGGATCTTCGGCTTCTCGGAAGGCGAGATGATCAACCGCTCGATCCGCACGATCATCCCGCAGGAGCGCCAGGCCGAGGAGGACCGGATCCTCGCCACCGTCCTATCCGGCGCGATCATCGACAATTTCGAGACTATCCGCCTGCGCAAGGATGGTGCGCTCATCGACGTGTCGGTCACGGTCTCGCCGGTCCGGGATTCGAGCGGCCGGATCATCGGCGCCTCCAAGATCGTGCGTGACATCACCGACAAGCGCCAGACAAGGGAGCAGTTGCGCACCTTGCTGGCCGAGGTGAACCACCGCAGCAAGAACCTGCTGTCGCTGGTGCAGGCGATCGCCCGGCAGATGACCCGTCACGGCCGGCAGCTCGACCTCAACCGCTTTCTGGAGCGCCTGCAGGCGATCGCGAGCAATCAGGATCTCCTGATTCAGAACGATTGGCGTTTCATTCCACTCGGCGGCCTGGTGCGCTCGCAGCTCGGGGCGTTCAGCGACTTGATCGGCGACCGCATCGCGATCGACGGACCGCCGATCGAGCTGACGCCAGAGGCCGCGCAGTCGATCGGCATGGCGGTCCACGAGCTCGCCACCAACGCCGCCAAATATGGTGCGCTGTCGAACCACGACGGACGGATCGCGGTCCGCTGGACGCGCATCGACGACAGCTTCGACATGACCTGGGTCGAAAGCGGCGGACCTGAGGTCGCGCCGCCCGAGCACACCGGCTTCGGCAGCCGGGTGATTTCCGACCTGGTGCGCGCTGGCCTGGATGGATCGGTCGAGGTCCAGTTCCTGCCGACCGGACTGCGCTGGCACCTGAGGTGCCCCCTGCAACGCCTCAGCCGCGACCGTCATCATGCGCGCCAGTGAGAAGACTCACCTCCTGATCGTCGAGGACGATCCCCTGATCGGCTTCGACCTCGCGGTCGAGCTCGAAGCCGCCGGATTCACGGTGGTCGGCGTGGCGCCGACCGTGCACAAAGCCCTCCATCTGCTCGAGCGGAATCACTGCGATCTTGCCGTGCTCGACGTCAATCTCGGGCGGGAAACATCGGCGCCGATCGCGCGCGCTTTGGCCGCGGCCGGCGTGCCCTTCGTCGCCGTCACCGGCTATTCCGTCGATCAATGCCCGGAAGAATTCGCCACGGCACCGCTGCTGTCGAAGCCGTTCCAGACGTCACGGCTGGTCGCGGCGCTGAGGCGGCAATTGCATCCGTGAGGCGCGCGTCGGCCGCGCAACAGAGCCACGATCGGCGTTGTTGCCGTTTGAAGGATTAGGGGTCGGCACCGCGCCCTTGAAACAGCGCAGTTGATCTCACGTCTTTGGTGGCAGAATTGCCCCCTCGCCTCGACAGCGATGCACTCCCCTCCCCCTTGCGAGGAGGGGTCGGGGGTGGGGGTCCACGAGTCGCGCTCCACGTGATCAGCGCTCCCACCGTGGACGATGTCGACGATGATCTGCGCAACCGGCGAACCGCCTCCTTTGAGTGTTGCAGAATGCAGCGGCGGGACGCTGCATGTCGCGAAGCGATGCCTCCGTGAGAATATCGAAGTCGCATACAACAGAGTTCAGCGCGCGCGGACCCCCGCCCCGTAAGCGGGAGGGAGGTGCAGCATGCTCGAGCTAACTCACGCCCACTTGCGCGACGATCAGCCCGCGATCTCCACCACGATCCGCCCCGTCGTCACCTGGTCGCCCTCGGCGACCTCGATCGCGGTCACCGTTCCGGCGATGCCAGCAGTATGAACGTGCTCCATCTTCATCGCCTCGAGCGTCACCACCGGCTGTCCCACAGCCACGCTGTCGCCCGGCTTCACCAGCACCGCGACCACGCGACCGTTCAGGGCCGCACGGACCTTGCCATCACCTCCGGTGGCGGCCGAGGATTGCGGCCTCGCCAACGTCAGATCGCGCACTGCCAGCGTCTGACCGCGATGCTGGACGAACAGCCGATCATCGTCACGGACGAAGCGCGCGCTCTCGACGATCTCGGCGTGATGAACGCGGATCGTGTCATCAGTGAGCGATACGATCTCGAAGCGATGCTCTGCATCACCACGCGTCACGCGATAGCTTCCGTCACGCTCGCGCAGTAGCTCGCACTCGGCCACCTCGCCGGCAATCTCGAACCGGAGCGGCGTCGCGAAGGCGGCCGCGAGCGAGCGGCCGCGGCGGACGGGATGTGCGAGCGGATGGCTGACGGAGAGCAGCAGCGCGACCAGCGCGAGGTCTGCCGCATCGACGGCTGGCGCACGCAACTCGTCACGATGCGCTGCGATGAATGCGGTGGTTGCCTTGCCCGCGGCGAAGGCCGGATGCCGCAGGCATGAAATCAGGAAGGCCCGGTTGGTCGGGACGCCCAAAGCAACGGCCTGCTCCAATCCGGCGATCAGCCTTGCGCGCGCCTCCTCACGAGTCGCAGCATGGCTGATCAGCTTGGCGATCATCGAATCGTAGTGGGGCGGGATCTCCGCGCCGGACTCCAGCGCATGCTCGACCCGGACCATCCCCGGCATCTGCCACAGCGCCATCCGCCCCGATTGCGGCATGAAGTCGTGCGCGGCATCCTCGGAGCACAGCCGCACCTCGATCGCATGACCCGAGAAGCTGATCTGGTCCTGGCGCAACGGCAGAGGCTCGCCGGCGGCGACGCGCAATTGCCATTCGACGAGATCGAGACCGGTCGGCGCCTCCGTCACGGGATGCTCGACCTGCAGCCGCGTGTTCATCTCCATGAAGTAGAACTGGCCGTCGGCATCGAGCAGGAACTCCAGCGTGCCGGCGCCCTCATAGCCGAGCGCCTTCACCGCCTGCACCGCCACGGCGCCCATGCGCGCGCGCAGCTCCGGCCCGACCGCCGGAGACGGCGCCTCCTCGATCAGCTTCTGATGCCGCCGCTGTACCGAGCAGTCGCGCTCACCGAGATGGACGGCATTGCCGTGGCTATCGCCGAATACCTGGATCTCGATGTGGCGCGGATTGGCGATCGCCTTCTCGAGGATGACGGTGCCGTCGCCGAACGCCGTCGCCGCTTCCGAGCGGGCGCTGCGCAGCAAGTCGGGAAAGGCGTCCGCATCCGTCACGAGCCGCATGCCGCGGCCGCCGCCACCGGCGACGGCCTTGATCATTACCGGGAAACCAATGCGGCGCGCCTCGCGCAGCATCGCGTCGTCGCCCTGGTCCTCGCCCTGATAGCCGGGAACGCAGGGCACGCCGGCGCAACTCATGATCACCTTGGCGCCGGCCTTGTTGCCCATCGCCTTGATCGCCTCGGGCGATGGCCCGATGAACACCAGACCGGCCTCCTTGCACGCTTGCGCAAAATCCTCGTTCTCGGCGAGAAAGCCATAACCGGGATGCACGGCATCCGCGCCAGTCGCCTTTGCGGCGGCGATGATCGCTGCGATGTTGAGATAGGACTGTGCGGGCGGCGGCGCGCCGATGCGGACGGCCTGATCGGCGAGCCGCACATGCGGCGCATCGGAATCGGCGTCCGAATAGACCGCGACCACGCCGTGGCCGAGCCGGCGCGCGGTGCGCATGATCCGCAAGCTGATCTCACCGCGGTTGGCGATCAGCACCTTGTGGAAAGGCCTGCGCGTCATTGCACCCATCTCTTCGCTCATGGCCGCGCCACCGAGAACTGCATGCGCTGCGGCTCGCGCGCCTCCGCCTCGCGGCAGATCGCCAGCACTTCCGTGAGCACCGCTCGGGTGTCACGCGGATCGATCACGCCGTCGTCGAGCACGCGCGCCGAGGTCGCGAACACGTCCATCTGGCTGTCGAACACGCCGATGATCTGCGCCTTCATGGCGTCGAGCTTCTCGCGCTCCACCGGCTTGCCGCGGCGCGCCGCCGCCGCTTCGGTCACGATCGCCATCGTCTCCGCCGCCTGCTCGCCACCCATCACGGCGGTCTTGGCGTTGGGCCAGGAGAAGCAGAAGCGCGGGTGGAATCCACGGCCGCACATGCCGTAGTTGCCCGCCCCGAACGAGGCCCCGCAATAGATCGTGATCTGCGGCACGCTGGCCGAGGTCACCGCCTGGATCATCTTGGAGCCGTGCTTGATCATGCCGGCCTCCTCATAGGCGCGGCCGACCATGTAGCCGGTGGTGTTGTTGAGATAGAGAATCGGCGTTCGGGTCTGGCAGCAGGACTGGATGAAGTGCGTCGCTTTGTTGGCGCCGGCCGGATCCAGCGGGCCGTTGTTGGTGACGATGCCGATCGCCTGGCCCTCGATGCGGGCATGGCCGCACACCGTCGCAGGCCCGTAGTTTGGTGCCATTTCGACGAAGTCGCTGTCGTCGACGATCCGCGCGATGACCTGGCGCATGTCGACGGGGCGCTTGTGGTCGAGCGGCATGATGCCGAGCAGCTCCTCCTGGTCGTAGCGCGGCGGCTTCGCCGGTGACGACTCGTGCGATGGCCGATCCCAGTTCAGCTTGCCCATGATCTCGCGCGCGATACGCAGGGCATCGCGGTCGTCCTCGGCGAGATAGTCGCCGAGCCCGGAGATCGCGGTGTGCATCTCGGCGCCGCCGAGCTCCTCCTCGGTGGCGATCTCGCCGGTCGCGGCCTTCAGCAGCGGCGGGCCGGCGAGGAAGGCGCGGGTGCGGCCGCGGACCATCACGATGTAGTCGGACAATCCGGTCTGATAGGCGCCACCCGCGGTCGACGACCCATGCGTCACTGTGACGACGGGAAGACCCGCCGCCGACAGCCGCGCCAGGTTGCGAAAGATGTTGCCGCCCCGCACGAAGTCCTCGACGCGGTAGCGCAGCAGGTTGGCGCCGGCACTCTCGACCAGTTGCACGTAGGGCAGCTTGTTCTCCAGCGCCAGCTCCTGCACGCGCAGGGTCTTGTCGAGGCCGTAAGGCTGCAGCGCTCCGGCATCGATGCCCGCGTCATTCGCCGAGACCATGCAGCGCACGCCGGACACGAAGCCGATGCCGGCGACGACGCCGCCGCCCGGCACGCTCTTGGCCGGGTCCGGCGTATCGAACATGTAGCCGGCAAGCGTCGACAGCTCCAGGAACGGCGCGCCGGGATCGAGCACCAAGGCGACGCGCTCGCGCGGCAACAACTGGCCGCGCTGATGGAAGCGCTCCTTTGCCGCCGCAGAGGCATTGCGCGTGCGCGCCTCGAGATCGCGCATCCGCGCGATCAGGCCGAGCATGCCGTCACGATTGGCCTGGAAGGCGGCGCCGGAGGGAGAGATGGTGTTGTCGATGGTGGCCATCAGTTCATGCTTTCGTCATTCCGGGACGCGAATGCGCAGCAAGATGGACGGGCCATCTTGCTGCGCGGGAGCGAACCCGGAATCTCGAGGATCAACCCTCACGCGCTGTTCGCCACGAAATGATCGCCATAGGCCTGGCGCAGCTCGACCTTGCGCAGCTTGCCGGTGGCGGTCATCGGCATCTCCTCGAGCACCCGCACCAGCTTCGGCACCTGGAAGCCGCCAAGCGACTTGCGGCAGTGCTCGAGCAGCTCGGTCTCACTGGCCTGCGCGCCGGGCTTGAGCTTGACGAAGGCCGAGACCGCCTCACCCCATTGCGGATGCGGCAGGCCGACGACGGCGGCATTCTGCACCGCCGGATGCGCCAGCAGGGTCTCCTCGATCTTGACCGAGGCGACGTTCTCGCCGCCCGACTTGATCATGTCCTTCTTGCGATCGAGGAACAGCACCTCGCCCTTGTCGATGACCGCGAGATCGCCGGTGTGATGCCAGCCGAACTTTCGCGCATCCTCGGTCGATTTGGGATCCTTGTAGTAGCCCAGCATCACGTTGGGCCCGCGATGCACGAGCTCGCCGATCTCGCCCGGCGGCAGCAGGTTGCCGGCATCGTCCATGATCGCGGTCTCGTTGACGAACAGCGACTCGCCCCAGTAATTGCCGAAACGATTGAGCTGCACCTCGGGACGCGACATCGTCGTCGCCGGATACATCTCGGTCTGGCCGCTGGTCAGCACGAAGTTCGGGCACAGCTCCCTGATGGCGCGCTCCAGCAGCGGCCGGCCCATCGGCGCCATTGTGTAGAGGCAAGTCCGCAAGTGGGAGAGGTCGAACTCCTTGCGGCGCGGATGATCAAGGATTGCCTGGTACATCAGCGGCAGGCCGACGAACACGGTGAGGCGGTCGCGCACGATCGCCTCCATGCAGGCGACCGGGTCGAAGCCGCGCATCAGCGCCATGCGGCCGCCGACCGAGAGATAGCTGAGCAGCAGCACATGGCCGGCGCAGTGGAACAGCGGAAATTGCCCGGTGATGCCGTCGTCGCGCGAGAGCTGCATCTCGATGCAGTTGCTCATCACGGCCATCACCACGGCGAGGTGACAATGCATCGCGCCCTTCGGCCGCGACGTCGTGCCCGAGGTGTAGATAATCATCGCAAGATCGCGATCGTTGATCTCGATCTCGGGCTCGACATCCGAATGCCCCTGGATGAGCTCGTTGAAGCCGGCAAGCCCCGCGGCCTTCGCCGTCCCGGTGAGATCGACGGCGATCAGCTCGACGCCGCGCTGTTCCAGCGCCGCCCGCCGCTCCGGCTGCGCAAACAAATTGTCATCGATGAGCGCGAAGCGGACCTCGGCATGGCCGAGGATGTAATCCATGTCGGCGGGCCCGAGCATCGTATTGATCGGCACCCAGACGAGACCCGCGCGATGGATGCCGAACAGCGCTTTGACGAACTCAATCGAGTTGTTGCAGACGGTCGAGATCTTTTCGCCCGGCTTCAGCCCCTTGGCGGCGAGATAGTTCGCAAACCGGTTGGCATCGCGCTCCAGCTCGGTGAACGTCACCTGACGGGCGCCATCGGTGATCGCCACCCGCTCGGGAAAGCGGCGCGCCGCGCGCTTCAGGAGATCGCCGATCGCGACCCGGCCGATGCGGCCGGGACCGGACACGCCGCCGGTGGCATCGAGATTGGTCATTGGTCTGTTCCCTCCCCATCCACGTCATTGCGAGGAGCCGAAGGCGACGAAGCAATCCAGGGCGTCGTACAGAACTCTGGATTGCGTCGCTGCGCTCGCAATGACGGCGTATGCCGCGTCAATTCACCGTGCCAAATATCTGCCGGGCCTCGGCGGGACTTGCGATCTCGCGGCCCGCGCGCCGCGCGCACGCCGCGATCGCCTCGATCAATTGGCCGTTCGAGGTCACCTTGGTGCCGTCGCCGAGATAGAACGTGTCCTCCAGCCCGGTGCGGAGATGGCCGCCGAGTTCGGCGCAGCGCTGGTGCAGCGGCCAGATCTCGGCGCGGCCGATTGCCGTGACCTGCCAGTGCGCTTCCAGCAGCTTCAGCTTGAGCAGGATCGGCAGCAGCTCGGGATCAGCCGGCATGCCGGAGGCAACGCCCATCACGAAATTGTACTCCAGCGGACCGCCATACATGCCGGTCTGGCGATACATCGCGACACAGCGCACGATGCCGACGTCGAAGCATTCGAATTCCGGGATCGTGTGCGCGTCCTTCATCGCGGCGAGATAGTCCTGGATCTTCTCGACCGAGTTGTCGAACATCATCGGCGGCCAGGCCCAGTTGTTGTCGGCCTTGACCTTGAGATAGTTCAGCGAGCCGGCATTGCAGGCCGCGATCTCCGGCCGGGTCTGCCGGATGCAGTCGAGCGCACCTTGATAGTTCGGTCCCGACACGCCCGAGGTGTGGTTGATGATCACGCCGGGACAGGCCTCGCGGATCGCCTGCTGGATCTCGCGGGAGACGCTGACGTCCCAGGACGGCAGATGCCCCTTGCCCGGCGCCTGCTGGCGCAGATGGATGTGCATGATCGCAGCACCAGCGTCATAGGCGCGCCGCGCCTCGCGCGCCATCTCCTCGGGCGTGACCGGCACATGATGCTGCCTGGGATCGGTGAGCACGCCGTTCAGCGCGCAGGTGATGACGGCTTTGTCGCTCATGGCACTCGTTCGATGGCTTCGCGCAAGCGGCGCTGTGCTGATCCGGCCCGTATATGACGGTGTCTCCGCCTGATCTGCTTGCGTTGACTCGCTGGTTGGAGGCCGCGCAACCCGCTATTGCTCTGCATCAAGCGCCCGGACGGGATCGGCGCTAACTGGTTCCCATGTTTCTGGTCACGGGGCGTGCAATGCCGATCGACACACAACCGGCGCCGACATTTCCGAACGGCCTGAGCGCGGCCGAGGCGGCACGGCGTCTGACGGCGGAGGGATTCAACGAGCTACCGCAGACCGGCAAACGCTCGATCCTGCGCCTCGTCGCCGATGTGCTGAGGGAGCCGATGCTGCTTCTGCTGCTCGCCGGCGCGGGCATCTATCTCGCGCTGGGCGACGCGGCGGAAGCGATGCTGCTCGGCGTGTTCGCCTCGGCCTCCGTCTTCATCACCATCGTGCAGGAGGCACGGACCGAGCGCGTGCTGGAATCGCTGCGCGACCTCTCCAGCCCGCGCGCCCTGGTGATCCGCGACGGCGAGCGCATCCGCATCGCCGGCCGCGAGGTGGTGCGCGGCGATCTCATCGTGCTCGCCGAGGGCGATCGCGTCGCGGCCGATGCGGTGCTGCGGGAGTGCGACGATCTGCTGACAGATGAATCGCTGCTGACAGGCGAATCCGTGCCGGTGCGCAAGCGCCCCGCCCCGGCCGAGCCGATCGACACGCCCGCCGCGGCGGCCGGCGGCGACGACCAGCCATTCGTGTTCTCCAGCAGTCTCGTCGTCCGCGGCGGCGGCATTGCCGAGGTGACGGCGACGGGGTCACACACGGCGATCGGCAGGATCGGCCAGTCGGTGACCGCCCTGGAGACCGAGACGCCGCGGCTGCGGCAGCAGACGCGACGGCTGGTGCTGGCGTTCGCCATCGCCGGCGGCATCGTGGTCGCGGTCACTGTCGTGCTCTATGCGGTGTATCGCGGCGGCTGGCTGGAGGGAATCCTCGCCGGCATCGCGCTGGGCATGTCGATGCTCCCCGAGGAATTCCCGGTGGTGCTGACGGTGTTCCTGGCGATGGGCGCCTGGCGCATCTCGCAGGCGCGCGTGCTGACGCGGCGCGCTTCGGCGATCGAATCGCTGGGCGCCGCCACCGTGCTGTGCACCGACAAGACCGGCACCCTGACGCAGAACCGCATGATGGTGGCCCGGCTGGTGCTGCCGGACGGCAGCGCGCTGCAGCCTGCGACGGCGACGCCGGATGCCGTCGCGCCGCCCTTCCGCGATCTCGTCGCCACCGCCGTGCTCGCCTGCGACCCGCAGTCGCATGATCCGATGGAGAAGGCGCTGCACGCGCTCGGCGCCGACGCCACCGCAGGCGCCACGTTGCAGCGACGCTACGGCTTGCGCCCCGACCTGCTGGCGATGACCAACGTCTGGTCGCGCGACGGCGCCGGCGCCGTGGCGGCCAAGGGTGCGCCGGAAGCGATCGCATCGCTCTGCGGCGTCGACGGCGGCGAGCTGGCGGCGCTGCAGGCGCGCGTCGAGACGCTTGCCGCCGAGGGCCTGCGCGTGCTCGGCGTCGCCCACGCGAGCTGGAGCGGCGAGGCGCTCCCCGACATACAGCAGGACTTCGCGTTCTCATTCCGCGGTCTCGTCGGCTTCGCCGACCCGCTGCGTCCGGAGGTGAAGGATGCCGTCGCCGAGTGCCGCTCCGCCGGCGTCCGCGTCATCATGATCACCGGCGACTATCCCGCGACGGCCACCGCCATTGCGCGGCAGGCCGGGATCGATCCCGAGCGCGTCATCGCGGGCCCCGAGCTTGCCGATCTCGACGACGACGCCCTGGCGCTTGCGGCGCGCGTGCCGACGGCGTTCGCGCGCATCATGCCGGAGCAGAAGCTGCGCATCGTCACCGCGCTCAAGGCGGACGGCGAGATCGTCGCGATGACCGGCGACGGCGTCAACGATGCGCCGTCGCTCAAGGCGGCGCATATCGGCATCGCGATGGGCGGCCGCGGCACCGACGTCGCGCGCGAGGCCTCGGCGATCGTGCTGCTCGACGATGATTTCGGCTCGATCGTCAAGGCGATCCGGCTCGGCCGGCGCATCTACGACAATCTGCGCAAGGCGATGAGCTTCATCCTTGCCGTGCACTTTCCGATCGCCGGACTGGCGCTGCTGCCGCTCGTCACCGGCCTGCCGCTGCTGCTCGGGCCCGTGCACATCGCCTTTCTCGAGATGATCATCGATCCCGTCTGTTCGCTGGTGTTCGAGGCCGAGACCGAGGAGAGCGACATCATGCGGCGGCGGCCGCGCGATCCGCAGGAGCCGCTGCTGCCGCGCGCGCTGGTGATGTGGGGGGCGCTGCAGGGCCTCCTGGCGCTGCTCGCCACCGGCGGCGTGCTGCTGCTGGCACACCGCAACGGCATGCCGGACGACGAGCTCCGCGCGCTGGTGTTCTTCACCCTGGTGTCGGTGATCGTCAGCCTGATCTTCGTCAACCGCTCGTTCTCGAGCTCGCTGCGCGAGGCGCTGCTGCGGCCGAACCGCATGCTGCTGCTGGTGATCGGCTTCGTCGTCGCCGTGCTCGCAACAAGTCTGACGCTGCCCGCCGCCGCGGCGCTGTTCCGGTTCGGACCGCTGCATGCCGACGATCTCGCGCTGACCGCAGCAGCCGCGCTGACCACGCTGATCATGCTCGAACTGTCGAAGTTCCCACTGCGCGCCGCGCTCGCGCGGCACGCAGCCAGGAAAGATCAGGTCAAGGCCGCCTCGCCGGCGCGGTAAATCGCGAGATCGCGCGAGCCGGAGAAGATCGCGCGCGGCTTCAGCCCGTAGAACCGGCGGATCGAATGGCTGAAATGCGTGGAATCCGGATAGCCGATGTCCTGCGCGAGATGGGCGAGGTTGAGGTCCTGGTTGGCGTAGTTGAGCAGATGCCGCGCGCGCTTCCAGGCCCGGAACGAACGGAAGGAGATGTCGGTCTCCTCCTTGAACAGATGCAGGAAGCGCGACGTCGACAGGCCGACGGCGGCGGCGCAGCTCTCGGCCGTGGACGGCTCGCCGGAGAAGCGGCTGATCAGACCGATCGCCTTGACCACGCGCGGATCGAGCGTCCGCTGCGGCAGCACCTCGCCGAAGCACAGCCGGTCGAACACTGCGCTGGTGACGTCGCCGCTGAGCGGCCGCTGCACCAGCTCCTCATAGGCGGCGCGGATGCGGCAGGCGAAGGCCTCGGCCTCGCGGGCGACGCGGTTGGCGAAGCGGTCGAGGGTGCCAATCGGCACGCTCTCCGGCTCGATCGTCACGACGATGACGGTGCGATAGTCGCTCTCGATGGTGTGCGGCCTGTTGGGCGGCACGACCAGCAGCTCGCCGCAACGCTCCTCGCCGCCATCGGGAATCAGCCGCAGGCTGCCGGTGAGCGCGACGTAGATATGGAACGCGCCCGAGCAGCGCTGGCGGGGACGGCCGAGCAGCCCGGCGTAGAAGACGCGCTCGGGCGTGATCAGCATGAGATGGCCGGAGTCCCGGCGGGTCACATCCATGGCATTCCTCCTGAGGCGCGGCTCTGTCGGCCGCTTCTTTGGAGGAGAACCATAGCGCAATTCGCGCCGCTGTCATCGGCGACGACTGCCGATTTTTGTCGCGGTTAACTCACCGATTCGAAATGATCGTCATTCCGGGGCGCGCGCGAGCGCGAACCCGGAATGACGTGCCCAAAGCTACGGCCTGACCCGCGGCTTGATGCCCTGCTCGATCCCGGCGCGCTGCTCGGCCGCACGCGCGCGGCCGTAGCCTTCACGCTGCTGCAGACGCGCCCAGTAAGCAGCCACATTCGGCCCAAAATCCGTGCCGAGCCCGAGCGTGTCCGCAAGCCGCAGCGCATAGCCGATCACGATGTCGGCCGCGGTGAAACGACCCGCGCACAAGAACTCGGCATTCGCGGTCGCTGCCTCCACGGCGCGCAGCCGTCCCAGGAACCACTTGGCATAATCGGTGGCGACCTGCGGCGAGCGCCGCTCCTCCGGCTCGAGCTGAGTGTATCGCAATACCAGCGTCTGCGGGAACGTCAGCGTCGCGTCGGAGAAATACATCCAGTTCAGGAATGCGCCGTAGTCCTTCTCGTCGGGTCCGACCATCAGCGGCGTGGGACCGTGCTTGACGCCGAGGTAATGGCAGATGCCCGAGGACTCCGTCATCTTCGTCTCGCCGTCGATCATGAACGGGATCGTACCGAGCGGATTGATCGCCAGATACTCCTTCGCCAGCACCCGCGGCGGGAACGGCAGCATCTTCAACTCGTAGTTAAGTCGAAGCTCTTCCAGCATCCACAACGGGCGAAACGAGCGGGCGCCGTCGCAATGATACAGCGTGATCATCAGGCGTTCCCCGCTTTGCCGCTGCCTGGCAAGGTCCCCATCATCTTGCACAGGATGGTCAGCATCACCTCGTCGGCGCCGCCGCCGATCGAGCTCAGGCGCGAATCGCGATAGGCGCGGCTGACCGGGGTCTCGTTCATGAAGCCCATGCCGCCCCAATATTGCAGGCAGGCGTCAGTGAGCTCGCGGCCGAGCCGGCCGGTCTTGAGCTTCACCATGGTCGCGAGCCGCGTCACGTCCTCGCCGGCGATCAGCGCTTCCGCGGCCTGATAGGTCAGCGCGCGCAGCAGCTCGACCTCGGTCTGCATTTCCGCGAGCTTGAAGTGGACGACCTGATTGTCGAGGATCGAGCGGCCGAACGCCTTGCGGTTGCGCGTGTACTCGATGGTCGCATTGATGATCGCTTCATGCGCCTTCAGGCAGGCCGCCCCGGCCCACAGCCGCTCCTCCTGGAACTGCATCATCTGATAAGTAAAACCCTGCCCCTCCTCGCCGATGCGGTTGCGCTTGGGCACCCGGACATTGTCGAAGAAGATCTGCGCGGTATCCGACGAGCGCATGCCCATCTTGTCGAGCTTGCGCGCGACCTGCACGCCCTTGCTCTTCATCGGCACGCAGATCAGCGACTTGTTGCGATGGACAGGTCCGTCGCTGGTGTTGGCGAGCAGGCAGATGAAGTCGGCCTGGGTGCCGTTGGTGATCCACATCTTGCCGCCATTGATGACGTAGTCGTCGCCATCGCCGCGCGCCTGGGTCTTGATCGAGGCGACGTCGGAGCCCGCGCCGGGCTCAGAGACGCCGATGCAGGCGACGTAGTCGCCTGAGATCGCGGGCGCCAGAAACTCCTTGCGCACCTCGTCGGAGCCGAACCGCGCCAGCGCCGGCGTCGCCATGTCGGTCTGCACGCCGATCGCCATCGGGATGGCGCCACAATTGATGGCGCCGAGCTCTTCCGCCATCATCAGCGCGTAGGAATAATCCAGCCCCTGGCCGCCGAACTCGACCGGCTTGTTGAGGCCGAGAAAGCCGAGGTCACCGAGCTTCTTGAACAGCTCATGCGCCGGAAAGATGCCGGCCTCCTCCCATTCGTCGACATGGGGATTGATCTCGGCAGCGATGAATTTCTGCAGGATGCGGCGCGGTTCGTCGTGGTCGGCGGTGAAGAGCATTCTTGTCCCTCTCGTTATTCCTGGGCGAGGCCAGTGTCCTCGATCGGCACCGGGGCCTCATGGTTCGAGACGCGCCGCGTGCGGCGCTCCTCACCATGAGGGTGTTGGATTTGGCCGCGCATGCAGTCCTCGTCCTGAGGAGCCCGCCGCAGGCGGGCGTCTCGAAGGACGGCCGCATCGGGATCCTCTGCAAAGCATCGACAATGGCGCGAGGCTTTTCACAATCCCATCTGCCGGCTGGCCAGATCCTTCATGATCTCCTCGGTGCCGCCGCCGATGGCGTTGACCTTCACCTCGCGATAGATCCGCTCGACCCGGATGCCGCGCATGAAGCCGGCGCCGCCGAAGATCTGCACCGCTTCGGAAGCGCAGTAGGCCATCGTCTGCGTCGCCTGGTTCTTCATCATGCAGATCTCGGCGACCGGATTGTCGCCCTGTTCGAGCCGCCACGCCAGCATTTCCAGCATCGCCTGCGATGCCGCCACGCGCTGCGCCATGTCGACCAGCTTGTGGCGGATGACCTGGTGCTGCGCGAGCGGCTTGCCGAAGGTCTGGCGCTCCTTGGCGTAGGCAATCGCATCGTCGAGGCAGACACGGGCGTAGGCCGTGCAGCTCGCCGCCATGCCCATCCGCTCGCTGTTGAAATTGTGCATGATCAGCTTGAAGCCCTGCCCCTCCTCGCCGATCAGGTTCTCGACGGGCACGCGGCAGCCGTCGAAATGCAGGGTCGCGGTGTCCGACGCCCACCAGCCCATCTTGTCGAGCTTGGTGCGCGTCAGCCCCGGCGTGTCGCCCGGCACGAGCAGCAGACTGACGCCCGCCGGCCCCGGTCCGCCGGTCCGCACCGCGACCGTGATGTAGTCGGCCCGCATCCCGGAGGTGATGAATGTCTTCTCGCCGCTGACGACATAGTGATCGCCGTCGCGGACGGCCCTGGTCCTGAGATTGGCAACGTCAGAGCCACCGCTCGGCTCGGTGATCGCCAGCGCCGAGATCTTGCGCCCAGCCAGAATCTCCGGCAGCACGCGCGCCCTCACCTGCGGCCGCGCAGCGCGCGCGATCGGCGGCGCGCCGATCGTATGGCTCATCAGGCTGGCGCTGATGCCGCCGGCACCCGCACGCGCCAGTTCCTGCGACGACACGATCTTCATGAACTGGTCGGCCGGCACGCCGCCGAACTCCTCCGGGAAGCCGAGCCCAAGCAGGCCGATCTCCGCCGCCTTCAGATACAGCGCGCGCGGAAATTCGCCGGCCTCGTCCCACGTGCTCGCGAACGGCGCGATCTCCTTGTCGACGAACCGCCTGATGACGTCGTGGAAGGCCTCGTGCTCGGCCGTGTAGAACGGGCTCTTGGTCATGGCGGCGCCGGGAGGATCCTGCTTCGTGCGCGGGAGAAGATGCGCCGGAAACGCCCGTATCAACTTGCGTGGAGTGGCTGGCCGGCAAAATCACCTGCGGCGCGCCCGATCGGCCTCCGCCAGGTTCCCAAGGCCAGCGCCTGGACGCAAGACAGTGCATTGCACACATCTGCCCACTCGATTGCGGTGAGCGGCCTCCCATGGCCACCATCGCCGCAGGCCAAGAGCAAAAACGACAATCACGAAAATTCAATCGAGGAAGCCCAGGGATGTTGCCGATGACGACCAGGACTCTGCTCTCATTCGCGGCCGCAGCCGCCCTTTCCGTACTGGCGAGCCAGAGCGCGCTTGCGCAGAAGAAATACGACACCGGCGCCACCGACACCGAAATCAGGATCGGCAACGTCGAGGCCTATAGCGGCCCAGCCTCGGCCTACGGCATCATCGGCAAGACCGAGGAAGCCTACTTCAAGATGATCAACGATCAGGGCGGCATCAACGGCCGCCGGATCAACTTCATTTCCTATGACGACGGCTACAGCCCGCCGAAGACGGTCGAGCAGGTGCGCAAGCTGATCGAGAGCGACGAGGTGTTCCTGGTGTTCAACGCGCTGGGCACGCCGACCCAGACCGCCGTGCAGAAATATCACAACGCCAAGAAGGTGCCGCAGCTGTTCCTGGCCACCGGCGCAAGCAAATGGAACGACCCGAAGGAATTCCCCTGGACCATGGGCTTTCAGCCGAGCTACCGCGTCGAGGCGCGGATCTTCGCCAAGTACATCCTCAAGGAGAAGCCGAACGCGAAGATCGCGATCTTTTATGCCAATGACGATTTCGGCAAGGACTACGTCCTCGGCATCAAGGAGGTGCTCGGCGACAAGGCCAAGACCATGATCGTCGCCGAGGAGAGCTACGAGACCACCGAGCCGTCGATCGACTCCCACATCGTCAAGCTCAAGGGCACCGGCGCCGACGTGTTCGTCAACATCTCAACGCCGAAATTCGCCGCGCAGGCGATCAAGAAGATCGCCGAGCTGGAATGGAAGCCGATGCATCTGATGACCGACGTCTCGATCTCGATCGGCGCGGTGATGAAGCCGGCCGGCCTCGAGGCGTCCGAGGGCGTGCTGTCCGCCGGCTATCTCAAGGATCCGTCGGACCCGCAGTGGAAGGACGACGAGGGCATGAAGAAGTTCATGGTCTTCATCGACAAGTACATGCCGGGCGCCAACATCTCCGACGCCAACCTCGCCTATGGCTATGCCGCGGCCCAGACCATGGTGCAGACCCTGAAGCAGTGCGGCGACACTCTCACCCGCGACAACGTCATGAAGCAGGCCGCCAGCCTGAAGGATTTTGCGCCGGATACCCTGATCCCGGGCATCAAGGTCAATACCGGCCCCAACGACTTCGCCCCGATCGAGCAGCTCAAGATGATGCAGTTCAAGGGCGGCAAATGGGACCTGTTCGGCGACATCATCAGCGCGGATGTCGGGGGATAGGCGGACAAGATCGTCCCGTGTGCTTCAGCCAACTCGTTCCGCTGGTCTGAGCACACGGGCTTGGCATTGGCCTCGCTCTCGCAACGACGGCAGTCTGCTCCCCTCCCCCTTGCGGGGAGGGGAGCTGACCGACATCGCGGCAAGAGCCTGCTCTTCACGAGGAAAACCGATGCTCGGCCCGTCCCCGGATTCTGATAAAAATAATTTACTTGCGCTTTTTCGGAATTCATGATTGTATCCCCGCATCCCGCCTCACCGCAGAGCAACTGTGCTGTGTAGGCCGGCGAACGGCCGGCCTCAAGGCTGGCGCGAGACGCGC
>NZ_JAUETE010000030.1:0-41235 GCF_032484535.1 Bradyrhizobium sp. SZCCHNS3016
GGCACGATAGTCGTCGTGGCAACCCCACTGTCACAGAAATTATCGTGTCTCACTTAAGGGGGGCAGTCCAGTGCACTCAATTGCTCCCCCCATTCGAACCTGCGTTCTGCCCGCTCATCGCTCGGCCGGCTTTGGCCCGCGCTTGCCGGGCTTGAGCGTGCGCCCCGTCATCTTCTCGATGTGGGCGAGAAAGCGGTCGCTGCCGAGCGGACGGCCGATGCTTTCGGCCGCGCGCAGCTTGCCGAAGAGCTGATCCTCGTCGTCCGGAGCCTTGGTCAGCAGCGCGGCGATGTCCGGAAAGATCTCCCTGACCGGGGCACGTGCGGTCACGCCGTCGTCCCTGTCCCTGAGATGCGCGCGCGTGCTCGACCAGGCCCAGTCCTGCGCACGCGTGACCAGCCGCGCGCGCACTGCGTTGAGGCTGACGTAGCGCAGCGCGGCGGCGAGATGCGCCTCGTCGATCGCCACGGCGCCGAACCGTCCCTGCCAGAAATGACCGCTGCGCTTACGGCGCGCCTGGATGATGCCGGCGTAGCTGCGATGAACGCGCGACAGCGCCCGGCGCAGGCCGTCGGCATCCGACGGCACCAGGATCATATGCACGTGGTTCGGCATCAGGCACCACGCCCAGATTTCGACCTCTGCCGCCGCGCAATGGGTCGCGAGCAGGTCGCGGTAGAGTGCGTAGTCGGCGTCGGCGAAGAACGTCCGCGCGCGTCCGTTGCCACGCTGGGTGACATGGTGAGGCAGACCGGGAACGACGACGCGGGCGAGGCGGGCCATGCATGATCATGCGCGGAAACGCCCGCCGATGTCAATTAAGTGCACTGTCACCGAAAAACGGCCCGACGGGCGATTCCCGCAAGCCCGTCATGCGCAAACTGCCCGTCGAGCCAGTTTGCCGCATGTGTGTCGGCTTGCGGCGCCGGCAAATCACAACGATGATCCCGGCCATCCCGTTCGCGATGAGGAGGGGCGGCTCGGCCGATCGTCACGAGGCGTAGCAGCGGGGAGCGGTGGACGCATCGGGCTTGGGGCTCCGCGCGAGCGGGCCGGCGAGCAGGTCCGGTGCGGACGGTCAAGTCGTAGGGTCCTGGCATCCCGATGCCGATGCCAAGTTCGCATGCAGGCTTCGCCTCGTGCGGATGACGGTGACAGAAAGCCCGGCGCACCGGGGAGACTACGAAGCAGCCGTAACACCATCGCGCAGGGAAGGCCGGGTCGCTCCGGCTGAACCTGTGGTTCCTGCCCCGTGCAATCTTTCCGCACGGGGGCCACGGGTGCCAGTCGGCACCCGGCCTTCCCTGCGCCCTCCGACTGACGAGGAGGGAATGATCGGCAAAGCTCGGGCGCAATCGCGCCGCGAGAGCGGCTCCGTTCGTCTCCGCGTCGACCGCGCTACGCCGTGTGCCGAGCGAGCCTGCTGCCACCGGGCGAGGCCGCCCAGAGCTGAATAATCGGGCACCGTCCGCCACATCTGCTCCACTTTGTCGGCGCAAATCCGCCCGGTATGAATCCCTAAAACTCAGGTAAGCCTTCCAAAAGTAAGATTTTGGCAATCAATCGAACGCTAACTAAGGTTACCAAGTGCTCAACGTCATGCGGAGACTCTGAACGTGAGCGACCAAAAGCCCGAACGGGCCAGCCTTGGCGTGGCCGATACGACTGGCATGGCCAGTGCGAGTGTCGACCTGATGCCGAAGACATCCGCGTTCCCCGATGCAGTCGACCTGGCCGTGCCTGCGATCGCGACCGTCGCCCCGCCCATGATCGCGCCGGATCACGAAGCGCCTGCGGCTGACCGTCCGGGCATCGACCCCAAGGCGGCGATCGTGGAAGCGGTGACCGCGCCCGAGCCGCAGGCCGAGGCCAACAAGTCTGAGATCAAGACCGAGATGACGGCCGATACCGAGATCGGGACGATCAGCGTCAAGCCGGTCAAGCCCGAACAGGTCAAGGTCGAAGCCCTCACGGCCGAGCCGGAAAAGATCGAGCCCGCCAAGATCCAAGCGGCGAAGCCGGAGCGAGCCAAACCAGAGCCCGCGCGGCTCGACCTGGTCAAGTCCGACAAGGGCAAATCCGACAAGGTCAAGCCCGAGCTGACCAAGGCCCAGGCGGCGGGGGGCAACCTTGCGGCGACGGGCAAAGTCGAAGCCGCAGCGAGCTCGAGTGCTGCGAAATCTCCCTCGACGATCCTGGATCTGATCAGGACGGAGCCGGTCAAGTCGGAGCCGATCAAGACGGCTGCGGCCGGTGAGCTCCTCAAGGTCGAGACACCGAAGCTGTCGATGCTCGCGGCCAATGCGCCGAAAGTCGGCCCGATGGCGGCGGCTGCGCCGAAGCCCGAGACGGCCATCAAGCCGGACGCGCCGATCAAGTCCGTGGCTGCCACCAAGACGGAAGCTGTCGTCCGGCCAGAGCCGGCTGCCAAGCCGGAGACTGTTGCCAGGCCAGAGACTGTCGCCAAGTCGGAGCCCGTTGCCAAGCCGGCATCCGCGGCCAAACCCGAGGTGTCCGCGACGCGCGCGGTCACGCCAGTCCGGGCGGATGCCGGGCCGGCGACCAAGGCGGGTGCTTTTGCCGCGGTCGACAAGGCCGCGGCCTGGGCCAAAGCGAAGTTCAAGACCGAGCCCTTCAAGTTCGATGCAACGTCCAAGTCGGCGTCCGCTGCCGCAACGGCGGCCGGCGCGACCGGTGCCGGAGCGGCGCTGCCGCCTCCGCAGCGGGGCCAGGCCCCGCCGCCGCATGCCGTGAACGGCAGGCTCGGCCTTCCGGCCATGGCCGCGATCCTGCTGCTGTCGATGATTGTCGGCGGCGTTGCCGGTGGTCTGGTCACGGCCAAGTTTGTCACGCGCTCCGGCGGCGGTGACGTGGCCGATGCGGCGGCAGGCGAGGCTGCAGACTCCACGCTTGGCGCGACCGTGGCGCGGATCGACAATGATGTCGCCGCGCTGAGGGCGAGTCTCGACCAGACCAATCAGACCAGCCTCGTCGAGCTCAACAAATCCGCCGAGCGTCTCGACCGGCTCGAGAAGATACTGGGTGACCTGTCGACGAAATCGTCGGCCAAGCCGAGCGAGTTGCAGCGTCTGAGCGAGGCCGTGGACCGGCTGCGCGCCGCGCAGGCTTCCGCGACCGCGCAGGCCCCCGCGCGAGACAGCGCGGCGTCCGTGCCGCAGGCGGTGGGCGCAATCAATGCGGCGGCGCCGCCCGCGGGTGTGGCAAGCCGGCAGGAGGCGAGCCGGGCCGAGGCAGCCAGGACCGAGGCGAGCCGGGCCGAGCCGGCGAGGGCGGAGACCGCTCACCCCGAGCCGAGCCGCACGGAGGCTACCAAGCCCAAGGTCGTCGAGGGCTGGGTGCTGCGCGACGTCGGTCGTGGCGGCGCGCTGATCGAGGGCCGCGGTGGCCTCTACGAGGTCTATGCCGGCGATCCCGTGCCGGGCCTTGGCAAGGTCGACGCGATCCGCAAGCAGGACGGTCGCTGGGTGGTCGTCACCACCAAGGGGCTTGTCGTCGCGCGCTGACGGACCATCTGTTTTTGGAGACGAATCTGACGAGGCGCCTCACCGCGACGTGAGGCGCCTCGTCGCACAATTGTCCGAAGCCGCCCGCCTTTCGGCTATCTTCGAGGGCTAGCAGGCCCTCAATTGCATGTTCGTGGAAGCGAGGAGGCGCGTCTTGCGACTGTCGGTATTGGGCCTTGTCATGCTGTGCTGCGGCTCGCTCGCTCATGCGGACGAGAGCGCGCCGATCGAGCGCGGCGCCGCCATCCTCGAGCCGTTCGCGCTGCGTGAGCTCGACAATGGCGCGTTCGGCCTCGGGAAGATGCTTGCGCGCGCGAGCGATGCGCCGCTGACCGACGCGGCATTGTTTGCGATGCCGCCGATGATTCCCGTGCGCAAGGCGCTCGACGCGGAGTTCGACCGCTATGTCGAAAAGCACAAGACCACGCTGCCGAACGAGACCATCGGCGTCGGCACGTCCTACGCGTTCCAGCTGTTCGACCGCACGGTGCTCGATTCGTCCGATGCCCGCTTCGTGCTGGCCGGCGTCGTCAATCGCATGGATCGCGCCTTCGTCGATCCCGACCATTGCGGCGAGGTGCGGCTGCTGTACCGCCTGACGCGGACCACGCCGCCCGAGGCCAAAGATGGCGAGGTCGCCTCGCCGCGGCTGCCGATGACGCTCAACATCGTGCTCAAGGCGCGCAGTGATGCGGAGGCCAAGAGCAATTCGCCGAGCTGTGCCGAGATCGCCAAGCGCTGGCTGGCGACGTCCGATCTGCAACTGACCGGGCCGGAGCTTGCCGCGAAGCTGACGGCGCCGGACGGCCCGCTGGCGCTGATCAGGCCGGAGAACATCCACCGCATCGAGACCAACCTGCAGATCGCGCATGCACCGAAATCGGCGATCCGCGATTTCCGCACCGACTACATGATGAAGGTGTTCGACTATCAGGCCGCGAGCGGGACGTTCGAGGAGGCGGTGCTCGAGGATCAGGTCGATCGCGACCGGCTGCTGGCGGATGCCGCGCTGGCGCGCGAGTTCAAGGCCTGGCTGCTCGACCCCGTCCATCTCGGCGAGCTCGAACGCGGGACCGCGGTGATCCCCGAGCAGTTCCTGGCCAAGGTTGCGGTGGCGCCGACCCCGGTCGGATTCGTCAATTCCGATCTGCTGCCGGCTTATGGGCTGGTGCAGGGAAGCGCGGCCGGGCAGGGCGCGGTGTTCACCGAGGCCGACGTGGTCGGTGCGCTGGAGAAGGCGGCCGCGCAGGGCATCGTGCTGCAGAACATCCGGTCGGTCGCGGGCTTCGAGCGTCGCCTCAACGATTCGAGCTGCGGCGGCTGCCATCAGACCCGCGGCATCGGCGGCTTTCACTTTCCCGGCGTCGACTGGATGGCGGAGAAGCCGTCCAACACCGTCGTGGTGCCGGGCTCGCCGCACTTCTTCGGCGACCAAGTCCGTCGGCGCGACATCCTCAACGCCTTTGCCGAGGGGCGGACTCCGGATTTCTCGCGCGGCTTCGCCAGCCGCCCGCAATTGCGCGGCAGCGATGAGCTCGCCGGCACGGTCTACAATGACGGCTGGGGCGGGCATTGCTACGCGAGCCACGCCGCTGCCGCGGACAACGACAAGAGCTTCTCGACCTGGACCTGCGCCGCGAACCTGTCCTGTCAGACCGGCCCGGCGACGCGGTTCGGCATGTGCTTCATCGCGACGCGCTAGCTCAGGCCACCGCGCCGCGCGCGCGCAGGTCGCGGATGGCCTCCTCGTCGAAGCCGGCGCTGCGCAGGATCTCGTCGCTGTGCTGGCCTATGCCGGGCGGCTTGCGCGGGGTGACCTTGCGCTGGCCGTCGATGAAGATCGGGCTGTTGACGGTCAGCATGGTGTCGTTCTCGAACGGCACCAGCACCTCGTTCTCGATCATCTGCCTGTCGTTTGGAATGTCGTCGAGAATTCCGACCACCCCGAACACGAGCCCGCTGCCGTCGAGGATCTTGCGCCATTCGGCCAGTGGTCTGGTCGCGAACACCGCGTCGAACTCATGGATCAGTTCGACCGAGCGGGCGTGGCGATCGGCCTTGGTGACGAAGCGCGGATCGTCGATCAGCTCCTCTCGGCCGAGACAACGGGCGAGGATCGGCCACTGCTTCTCCTCATTGAGGAGCGACAGCATGATCCAGCGGCCGTCCTGGCACTTGTAATGATTGGCGACCGCGTTCAGCGCGCGTTCGCGTGGCCGCCGCTCGACGAAGGTCGCACCGCAAAGCTTGGCCTGAGCGAGCACGGAGGCCGCCCAGACCCCGTTGGCCATCAGGTTGGAGGCGACATGGCAGCCCTTGCCGGTCTTCTCGCGCTGGTAGAGCGCCGTGACGATCGCGCCATAGAACGCCATCGCGCAGGGGTGGTCGCCCATCCCGGCGACGGAGCGGGCGGGTGTCGTGCTCTCGTCGGCACGGACCAGGTCCATCAGTCCGGAGCGCGCCCAATAGGCATTGCTGTCGAAGCCGGGTTTGTCGGCTTCCTCGCCCTTCTCGCCATACCCGGTGAACGACGCATAGATCAGCCGCGGATTGAGCGGCGCCAGCTTTTCGTGGGTGAGGCCGAGCTTGGCGCGGACCGACGGCGGGAAATTGGTGATGAAGACATCGGCTTCACTTACCAGCCGCTGCAGCACGGCTTGAGCTTCGGATTTCGAAAGATCGAGCGCGAGGCTCCGCTTGTTGCGGGCTTCGAGATACCACGCGTAGTTATGCTCGCTGCGCGGATAGCCCGGCAGGTTCGGCAGGTTGCGGTAGGGATCGCCGGCGCCGGGCGGCTCGATCTTGATGACGTCAGCGCCGAAATCGGAAAGAACGGTGGCGGCTGCGGGGGCTGCGATGAAGCTCGCGCAGTCCAGCACCTTCAGGCCATGGAAAATGCCCTTGTCGTCCATGATGCGTCGCTCCCGTCGCTCGTTTCCGCGCGCTGGAATTCTGCTGACGGCGCGGTTCGAGGCGCATTTGACCCAGGTCGGGCGAGCGAGGCAATGGCGGGGAGGGAGCCGAAACTACAAACAAGCGTAAAGATGTGATCAGGAGCGGGCACCGCTCCTGTCTATTTCGACGTGTCGACAATCATGCTGGCTTGGTGAGGGAAACGATCGCGCCGAAAAGCCGCGAGGCGGAATGGCGCGCCAATTGGTCCGCTACACTTTCAGGTTCTCGGCCGAACTCCTGCCGCGGTTGGCGATCTCGTCGTACTCGATCGTCTGGCCCTCGTTGAGGGTCGTCAGCCCGGCCTTCTGCACTGCGGAGATGTGAACGAAAATGTCCTTGCCCCCGGCCGCGGGCTGGATGAAGCCATAGCCCTTGGTCGGGTTGAACCACTTGACCGTACCTTTAGCCATACGTCGCCTCCGCGGGACCAATCCGAGTACGAGCCGGCGGTCCCCGCAAACCGTCAGGCCCGGAATTCAAGACTACTGCGGTTGCGACAGGCGTGATAGCGCAAACCGCGGGCGGTTTTGGCCCGAAATGATCGATATCGTGGCGGCTTTGCGGCTTTTGACCGCAGCACCACCGTTCCGCCAGTCACCGCGGACCCGCTGCAACCGTTCTCGGTATGACAGCGCAGGCTGCAAACAGGTTCAACGCAACGCGTCATGCCGCGGCCCCCTCGTCCGAGAGCATCGCGAGTTCGGCGGCATCCATGGCCGTCCTGACGCGCATCGGCTCGGCGCGGCCGCGAATCTCGACCTCGCGCTGCGGCAGCACGTCGGAGGCGAGTCGCGCCCGCGCGTAGACCTCGTCCGAGATGATCACCTGGCAGCCGAGGGTCTTCGTCATGTCCTGCAGTCGTGATGCGACGTTGACGGCGTCGCCCAGCGCGGTGAACACCATGTGGTCGCGATAGCCGATCTCGCCGACGATCACCTCGCCGCCGTGAATGCCGATGCCGAAGCGGATCGGCTCATGCAGATCATGGCTGAGGAACGCGTTCAGCTCGGCGATGTTGGCCGCGATGTCACGCGCCGCCTGGATCGCCTGGCCGCAGGCGACATGTGAATCGGCGGCTAGTCCGAACAGCGCGAGCATACCGTCGCCGACGAACTGATTGGGCTGCCCGCCATTCGCCAGCACGGCCTGGGAGACGGCGCTGAGGAAGCGGTTGACGATGAACACCACGTCGAACGGCAGCCGTTTCTCAGCGAGGCCGGTCGATCCGCGCATGTCGACGAACAGGCTGACGAGGTAGCGCTCCTGCCCGATTCCGGCACGCGAGCTGCCGCGCTCGCCGGGTGTCGGGTTCGGCATGAACAGTTGGAAGAATGAAAGATCGTCGGTGGGGCGCAATTGGCAGGCCAGCCTGACCGACGGGTCCGCCGCGCCGATCTGCGCGAGCACGAAGGCCTCGCGAGGCGAGGGGGGCGGCAGCGCGCCGGGATCTCCGATCACCCTGATGCGGCAGGTCGAGCAGCGCGCGCGGCCGCCACACATGCTGGCGTGCGGTACGTTGTTGCGCAGACTGGCCTCGAGCACGGACAAACCCTTTGGCACCCGGATGGAGCGGCCATTGTTGTAGGACAGCGTGACCATGCCGCCACGTCGCTCATGGACTGCTCGCACGCCGCGCGCGGCGAGCGCCAAGCCGATCAGGCCGCCATAGCCGATCAGGAAGCCGTTCATGATGCTCTCCAGCACCGCCTGTTCAGATGGCGTGCCGGTCTGCTTCAATGAAAGATTTTCGGCACGCCACTGCGGTGTTGCGTTGGCGGCGATGACGTCTCGGCCTCCACGGTAGAAGCCGAGCAGCGCCAGCGCCGGGAGCAGCACGGCGCAGGCGAGCAGCCACGGCGCCGCGCGCTTGTAGAACGCCTTGAGCCGCAGCCAGAAGTGCAGCCCGATGCAGCCATGCGCCCATGACGTTAGCAGGGCTGCCGACATCAACCAGATCCGCCAGGACGGGCCGGTCCAATACGAGTACAGAACCTGCGGGTACAGCTTCTCCTGTCCGTACAGGGTCTGTCCGATGCGGACGCCGGCGATGTGGCTGAAGATCAACGCGGGGATGCTGAGGCCGAGCAGCAGTTGCAGCGGTTCCATCGTGCTGCGGCTGAATTGCCGGCGCTGATAAAGCGCCCACACGCCGAGCCCGCCATGGGTAAGAGCGGCCGCATAGAACAGCACGGCGATCGGAAGAAACTGCCAGAACGCCACATGATAGGACACGCCCTCGGCGAGCGCCTGCAGCGAGATGTTGCCGAGCGCATGGTTGAGAAAATGACTGAGCAGGTAGCTGAAGAGTATGAAGCCGCAGATCAGCCGCACCTGCCGCACACCGATGCCGCGACAGGCGGACTGCAAACGATGGTAAATCGAAATGGTCATGTGGTCCGTATGATCTGGAGTCGCAATGCTAGAGATTTATTCCCTGTTGTCCTAGACGGCTGGTGGCGGCGGTCATCCGGCGGCGCGAGCTGCGCGGGAACGTTGACTCGCCCGGCGGAGTCGGGGAAAAGCACCGCGTGACGGCCATCTCCCCAGGCACCGACAGCCCAAAGTCTCGGTCCACGCGCGCTGCGTGGCTGATGGCTGCGGCCGTGATCGCAAGCATGACGATCATCCGCATCGTCTATGCCGGGACGCTCGATCTGCGCACCGACGAGGCCTATTACTGGACCTGGTCGAAGGAGCTGCAGCTCTGCTTCCTCGATCATCCGCCCATGATCGCCTGGTTCATCCGGCTGGGCACTGCCCTGTTCGGCGACACCAATCTCGGCGTTCGCTTTGCCGGCATCCTCGCGATGGCGGTGACGCAGCTCCTGCTCGCCGACATCGTTCGCCGTACCACTCACGATATGCGGGCCGTGATCCTCGCGGTGCTGCTGCCCGAGGCGGCGCTCTACTATGGCCTGCTGATGGCCAAGGTGGCGCCGGACGTCGCGGCGATCCCGTTTGCACTCGCGATGATCTGGGCACTGGTGCGCCTCGCCGAGAGCGACGATGGCCGCTGGTGGCTCGCGGCCGGCCTGTTCGGTGGACTGGCGCTGTTGTCCAAATTCACGGTGGTCATGCTGCTGCCGGGCGTGGCGGCGTTCCTGCTCGTTCCGGCCTGGCGCAGCCGTTGGCTTCTCAGTCCCTATCCATGGTGCGGGGCGCTGATCGCGCTCGCCGTGTTCTCGCCGGTGCTGATCTGGAACGTTCAGCACGACTGGGCCTCGTTCCGCTTCCAGTTCGTTCGCGCCACGGCGCCGCATGAGTTTTCGTTGCGGACGCTCGGCGATTATATCGGATTGCAGTTCGGACAGGTCGGCTTCGTCCTGCTGCCGGTCACGCTGTCGGCGCTGAGTTTCACGGCCTGGCGAGGCTATCGCACGTGTGAGCCGGTCGCGATTCTGCTGTCGACGGCGGTGCTGGTGCCGTTTCTCTACTTCCTCTGGAAATCGTTTACCTTGCGGATCGGCGACACCTGGCCGATGTTCATGTGGCCGATCGGGTTTGCGGCGGTCGCGATCAACATCGTCAAGCTGCCGCAGGATGGCGCATCCGCCTGGTTCGTCCGATCGACCGTGCGCTGGGCGCGGATCGCCGTCGTCAGCGGCATCGCCATGGTGGTCCTGATCTTCCTCTACTACGTCGCAGCGCCCTGGAATTTCCTCGGACGAGCCGATCCGATCGGCGCCGAGGCGGGCTATCAGCAGGTGGCGGCGCGCGTTGAGCAGGAGCTGGCAAAGACCAGCGCCACCTGGATCGCAACCTCCGACTACCGCACTTATGCAATGATGCGGTGGTTCTTCAGAGGGCACGTGCCGGTGGTCCAGATCAACGAGCGTGCCCGCTTCATCGGCTTCCGTGATCCCGGCATGGACCTGATCGCAGGACATGCCGGCCTCTATGTCGTGCGCGAGCCGGACAATGCCGGCCCGCTGCTGGCGGACACGACCGCGCACCGCGAGCCGCTCGGACATGTCGAGCGGAGCTGGCGCGGCCGTGTCATGGACACTTACGCGTTCGGCAAGCTGACGGGCTGGACGCCGGAGCTGGCGCCACCACCGGACTCGCCATTGTACCCATGGCGCTGGCTCGCCGGTGACCTTGATCACACGCCGCGGGCTTGAGCTTCATGCCTGGTCCTCCTGCTTGCGCAGGAGATCCTTGGCGAGATCGGCCAGCGCCGGCCGCGGCAGCGCGGCGAACGGCATCGGCCGCGTCACGTCGATGGCGGCGAGGCCGAGCCGCGCGGTGAGAAGGCCGTTGAGCACGCCTTCGCCGAGCCGTTGCGACAGTTTTGCCGCGATGCCATGCCCCAGCACCTGCTGGATCAGGCTGTCGCTCGCGGCCATGCCGCCGGTGATGGCGAGATGCGCGACGACGTGGCGCAACAGGCTGATCATGCCGAGCGCGCCGGGACGGCCGCCATAGAGCCGCGCGAGCTGACGGATCATCCGCAAGCTTGCCACGAAGACGAACAGCACGTCGATCAGCGCGCGCGGACTGACCGCCGTGACCACGGAGACCCGTTGCGCCGCGACCGACACCAGCCGCCGTGCCTCGATGTCGAGCGGCGCCATCAGCTCGCGCTCGGCGAGCTTGATCATGTCACCGCCGTCGATGATGTCGTCGGCGTGGCCGGCAAGCGCGGCACGCGGACGCGCCAGCCGGGGATTGGCATGCGCGATCCGCAGCAGCTCGACGACGACTTCGCGGCTCTCGGCGCGATCGTCGGACAGCAGCACCGCTGCCGCGCGCTGATGCAGCTTCTCGATGGTGGCGAGCCGCACCAGCCCGTAGGTTTCGCGGGCAGTGACGGCCGCCAATGCAATCGCGGCTGCGGCCGCGAACCCCGCGCCGACATAGCCGAGGGCTTCGCTGCGGGCGAACAGATCCTCGATCAGTCTGACGACGCCGAGGCCGAGTCCGAGCAGGACGAGGCCGGCGACCGAGCCCCAAAAAAGCGCGCCCCAGCCAAAGCCGCGCCGCGCCGGCAGTATGGTCTCGACCTGCACCGGCAGTTGCGCCGGATCGGCCTCCGGCGTGATCTGGATGGTGCCGCGGCCCGGCCGGGTGGCCTCCTCGGCATCGACCACGACGACGTCGGGATCGTCGAGCCGGAAGGTTTGGGGACGACGTGGCTTGGCGCGTTCGCTCATTGCAGCCGGTCTCCGATCAGGAACTGAAGGGCGCGGTCCATGCGGATATGGGGCAAAGCGGGCTCGGCGCCAGGATCGGGGGCCAGCAAAGGCGGGCGGAACCGAAGGAAGCGGAAATCGGTCCCGTCGGCGGCGGCGCTCGACAGGCCGCGATAGGCGCCGCCCTTGAACAGCTCCTCGGCGTCGGCTGGCAGCTCGCCCGGAAAAGTGGCGACCTCGGTGTTGCCGTCGAAGATCTCGCCATTGGCGCTCTCGCCGGCGGCGGGGGTGCCGAGCAGCGAGGGGAGCTTGTCGCGGCCGCGGGCGACCAGCGCCTCGCGCGTCGCCCTGACCGCGGCCAGCGCCACGACGTCGATCGCAGCGCCCGTGCTCTCGGCGCGCGCGACGGCATGGTTGACGGCACGCCGCAGCACCGCTTCGAGCCGGTCGTGGCTGGTGTGATGCAGATGGTCGGCCTTGGTGGCCGCGAACAGGATGCGATCGATGCGCGGCCGGAACAGCGCCGTCAGCATGTTTCCGCGCCCGACGCGGAAGCAATCGAGAATGCCGGTCAGCGCGGCCTCGAGATCATGCAGCGCCTCGGGGCCGGCATTGAACGCCGCCAGCGCGTCGACCAGCACGATCTGGCGGTCGAGCCGGGCGAAGTGGTCGCGGAAGAACGGCCTCACCACGATGTCCTTGTAGGACTCGTAGCGCCGCGCCATCATCGCCCACAGCGATCCGCTCGGCGCCTGGCCTTCGGCCGGCACGTCGAGGGGCGCGAAGGTGAGCGCCGGCGAGCCCGCGAGATTGCCCGGCATCAGGAAGCGGCCGGGCGGCAGCAGGCTCATGGCGAAGCGCTCGTCGCGGCAGGCGCGCAGATATTCGGTGAACAGCCGCGCCGCCTCCAGGGTCGCCGGCTCGTCCTCCAGGCCTTCGGGGGCGAGCGTGGCCAGATGCGCGTGCCAGTCCTTGGCGACATGCGCGCGCGGCTCGCTGCGCGACAGCGCGAGGCTTTCTTGCGCCCACTGCTCATAGCTCTTGTTCAGCAGCGGCAGGTCGAGCAGCCATTCGCCGGGATAGTCGACGATGTCGAGCGTGAGCGTCCGCTCGGCGCCGTTGGCGCGCTGGAATTCGATCACCAGCCTGAGCTCGCTGATGTCGACGGTCGAGCTCGGCCAGCGCCGCTCGGCGACCAGCGCCCGCAAATGACTCTCATAGGCAAAGCGCGGCACGCCGTCGTCGGGTTGCGGCGTCAGATAGGCGCGGGCGATGCGGCCCGATGCCAAGGCCTCGAACACCGGCATGCGCCCGCCGCGAACGAGGTCATGGATCAGCGCGGTGATGAACACGGTCTTGCCGGCCCGTGACAGCCCGGTGACGCCGAGGCGGATGGTCGGGTTGAGGAAGCTCTCGCCATAATCGAGCAGGGCACGGGCCGAGAGCCGCGCTTCCTCGACGAGTTCGGAAAAGGTCACCATGGGAGGAGGGGGAATTCGCAGTTGAAAAGGGCGTGAGCGATTTTTGACAGGTGGCGATGCAAAACGCCGGATTCAAGCTCACAATTCCGGCCCGTTTCCGGATAGAACCAGACTTTGAACGGAACGTTGACCACTGGAAACCATAATCCTTCCGGCACAATTGTCCCGGAAAACCGGCACCAGGTTCTGACATGACCGTATTTCAACTGAAGCAGTTCGCCTCGACCTCCGTCCATGCCGCCACCGGCGCGATGCGCTGGAACTACGACAAGGTCGAGATGATCGCGGACGGCGTCGTCCACGTCGTCGGCATCGCCGCCGGGCTGGTCGCCGCAACCGTGCTCGTCGTGCTGACCTCGATCTATGCCAGCGCCGTCGACATCGTGGTGGTGTCGATCTACGTCGCGGGGCTGCTCTCGATGCTGACGCTGTCGGCAACCTATAATCTGTGGCCGGTGTCGCCGACCAAATGGGTGCTGCGCCGCTTCGACCACTCCGCCATCTACGTCCTGATCGCAGCCACCTATACGCCGTTCATCGCCGCCCTGAAGGATACGGTATTCTCGGCCGCGCTGCTGCTCGGTGTCTGGGGCGTCGCCATCTTCGGCATCGTGCTGAAGCTGCGTTGGCCCGGGCGCTTCGATGCGCTCTCGATCGGCCTGTATCTCGCGCTCGGCTGGAGCGGCGTGATGATGTACGACCGGGTGATCTCGGTGATGCCGGCCTCGGTCCTGGCCTGCGTGCTCACCGGCGGCATCCTCTACAGCCTCGGCGTCATCTTCCACTCGTGGCGGCGCTTGCGCTTCCAGAACGCGATCTGGCATGGTTTCGTGTTGCTGGGCGCCGGCTTTCATTATACCGCGGTGCTCGATCTGGTCTTGACCTAGAAAATTCCACGAGGAGGGCTTTGCATGCAGGTGACCGGCAAGATTGTTGTGGTCACCGGCGGAGCCCGCGGCATCGGCAAGGCGCTGTGCGAGGCCTTCGCGGCCGCCGGTGCGGCCAAGGTGATCGTAGCCGATCTCGACGAAGCCGGCGCCAAGGCCGTCGCTGATGGCATCGGCGGCGCAGCCTTCAGATGCGACGTCTCCCAGGAAGCCGACATCCGGCACGTGATCGAGGAGACCGAGCGGCAGTTCGGACCCATTGCGCTGTTCTGCTCCAATGCCGGCATCGGCGGCGGCTTCGACCCGCTGTCGGTCAATGCCGGCGGCACCTCCGACGAGCCGTGGGCGCGCAGTTGGGCCATCCACGTGATGGCTCATGTCTACGCGGCGAGGCATCTGATCCCGCGCTACAAGGCGCGCGGCGGCGGCTATTTCCTCAACACGATCTCGGCGGCCGGCCTGTTGTCGCAGGTCGGCAGCGCGCCTTACTCCACCACCAAGCATGCCGCGGTGGGATTTGCCGAGAACCTCGCGATCTCGCACAAGGCTGACAACATCAAGGTCTCGATCCTGTGTCCGCAGGGCGTCGACACCGACATGCTGCGCGCGATCCCGAAGGGCCCGCAATCCGGCGACGGCGATCTGACGCCGGAGCAGGTCGCGCAGGACGTGCTGAAGGGCCTTGCCGAGGAGAGCTTCCTGATCCTTCCGCATCCGCAGGTGCTCGGCTACATGCGCAAGAAGACCGAGAACTACGACCGCTGGCTCGGCGGCATGGCCAAGATCCAGGCGAAGATGCGCGAGGAATTTAAGTAGGTCCAAGGGGAGAGGGCGCATTCACTTGCACCGCGTATAAGCTTGCGAATTCTAAGCGTGTAGGGTGGGCAAAGGCGCGCGGGCGATACTGTGTGCATCATGCCGCGCTCCCTCGCGCGCCGTGCCCACCATTTGCTCCGCGTGCGGAGATCGACGGTGGGCACGCGACCGCCCTGCGGGCGGCTGCTTTGCCCACCCTACGGCAGTGTCGCTCAGGCGCGCCCGATTCACATCTCAAACAGCTTCTGACACGACCTTACGCCCTCGCGGCGGATCACGCCCGAGTGGTTCGGTCGACACGACCCTCCAACACATGGGAGGGCGCAGGGAATGCCGGGTGAAGGCCTCACCCATGGCCCGCCTGCAGCAAAAAATGCAGGCGGCAGGTACCACAGGTGCAGCCGATCACCGGCATTCCCTGCGCGATGGTCTTCACGCTTATACGCAGTCTCCCTGGTGCGCCGGGCTGTTGGCCACCATTGTCCGCGCGGCGCATCAGCGCCATCGCGAACGTAACACCAGCATCGGGGTGTCAGGACGCTGCGACTTCACGTCCGCAGCCACGCCGTTCGTCCGCGTAGCAAGCTACGCTGCGGCATCGCCACGGCCATCGCATCCCGCCTCGCGTGTCGTGACGATCGCGCGCAACGCCCCTCCGTGGTGAGGCGGGATGCGCGGAAAGATCGTCCTGATTTGCCCGACGACGCAAGGCCGCATGCTGCGGCATTTCAACACGACGGGCAGTTTCGTCATGGTGCGTATGCGCAATCTGCCCGTCGGGCGCGCTCATGGCTCCGACGGCTGCATGTCCTGCTCTGCCGCGCGCCAAGCTTCGAGCGCGCGGGCGTACAGCAACAGGCCCTCGCACACCGTGCGCTGCTCGGCTTTCGACAGCGACGACAGGGCGCCGCGAACCTGCTGGCGGCCGAATGCGTGCAGCGTGCCGAGCGTCTTCCGTCCCTTCGCGGTGAGGCAGAGCGGCTTGATGCGGGCGTCGCCGGAATCGATTGTCTCCTGCAACTCGCCGCTGTCGATCAGCTTGCGGACCATGCGGCTGATGCTGGATTTCTCGAGATGCAGGATCGTGCCGAGCTGCATCGCTGTCAGCGGGCCGCGCAGGCCGATCTCCAGGATGGTGTGGACCGCCGACGGCGGAAGGTCGGTAGCGGCCAGCGTCGATTCCATGAAGCCGAGCTCGCGCACCATCAGGCGCGAGGCGGCGCGGATGTCGTCGACGAGCGTGAGATCGGGATCCGGCATCTTGACTCCTGCCATATAGTTGTATCATACAACAAATATCCGATGCAACGTGGCATCGACGACGCCATATCGCCGGAGGGTCGGAGATGGGTGATACGCAGCTCACGGCCGAGGCACGCTTGACCGCGGCATCGCGCATGCAGGGGCAGGTTTGCCTCGTCACCGGGGGCGGCTCCGGCATCGGTCGCGCTGCCGCCTTGAAGCTCGCCGCCGACGGCGCGGAGGCGGTCGTCGTCGCCGGGCGGCGCGAGGCCGAGCTGGCCGATACGGCGGCACGATGCCGGGCGCTCGGGGCCGAGGCCCTCGCGGTGAAAGCCGACGTCACGCGCGAGGACGACGTGGCGAGCCTGGTACAGGCAGTGCTGGAGCGCTACGGCCGGCTGGATGCGGCCTTCAACAATGCCGGTGTCCAGGAGCGCCGGGCGCCGATCGAGCAGCAGGGCAACGGCGTCTATGCGGACGTGTTCGACGCCAATGTGCGCTCGGTGTTTCTGTGCCTGCGCGCGCAGTTGCCGATCATGTACGCGCGCGGCCGGGGACGCATCGTGATCAACGCCTCCGTGAGCGGCATGCGCAATCCGAATGCGGGGCTTGCGCTCTATTCGGCCTCGAAAGCCGCCGTCATTTCGCTGACGCGATCGGCCGCGATGGAGGCGGCACCGCGCGGCGTCCGGATCAACGCGATTGCGCCCGGACGCGTCGTCACCGACATGATGCTGCGCGCCGGTGTCGGCGACGTCGCGACCGTCGCCGCCGGCCTGCCGCTGCGCCGGATGGGGCAACCGGACGACATCGCCGAGGCCGTGCTGTGGTTGTTGTCGGACGCGTCGTCCTACGTCGTCGGCCACGTTCTGGCGGCCGATGGCGGCTTCTTGGCTTCCTGAACGGCGGCAACGGGGCAAGACCCGCGATCGCCGAAGCCGGTCTCGGGCGAATGATCGTCGAAACGACATCATGCCGAAGTCCGAATTTCGCCGACTTTGGCGAAGCCGCGCAACGATCGTCCTCGTTTCAACTGATTAGTTCTGTCTGCGAACGCGGAGATGCCGCGGCGCCGCTTCGCGGCGGTTCATTGCGAACACCTCTCAATCTCGCCTGAAATCGTCCCAGCTCGGCAAAACTTCCGCCGACGTTTGCCGGCTATCTGCAAGGCAAGGGGAGCTCGTCGCGTGCATGCGTTGCGTAGTCGTTGCGGCGGCGCCCCGACCTGACGTCGTCGCGTGATATTGGCATACTCTCCGGCATTGCTTTGCAGGCTCATTCACGACAGAAGACCGGCGCGTTCGCGGTGCGGACCAAGCGGCTCATGGTGACGCGATCCCACCGCGGGGTCACGCTCGCGCTCGTCGAGGTGCTGCTCTTGACCGTGATGGTGGTGGATGCCGCGTCCGGACAGCAGACCATCAAGGCCAAGCCGACGGACGTCGTCCCGGGACGCGCCGATCGGCTGTTCTTCCGTCACGTGACGGCGCGCAGCATCTACTACAACGTTCCGCGGATCACCAACGACAGCCGGACGCTGATGATGCGCCAGGACCCGCGTGGCGTGAGCGCATTGTTGCGTCCGGTGCGGGAGGCCGGCGCGCCGTCGCTGGCCGCGCCAGGCAAGCCCGGCGCTCCGGTCGGCAGCCTCGGATTTGGATTCGCGGCGGTTCAGCCAGCCCGTGGCAGGCTCGTGGCCACGGCCGAGCCGGCGCGAGACGCTCAACGCGCCGCGCCGCAACCGGCCGCACGGCAGATCGCGGCAAAGCCCGCTGCGGCCGCCGAGGCGCCGCCGGCCAAGCCGGACGAGACCGTGGCAGCCGCCCAGCCCGCGGCTGTGCTGCGCAACCGCGACGTTCTTCCGGATCGCAATCTGAACACGGTGAAGCCGCAACCGGCGACCGCCGATGCGAAGCCCTACGATCCGACGGGGATGACGGTCGGGTCGTTCCTGGTGAAGCCGGCCGTCGAGATCCAGGCCGGCTATGACACCAATCCCACCCGGCGAAACGGTGGGCAGGGCTCGCCGGTCGCGATCGTGGCGACGGAGGTCGCGGTCCGCTCGCAATGGGAGCGGCATCAGCTCAACGCCGATTTCCGCGGCGCCTACACCGAGGACACCAACGTCCGCTCGCTCAGCCATCCGACGTTCGAGGCGCGGGCGCAAGGGCGCTACGACGTCGCCGAGGGCACCGCGATCACCGGCGAGGCGCGTTTCGTCAACGATGCATTGGCGCTTCCGGGCGCGCTCAAGCTGCCGCGCGCCACGACGTTCGGCGGCAGCGCGGGCGTGCTGCAGAAGATCGGTCCCGCCGAGATCGCATTCAAGGGATCGGCGGACCGGGTCGTCTTCAACGATGCTGTCATCACGGCCAACGTGCCGCTGCGGACGCAGGACCGCAACTACACCCAGCCGGGCGCGCAGGTCCGCGTCACCTATGTGCTGACGCCGAACATCTCGCCGTTCGTCGACATGAGCTTCGATCGGCGCAACCACGATCTGCAGGTCGACTTCAACGGCCAGCGCCGCGATTCCAGCGGCATCACCGCGCGTGGCGGCGCCGTCGTCAACATGGGATCGCTGACCGGCGAAGCCTCGGTCGGCTATCTCACGCGCCGCATGGACTCGCCGCTGATGCCGAACGTCAGCGGCGTGATCGCGGATGCGACGCTCGCATGGGCCGCGACCGACACCACGACCTTCGTGCTGGTGGCGCGCTCGCAGGCCTCGGAGACGCCGGCGCTGAACGTCTCGGGCATCCTGTCCCGCGACGTGATCCTGCAGATGGATCATCAGTTCGAGCCGTGGCTGATCGGAACGCTGCGCGGCGGCTACGGCCAGGATCAGTTCGTCGGCATCGGCCGCGTCGACCAGCGCATGTTCGTCGCCGCCGGCGGCACCTACAAGATGAACCGCAACGTTCAGTTGAAGAGCGAGGTCCGCACCGAATGGACCCGCTCCAACATCGCGCTCAACAATTTCATGGCGGTGGTCGGCGTCGTCGGCGTGCGTGTCCAGTACTGAGCGTGTGATGGGGGCCGTTGGGCTGACCGTCGTCGCCAATATCACCGCCGACCCGCAGGGCTATTGCAGATGGCCTTCCCATGGCGGCGCCCTCGCGGGCCTCATGGTTCTCGGGGCGATGCAGAGCATCGCCTGAACGCGCCGAAGAGCGGCGCTCCTCACCATGAGGTCTGGCTCCGATACCGACGCTCGAAGGATGGCCGCGACATGATGGCTCGGTCGCGCACAAAAAAAGCCCCGCAGGGGGGCGGGGCTCAAGGCATTGCATGCCGGGCGGGTGGGGGGATCGGGGCGTCTCACGCAGCGGGGTGAGGTCAGGTCGCCGACGCGTGCGCCATCCCCGATCGGTTCGGCATGTGGCTGGTGATGGTCTTGTTGTTATGAGCGGGTCCGCGCCACCGGTCGGCGACGCGGACTGCAATGGGCTTTACTGCTCGAGCGCGGCCAGCGCGGCGTTGCCGATCTGCTGTGCCTCGGCCCAGGCGGCCTGGGTCGCCTGCTGGGCGGCGGTGTAG
The DNA here is from genome assembly GCF_032484535.1 of Bradyrhizobium sp. SZCCHNS3016. Taxonomy (NCBI): domain Bacteria; kingdom Pseudomonadati; phylum Pseudomonadota; class Alphaproteobacteria; order Hyphomicrobiales; family Nitrobacteraceae; genus Bradyrhizobium; species Bradyrhizobium sp. SZCCHNS3016. The sequence goes on from NZ_JAUETE010000030.1 coordinate 19,578, forward strand.
CCGGCCTGGATCTGCTGCTGAGCCGCGGCCCGCAGCGCCTGCTCCTGCTGCTCGCCGGTCTCGCGGGCCTGGGTCAGGGCCTGGTTGTCGGCGTTCAGCGTCGCATTGGCCTGGTTGAAGGCGTTGGCGGTGGTCTGCGCCTTGGCCTGGGCCGCCGCCAGCGCGGCCTGGTTGGCTGCATTGTTGGCGCGCTCGAGGACCTCGGCGGCCTCCTGCGCATCCTGCTTGGCCTGCTGTGCCGCCTGACGCGCCTGCTCCAGGGCCTGCCGGTCGGCATTCACCTTCTGCTCGGCCGCTTCCACCGTCGCATCGATCGTGCCGATCTTCTGGTTCAGCGCGGCCTCGACCGTCTTCTGGTTCTGGGTCGCAGCCGCCTGCGCGGCCTGGGTCTTCTGCTGGGCGACCGCGCGGGCCTGCTCGCCGGTCTTCAACGCCGCCTGCAGCGCGGCCTGCTCGGCGGCTTCCTGGGCCGCCTGGTTCTGCTGGTTGTTGTTATTGTTGTTGTTGCCGCCGTTGCCGGCCGCCGCTCCGCCATTGTTGGCATTGCCGCCATTGTTGGCGTTGCCGGCGGCTTGGCCGGCCTGCTGGGCCGCCTTCGCGGCGGCCTCGGCGGTCTCGCGCGCCGTGTCCTTGGCGGCGTTGGCGGCTTCCTTGGCCTCGTTGGACACGTCGATGTCCTTGTCGAGCTTCTGGAAGGCGCTCTGCAGCGCGGCCGAGGCGGCCGTCAGCTTCGCGGCGTTCGCAGCCGCTGCGGCCTGGTTGGCGGCGGTCGGGTTCTTCTCGGCCTGCTCCTGGGCCTCGATCGCGGCGCCTCGTGCGTTCTGCTCCGCCTGACGCGCGACATCGATCGCCTTGCGGTCGGCGGCGACCTGCGCCTCGGCGGCGGCGGCGGTCTGCGCGGCGGCCGCGGCCGCCGCGTTGGCCTTGGCGACGGCATCGGTGCTGCTCGACGCCGCGGCAGCCGCCTTGGCCGGGGTTGCTGCGGCTGCAGGCGTGGCGGTTGCCTTTGCGAGGGCGACAGTGGTGGTTGCCGTCGCTGCGGCAGCCGCGGCCGGCTTGGCAGCGCTCGTGCTCGTGCCCGTGGTGGTCGCGGTTGCAGTCTTGGCCGTGCCAGTCGTCGTCGTTGCCGCGGTGGCGGCCGCGGCGGGCTTGGCTGTGCTGGCCGCCGTAGTGGTGGCCGCGACGGGCTTGGCCGCGGTGCTGGCCGTTGCAACCGTGGCCGTCGGGGTTGCGGCGGCGGTCTTGGCTGCCGTGCTCGCTGCGGTGGCGGCTGCCGTTGCTGCGGCCGTGGTGGCCGCCTTGGCGGCGGCGCTGGTCGCGGCCTTTGCGGCGGCGTTGGCGGCGGCCTTTGAAGCGGCGTCGGCTGCGGCCTTGGCGGCGGCGTTGGTTGCAGCCTTTGCAGCGGCGTTAGCTGCCGCCTTTGCAGCGGCATCGCTCGCCGCCTTCGCCGCAGCCTTGGCAGCGGCGTCCTGCGCCGCCTTGGCGGCGGCCGCGGCTGCAGCCTTGGCAGCGGCCTCCTGCGCGGCCTTGGCGGCGGCAGCGGCCGCGGCCTTCGCCGCCGCATCCTGCGCCGCCTTCGCGGCGGCGTTGGTGGTGGCCGAAGTGGCAAGGGCGGTGGTCATGGCCTGTGCATGGGCCCGATGCGGCAGCGCCGTCATCGTCAGGGCGGTCATCAGGGCCAGCACGCTGACATGGCGATAGAGATCGGTCCTCGACGCCGCGGTTTGAAGGTTCTTCTTGTCCGCCATCAGCTCAACTCCCTTGGTACGCTGGATTGGATGATGGAACCTTTTGAAAATGATTTTGGCTTGCAGCATGGTCGGACCTTGCAAGCAGCAAGGCGTCCGCCTGCAAGCTGACGGCAGGATTTCGCGATGTTTGCGGCGAGCCGGCCGCGACGAGATGGCGCAGGGGAACAGAAAGCTTTTGAAACAAACGGTTGCCGTCGGTACGCCGGTTGCACGGTTGCGGCGGGCCGATGAGCATTTCGCGGCGAGCCATGCTGCCGCCATTGAAGATGCGACGCATTGTCGCATATGTCATGATTGACAAGTCGTCCGCTGTGCGAACGGCGGATCAGCCTTTTTGCGCGTAGAGCAGCGGGACCGCGGCGTCGACCATCACCTCGACGAGGCTCGTGCCGGCATGTGCGAGGGCTCGCGTCAGCGCACTGGCGAGCTCGGCGGCATTGCTCACGCGCACTGCATCGCAGCCCATGCCTTCCGCGAGCTTGACGAAATCGAGGCCGGGCAGCTCGAGCCCGGGTACGTTGCGCACCTGCATGACCTGGCTGAACGAGCGCATTGCGCCATAGCCGGAATTGTTGATGACGACGACCGTCAGCGGCAGCCTGCGCTGCGTGGCGGTCCACAGCGCCTGCAGCGAATACATCGCCGAGCCGTCGCCGATCAGGCACACCGTGCGGCCCGCGGTGCGCCCCAGCGCCATGCCGACCGCCGCCGGCAGGCTGTAGCCGAGCCCGCCGCTCGCCATCGTGTAGAACGAATCCGCGCCGGGCATCGGCATGTACTTGTGCATCAGCGGCCGATGCGAGGGGATCTCCTCGACCACGGCGCTGCCCGCCGGAAGCGCCTGCGCCAGCGTATGCAGGAGATAGTCGACCGGGATCGGATCGGCCAGCTTCGGCGCGGCCGGCAGCACGCGGCCCTTCGGCGCCGCGCGCCTGGTCTCCGGCAGCAACTCCAGCAACAGCTCCAGCGCCGGCCGCATGGTGGCAATGATGCTGGTGCCGATCGGCGGCACGGCGGCGCCTTCGGCATCGTCGGTGACCTGATAGAGCGTGGTGGCGCCGTCGAAGATCGCGGCATGGCCCTCGACATGGAAGGTGAACACCGGGGCGCCGAACACGACGATGAGGTCGTGCGGCTTCAGGGCGTCGGACAATTGTCCGGGCGAGGCGTGCAGAAAGCCCTGGAATTGCGGATGGCGCTCGGGAAACGAGCAGCGCGCCGAGAACGGGCTGACCCAGACGGCGGCCTTGGCCTTCTCGGCGACCTCGACCATCAGTTCGACGCAGCCGGCGCGGTCGATGCCGGGGCCGACCACGAGCGCGGGATTCTTCGCGGCGGCGAGCGCGCCCGCCAGTTCGTCCATCGCGGCGCGATCGGGGCCGAGCTCACGGCTGACCTTGCGCGCGGCAACGGGCTGCGCCGGATGCATCCAGTCGTCGATCGGGATCGAGACGAAGGTCGGCCCGCAGGGCGGCTGCATCGCGGTGTAGTAGGCGCGGGCGATCGCAGCGGGCACGTCCTGCGGCCGCGCCGGCTCGACGCTGTATTTGACGTAGGGGCGCGGGAATTCGGACGGACGCTCGGCATAGAGAAAGGCCTGTAGAGGCAGGATCGCGCGCGCCTGCTGGCCGGCGGTGATCACCAGCGGCGTCTGGTTGCGATGCGCGGTGTAGATGTTGCCGAGCGCGTTGCCGACGCCGGCCGCCGAATGCAGATTGACGAAGCCGGCATTGCGCGTCGCCTGGGCATAGCCGTCGGCCATGCCGACCACCGAGGCCTCCTGCAGGCCGAGCACGTAGTCGATGTCGTCGGGCCAGTCGCTGAGGAAGGGCAGCTCGGTCGAGCCGGGATTGCCGAAGACTTTTTTGATGCCGAACGCGCGCAGCAGTTCGAACGTGGCCTGCTTGACGGTGACGGGTTTGGTTGTTGTTCTTGTGGTTTTTGGCACGGCGTTTCCTCGAATGACCGTCATTGCGAGGAGCGAAGCGACGAAGCAATCCAGAGTCGCGGGTGGAACTCTGGATTGCGTCGCTTCGCTCGCATTGACGAGACCGACTTCACCAATTCGCGGTGCCCTTCATCGTCGGCTGGCGCTCGGCGTTGGCGGTCCACAGCTCCAGGCCGGCATCGACGGGGTTGGCGTTGACCGAGAACTCGCTGCCCTCGAACAAAGGCTGCACGCCGCGATAGGCGAACTTGGCCGGCGGCTTGCCCTTGAGCCTAGCGGCGAACTCGACCAGCAGCGCGGCCTGCAAAGGTCCGTGGAAGATCAGGCCCGGATAGCCTTCGACCCTGGTGACGTAGTCGCGGTCGTAATGGATGCGATGGCCGTTGAAGGTCAGGGCGGAATAGCGAAACAGCAGCACGGCATCGGAGACACGCGTCTCGCTGTGCTGCGCGACCGGTGGAGGCGGCGGCGCTTTTGCCGGCGCAGCCTGCGCCCCGCTCATGTCGCGATAGACGATGTCCTGGCGCTCGCGGATCGCGACGCCGCGCGGCGTGTTCACGACGTGCTCGACGGCGACGAAGCAGAGCTGGCCGGTCGAGCCGCTCTTCAGGGTGACGTCTGAGATCGTCGAGACGCGGGTGGCGACATCGCCGACGCGCAAGGGATCGATGAACTGCACCTCGCCGCCCGCCCACATGCGGCGCGGCAAGGGTACCGGCGGCAGGAAGCCGCCGCGGGTGGGATGGCCGTCGGGGCCGAGCTGATCGTGCGGAAACACCGGCTGGCCCAGGCACCAATGCACCGTGTAGGGCGCGATGTCGCCGGTCGTCGGCTCGCCGATGTCCTGGAACAGCGTCGCGCGCAGGCCCTTGGTGAGCTGCGCGGTGACGATGTCGGTCGCCTCGGCGCTGCGGCCGACCCATTGCCGGAGATGGTCGAGATCGAGCGTGTCCGTCATGATCATCCCTTGCGCTGATGGGGCGAGGCGGCCTCGCCGATCGCGGGCACTGCGCCGTAATGCCTGTCCTCGCCGACCACGATCGCCGCCGGCGCGGGATAGCTGACGACGCCGTTCGGCGTGTCCACCTCGATGCGCCGCAGATGCGGATGGACCGCGAGATCCGCCATGCTGTTGACCTCGGCGAAGGCGATGTCGGCCGCGGCGAGCTTGCCCAGCAGCTCATCGCGCGACAGCGCCGCGAAGCGCTCCGCGACGATGCCGTCGGTCAGCGCACGATTGCGCACGCGCGCGACCATGTTGGCGAAGCGCGGATCGTCGGGCAGGCCGGGCTGGTCCAGCACCTTGGCGCACAGCGTCTTCCACTCGCGCTCGCTCTGGATCGAGATCAGGATGTCCTTGCCGTCCTTCGAGGTGAACACGCCGTAGGGCGCGATCGAGGGATGGGCGAGGCCGATGCGCTTCGGCGCGTTGCCGGCTTCCGCGTTGAGCAGCGGCACGGTGAGCCAGTCGGCCATCACGTCGAACATCGAGATCCTGATATCGGCGCCTTCGCCTGTGCGGCCGCGCCTGATCAGCGCCTCGAGGATCGCGGCATGCGCCGTCGCGCCGGTGGCGACATCGACGATCGACATGCCGACGCGCGACGGGCCATCGGGGCCGCCGGTGATCGAGGCCAGCCCGCTCTCCGCCTGGATCAGCAGGTCATAGGCCTTGCGGTCGGCATAGGGACCGGAGTCGCCGTAGCCGGTGATGGTGCAGCAGATCAGCTTCGGATAGTCCTGGCGCAGCCGCTCGCGCGCAAAGCCCATTCGGTCCATCGAGCCGGGCTTGAGGTTCTGCAAGAGAACGTCGGCGCCGGCGATCAGCTTCTCCAGCTCGGCGCGACCTTCCGGTTTTGAAAGGTCGACGATGACGGAGTCCTTGCCGCGGTTGAGCCAGACGAAGTAGCTGCTCTGGCCCTTGGCGGCGGCGTCGTAGCCTCGGGCGAAATCGCCCTCGGGCCGCTCGATCTTGATCACGTGAGCGCCGGCATCGGCGAGACGCGACGAGCAGAACGGTGCGGCGACCGCCTGCTCGACGGCGACGACAATGATCCCTTCAAGCGGCAGCATGGCAGGACCTCAATACGACCTGGGCATGCCGAGCACGTGCTCGGCGACGTAGGACAGGATGAGGTTGGTCGAGATCGGCGCCACCTGATACAGCCGCGTCTCGCGGAATTTGCGCTCCACGTCGTATTCCTCGGCGAAGCCGAAGCCGCCATGGGTCTGGATGCAGGCATTGGCCGCCTCGAACGACGCGTCGGCGGCGAGCATCTTGGCCATATTGGCCTCGGCGCCGCAGTCGAGCCCGGCCTCGTATTTGCGCGTGGCTTCCTTGACCATCAGCTCGGCGGCCCGCATCGACGCATAGGCCTTGGCGATCGGGAACTGGATGCCTTGATTCTGGCCGATCGGCCGGCCGAACACGACGCGCTCCTTGGCATAGGCGGTGGCTTTCGCGATGAACCATTTGGCATCGCCGACGCATTCGGCCGCGATCAGGATGCGCTCGGCGTTCATGCCGGAGAGGATGTAGCGGAAGCCCTTGCCTTCCTCGCCGATCAGGTTCTCCGCCGGCACCCGCATGTCGGTGAAGAACACTTCCGTCGTGGCGTGGTTCATCATCGTCCGGATCGGGCGGATGGTGAGCCCGGCCTTCTTGGCCTCGCGCATGTCGACGATGAAGACCGACAGGCCCTCGGTGCGCTTCTGCGCCTGGTCCTTCGGCGTGGTGCGCGCCAAGAGGATCATCAGGTCGGAATATTCGGCGCGGCTGGTCCAGATCTTCTGGCCGTTGACGACGTAGCTGTCGCCGTCGCGCTTCGCGAACGTCTTCAGCGACGAGGTGTCGGTGCCTGACGTCGGCTCGGTGACGCCGAACGCCTGCAGCCGCAATTCGCCGCTCGCGACCTTCGGCAGCCATTTCGCCTTCTGCTCGGCATTGCCATGACGCAGCACAGTTCCCATCGTGTACATCTGGGCATGACAGCCGCCGCCATTGCAGCCGGCGCGCTGGATCTCTTCGAGGATCGCTGCCGCAGCCGACAGCTTCAGGCCGGCGCCGCCATATTCCTCGGGGATCAGCACGGAGAGATAGCCGGCCTGTGTCAGCGCATCCACGAAGGCGGACGGGTAGGCCATCTCGCGATCGAGCTTGCGCCAATATTCACCGGGGAACTGGGCGCAGAGCTTTGCCACCGCGTCGCGGATGTCGGCGTAGTCGTCGGGCTGATGCTGTTCTGTCATTCGCTGCTCCGCCGACCGTGATCGCGCGGCCTCGCGGTCTCCCTATGCTTGTTCGTCATAGCCTATGACGAAGCATGCCAGCCTTGGCAAGCAGGGAATGACCACGCCGCGCGCGTCCGGCCCCGCCACAGCGGCATGGCGCGCCCGCGCCGCGATCGCGTTCTAGCTGACGGGAAATCCGAGATGGCCGCGAAAGCGGTTCTTCAGGAAAACGCCGTCGCGCGGCGGCAACGCGCGGTCGACATGATCGGTCGAGATCGTCACGCGGGCGAAATGCGGACCCTGCAGATCGCGCAGCTTCGGCCGGAAGGCGTCGAGTGCGGCACGCGTTTCGATCGTGCTCACCGAGGGAAAGCCGGCGCCCGCGGCAATCAGCTCCAGCTTCGCGCCGAGCCCGGAATGACTCATCTGCATCCCGGTCTCGCCGAAATGGGCGTTGTCGAGCACGATGATCGAGAGATTCCTGGGCTTCTTCGCGGCTGCAGTCGCGAGGCTCCCGAGCCCCATCAGTTGTTCGCCGTCGCCGGTGATGACGACGACCGGGCGCGATGGCTGCGCCAGTGCGAGACCCAGGCCGATCATGGCCGCGCCGCCCATCGCGCCCCAGAGATAGAAGTTCGCGTCGTGATCGCCCGCGGCGAAGACGTCGTAGGACGACGAGCCGAGGCCGCTGATGACCAGCAGATCGCCGCGATCATGGAGCAGCGCCTTGACGGCGGTGCGGCGGTTGAGCGGTGCTCCCATCACTTCGCCTCCGTCCACTTCTTGGCGCCGATCATGCGCTGGGAGATCAGCACCGCGATCGGCTGATCGCTGTCGAACGCGAGCCTCGCTGCAGCGGCCGCCATCTCGCCGGCGTCCTCGGGACGCTCGAGCCGGAACACCGTGACGCCCATGATCTCGAAGGCCGCCTGCGTCGCTTTGCCCATCGGCACCTGCCACGGATTGAACTCGGCCCATTCGCCGCGCATGGTCACGAAGCTGAGAAACGGGAAGCGGCAGCTCGCCAGCAGCGACAGCATGTTGACGCAATTGCCGACGCCGCTCGACTGCATCAGGAGCACTGCGCGCTGGCCGCCGAGCCAGGCGCCGGCGGAGAGCGCGATACCTTCCTCCTCGGTGGTGAGGACCGTGGTGGCGATCGCGGGATCGTCATGGGCGAGGCCGATCAGGCGGGAATGGCCGGCATCGGGGACGTAGCAGAGCTGCCGGACGTCAGCCGCCTTCAGCGCCTCGTAGATGGCGAGCGGCCAGTCGGTGGTGGGCGTGTCGGAAGCGGCCATGGCGTCCTGAGGTTATGGCGTCCTGAGGTTCATGAGCACCGATGGTGCAGCGGATGATTTAGCCAGAAACGACCGTCGGAGCCCATTGAATCTCGTTCACCCCGCATGCCGGATTCTCATAGGCCGCCGAGGGCCTCGTGGTTCGGCTGGGGAGGCCTCATGGTTCGAGCCGCCGCTGCGCGGCTCCTCACCATGAGGGTAGGCGCGTGCCTGTATGGGCGGGCTCCCCACCCTCATGGTGAGGAGCGCCGCTCGCGGCGCGTCTCGAACCATGAGGCCCCATGCGGCCGACCACGCGATGGTCATGTGGAGTGGCGGGAGTAACAGGAACTCACCCCGGGATCCGCACCGGCAGCGATTCATAGCCGCGGACGAAGCTGGAGTAGACCCGCTTCGGCTCGCCCACGACCTCGATGCGGTCGAAGCGCTTGAGGATCTCCTGCCAGACGATGCGCAGCTGCAACTCGGCGAGCCGCATGCCGACGCAGCGGTGGATGCCGAAGCCGAATGAGAGATGAATGCGCGGCCGCTTGCGGTCGATGATGAAGGCGTCCGGATTCTCGATCACCTCCCCGTCGCGGTTGCCCGAGACGTACCACATCACGACGCGGTCGCCCTTCTTGATCATCTTCCCGCCGAGCTCGGTATCGACCAGCGCGGTGCGGCGCATGTGGGCGAGCGGCGTCTGCCAGCGGATCACCTCAGGCACCATGGTCTCGATCAGCGCCGGATTGTCGCGCAGCTTCTGATACTCGGCCGGGTTCTCGTTCAGCGCCAGCACCGATGCCGTCATGGTGTTGCGCGTGGTGTCGTTGCCGCCGACGATGAGCAGGATCAGGTTGCCCATCAGATTGTCCGGCGTCATGTGCCGCGTCGCCTCGCTATGCGCCATCATCGAGATCAGGTCGCGGCCAGGCTCGGCCTGGCGCGCCTTCCACATCCGGCCGAAGGTCTCGGCGCATTCGCCGAGCTCGCGGCGGCGCTCCTCCTCCGACGAGACGATGCCGCTTTTGGGCAGCGCGGTCGAGACGTCGGACCAGCGCGTCAGCTTGCGGCGTTCCTCGAACGGGAAATCGAACAGGGTCGCCAGCATCTGCGTGGTCAGCTCGATCGAGACCTTCTCGACCCAGTTGAAGGTCTCGTTGCGCGGCAGCGAATCCAACACCTTGGCCGAGCGCTCGCGGATCAGCACCGCCATCTGGTCGAGATGGTCGGGCGTGAACATCGGCGACACCGTCTTGCGCTGCTCGCCATGAACAGGCTCATCCATCGCGATGAAGCTCGGCCATTCGTATCCGGGCGGCACGTCTCGGATCATGATCCCGCCATTGCTGACGTCCGAGGAGAAGATCGCGTGGTTGGTGTCGACATGCATGATGTCGTGATAGCGCGTCACCGACCAATAGGGCTCGATTGGCGCCTTGGTGCAGTAGTGCACCGGCGCCTCCTTGCGCAGCCGCTCGAACCACGGCCAGATCGTGTCGTTCTGGAACAGCCGTGGTGCGCCAGGATGGAAGTCCTCGATCGGGGTGGAATAGGCCTCGAGGCGCGCGTCGCGCAGCAGATCGGCCTTATCGGAGCGAAGCGCGGCCTGGGCGGTCATGGGGGGCGTCCTTTGCTAAACAGTCGCTCGACAATCGAGATAAGTCATAAGTCTGCTCGCCTGTCGTCGCGAGCAGGACGCGTAGGGTGGGCAAAGCGAAGCGTGCCCACCGCGTTTCGCGCCAATCGAAAGATGGTGGGCACAGCGTTCGCGCGATGCGCGACCGCCTTTGCCCACCCTACGGGACCGTTCGTGTCGGACCCGATTCGTCTTCAATACAACTTAAGCCGCAATCCGCACCGGCAATGTCTCATATCCCTTCACGAAGCTCGAATAGACCCGCTTTGGCTCCTCCATCACGTCGATATGATCGAATCGCTTCAGGATTTCCTCCCAGATGATCTTGAGTTGCAATTCGGCCAATCGCAAGCCGACGCAGCGGTGGATGCCGAAGCCGAACGACAGATGCTGGCGCGGCCTGGCACGGTCGATGATGAAGTCGTAGGGGCGTTCGATGGCGGCCTCGTCGCGGTTGCCCGAGACATACCACATCACGACCTTGTCGCCTTTCTTGATCTGCTTGCCGCGGAACTCGGTGTCGGAGAGCGCGGTGCGGCGCATGTGGGCGAGCGGGGTCTGCCAGCGGATGACCTCGGGGACGAAGCTGTCGATCAGCGCGGGGTTATCCTTGAGCTTGCGGTACTGATCCGGGTTCTGGCTGAGCGCATAGATGCTGCCGGACATGGTGTTGCGCGTGGTGTCGTTGCCGCCGACGATCAGGAGCACGAGATTGCCGAGGAAGTTCTTCGGGTCCATGTTCCGCGTCGCCTCGCTGTGGGCCATCATCGACAGCAGGTCGCTCTTCGGCGGCTGGTTGACGCGCTCCTGCCAGAGCCGCGCGAAATAGCGGGCGCAGTCCATCAGCTCGGCCTGCCTTTCGTCCTCGGTCGCGACCAGCCCGTCCGGACCCGGGATGGTGGTCGCGATATCCGACCAGCGCGTCAGCTTGCGGCGGTCCTCCCAGGGGAAGTCGAACAGCACCGCCAGCATCTGCGTCGTCAGCTCGATCGAGACGCGATCGACCCAGTCGAACACCTCGCCAACAGGCAGATTGTCCAGGCATTCGGCGGAGCGCTTGCGGATGTTGATCGCGAGCTCGTCGAGATGTGTCGGCGTAAACATCGGTGCCACGGTCTTGCGCTGCGCGGCATGGCGCGGCGGATCCATCGCGATGAAGCTCTCGCGGCGCAGGTCAGGATCGACGTCGCGAATGGTGATGCCGCCGAGCGCGGACGCCGAGGAGAACACCGCGTGGTTTGTCTCGATCTCCATGATGTCGTCGTATCGGGTGATCGACCAGTAGGGGCCGAACATCGACTCCTTGCAGTAGTGCACCGGATCCTCGCGACGCAGCCGGTCGAAATAGGGCCAGTGCGTGTCGGTGCGGAACAACTCCGGATGACCGGGGTCGAATTCGGCGAGCGGCAACGATGCGGCGCGACTGGCGGCCGCGTCGTTGACGCGCTCGCCTGCTGCGGCGTGTCGCTGTGCCTCGGCCGTCGTGGTGGTCCCGTGCATGGACGTCTCCCTAATGGTCGGATTCTGGCTGTCCGGCGATGTCGGGCGCGATTACATCCTGCCCGGGAGCGCGGGGCAAGCGCGGAGTGCGGCCGCCGGGCCGGTCTTGCGTCGCAACGCTGGTATTTGTCCGGACGTCGGGCGTGACAAGCGCCACGTCACGGAATATGGCTTTGAGCGATTGTTGCAAAGCAGAAGACTAGCAGGAGGCCGCCCCATGATCGCCAACGCGCAGCGCATGTTCAATTTCGATCTCGGCGAGACTGCGGACGCAATCCGCGAGACGGTGGCGAGCTTTTCGCAGGAGCAGATCGCGCCGCGCGCCGCCGAGATCGACCGCTCCAACCAGTTTCCGCGCGACCTCTGGCCCCGCATCGGCGAACTCGGCCTGCACGGCATCACGGTCGAGGAGGAATATGGCGGGGCGGGTCTCGGCTATCTCGAGCACTGCATCGCCATGGAGGAGATCTCGCGCGCCTCGGCCTCGGTCGGCCTGTCCTACGGCGCCCACTCCAACCTCTGCGTCAACCAGATCCGCCGCAACGGCAACGAGGCGCAGAAGCGCAAATATCTGCCCAAGCTGATCTCGGGCGAGCATGTCGGGTCGCTCGCGATGTCCGAGCCGCAGGCCGGCTCCGACGTGGTGTCGATGAAGACGCGCGCCGACAAAAAGGGTGACCGCTTCGTCCTCAACGGCAACAAGATGTGGATCACCAACGGTCCGATCGCGGAAACGCTGGTGGTCTACGCCAAGACCGATCCGCAGGGCGGCCCGCGCGGCATCACCGCCTTCATCATCGAGAAGGGCATGAAGGGTTTCTCGACCGCGCAGAAGCTCGACAAGCTCGGCATGCGCGGCTCGGACACCTGCGAGCTGGTGTTCGAGGATTGTGAGGTGCCGGAGGAGAACGTGCTGGGGCAGGTCGGCCGCGGCGTCAACGTGCTGATGAGTGGCCTCGACTACGAGCGCGCGGTGCTCGCCGCAGGTCCGCTCGGCATCATGCAGGCCTGCATGGACGCTGTGCTGCCTTACGTGCATGAGCGCAAGCAGTTCGGCCAGCCGATCGGCACCTTCCAGCTCGTGCAGGGCAAGGTCGCGGACATGTACACGACGATGAACGCCGCGCGCGCCTATGTCTATGCGGTGGCCAAGGCCTGCGATCGCGGCGAGACCACGCGCGAGGACGCGGCGGGCGCGATTCTGTTCGCCGCCGAAAAGGCGACGCAATGTGCGCTCGATGCGATCCAGCTGCTCGGCGGCAACGGCTACATCAACGACTATGCGACCGGCCGGCTGCTGCGCGACGCCAAGCTCTACGAGATCGGCGCCGGCACCAGCGAGATTCGGCGCATGCTGATCGGGCGGGAATTGTTCGACAAGACGTCTTGAGGCGCCGACCAAGCGGTTGGCGTATGCGGGACATGCGTTCGCCAACCGGCCGGATGCAGATATTTTAGTCATCCTCGTCGAGGCCGGTGTTTTTTTCCGGCCGACTTGCGTAGAAAATACGTCGAACCTCGGAGTCGTCCCGGCGACGAACAATCGAGGTATATTGTAGATCTTTTGCGTGTGTCGGAGGCTTGAGCCGTGAACCAGATGAGCTACGTTCCGGAGCAGCCGCCGCCGCTTCCGCCTCTCACCGCCACCTTCTCAGGTGCGCGTGGCGAGTTCTTCCGGCTGGTCAGCCGCGGGGCGGCCATCGAACTGATCACGCTGGGCTTCTACCGGTTCTGGCTCGCGACCGACATCCGCCGGCATCTCTGGGTCAACACGGCTGTCGACGGTGATGCCGCAGAATATACCGGGCGCGGCAAGGAGCTCCTGATCGGATTCCTGTTCGCGATGGCGATCCTGGTCCCGATCTATCTCGCCTATTTCCTCATCGGCGTCGAGGCCGAGCGCTACCAGGGCTTCGCCAGCGTGCCGCTGGTGATCGCCTTCTACGCCTTCGGCCAGTTCGCCATCTTCCGCGCGCGCCGCTACCGGCTGACGCGCACGGTCTGGCGCGGCATCCGGTTCTGGATGACGGGTTCGGGCTGGGCCTATGCCGGGCGCGCCATGCTGTGGACCTTGTTGACGGTGGTCACGCTGGGGCTGGCCTGGCCGTGGCGCGCCGCCGCGCTCGAGCGCTACAAGATGCGACATTCGCACTATGGTGATCTCAGCGGCGACTTCGAGGGACGCGGCTGGGAGTTCTTCAAGCGCGCCTGGTATCTGTGGGTCATCGCGCCGTTTGCGCTGCTGCTGTTTCCGTTGTTTCCGTTCGTCTATGCGCAGTTCAAAGCGATCGAGTGGCGCTGGTGGCTGTCGGGCATTCGCTTCGGCGGCGTGCGTCTGGAATCGGACCTGCCCGGCAATGCGTTCTATGGTCTGTATTGGAAGGTGATCGGCTGGTGGTTTCTGCTGTCGATCGCCTCCAGCGCCTATTTCGGCGGTGTCGCCGCGCTGATGCTCAGATTGCTGGGGCCGGGGAGTGACGGCCTGCCTCAGGCGCAGGCGCTGTCCGACAACGTGCCGATGCTGGTGCTGGTCGGATTGGGCTACATCGCCTGGATCCTGGCGCTCAACGTCGTGATGCGGCTCTATCTGGTGCGCGACATGTGGGCGACCGTGCTGCAGTCGGTTCAAGTGCATGGCATCGAGGCCATGGCCAATGTCGCCGCCAAGGGCGATCTGGCCAGCGCGCTCGGCGAAGGATTTGCCGATGGACTCGACGTCGCCGGATTCTGATCCCGGGCAGGTGGCCGCTGCTGCGCCGGCCGCCGCCACGCCGGTCGAGCCGGCCGCTCCGCTCGGCGGCCCTGCGGTCTATTTCGACGGCCTGTCCAACCGGCGGCAGACGGTCACGATCGGCTTCGCCAATCAGCTCGTGATGCGCAGCGCCGACAATTTCGTCTCCTGGCCCTATGCCGACATCCGCCGCGTCGACGGCCCGAGCGGCACGCTGCGCGTGAGCTGCCTGTCGGCGTCGCCGCTGGCACGGCTGGAGATCCGCGACGCGGCGTTGTCGGCCGAGCTGATCGCGCGCTGCAGCCATATCGACCAGAACAGGATGACCCGCGGCGCCATCGCGCGCATCGTCGGCTGGTCGCTGGCCGCCGTCGCCTCGATCGTCGCCGTCGTGCTGGTGGTGATTCCGTTCGCATCCGATCGGCTGACGCCCTTGGTGCCGCCGACCATGGAGCGGCATCTCGGCGAGGCCGCCGTGGTGCAGATCCAGACCGTGTTCGGCGACAAGCTTTGCAGCGAGGCGGCCGGGCAGGCCGCGTTCGCCAAGCTGGTCACGGCGCTGCGCCGCCCCGCCGGCCTCGACGACAGCATCGCGTCGCAGGTGCTGGACACGCCGATCCCCAACGCCTTCGCGCTGCCGGGCGGGCAATTCTTCCTGTTCAGGGGGCTGCTCGACAAGGCCAATGACCCCGACGAGGTCGCCGGCGTGCTGGCGCATGAGCTCGGCCACCTCAAGCACCGCGACAACCTGCGGCAGCTGATCCACAATGGCGGCAGCTCATTCCTGATCGGCCTGCTGTTCGGCGACGTCACCGGCGCGGGCGCGGCGATCTTCGCCTCGCGGGCCATGATCAATGCGTCCTATTCGCGCGAGGCGGAGGCGGCGGCGGACGGTTTCGCGATCGACGTGATGCACAAGCTCGGACGGCCGACGCGCCCGATGGGCGAATTGCTGTTTCGCATCACCGGCAAGGAGGACGGCAAGCGCCCGTCGCTGTGGGCCAGCCATCCGCTCAGCGAGGACCGTCTCGCCCGCATGCGCGCCGAGGACCGGCCGCCGAGCGGCCCGCCGCTGCTGAGCCCGGAGGAGTGGCGGGCGCTGAAGGGAATTTGCAAGTAGCCGCCGGCGATCCGGCGCCTCACGCACGGCTGGTCGGGACGATCGACCCTCTCTCATCCGTCATTGCGAGCGCAGCGCGCAGCGAAGCAATCCAGATGTCCTCGGCGGCAAGATTCTGGATTGCTTCGCTGCGCTCGCAATGACGGGGTGAGAGCGGTGCGCGTCTGCTTCGACGCGGGTTGAGCGACGGCACTGCTGGTGAGATGGCAGCGCCGACACCTATTCCGCCAGATTGTTCGTCTTCTTCACCCAGGCGCGGACATCCGTCAGCACGTCCGGCAGCACGGCCTTGACCTCGGCGAGCGTCATGCCGGCCTTGACGCGCGGATCGTACAGCAGGTTGAGGATGTACTGGTCGTAGACGTCGAAATAGCCCATCGAGACGTTGTCGTTGAACATGGTCCAGGGCACGCTCGAAGTGTCGTTGATCGGCCCGAGCGACTGCAGGAGCTCCTCATAGGCGCAGTCGAGAAAGACGAAATCGCCGTTGTCGACGGTGAGGATGACGTCGGAATGCTCGATCTCGAACGCCTCGTTCTTGCGGAAGCCGGACAGGCATTGCGGATCCAGCGAGGTCTTGATCTCGCGCGCGCGCTCGCTGCCATAGGCCTGGCTGATGGTGTGGTAGAGGTCGCGGTCGCGCACCAGCTTGACGCGGACATTGGCGTCGCCGTCGGTCTCGGTCATCGCAATGTCGAGGTTGCGGATGCGGGCGGCGATATCGTTGACGACCTTGGCGAGCTGCGCCTTGCGGTCGGCGCGGCGGCCATCGGCGAACACCCGCACCGGCGCGCTGTATTTCCGGATGCGGTCAACCCGGCCCGCCAGGTGATACTCGGCGCCGAAGGCGGTCTTGAAGAAGCCGTCGGTGATCTCGGCGTCGGTGAAGCTCTTCTTCTCGATGCGCTGGCGGGCGGCGATCGCCGGAATTTCGGTGGTCGACGCCGGCAGCGGGACCATCACGGTCACAAGCGCAGCCAGCGCGGCCGCCACCGCGCTCCGCAGGGGGCGCCAGGAGCACGGCTGCTCGTGGCGAGGATGCGCGCTGTGACATTGCCTCATCGTCGTGGTCGAGTGCGGCTCTCAGTTCTTGACGATCACGGTCGTGCCGACCGAGACGCGGTCGTAGAGGTCGGCGACGTCGTCATTGGTCATGCGGAAGCAGCCCGACGATACCGCCTGGCCGATCGTCTCGGGCTCGTTCGAGCCGTGGATCCGGTACAGCGTGGACCCGAGATACATTGCGCGCGCGCCGAGCGGGTTCTCGATGCCGCCGGCCATGTGGCGCGGCAGGTCGGGCCGGCGCCGCAGCATCTGCGACGGCGGGGTCCAGGCCGGCCATTCCTTCTTCGCGGTGATGCGGTGCACGCCGCTCCAGCGGAACCCGTCGCGGCCGACCCCGATGCCGTAGCGCAGCGCCTGGCCGCCCGGCAGCACCAGATAGAGCCGGCGCTCGCTGGTGTTCACGACGACGGTGCCTGGCGCGTACTGGCTCTGGAACATCACGGTCTGGCGCGGAATCGGGCTGACACCGCTCTGATAGAAGTTCGGCCCGCCGCCGAAGAGGTCCCTGGTGTCGAACACTTCCGCCCGCGCCATCCCGGCGCTTGCCACCGACGCGACCGCAGCAATTCCCAAAGCCAAACAGCGCTTCATTTCCGTCCCCTGGCAAACATCAAGTTCCGTTCGCAGACAGGCCATAAACGGTTGCACTTCGCAACCCACGGCGGCGTGAGGCCGGTATGTGGCGACGGTCCGTGACCCAAATCCCACGGAAGATCGCGCGCGTCCTGGACCAACATCCTGTTAGCCAAGCCCGCGCACGAGCACCGCGGCGATGGCAGCAATGCGGCCAGCCCCTTTGACGCCGCGGGCGAACAATGATTGATCTGCCCAACATTGCAAATAGCGCGCGGAATCAGCAGGAGAAGATGATGAACGGTGCGGAAAGCCTGGTACGGACCCTGGTCGCAGGGGGCGTTGACGTCTGCTTTACCAATCCGGGCACCTCCGAAATGCACTTCGTCGCCGCGCTCGATCGGGTCGAGGGCATGCGCTGCGTGCTCGGCCTGTTCGAGGGCGTGGTGACCGGCGCCGCCGACGGCTATTTCCGCATGAAGGGCACGCCGGCCTCGACGCTTCTCCATCTCGGCCCCGGCCTCGCCAACGGCCTCGCCAATTTGCACAACGCCAAGAAGGCGCGCTCGGGCATCGTCAACATCGTCGGCCAGCACGCGACCTACCACATCGGCTTCAATGCGCCGCTGACCTCGGACATCGAGGGCCTGGCGCGGCCAATGTCCGACTGGGTGCGGACCTCGCCGAGCGCCAAGGCCGTGGCCGCCGACGGCGCCGCCGCGATCGCCGCCGCCAAGAGCGCGCCGCCGCAGATCGCCACCCTGATCCTGCCCGCCGACACCGCCTGGAACGAGGCCGACGGCATTGCCCAGGTTCCGGGAGAGGCGCAGCGCCCGAGCTATTCGGCTGACGCGGTCGAGAAGGCGGCCAAGATCCTGCACGCCCACGGCCCAGAAACCCTGGTGCTGATGACCGCGGGCGCGCTGACCGAGCAGGCGCTGACCTTCGCCCAGCAGATCGCCGGCAAGACCGGCTGCCGCGTGATGGGGCAGACCTATCACCCGCGCATGGCGCGCGGCGCCGGGCGGTTCTCGATCGACCGCATCCCTTACGTGATCGAGCAGGCGCTGCCGATCCTGAAGAACTACAAGCACATCGTGCTGGTCGAGGCCAACGACCCCGTCGCCTTCTTCGCCTATCCGAACAAGCCGAGCATGCTGAAGGCCGAGGGCACCGAGGTGCACCGCATGACCGCCTGGGGCGAGAACTCCGCCGCCGCCCTCGAGGCGCTCGCCGGCCATCTCGGCGCCAAGCCGGCCGATGTGAAGCCGCAGCCACTCGCCGAGCTGATCAAGCCGCTAGGGGCGCTCAACCACACCACCATCGCCCAGGCGATCGCCTATGCGATCCCCGAGAATGCGATCGTGGTCGACGAATCCATCACCACGGGCCGCGGCTTCTTCCCGCCGACGGCGGCCGCCAAGCCGCATGACTGGCTGCAGAACATGGGCGGCTCGATCGGCTTCTCGACCCCGGTCGCGACCGGCGCCGCGGTGGCCTGCCCGGACCGCAAGGTCATGTGCCTCGTGGGCGACGGCAGCGCGATGTACACGATCCAGTCGCTGTGGACCCAGGCGCGCGAGAACCTCAACGTCGTCACGGTGGTGTTCGCCAACAGGATCTACCAGATCCTGCGCGGCGAGTTCGACGGCGTCGGCGCCGGCGAGCCGGGCCAGCGCGCCCAGGACATGCTCAAGATCGACCGTCCGACGCTCGACTTCGTCGCCATGGCGAAGGGCATGGGCGTCCCCGGCCGCGCCGTCACCTCGGCTGACGAGTTCAATGCCGCGCTGGCCGAGGCGAACGCCGAATATGGTCCGCGCCTGATCGAAGTGCAGATGTAAATCCGCAACGCTGGCGGCCGCAAAACGGCCGCCGGCTGAGGGAAGGCCCATCGCCTCATTTATGGGGTTGGCGACTCACGCCGATCGCGTGTTGATGGTGAGGTGTCCTTCTCTCCTGTATCTGAGCGGCATGCACAGTGAATTGAACCGGCTGATCTCTGCGCTGCAGGAGTTCTATGCGCGCGAGCGCTTCATCCTCGACCGTGATCTCGGCGAGCGCGCCTTGACGCATCGGCTGGCGGTGCATCTCGAACGCAACTTCCTGGGGTGGGACGTCGATTGCGATTACAATCGGCTCGGCGACCGCGCCATGCTGCTGCCGCGTGGCACCATCGTCTCGACCGACGATGAGCTGGGAAAATCGGTCTACCCGGACATCGTCGTGCACAAGCGTGCCGTGCCCGACAATCTGCTGGCGATCGAGGTCCGCAAGGCCGGCAACCACCAGCCGCTGGCGCATGACCGCCACAAGCTGATGGCGCTGACCGATCCGCATCTGTGGTTCGCCTATTGGATCGGCGTGCTGGTGATTCTCGACCGCCGCAGCGTGATCACGCCGGAGGTCTATGTCGGCGCCCGGATCGATCCGGTATTGTCGGCCTGGTTCGCGGGGCGATTGCAGCAGATGGGACTCGCCGCCGGCTGAGACATCTCGCAGAAGAGATGCGCGATCGCCGGTCGACGCGAATGAACAAGGGCCGCCCCTGAGAGGAGCGGCCCGATCTCGTCGCGCATGTGGAGCCTGCGGACAGGCGCTCCCACGCCTTACTTCGACATGGCGTCGCCGGACGACTTCTTCGCCGACTTCTTCTTCGTCTTGCTCATCTTCATGTCGTCGCCCCCGCCCATGGCGTCGCCGCTCTTCGCCGACTGGCCGGTGGTCGTCATCGGCTTCTCGGTGGACTGGGCAAGAGCGGCCGACGAGACGAACGCGAGGGCGGCGGTGGCGATGATCAGTTTACGCATGCGGAAAACCTCCGAGGGTTGGAAACGCGCCGGACCATAGGCGAATTCGAGCGCGGCGTTCTGACGCAGGAATCAGGAAAACGTGAGAGTTCCGCCCCGCAAAAGCCGCCTTGCGCCGTCCGCGCGGAGGTAGCAGGCGCATTCTGTGACTGATGTGCTGGATGCAGGGCGCCCATGCGGGGACGAGCGAGGTCAAAATGGCCGGGTGCGGCGATCCAATTGCCTCGATGCACATTCGATGCGTAGCCGCGGCCGTTGCTGCGACGTCGGCCTCTGGTCCAAATGGAATAGCTTCGGGCTTCATGGGGGAAGAACGGAATGTCGAACAACCTGAGCGCGGTCCGCTCTTCCGAGGAGATCGAGACGCTCGCGCGCGATGCAGTCGCCGACGCTCGGGCGGAGCGTCGCGAGCAGGCTTTGCAGAAGCTCGCGCCGTTGCGGAAGGCGCAGACCTGTCAGCGCGAAGCGGCCATGGCGCTGCTGTGGGTGGTCGATCATATCTGCCTGCCGCGGGACGTCGCGGCCGGAATTCTCATGGAGATCGCGCGATCTCACGACGAGGACGCCGACATTCTCGCCAGGGAAGCAGCTCGGACTACCGGTCGACATCGGCCGCTTCGGCCCGCCGGAATGTGAACTCGGCCAATGCAAGGTCAAGCTCGCCGAGCGTCCGCTGGCGGTGCCCCGATCGTCATCATGCGATGGCGGTATGGGCCCCAGATGGACGGTAGTAAACACGGAACGGACGCGCAAATTCAGAGGTCAATGGTGGGCGCACAAGGGATCGAACCTTGGACCTCTCCCGTGTGAACCACAATCCATGGTCCCTAGCCAACCTGAGCCAACCATAGTAAGAAGTAGATAAGCCTCTGTGTTGTATGGGCTTTCGCCATGCGTGACCACAATCGGCCATAGCTGGCATAGCTACATTTTGTATGCCCCCGCTGTGCCCCTGCGTTACCTTCCCTTGGGGCACACAAATCGGGGAGGGTCTGGCCCCCTCTATTCTTCAGGGGCCGTCCTTCCACGCTGGTGTGCCCCGAGGCGGCAAAAGCAAAGGAAAGTCAATGACCACTTTCCCTTCGCTTGGATGATCCGGGCGGTTGCGGGGCACACGGCGACAGGAAGCGCAGGGATCATGCCGGGGCCGACCAACCAGCTGACACTCACCGATGCGGTGATCCGCAACGCCACATTGTCGCCGGGTAGGCGCAGCATTATCGCCACGATGACAAGTTGCCCGGGCTCGCCTTGCGCATGCGCGCCACCGGCGGCCGCACCTGGGTCTACCTTTTCACCAAGCCGGGGGTGAGGGGGACCCAGCGCAAGACCCTCGGCGCGTGGCCGAAATATAATGAGAAGGCTGCGCGCAAGGCCGCCACCATCGCCGCAGGCGAGGTCTTCAAGGGCGTAGATCCGAACGACGCCAAGCGCGAGGCGAGGCGGCAACAGACAGCCGAGAAGCAGCGCACCACGCTGGCCACCCTCATCGTTGAAGATGGTCCCTACCAGACTTCCTTGACCGGACGCCAAGTCGTCAACTGGAAGCCCGCAATGTCGGCGCTGCGGCGCGGGCTCAAGGAACACGCCGAGAGTAGCGTAGGGGACCTGACGCGACGGCAGATCATGGCGGCTGTCGACAAGATTGCCAAGACCGGCAAGCGTGGGGCGGCCAAGGACCTGCGCAAGCACACCCACACCTTTCTCGAATGGTGCGTCGGCGAGGGTTATGTCGACCACAACGTGCTCGCTGGCTATCGCGAGCCCAAGGAAACCCGGGCGCAGCGGGTCTTGCGCCGCACCAAGGGACGCGCGCTGACCGATGACGAGATCATCAAGGTCTGGCAGGCATCCGGCAAACTCGGGGCCTTCGGGCTTCTGACACGAATGCAGCCCTGAAGGATCTCCTGGGAAAGAAGTGGTGACGCCCGCTGCGAAGCGGAAAGCTGTCGCACATCTCATGGGTGTTCACGGGATGAGCGAACGGCGGGCGTGTAAAGCCATCGG
>NZ_JAUETE010000031.1:0-35403 GCF_032484535.1 Bradyrhizobium sp. SZCCHNS3016
CGCAGGGAATGCCGGTTGAATCGGCTTTGCCTGTGGTACCTGCCGCCTGCATTCTTTTCGCAGGCGGGCCATGGGTGAGGCCTTCACCCGGCATTCCCTGCGCCCTCTGCGTTCTCGCGAGGGACACGATGATCGCAGACCTCGGGCATCATGTGCCGCGAGACTACCCTGACATGTCCACTACCCGCCTAGCTGTTTGAACCGTGAATCCGCGTTCTTGCCCCGCCGTCGTCCCGGACAAGCCGCGACGTGCGCCAGCACGCCGCGGCGCCGATCCGCCGCAGCAGACATGAGGGGCGAGATGCTAATGACTATCCTGCCTCAAACCAATCCCTGTGGTTGTGGATCCCGGCGTTCGCCGGGATGACAGCGGTGATTGTTGAGGCGATGTCGCCTCCCACAGGCACCGTCATTGCGAGCGAAGCGAAGCAATCCAGGGCTGAGTGCGTGACTCTGGATTGCTTCGTCGCTTCGCTCATCGCAATGACGGCGGCGAGGTGTGTGCCCAACAACTCACGCCACGCCCTGCACGAACAGCGCGAACGGCTCCTCGACCGTCTTGCGCAGATGCTCGCGATAGAAGGCATAGTGCGGATCGTCAGTCCCAAGTCTGCCGAAGCTCGGCTCCACCACATTGCGCAGCGGAAGCAGCGCAATGGGCGCGGCGATCGGCGTCAGCAGCGAGCCGCGGCCCGCCAACAGCGTCGTGATGATGCCGTACATCTCGCCGGTGATGGTCGGCCGCGACACGGTGATCAGGCGGTGCTGACCGTGGCGGTTGGTGACGAGGTAGACGAAGCCGGACTGGTTGGGCACGGCGACCTCGCCGAATTGCGTGAACGCCGCATCGAGCCGCGCGCCCTCGCGAAACACCAGCGACGACGCCGCATCGTCCCAGACGATGTCGGTGCGGTACGCATAGATGGCGTCCTTGTCGCCAAAGGACGGTCGCAGCGTGACGTAGGTGCCCTCGATCCATTCCACCGCCCGCCGCGAATAGGAGCCGAGACTGTCCGGCGCGATGCCGCCGCTGGTGGCAGGCGCGGCGAGAGGCGCGTTCGGCGTCTTGCGCAGGGACATGCCGAGCGCCTGCTCCAGCCGGACGATGGTCGCCAGCGTGAACGGGCGGCGGCCCCCGAGCGCCTTCTCCAAGGTGGACAGGCTCAGCTTGGCCTGCTCCGCCAGCGCTTGCCGCGACATCCGCCGCCGCGCGATCTCCTCGCGGATGGTCTCCGCGACCTGCCGGCTCTGCTCGTCGGAAAGCTCGCTGTTGTCCGGGTTCGACATCCTGTCCCCTGCCGCGTGATGCGCTCCTCTTCTAGCAGACGGACAAATCGGCACAAACCCGGACAGATCAGCCGCGCTCTCGACCGCCGCCGGACAGACGCGGGCGGGCCGCGGCCAAACAAGACCGACCATTCCGCTCGCGGCGCCGACGCGCTGCGCTCAGTGTCGGCAGGCCGAAATTGTTCGTTGCGGAGCCAATGATGAGCGAGACGATCGACCACGATATCAGAAGCAGCGCCCATCCGGTCCGATCGTGGATCGTGACCATGCTGCTGTTCCTGCTGCTGCAAGCCGCCGCCGTGCTGCTGGTCGGCTTCACGGCGCTGTTTCTCAGCATCACCCCTGGCTGGTCGGCCGAAGGGCCGCTGGCCCCGCTGACCAAGCCAGGCGATGCCCGTTCCGGCGCGCTGCTATTCAAGTCCGACGCCGGCTATACCGAGGCACCGCGGCTTGGGATCGACGTCGACGTGGTCGTCTCGGGTCCGACCGCGCGGGCGCGCGTGACGCAGCTGTTCAGGAACACCAGCTCGCAATGGATGGAGGCGGTCTATGTCTATCCGCTGCCGCCGGACAGCGCCGTCGACACGCTGAAGATGATCGTCGGCGATCGAATCGTGGTCGGCGACATCAAGCCGCGCCAGCAGGCCAAGGTGATCTATGAGCAGGCGAAGCGCGAGGGCAAGACCGCGGCATTGACCGAGCAGGAGCGGCCGAACATCTTCACCAACTCGCTCGCCAATATCGGCCCCGGCGAGACCGTGTTGGTGCAGATCGAGTATCAGCAGCCGGTGGCACAGAGTGGCGGCGAATTCTCGCTGCGGGTGCCGCTGGTCGTGGCGCCGCGCTACAATCCGGCGCCGATCGTGCAGAGCGTCGATTTGCGCCCGGGCGGCAACGGCTGGGGCGCCGCTGCGAACGATCCGGTACCGGACCGCAACCGCATCTCCCCGGAGGTGCTCGATCCGGCCAAGAACGACCCGGTCAATCCAACCAGGATCGCGGTGCGGCTGCAGGCCGGCTTTGCGCTCGGCGAGGTCAAGAGCCACCATCACCAGGTGACCATCGACAGCCCCGATGCGAAGACGCGAGTCGTTACCCTGGCCGAGGGCGTGATGCCGGCCGACCGCGACTTCGAGCTGACCTGGAAGCCGGCCGCTGCGGCGATGCCGTCGGTCGGGCTGTTTCACGAGCAGGTCGGCGACGCCGACTATCTGCTCGCCTTCGTCACCCCGCCCGCGGTGGCGGCGACCACGCAGCGTCCGCAGCCGCGCGACGTCATCTTCGTGATCGACAATTCCGGATCGATGGGCGGCACCTCGATCCGCCAGGCCAAGGCCAGCCTGCTCTATGCGCTCGGACGGCTGCAGCCCAATGACCGCTTCAACGTGATCCGCTTCGACGACACGATGACGGTACTGTTTCCCGCCTCGGTGCCGGCCGATGCCGAGCATGTCGGCAACGCCACCAGCTTCGTCGGCGCGCTGGAGGCGCGCGGCGGCACCGAGATGGTGCCGGCGATGCGCGCAGCGCTGACCGACGACGGCAGCGACTCCGAGCGCGTGCGCCAGGTGGTGTTCCTCACCGACGGCGCCATCGGCAACGAGCAGCAGTTGTTCGAGACCATCACGGCGATGCGCGGCCGCTCGCGCATCTTCATGGTCGGCATCGGCTCGGCGCCGAACACCTATCTGATGACGCGCGCCGCCGAGCTCGGCCGCGGCGCCTTCACCCATATCGGCTCGGTCGAGCAGGTCGAAGAGCGCATGCGCGATCTGTTCGCCAAGCTTGAGAATCCGGTCGTGACCGGGCTGAGCGCCACGTTCTCGGAAGCGTCGGCCGACCTCACGCCGGCCGTGCTGCCGGACGTCTATCGCAACGAGCCGCTGGTGCTCGCCGCCAGGATCGACCGCCTCGTCGGATCACTGCAGCTGAAGGGCCGCATCGGCGACCAGCCCTGGACGATCACCTTGCCGCTGACAGGCGCCGCCGAAGGCAAGGGTCTCTCCAAGCTGTGGGCGCGGCGCAAGATCGGCGATGCCGAAGTGGCCAGGACAATGCGGCAGATGACACCCGAAGAAGCCGACGGTGCCATTCTCAAGCTGGCGATGGAGCACCAGCTGGTGACCCGCCTGACCAGCCTCGTCGCCGTCGACAAGACGCCGCGGCGCCCGGACGGCGAGCCGCTCAGGTTGGCGGAGCTGCCGATCAACCTGCCCGCCGGCTGGGATTTCGAGAAGGTGTTCGGCGAGCGCAACCGTCTGCCGGCGATGCAGAAGGACCGCGGCGCCGAAGCCGACGGCGACATCCAGCTCGCCGCGCTGAAGCGACCTGTGGTGCCGGCGGCGCCCGCCACGATCACGCTGCCGAAGACGGCAACCGATGCCGAGCTCAGCATGCTGCTCGGGCTGGGGATCCTGATGCTCGAACTGATCTGGCTCGCCGCCCTTCGGCGGCGGGCTGCCAACTAACTAACGGCGTCATTGCGAGGAGCGAAGCGACGACGCAATCCAGGGGCGACACGACGGCTCTGGATTGCTTCGCTCGCAATGACGGATGGAGAGACGATGCCCCGCTTCCTCATCCCACTCGCGATCGCCCTGGCCGGCCTCGCCCTGTTCGGCCACGGCGCCCTCATCCACGCCAAGGCGATCGTCGCGCAGGTGCTGCTCGACCGCGCGTTCAGCGAGACGATCGCAACGGGCCGGCCGGTCAAGCCGTGGTCCTGGGCCGACACGGTCCCGGTGGCGCGGATCGAGGTGAAGCGCCTCGGCGTCTCCACCATCGCGCTGGCCGGCTCCAGCGGCCAGGCGCTCGCCTTCGGCGCCGGCCATGTGGAAGGGACCGCCGAGCCCGGCGAGCCCGGCATCGCCGTGTACTCCGCGCATCGCGACACGCATTTCCGCTTCCTGCGCGATGTCCGGATCGGCGATGAAATCGACGTGGTCAGGCGAGACGGCAAAGCCTTCCGCTACCGCGCCGATGCCGCCCGTGTCGTCCGCTTCGATGCCTCGGGCATCGATCCGGCGACTGACCGCGCCGAGCTGGTGCTGTCGACCTGCTGGCCATTCGACGCCCTGACACAGGGGCCGGAGCGTTATGTGCTGCACGCCACGATGATCGCTGCGGGCAAATGAACGGGAGCGTGGCCGCTCTTGGGAACCAGGCGACGAATGCCCATTTGTCACCCTGCCGTCCCCGCGGAATGATCCCACGGGGACGGCAAGGTCCACATCTCAAGCGCTTTCGACATGCATTCCCAGGTCCAATATCTGCCGATCACGCCGGCCTTCTTCGCCATCCTGGTGCTGGCGTTCGGCGTCCTGATCGTCCTGATCCAGCTCGGCATCCTGCGCTACGCCTACATGAAGCTCGGCGTCAGCTCGGGCATCGCGATGCTGCTGCTGTTCGGATCGCTGATCGGCAGCTATTTCAACATTCCGATCACCATGCTGCCCGGGCAGGTCGCGCGCTCCGGCGAGATCATCGACTTCTTCGGCATGCAGTATGTCGTGCCGCTGGTGCATCAATGGCCTGGCACCCTCCTCGCCGTAAATGTCGGCGGCGCCGTGATCCCGACGATCATGTCGACCTATCTCATGTTGCGCTACCAGCTCTGGCTGCGCGCCGCGATCGCGGTGCTGGTGATCGCTTTGATCATCCACGCGATGGCGACGCCGGTGCAGGGCGTCGGCATCGCCGTGCCGGTGTTCGCGCCGGTCGTCGTGACCGCGATCCTGGCGTTCCTGCTGTCGCGCGAATATGCCGCGCCGCTGGCCTATATCGGCGGCTCGATGGGGACGCTGGTCGGCGCCGACCTGATGAACCTCGACAAGATCGGCAGCCTCGGCGCGCCCGTGGCCTCGATCGGCGGCGCCGGAACCTTCGACGGTATCTTCCTGACCGGGATTCTCGCGGTGCTGCTCGCGGGCCTCGCCGCCCCGTCCCGGCCTGGGCTCGCGCGCTGAGCTTCCAACCGGGAGACATAGCGGCTAAAATCGAGCAGAGGCAGCAGTGGGCACGGAATGCGCGCGATCAATCTCATCGTCGGAACCCTGACGATCGCGGCCGTCGCGGCCGGCATCAGCGGCGTCCTGATCAAGCAGAAGGCGCGGATCGCCCAGCAGCGCAGCGTCATGCGGGTCGTGTTCGACGGCGGCTCGGCCGCGGGCCTGCGCAAGGGCGGCCCGGTGAATTTCGATGGCGTGCAGGCCGGGCAGATCCTCTCGATCAATCTCGAAAGCCCGCGCAAGATCGTTGCCATGATCACGCTCGACAATTCCGCGCCGATCCGCAAGGACACCACGGCCGGCATCGAGTTTCAGGGCCTCACCGGCATCGCCGCGATCTCGCTGGTCGGCGGCGCGCCGACGGCGCCGCCGGTGCCGCTCGATCGCGACGGGGTGCCGGTGCTGACGGCCGACCTCAAGGACCAGGAGACGATGGTCGAGACGGTGCACAACGTCGACAAATTCATCGTCAGCAATGCACCGGCCATCAAGGAGGCGCTGCAGACCTTCGAATCCGAGACCGCCTCGCTGCAGGAGAAGACCGCAGCGATCGACGCCGCGATCGACAAGGCCGAGGATGTGTTCAAGGGCTTCGACACCCTCGTGACCAGGATCGACGGCGCCATTCCCGGCTTCGCGGACGGCAATCCCGGACAGCTGTTCGATCAGATCAAGTCGATGCGCGAGCTCGTCGACAGCTTCAGGCGCAAATCAGCCAAGGTCATCGACGAGAGCCGCAAGACGCTCGTGGACATCAGCGACGGCGCCAATGCGATGACCGTCAAGTTCGGCGGCCAGCCGGCGGGTCCGGGTCCGCGCCGCGTGCCGGCGTCACGCTGAGGGGCGGGCGCGCCGCCCCTCGCGCTCAATGGCTGATCATCCACGGCCGCGCCGTCGGAAAGCCCTTGGCGCCGCTCCTGGACTTGGTCATCAGCCGCGGCGGCTTCTTCGGCGAGCAGCAGCCGCAGCCCGGCCCATGCTTGGCCTTGTACTCGGCCACCGTCTGCGGCGCGTGGCGGCTGCGCTCGTTGGTGGCCTGCGCCGTGCGCCGCTCCGCGGGCATGCAGGCGAAGGCGGGTGCGGTGAGGATCACGCGCGGCGCCATGTCCTGGCATTGCGGACAGACCTGCGGCTCATCACATTCAGCCATCGGGCGCATGTCGGTGAATGGTCCGCATGTATCACAGAGATATTCATAGACCGGCATCGTCTCGTCTCCTGCGCAACAATCATCTCCATCTCACGCGGCGGATGCGGGGCGGCCAAATACGCAGCCGTCCCGCCTCCATCGCGCAGGGAGACCGCTATTTGTCCGGCGAGATCGGCATCTGGATGTCGCCCGTGATGTGCTTGATCGGCCCCGCCGCCGATGGCATCACGTCGAAGTCGAAGATCTCGGTCGGCAGCCACAGAGTGGCGCAGGCATTGGGCACGTCGACCACGCCGGAGATGTGGCCCTGCACCGGCGCGGTGCCGAGGATCGAATAGGCCTGGGCGCCGGAGTAGCCGAACTTCTTCAGATACTCGATGGCATTGAGGCAGGCCTGGCGATAGGCGATGTGGACGTCGAGATAGTGCTGCTTGCCGGCCTCGTCGACCGAGATGCCTTCGAAGATCAGGTAGTCCTTGTAGTTCGGCGTGATCGGCGACGGCTTGAAGATCGGGTTCTTGATACCGTACTTTGCAACGCCGTCCTTGATGATGTCGACCTTGATGTGCAGCCAGCCGGCCATCTCGATGGCGCCGCAGAAGGTGATCTCGCCGTCGCCCTGGCTGAAGTGCAGGTCGCCCATCGAGAGGCCGCCGCCCGGCACGTAGACCGGGAAGTAGATCTTCGAGCCGCGCGACAGGTCCTTGATGTCGCAATTGCCGCCATGCTCGCGCGGCGGCACGGTGCGGGCGCCCTCGGCGCCGATCTTGGCCTTGACGTCGCCCTTGGCCTGGCCGGCGTGCGCGGTCGGCGCGAACGGAGGATTGGCGAGGCCGGGCACGCGGGTCGGGTTGGTCGCGATCAGCGCGGTCTCGCGCTCGTTCCAGGTCGCGAGCAGCTTCGGATCGGGCAGACAGCCGATCAGGCCGGGATGGATCAGGCCGGCGAAGTTCACGCCGGGCACGTGACGCGACGAGGTGTAGAGACCCTTGATGTCCCAGATCGACTTCTGCGCCAGCGGGAAGTGATCGGTCAGGAAGCCGCCACCGTTCTGCTTGGAGAAGAAGCCGTTGAAGCCCCACAGGCTCTCCTTCAACGGACCGACGTCGAGCAGGTCGACGACCAGCAGGTCGCCCGGCTCGGCGCCCTTGACGCCGATCGGCCCCGACAGGAAGTGCACGATCGACAGGTCGATGTCGCGCACGTCATCGGCGGAGTCGTTGTTCTTGATGAAGCCGCCGGTCCAGTCATAGGTCTCGATGATGAAGTCGTCACCCGGATTGACCCACTCCACCATCGGAATGTCAGGGTGCCAGCGGTTGTGGACCTTGTCGTTCTCATAGGCCGACTTGGTCAGATCGACCTTGATCAGTGTGTCTGGCATCAGAAGCTCCCCTTTTTCCTTGCTTGGACGGAGTGGTTAGACGGACAGATATTTCGAGACCTGCGCGGCATCGACGGAGGCGCGCGGATCGTCGCGGACGATCTCGCCGTTCTCGATCACCAGCACGCGGTCGGCGATATCCAGCGCGAAGCTCAGCACCTGCTCGGAGACGACGATCGACAGCCCCTTCTCGTCGCGGATGCGCTTCAGGGTGCGCGCCATGTCCTTGATGATCGACGGCTGGATGCCTTCGGTCGGCTCGTCGAGCAGCAGCACCTTCGGCTTAGTGGCGAGCGCGCGCGCGATCGCGAGCTGCTGCTGCTGGCCGCCGGAGAGGTTGCCGCCGCGGCGGCCCTTCATCTCCAGCAGCACCGGGAACAGCTCGTAGATGTCGCCGGGCACCTCGGAGTCGCCGGAGACGACGAGGCCGGTCTCGATGTTCTCCTTCACCGTCATGGTCGAGAAGATCATGCGGCCCTGCGGGACGTAGGCGAGGCCCTTGGCGACGCGCTCATAGCTCTTCAGGCCGGACAGCTCGGTGCCGTTCATGTCGATGGAGCCGCTCTTGGCGGGCAGGATGCCCATCAGCGACTTCATCAGCGTGGTCTTGCCCATGCCGTTGCGGCCCATGATCGCCACGATCTCGTTGGGCGCGACCCTGACGTTCAGGCCATGCAGCACCTCGCTCTGGCCGTAGGCGACATGGAGATCGGAGATTGCGAGCATCACGCCTGCTCCCTGTTAGTGAGTTCGACGAGCTGTCTGTTCTCCCCTCCCCCTTGCGGGGAGGGGTTGGGGGTGGGGGTGGCTCCGGGCGAGACTGCCGTTGTGGACCCCCACCCCCGACCCCTCCCCGCAAGGGGGAGGGGGGCGCAGCGGGGGCGTGGATGGAGTGATTTCCCGAACATCGGATCAGTGCCCCAGATAGACTTCGACGACCTTGGGATCGTTCTTGACCCGCTCCATCGTGCCCTCGGACAGGATCTGCCCCTGGTGCAGCACGGTGACCTTGTGCGCGATGTCCTCGACGAACTTCATGTCGTGCTCGATGACCAGCACCGACCGGTCCTTGATGATGCGGTTGAGCAGTTCGGCGGTCTTGGCGCGCTCGCTGACGCTCATGCCGGCCACCGGCTCGTCGAGCATCAGGAGGTCCGGGTTCTGGATCAGCAGCATGCCGATCTCCAACCACTGCTTCTGGCCGTGGCTGAGCTCGGCCGCCGAGGTCTTGAGACGATCCTTCAGGAAGATCATCTCCGCGACCTCCTCGACGCGATCCTTCACCACGGCGTCGCGCTGGAAGGTCAGCGAGCCGAACACGGTGCGGCCGCGCGGGAACGAGATCTCGAGATTCTCGAACACGCTGAGATCCTCGAACACCGACGGCGTCTGGAATTTGCGGCCGACACCCGCCTTGACGATCTCGTTCTCCCGCAGCTTCGTCAGCTCCTTGCCGCGGAACTGGATCGAGCCGGAGGTCGCTTTGGTCTTGCCGCAGATCAGGTCGAGCACCGTGGTCTTGCCGGCGCCGTTCGGGCCGATGATGACGCGGATCTCGTTCTCTTCGACATAGAAGGAGAGATCGTTGACCGCCTTGAAGCCGTCGAAGGAGACCGTGAGCGCTTCGACCGCGAGCAGGAAGTCCTTGGGCTGATGACCGATGAGCATCGCTGTCTCCTCACTCTGCAGGGGCGCCGTTGGCGACCAGGCCGCCATTGCCGGATTTCTTGGTGCGGGAGGCCAGCAAGCGGTCGATGCGCGGCTGCACATGGTCGCCCCAGATGCCGGCGAGGCCGTTCGGGAAGGCGAGCACGACGGCAATGAAGAGAGCGCCGAGGCCGAACAGCCAGAGCTGCGGGAAGGTCTCCGACAGGCTGGTCTTGGCGAAGTTGACCAGGATCGTGCCGTAGACCGCGCCGAAGATCGACAGCCGGCCGCCGACCGCGGTGTAGATCACCATTTCGATCGAGGGCACGATGCCGACGAAGGACGGCGACATGAAGCCGACTTCCAAGGTGAACAGGGCACCGCCGACCGCGGCGAAGACCGCGGCAGCGCAGAAGGCAAAGATCTTGAAGTTGGCGACGCTGTAGCCGGAGAAGCGGACCCGGTCCTCCTGCTCACGCATCGCCACCAGAATGCGGCCGAGCTTGGTCAGGCGGATGAACTGCGCCACCAGGATGGCGACGAACAGCAGGAACACTTCGACGAAGTAGAGGATGAGCTTGGCGTGATCGGTGCGGATGTCCCAGCCGTGCAGGGTGCGCAGGTCGGTGATGCCGTTGATGCCGCCGGTATAACCCTGCTGTCCCACGATCAGGATGGTCAGGATGGCCGCGATCGCCTGGGTGATGATCGCGAAGTAGACGCCGCCGACGCGCCGCTTGAACATCGCCGCACCGATGATGAAGGCGAAGATCGCAGGCACCAGGATGATCGCCGCCAGCGCGAACGGGAAGCTCTGGAATGGCTTCCAGAAGAACGGCAGCTGCGTCAGCTGATTCCAGTCCATGAAGTCGGGAATGCCCGGCGTCGACTGGATCTTGGTGTTGGCGACGCTGGAGGCCTCCAGCTTCAGGAACATCGCCATGCAGTAGCCGCCGAGGCCGAAGAACACGCCCTGCCCCAGGCTGAGAATGCCGCCATAGCCCCAGCACAGCACGAGGCCGATCGCGACGAAGGCGTAGGTGAGATATTTGGCGACCAGGTTGAGGCGGAACACATCGAGCGCCAGCGGCAGGATGACCACGAGCAGGAGCAGCAGCGAGACGAAGCCGATGAGTTCTGAGCGGTTGAAAAAGCGCGAGTTGATGATCATGACCGTGCTTTCTTGTTGGGCTGTCGGAACTGGCTCACTTGCGGACCTTGAGGGCGAACAGGCCCTGCGGCCGCATCATCAGGATGGCGACGATCGCAAGCAGCGTGAGCACCTTGGCCATCGAGCCGGACATGAAGAACTCCATGGTCGACTGCGCCTGGGAGATGGTGAATGCGGAGGCGATGGTGCCGACCAGGCTGGCGGCGCCGCCGAACACGACGACCAGGAAGGTGTCGACGATGTAGAGCTGTCCGGCCGTCGGACCCGTCGAGCCGATCATGGTGAAGGCCGAGCCCGCGACGCCGGCGATGCCGCAGCCGAGGCCGAAGGTGTAGCGGTCGACCTTCTCGGTGTTGATGCCGACGGCGCCGGCCATCACGCGGTTCTGCACCACGGCGCGCACCTGCTTGCCCCAGCGCGACAGGAACAGGACGTAGGCCACCACGATCGTGATCAGGATGGTCAGGCACATCACGAACATGCCGTTGATCGGGATCTGGATGGCGTCAGTCGCCTGCCAGGAGCCCATCATCCACTCGGGCAGCTCGACGCCGACCTCGCGCGCGCCGAACACCGAACGATAGGCCTGCTGCAGGATCAGGCTGAGGCCCCAGGTCGCGAGCAGCGTATCGAGCGGCCGCTTGTAGAGGCGGCGTATCATCGCCCATTCGACCAGCATGCCGAGCGATCCGGAGGCGATGAAGGCGAATATCATCGCGACGAAGAAGTAGCCGGGAAACAGCGAGGGGAGGAAATGCTGGAAGGCGTTCGACGTCATCCAGGTGACGTAAGCGCCGAGGATCATGAACTCGCCATGCGCCATGTTGATGACGCCCATCTGGCCGAAGATGATGGCGAGCCCCAGCGCCATCAGCACGTAGACCGAAAACAGGATGAGGCCCGCGAAGCCCTGCATCGCGAAGATGGCCCCGAGGTCGCCGATGGAATAGTCACCGAACATGATCCGTCCTCTCGTGATGCCCTGCTGCAAAATGGATCGGCGCCGGCACAGCGTGTCCGCAGCCAAGATCGTTCCCTCCCCCTTGTGGAGGAGGGCTAGGGAGGGGGGCCTCCACGACGAGCTGTGGGTGGGGTACCCCCTCCCCACCCCTCCCCCACAAGGGGGGAGGGAGCGCACTTCCCGCGCAGCAGCGTCAGCGATCTCATTCGCCTGTTGCTATGAGACGCGACAGATCAGCTTACTGGTAGCCCTTCGGGAACGGATCTGGCTCGACCAGGTCGGCGGTTTCGTAGATCAGCTCGTACTGACCGTCCGCCTTGGCGCGACCGACGCGGGTCTTGGACCAGAGATGGTGGTTCTCGTGGATCCGAACATAGCCTTCCGGCGCGCCCTTGAACTCGATGCCAGGCGAGGCGGCGGCGACCTTGTCGATGTCGAAGCTGCCGGCCTTTTCCACCGTCAGCTTCCACAGCCACGGACCGAGATAAGCGGCTTGCGTCACATCGCCAATGACGGTCTTCTCGCCCCACATCTTCTTGAAATCGGCGACGAAGGCCTTGTTGTTCGGATTGTCGAGCGACTGGAAGTACTTCATGCAGGCGTAGGCGCCCGCGATGTTCTCGCCGCCGATGCCGTCGATTTCGTCCTCGGTCACAGAGATGGTGAGCAGCGTCTGCTTCGACATGTCGATGCCGGCCGCCTTGAGCTGCTTGTAGAACGCGACATTGGAGCCGCCGACGATGATCGCGTAGATCACGTCCGGCTTGGTCAGCTTGATCTTGTTGATGACCGAGTTGAACTGGGTGTGGCCGAGCGGGAAGTATTCCTCACCGACGACCTTGGCGCCCTGCAGATGGCCCTCGATGTGCTTGCGCGCGATCTTGTTCGAGGTGCGCGGCCAGATGTAGTCGGAGCCGAGCAGGTAGAAGGTCTTCGCGCCCTTGGTCTTGTTGACCCAGTCGAGGCCGGCGATGATCTGCTGGGTCGCCTCTTGACCGGTGTAGATGACGTTCTTCGACTGCTCGAGGCCTTCGTAGAAGGTCGGATAGTAGAGCATGCCGTTGTACTGCTCGAACACCGGCAGCACCGCCTTGCGCGAGGCCGAGGTCCAGCAGCCCATGACGGCGGCGCATTTGTCGTTGACCAGCAGCTTCTTGGCCTTCTCGGCGAAGGTCGGCCAGT
The DNA here is from genome assembly GCF_032484535.1 of Bradyrhizobium sp. SZCCHNS3016. Classification (NCBI taxonomy): domain Bacteria; kingdom Pseudomonadati; phylum Pseudomonadota; class Alphaproteobacteria; order Hyphomicrobiales; family Nitrobacteraceae; genus Bradyrhizobium; species Bradyrhizobium sp. SZCCHNS3016. The sequence continues at coordinate 12,790 of NZ_JAUETE010000031.1, forward strand.
CGGAAGCGCCGTCCTCCTGGATATACTTGATTTTGCGGCCGAGCACGCCGCCGGCGGCATTGATCTGCTCGATGGCGAGCTTCTCGGCCTGCACCGAGCCGGTCTCCGAGATCGCCATCGTGCCCGTTACCGAATGCAGAATGCCGACGGTGACTTCGCTATCCGTGACTGCAAGGCCGGTGGTGTTGACTGCAGAGGTTGCAGGGCCGGCGCCGAAGGACGGCCGCGGCATCATGGCGAGCGCCGGGATCGCGGCCATTCCCATCAGCAATTGGCGCCGAAGTGGCGACTTCAGGCCCTTTTTGGTTTCGTCTGACATGAGCACCCCATTCATTGGTTCGAGGACACGCGTTGGGTCGGACGAAGGATGGCGCGCTTTGTGCAACGCACGGATACGCAAGATTGCGTATACTGCACCGCAAAAGCGCGACGTAGGCTCTGCGTAGGTCCTGCGAGCGGCAGGACAAGGCGTGCGGGCGAACCGCTTCGCGTGAGGAGTTCGAGAGTGGCAGGGCGGCAGCGGATCGACCGCGTCAGGCGCCAATACAACCAGTGGGTCGCCAACCAGACGTTGGAGGACTATGCACTCCGCTTTACGGCCAAGAGCGCGCGGCGCTGGTCCGCCGCCCGCGTCGCCAACACGGCGTTGGGCGCGATCTCGTTCCTCGCACTTGAGGCGATCGGCGGCACCATCACCTTGAACTACGGCGTCACCAACGCGACCGCCGCGATCCTGGTCGCCAGTGTGATCATCTTCTGCTGTGGCCTGCCGATCGCCTATCATGCGGCCAAATGCGGCATCGACATCGATCTGCTGACCCGCGGCGCCGGCTTCGGCTATATCGGCTCGACCATCACCTCGCTGATCTACGCGTCGTTCACCTTCATCTTCTTCGCCATCGAGGCGGTCATCCTGGCTTCGGCGCTGGAGATGTGCTTCGGCATTCCCCGGCCGATCGGCTATCTCATCAGCGCCGTCGTCATCATCCCGCTCGTCACCTACGGCATCACGCTGATCAGCCGCTTCCAGCTGTGGACACAGCCCCTGTGGGTCGTGCTGCACATCCTCCCCTTTGCCGCGATCGCCTATGCCAGCCCGCACTCCTTCGTCGAATGGCAGCAGTTTCCCGGCGAGCACGGCGATCCCATGGGCCATCTCGATCTGGCGCTGTTCGGGACCGCCGCGGCGGTCGTGTTCTCGCTGGTCGCCCAAATCGGCGAGCAGGTCGACTTCCTGCGTTTCCTGCCGCGTGACCGCCGCACGTCCAAACGGTCGTGGTGGATCGCGCTGTTGTCGGCTGGCCCCGGCTGGATCGTGCTCGGGGCACTGAAGCTGCTGGCAGGCTCGTTCCTCGCCTTCTTCGCGCTGAGCCACGGAGTCTCCGCCGACCACGCCGCCGAACCGGCGCACATGTATCTGGAGGCGTTCCGCTACGTGTTGGCCCGGCCGGATTTGGCGCTTGCGTTGACCGGCACCTTCGTGATCGTCTCCCAGATCAAGATCAACGTCACGAACGCCTATGCCGGCTCGATCGCCTGGTCGAACTTCTTCTCGCGCCTGACGCACAGCCACCCCGGCCGCGTGGTCTGGCTCGTGTTCAACGTCGTCGTCGCGCTGCTGCTGATGGAGATCGGCGTCTACAAGGCGCTGGAGCAGACGCTGGCGCTGTACTCCAACATCGCGATCTCCTGGGTCGGCGCTCTCGTCGCCGACCTCGTGATCAACAAGCCGCTGGGCCTGCGCCCGCCGCAGATGGAGTTCAAGCGCGCCCATCTCTACGACATCAACCCGGTCGGGGTCGGCGCGATGACGATCGCGACGATCGTCTCGATCAGCGCCTTCTATGGCCTGTTCGGGCCGACCGGAAAGGCGCTGTCGACCTTCGTCGCGCTCGGCGTCGCGCTCGTCACCGCGCCTGCGATCGCCTATCTGACCGACGGCAAATACTATCTGGCACGCAAGCCGAAGCGGAGCTGGCAGAACATCGAGCAGATCCAATGCTGCATCTGTGAGCATCACTTCGAACCGGAGGATACCGCCTCCTGCCCGGCCTATGCCGGTCCGATCTGCTCGCTGTGCTGCTCGCTCGATGCCCGCTGCCACGACCTGTGCAAGCCGCACGCGCGGGCCCAGGCTCAGGTCGCAGCGGCGCTCAGCGGCATGCTGCCAGAGTCGTTGCTGGCCAAGTTCAACTCGCAGCTCGGCCATTATGTCGGTGTATTTCTGACATCGGCCGGGCTCGTCGCGCTGACGCTCGGCATGATCTATCTGGAGACGTCGGCGGCGCTGCCGGGCTTCAAGGGCATCATCTCCGATGTGCTGTGGAAGGTGTTCTTCGCCCTCTCCATCATCATCGGTGTCGTGACGTGGCTGTTCGTACTGGCCCAGCAGAGCCGCCGTGCGGCCGAAGACGAGACGCGGCGGCAGACCCAGCTGTTGATTCAGGAGATCGAGGCGCACAAGCGCACCGATGCAGAGTTGCAGCGCGCCAAGGAAGTTGCGGAATCAGCCAATCTCGCCAAGAGCCGCTATGTGGTCGGCCTCAGCCATGAGCTGCGCTCGCCGCTGAACGCGATCTCCGGCTATGCGCAACTGCTCGAGCAGGACACGAGCCTCGCACCGAAGCCGCGGGACCAGGTTCGCGTCGTCCGCCGCAGCGCCGATCATCTGTCCGGCCTGATCGACGGCATTCTCGACATTTCCAAGATCGAAGCCGGGCGGCTGTATCTGTCGCGCGACGAGGTCCGTCTCAGCGAATTCCTGGATCAGCTCGTGGGCATGTTCCGATTGCAGGCCGCGGCGAAGGGCGTCGACTTCGTGTTCAAGCGGCCGGCGGTCCTGCCGCTGGTCGTCTATGCCGACGAGAAGCGGCTGCGCCAGATCCTGATCAACCTGCTGTCGAATGCCATCAAATTCACCGGGGAAGGCAGCGTCCAGTTCGTCGTGCATTATCGGAGCCCGGTGGCCGAGTTCGAGGTGATCGACACCGGCCCGGGCATCCAGCCCGACGATCTGGAACGCATCTTCGCGCCCTTCGAGCGCGGCGCGCTCGGGGTTGCGCAGCCGCAGACAGGTACGGGGCTCGGCCTGACGATCAGCCGTCTGCTCGCCGGCGTCATGGGCGGCGACATCAAGGTCGTGAGCAAAGTCGGCGCCGGCAGCACGTTCAAGGTCAAGATCCTGCTGTCCGAGGTGACAAACCCGACGCGGCATGCGCCGGTGAAGGCGCCGGTGGCCGGCTATCTCGGGCCGCGCAGGACGATCCTGATCACTGACGATGATCCTGTGCATCGCGACCTCCTGCGCGAGGTGCTGACGCCGCTCGGCTTCATCCTGCTGAGCGCGCCCGACGGTCCCGCCTGCCTCGCGCTCGCACAACACTGCCAGCCGGATCTGTTCATTCTGGACATCTCGATGCCCGGCATGGACGGCTGGACAGTGGCCGAGACCTTGCGCAACAGCGGTCATCATCAGGCCCGGATCCTGATGACATCTGCGAGCGCGCTCGAAGCGCACGGCCGGCCGTTGGCGCAACCATTTCACGACAGCTACCTGATGAAGCCGATCGACATCCCAAGGCTGCTGGAGGCAATACGTCAGTTGCTGAAGCTCGAATGGAGCTACCAGACCGACACGCCCGTGGCCCCGCCACGCTGGCGGCCGGACACCGGATCCCGGCCGCCGCTCAAATATGTCGAAGAGCTGATGAGCCTCGGCCAGATCGGCTACATCAGGGCCATTCAGCTCAAGCTCGACGATATCCGCAACGCGCATCCCGAGCATGCCGACTTCGTCGCCCAGATGCGCACGCTCATCGACCGCTTCGATCTCGATCAGTACATGGCAACTCTGAAGACCTTGCACGCCTATGAGCATTGACAGCAAGAAGCGCGACGTCGCGCTTGTCGTCGACGACTCGCCGGAGACGCTTCGGCTGCTCACCGACGCGCTGGATGGGGCCGGCATGACCGTCATGGTTGCGCTCGATGGCGCCGCGGCCATGCGCATAATCGACCAGATCACGCCGGACATCATCCTGCTCGATGCGGTCATGCCCGGCATGGACGGCTTCGAGACCTGCCGCAAGCTCAAGCGCGAGACAGGCCTCTCCAACGTCCCTGTGATCTTCATGACCGGGCTCGCCGACACCGAGCACATCGTGCAGGGACTGGAGGCCGGCGGAGTCGACTACGTCACCAAGCCGATCGCCGTCTCCGAGATGCTGGCGCGTATCCGCGTGCATCTCGCCAACGCCCGGATGACGCAGAGCGCGCGCGCCGCGCTCGACGTCTCCGGCCGCTTCCTGCTCGCCGTCAACCGCGACGGCCGGCTGATGTGGGCGACGCCGCAGGCCCAAAAGCTGTTGTCGGACAGTTTTGGCGCCGCGGAGGAGCTCGTGCTGCCCGAAGCGCTGCGGCTCTGGCTGGATCAGGCACAGAGCGGCAAAGGCGGTGCGAAGGCCGCCGCTTCGATCCCGGATCATCCCGAACTGCGCCTCTACTACATGGGCGGAGCCGGGCCCAACGAGTTCCTGCTGCGGCTCGCCAAGGAGTCCTCCGGTGAGCTGCCCAAGCAGTTCTCCAGCGCGTTTGGTCTCACCACGCGCGAGGGCGAGGTGCTGTCCTGGCTCTCCAAGGGCAAGACCAACCGCGACATCGCGCAGATCCTGGGACTGAGTCCGCGCACGGTCGACAAGCACCTCGAGCAGATCTACGCCAAGCTCGGCGTCGAGAACCGCACCGCCGCCGCGGCTGTCGCGACCGGTGTGGCGCGGCGGGAGGGATGAGGCGGGCCGACCAGCGTGCCCCAACCATCACTGTCGTCCCGGGCAAGCCCTGCGGCGGCGAAGCGCCGGCGGGCGCCGACCCGGGACCTATACCGCGTGATGTCGCTTGAGGCAGGACGAAAGTTGACGTTGTGCCCAGCACACCTGCCGGTGGCTATGGATCCCCGCTTTCGCGGGGACGACGCCGTCTTTGGAGCGGCACACCGGCCGTTCAAAGCTCACCCATACACGAACGCCGGATCATCCAGATCGATCGCAGGAATCTGATCCTTCTCGCTCCAGTAGTCCTGGCTGTGCTGCCACTCCGGCTTGTCGCCACGCTTCGGCAACAGATGCATGTTGCGCATCATGTAGCCGGGGTTGAAATTCTCCGGATCGATCCATGGCAGCAACGGCATGTTGTGATCCTCCGGGCGCAGCGCCGGCACGACCTTGCTCACACCTTTTTCCTTCATGTGCGCGAGCAGGCGGCACACGAAATCCGCGACGAGGTCCGTGCGCAACGTCCAACTGGCGCGGAAATAACCGAACACCCAGGCCAGGTTCGGCACGCCGGTGAACATCATGCCGCGATAGGTCACGGTGTCGGCGAAGTCGAGCGGCTTGCCGTCGATCGTAAACGCGATGTCGCCGAGCACGCAGAGATCGAAGCCGGTCGCGGTGATGATGATGTCGGCCTTGAGCTCGTCGCCGGACTTCAGCTTGATGCCGTCTTCCGAGAACCGCTCGATCTCGTCGGTCACGACCGAGGCCTTGCCGCTCTTGATGCCCTCGAACAGGTCGGCATCGGGCACGAAAGCGATGCGCTGCCGCCACGGGCGGTAGCTCGGCGTGAAGTGCTTGGCCGTATAGTCGGGTCCGAGGATGGCGCTGATCTGCCCGATCAGCTCCTTCTTGACCTGCTCGGACTCGGTCAGGCAGCGCTTGGTGAACCAATCCTGCTCGAACAGGATCTTGCGCCTGACGATCTCATGGATCCATTCCTCCTTCACCCGCAGTCTCCGCAGCTCCTCGGCCAGCTCGATCGCATTGCGGCCGACGCGGAAGTAGGTCGGCGACCGCTGCAGCATCGTCACATGCGCGCATTGGCCGGCGATCGACGGCAGGATGGTCGCGGCCGTCGCACCGGAGCCGATGACCACGACCTGCTTGCCCGTGAGATCGAGATCCTCGGGCCACAGCTGCGGATGGACGATGCGGCCCTTGAACTTCGCCATGTCCGGCCACTCCGGCGTGTAGCCCTTGGAGTGGCGGTAGTAGCCCTGGCACATCCAGAGGAAATTCGTTGTATAGGTGACGGGCTCGTGATCCCTGCCCTTCACCGCTTGAACCGTCCAGAGACTGGTCGCGCTCGACCAACTCGCGGACAGGATGAGGTGGCCATAGCGAATGTGGCGGCCGAGGTCGTTCTCCTCGATCACGTCGCCCATGTAGTTGAGGATCTCTTCCGCGGTCGCGATCGGCGGCCCGACCCATGGCTTGAAGCTGTAGCCGAACGTATGCAGGTCGCTGTCGGAGCGGATGCCGGGATAGCGGTGCGTCCGCCAAGTGCCGCCAAAGCTGTCCTGGCTCTCCAGGATCACGAAGCGCTTGTCGGGCATCTGCTTGGTCAACTGATAGGCGCTGCCGACACCGGAGATGCCGGCGCCGACGATCAGCACGTCGAAATGTTCGGTCGCGTGAGAGGACGCGGCCTCCCGGATGGGCGCGATGACGTTCATGGGAGTCCCTGGGCTTTGGTCTTGATGTTGTTTCCTCGCGCGACAGGCTGAACCCGATCACGACGATGGTCAACCCGCGACCGCGAGCCGCAACCCAGCCCTGAACGATCTCAATTTCCGCTGAGCGGCATGCCCCATTGCCGCGCGGTCTGTGCGACCCAATCGCGATACAGCGTGAGCGGCGTGACGCCGGTCATGCCGCCGCAGCCGTCGCCGAGATTCGGTCCGGTCGACCATGAGATGACGCCGATCAGCACCTGACCTTGCGGCTGCGTCTCGAAAGCAGGCCCGCCGGAGTCGCCGGTGCAGCCGCCCAATCCGGGCCGCACGCCTTGCGTCGCCGGATCGACGAGCCGGATCTGCAGCGTGCCCGGTTTGCCCGCCGCAACCAACACGGCCCCACGCACCACGCCGCCGCTCTTGCCGTCGCCGGGAATCGCGACGCCGATCCCTGCGACCGTGAACGCGTTGCCGGCGGCAAGCGGCGGCTGCGGCACGCCGAGCGCCACCGGCACGCGCGCCTCCGCGGGCGCCTCCAATTCCAGCAGCGCGACATCGGCGGTGGCGCGATGCGCCACGATGGCCTGCACGCTGAAGCTCGGATGCACCGCCACCCGTCGGACCGTCTTGAGAACCGGCTTGCGGTCACGATCGTATTCCACGATGCGGTAATCGAGCCCCGGCTGCACGCAATGTCCGGCGGTCAGCACCAGCTTCGGAGCAATCAGCGCGCCGCTGCAAAAATTGCCGCGCGAGCCGACGATCGTGACCACGGAGCGGCCGATGCCATCATTCAGCGCTGGCGCATTGCCGACGATGGCAAGGATTGGCGATGGCGCCAGCAGGACGGCGGCTGCAATGATTGCGTGAGACGGCTTCATCGCGGCAGCAATAGCGGCTGCCGCCGAGGTCGCCAAGTGCGGCGTCCCGTGCTAGCGATCATCCGGGGATCGAGGGAGGACGGGACTGACATGGTCGAGGCGGTGATCTTTGATTTCGGTGGCGTGATGACGACATCGCCGTTCGAGGCCTTCGCGCGGTTCGAGAAGGAGCGCGGCTATCCCGTCGACATCATCCGCAACACCAATGCTGCCAATCATCTCGAGAACGCCTGGGCGAAATTCGAGCGCGCCGAAATCGACCTCGAGACGTTTGATATGTTGTTCGCCGAGGAGTCGCTGGCACTCGATGGCGCAGCGGTCAGCGGGCGCGAGGTGCTGCCGCTGCTCGCCGGCGATCTCCGGCCCGACATGGTCGAGGCGCTCCGACGCATCAAGGCGGAATGCAAGACCGGCTGCATCACCAACAATCTCCCGGCGAACGCAACCGGCAGCCAGGGCGGCCGCTCGTTGTACGTCGCGGAAGTGATGGTGCTGTTCGATCACGTGATCGAATCGGCCAAGATCGGGCTGCGCAAGCCCGATCCCCGGATCTACCAGATGATGACCGAGACGCTCGGAGTCAGCCCCACGGACTGCGTCTACCTCGACGATCTCGGCATCAACCTGAAGCCGGCGCGCGAGATGGGCATGACCACGATCAAGGTCGTCAGCGCATCGCAGGCGATTACGGAGCTGGAAGCCGCGACGGGACTGCGCCTGCGCTGATCGTCATTGCGAGGCGCTCCTGCGCCGAAGCGAGCCGGAGGCTTCGCGGGATTCTGGGTTGCTTCCGCCTTCGCCCTTTGGGCTTCGGCGGACACGTCGCTGCGCTCGCAATGACGAGGATCTCAATAGTTCGTCTGTTTGGCCCGCTCCGGAAAAGCCGCCGCCAGTGCTGCGCCGTCGGCCCGCAGCACGCCACGTTCGGTGATCAGCCCGCTCACCAGCCGGGCCGGGGTGACGTCGAAGCCGTAGTTCGCGACTGGCGATCCCGGCGGCACGATGCGCACCGTCTCGATGCGGCCGTCGGCGGTGCGGCCGGTCATCTCGGTCACTTCCTGGGCGCTGCGCTGCTCGATCGGGATCTGCCGTCCCTCGGCAACGGCAAAGTCGATCGTGGGCGACGGCAGCGCGACATAGAACGGCACACCATTGTCATGCGCGGCCAGCGCCTTCAGATAGGTGCCGATCTTGTTGCAGACGTCGCCATTGGCGGCGACGCGGTCGGTGCCGACGATGGCGAGATCGACCATCCCATGCTGCATGAGATGGCCGCCGGTGTTGTCCGGGATGACGGTATGCGCCACACCGTGATGCCCGAGTTCCCAGGCAGTCAGCGAGGCGCCCTGATTGCGCGGCCGGGTCTCGTCGACCCAGACATGGATCGGAATGTCGCGATCGTGCGCGAGATAGATCGGCGCGGTCGCCGTGCCCCAATCAACGGTCGCAAGCCAGCCGGCATTGCAGTGGGTCAGCACGTTCACGACTTCGCCCGGCTTCTTGCGCGCCGCGGCCGCCTCGATCAGCGCGAAACCGTGCGCGGCGATGCCCTGGTTGATCGTGACGTCCTCGCCGGCAATGTCGACGGCGCGGGAATAGGCCGCATCGCGACGCTCCGACGGCGCCAGCCGGCGCAGCATGGTGCTCATCGTGTCGAGCGCCCATTTCAGGTTGATCGCCGTCGGCCGCGTCGCGATCAGCATCTCGTAGGCGCGGTCGATGCCGGGATCGGAGCGGTCGTCGCGCATCGCCAGCGCCATGCCGAACGCGGCGGTAGCGCCGATCAGCGGCGCACCGCGGACCAGCATGCCGCGGATCGCGTCAGCCGCCTCCTCGCATGTCGTGATCTTCGCCACCACGAACTCGTGCGGCAATCGGCGTTGATCGATCGCGCAGACCGACCAGCCGTCGGAGTCGAGCCAGATGCTGCGATAGTGCCGGCCGTCCACCTTCATGTTCGATCCCCCTCAGCCGTGCAAGATACGGCCTGCGACCGCATCGAGCTTCTTCAGAAGCTCGGGATCGCGCGCCTCCGGCGCAGTGATCAAGGCTGTGTCGAGCGCACGGTCGGAGCCGATCGGGCACGGTTCGTGCTCGCGCGGAAACTCGCGGGCGAGCCGCGCGACCAGTGATTTGGCCTTGTCGGCGTTGGTGGTGAGCACCCGAATGATGTCCTGCACGGTAACGGCGTCATGATCCGGATGCCAGCAGTCGAAGTCGGTCACCATTGCGACCGTCGCGTAGCAGATCTCGGCCTCGCGGGCGAGCTTCGCCTCCGGCATGTTGGTCATGCCGATCACCGAATAGCCTGACGCCTTGTAGGTCATGCTCTCGGCATAGGTCGAGAATTGCGGCCCCTCCATGCAGACATAGGTGCCGCCGCGCGCGATCGCGATGCCTTCCGCCTCGGCCGCCCCCGCCAGATGAATGCGCAACCGCGGCGAAACCGGATGCGCCATCGACACGTGGGCGACGCACCCCTTGCCGAAAAACGAGCTCTCGCGCTTGTAGGTGCGATCGACGAACTGATCGACCAGCACGAAGGTGCCCGGCGGGAGCTCTTCCTTGAACGAGCCGCAGGCCGACAGCGACACCAGGTCGGTGACACCAGCGCGCTTCAACACGTCGATGTTGGAGCGGTAATTGATGTCGGAGGGGGACAGTCGGTGTCCCTTGTCATGGCGCGGCAGGAACACGATCGGCAGGCCCGCGATCGTTCCCCGGCGTACCGGCGCCGACGGCTCACCCCAGGGACTCGCGATCACCTCTTCGCGAGCATCTTCCAGTCCCGGCAGATCATAGATGCCCGAGCCGCCGATAATGCCAAGCACAGCCTTCGTCATGACGTCCCCATCTCCAACGGAGACGAGAATGCCAGCTTTGCGACGAATTGAAAACAGCGACGCGGTGATCCGTGGGGCGTGGCAACTGGATCAGGCAGCCTTGGCTGCCGCCAGCTGACCGCTCACCAGACGCTCCAGCGTGGCGACAGACTGGAAGTTCTCCGGCGTGATCAGCTCCTGCGGAATGGTGAAATCGAACTCCGCCTCAAGCGCCAGCATCAGGTTGACCATGTCCATGGACGTCAGCCCGATGTCGACGAGCTTTGCATCCGCCGTCACGTCGGCGGCCGTGGCGTTCTGCGCGAGGATATCGCGCACGAGCGCCACGATCCTGTGACTGACATCGACATCGAAACTCGGCATGGGGACCTCTTCACTCGCGGCTTGTTCGGGCACGTCGGATCTGATCGACGCTCGCGCAGGGAGATAATGCAATTCGGCGTCGAAAGAGTTACGCCGCATCCCGTTCCAAGTCTGAACTCGTCTTAACGCTAACGGCTTGGTCCAGAATTCTCGGACCAAAACAACCAGGAATTAACCCCCACCCGTCGATGGCGCGGCGTTTACCCTGAATTTCGTCGACGTATTTGAATCAAATCCATACCCTGCGTGCAGCCCAAAGAAGGCGCAGTGCATCTGTCCTGATCTTGCGAGGACGCACGTGCCGATCTCTCAACGAGACACAATCCGGAGTATCGATCGGTCATGACTCTCCAGGGAACCGCGCTTCGAAACCCGATCCCCGACGATGGCGAGAGCCTCCTGCTCGATCGCAGCGACTTGTTCCTGCAGCGGACCGCCGCTGTTGCCGCGCAGGCCGCCGCGGAAGCCGACGAGGTCGACCGTGACGGCCGCTTCCCGAAGGCCGCAATCGATGCGTCGCGCGAGCACAAGCTGCTCGGGATGCAGATTCCGGTCGAGTTCGGTGGCTTCGGTGCCTCGATTCACGACATTGCCGATGCCTGCTATGCGCTCGGCCGCGCCTGCGCCTCCAGCGCCATGATCTTCGCCATGCACCAGACCAAGGTCGCCTGCCTGGTGCGTCACGGCCGCGGCAGCGCCTACATGGAATCCCTGATGCGCCGTATCGCATCCGAGCAGCTGCTGATGGCCTCGTCCACCACCGAGGGACAGAACGGCGGCAACATCCGCGCAAGCGCTGCGGCCGTCGGCCACGAGAATGGCCGCATCTCGCTGAGGCGCGACGCCACGGTCATCTCCTATGGCGCGGAAGCCGATGGCCTCGTCACGATTGCCCGGCGCGCCGACGGCGCCGCCGCCTCCGATCAGGTGCTGCTGGCGCTGACCAGGGACGACTACACGATCTCGCGCACCCTTGGCTGGGAAACGCTGGGCATGCGCGGCACCTGCTCAACAGGATTCGCGCTCGAGGTGAGCTGTCCCTCCGACCGAATGTTCACCGAGCCCTATGAGCGTATCCACGGCCAGACGATGACGCCGTTCGCACATCTGTGCTGGTCGTCGGCCTGGGCCGGCATCGCTGCGGCTGCCGTGGAGCGCGCTCAGCGCTTCCTGCGCAAGGCCGCACGCGGCGCCGGCGGACAGATGCCGCCGGCGGCTGCGCACTACACCGCGGCGAAGATGGCGCTGGCCCGGCTGCGCGCAATGATCGTCACCAACATGGATGCCTTCGTCGCCCATGAGTATGACGAGCGGGCGCTGGGCTCGCTCGACTTCCAATCCTCCATCACGCTGTTGAAGGTTCAGGCCTCTGAACTTGCCGTCGAGACCGTGATGCATGCCATGCGCGCCTGCGGTCTCTCGGGCTATCGCAACGACGGCGAGTTCTCGATCGGCCGCCACCTGCGCGACGTTCTGTCGGCGCCGATCATGATCAACAACGACCGTATTCTCGCAAACATTGCCACGGCCAACTTGATGAGCACGGTACCGACTTCGCTCCATGAATGATCGCGCCGATTGCAGCCATTGCCTCCACCCAGGATTTGCACAATGACGATTCCCGTTCTCCCGCAGTCGCCCGAGATTGCACCCCAGCCGGCCGACGCGCTCGATCATCTGACCGGCGCGCTGTTCCATCGCATGGGCGCGGATGGCGTCTATGCGCGGACCGCGCTGTATGAAGGCGTGGTGGAGCGGCTCGCGACGCTCATCACGCGGCATCGCGAGCCCGGCACGGAGGTCATGCGCTTTCCGCCGGTCATGAGCCGCGCCCAGCTCGAAAAGTCGGGCTATCTCAAGAGTTTCCCCAACCTGCTCGGCTGCGTCTGCGGCCTGCACGGCACCGAGCGGGACATCCATGAAGCCGTGGCACGGTTCGACAAGGGCGGCGACTGGACCACCTCATTGTCACCAGCCGACCTCGTGCTGTCGCCCGCGGCCTGCTATCCGGTCTATCCGATCGCGGCGAGCCGCGGCGCGCTGCCGGTCGGCGGCCTGCGCTTCGACGTCGCGGCCGATTGCTTCCGCCGCGAGCCGTCGCGTCATCTCGACCGCCTGCAGTCGTTCCGGATGCGCGAATATGTCTGTATCGGCACGCCCGCCGACGTCTCGGCATTCCGCGACCGCTGGATGGTAAAGGCACAGGCGATTGCGCGCGATCTCGGCCTGTCGTTCCGCGTCGATCACGCCAGCGACCCGTTCTTCGGCCGCGTCGGCCAGATGAAGGCGGTCAGCCAGAAGCAGCAGGCGCTAAAATTCGAGCTGCTGGTGCCGTTGCGCTCGGAGGAGCAGCCGACCGCCTGCATGAGCTTCAACTATCATCGCGAGCATTTCGGCTCCACCTGGGGCATCGACGATGCCGACGGTGCGCCGGCGCACACCGGTTGCGTGGCCTTCGGCATGGACCGCCTCGCAGTCGCGCTGTTCCACACCCACGGCATCGATCCGACGCGCTGGCCGTCGCGCGTGCGGGAAGCGCTGCAGTTCGAGCGCCAGGCAAGCTCCGTCGGCTGACGCCACCAAGCCGCCGGTGAGGGATCGGCAGAACATCTCATGAGCGCGCTCCAGCCACCGATCCGGTGCCGCGAGATCGGAGCCTCCGATCTGGACGCGGTCGCCGATCTCTTGGCGCGCGGCTTCCCACGGCGCCCCCGCGGCTATTGGTCGAGCGGCCTGCAGCGGCAGGCCGCGCGCCCGACGCCCGAGGGCTATCCACGCTACGGCTATCTGCTCGAGCAGGGCGGCAATGCGGTCGGCGTCCTGCTCGTCATCTACAGCGATCGCGGCACGCCTGCGGAGCCGCAGATCTGGTGCAATCTGTCGAGCTGGTATGTCGAGCCTGCCTTTCGCAACTACGCGACGATGCTGACGAGAATCGCGCAGCGTCGGCCGGAGGTCACTTACGTCAATATCAGCGCCGCAAGGCAGACCTGGCCGATCATTGAGGCGCAAGGATTTCGCGCCTATTGCAGCGGCCTGTTCTTTTCGATGCCCGCGCTGTCGCTGGCTGGCCTCAGTTCGCCGGTTGAGAAGGTCAGGGCAGACGCCCGCACCGTGGATGGCGTTCCGTCGGATGAGGCCGAATTGCTGATGCGCCACGCGCGCTATGGCTGCCTCAGCGTGGTGGTGCGATCGACGGCGGGCCCCGTCCCGCTGGTGCTGCAGAAGGTCCGCATCCGGCAGGGACGCTTCGCATTGCCTGCGATGCAGCTGATCTACTGCCGCAGCATCTCCGACTACGTTTCCTGCGCCGGTGCCGTCGGCCGCCTGCTGCTGCGTCGCGCCGCCGTTTCTGTCATCATCGACGCTAACGGGCCGATTGACGGTCTCGTCGGCATCTACACCGAGCGGCGCGGCCGGAAGTACATCAAGGGACCGCGGCCGCCGCGCCTCGGCAATCTCAGCGACACCGAGCTGCCGCTGTACGGCCCCTAGCTCAGGCGGTTGCCCTGACCTCATGCGCATAGTCCCAATACAGCCTGCGCGCACGGCTGAACACCGGACCGATCGGCAGGGCCCGGTCGTCGATGCGAATGACCGGTGCGACCTTGGCGAAATTGCCCGACGAGAAGATCTCGTCGGCGGCCAGGAAGTCCGCATAGCGCAGCGTGGTCTCGACCACGCTGACGCCGTCGGCTCGCAGCAGCTCGGCTACGCGCTGGCGGGTGATCCCGTTGAGAAACGTGCCGTTCGGCACCGGCGTGAACACCACGCCGTCCTTGACCATGAACACGTTGGCATTGCCGAACTCGGCGACGTTGCCGAGCAGATCGAGCATCAGGCAGTTGTTGAAACCGCGCGAGGCCGCCTCGATCAGCGCGCGCGAATTGTTCGGATAGAGGCAGGCCGCCTTGGCATCGACCGGCGCGCATTCGGCCGTCGGCCGCCGGAACGGCGACAGCGTGATGGCGTTGCCCGTCGGCTGCGGCATCGGCGCTTCATAGATGCACAGGCACCAATTGGTGGTCTCGGGATCGAACAGGACACCACCGCCGGCGCCGTGCTGCGCCCAGTACATCGGGCGGATGTAGAGTTCGGCTCTTGCTGCGAAGCGCGTGACGCCCTCCCGCGCCAGCCCCATCCAGGTCTCGACGTCCACCACGGGTTTGAGCCGGAAATTGATCGCGGACTGATTCACCCGCGCGCAGTGCCGATCGAGATCGGGCGTCACGCCTTCGAATGCGCGTGCCCCGTCGAACACGGTCGACGCGAGCCATGTCGCGTGGGTCCGGACGCCCATGATCGGCGCATTGCCCTCGCGCCATTCGCCGTCGAAGAAGGTCCAGGTCTGCGAGTAGCTGACAGGCTTGACGATGTGGGTCATGGCGGCGCTCCCGTTCGGCATCGATCGTGTCTGCACTTCTGGCGTGAACATTTTAAGGATTTCCCCGTCGCGACCTGCTGCTCACGATCGATTCACTGCTGATGGGCACAATGCCCGATGCCTTGGTTAATTGGAGCTGTCATGCCGCTCGACCCTCGCGCCCAGCGCCTGCTTTCGATGGTGGCTGCCGCTGTGCCGGAAAGCCAGGAGCGTCCGGGCCCCGCGCAGCGGCGGCAGTCGCTCGCCAAGCTGATGCAATTCGCGCGCAACGACTGCGGTGCCGTCATCACGCGGGACGCCAATTTCTCCGGGCCCTCCGGGCTGCTTCGTTATCGCCTGTATACGCCTGCAGCAGGCCCGGATGATACTGGGGCGCCCCTCCCCGGCTTCGTCTACTTTCACGGCGGCGGTCTCGTGGCAGGCAGCATCGACACGCACGACAAGGTCGCCGCCGCGCTTGCCGTCGCCTCCGGCTGCCGGCTGCTCTCAATCGACTACCGCCTCGCGCCTGAGCACAAGTTCCCCGCAGCGATCGAGGATGCGATCGCGGCGGTTCACTTCGCCATCGATCGCGCGGCCGCGCTCGGCATCGACGGCGGTCGGATTGTGATCGGCGGCGATTCCGCGGGCGCCACGCTCGCCGCCGCCGTTTGCCAGCAGGCCGTCGGCAGCACCGATCTTAGGATCGCGCTGCAGTGCCTGATCTGTCCGGTGCTCGATTTCTCCAATTTCTGGCCGTCGCGCGAGCTGTTCGGGACCGGCCACCTGATCGACAGGGCGACCTGGCAGGCCGACCTCGCCGACTATCTGGTTGGCGAGGTCGATGTCGCCAATCCACTGATATCGCCGTTGTGCCGTGAGACGCTGGCTGGGCTTCCCCCCGCCGTGATCCACACCGCGGAATTCGACCCGATGCGTGACGAGGGCAATGCCTATGCGGCACGGCTCGCGGAAGCTGGTGTCACGGTCGCGCATGTCTGTCACAACGGCATGGTCCACAATTTTCACGCGCTCGGTGCGATCCTGCCGCAGGCCAAAGCAGCACTGGATCTGGTCGGACAGCAAATTCGGTCCCTCCTCCCGGTCCCAACCGCACGCTAATTCGAAGCTTACCGGCCACACATCGTTAGGGTTATTTCGTCGTTCTTGTCGCGAATTATTGCCCGCTTTACGCCTGCGCTCCTACAACGACACCCCTCGCGGAATACGTGCAACCTGCATTGTGGACGGATGCGGGAGTGGAGATCGCCGATGCGCAATGAGACGATTGCAATCCACGCCGGCTATGAACCGGAGGCGACCACCAAGGCCGTGGCGGTTCCGATCTATCAGACCGCCGCCTACGCCTTCGACAGCGCCGATCACGGCGCCGCGTTGTTCAATCTCGAAGCCGAGGGCTACCGCTACAGCCGTATCTCCAATCCGACCACGGCGGTGCTCGAGAAGCGCGTCACCGAGCTTGAGGGCGGCGTCGGCGCGCTCGCCGTCGGCACCGGGCAGGCCGCGCTTCACTTCGCATTCGTCAATCTGGCCGACAGCGGCGGCAACATCGTCTCGGTGCCGCAGCTCTATGGCACCACGCACACGCTGCTCGGGCACATCCTGCCGCGCCAGGGCATCACTGGGCGCTTTGCCGAAAGCGATGCGCCCGATGCCATCGAACGTCTCATCGACGAAAACACCAAGGCCGTGTTCGCCGAGACGATCGGCAATCCCGCCGGCAATGTCTGCGACATCGAGGCGCTGGCGAAGGTCGCGCATCGCAACGGCGTGCCGCTGATCGTCGACAACACCGTCGCAACACCGATCCTGCTGCGGCCGTTCGATTACGGCGCCGACATCGCGGTGCATTCGCTGACCAAGTTTCTCGGCGGTCACGGCACGACGCTGGGCGGCATGCTGGTCGACAGCGGCAACTTCCCCTGGAAGGACCATGCCGACCGTTTTCCCGCCTTCACCCAGCCCGACGCGTCCTATCACGGGATGATCTACACCGATCATTTCGGCCGCAGCGCCTACATCCAGCGTGCGCGCAGCGTCTATCAGCGGACCATGGGCGCGGTGCTGTCGCCGTTCAATGCCTTCCTGCTGCTGCAGGGCATCGAGACGGTCGCGCTGCGCATGGAGCGCCACGTCGAGAATGCGCGCAAGGTCGCCGAATTCCTCCGCAACGATCCGCGCGTGGCGTGGGTCAACTACGCCGGTTTCTCCGACAGCCGCTATTACCCCCTGGTCCAGAGATATCTCGACGGCCGGGCGTCGTCGCTGTTCACATTCGGGATCAAGGGCGGCATGGAAGCGGGCAAGGCGTTCTATGACGCCCTGAAGCTCGTCACGCGGCTGGTCAATATCGGCGATGCGAAGTCGCTGGCCTGCCATCCCGCATCGACCACGCATCGGCAGATGCCGCCGGACGACCAGCGCAAGGCGGGCGTCCTCCCCGAGACGATCCGGCTGTCGATCGGCATCGAGCATGTCAGCGACATCATCGAGGATCTCGACCAGGCACTCGCCCAGGCCTGCCCTCGCACGCGTCAGCTGGATGCGGCGGAGTAGAGCGATCAGCCGATGACCCTGCTGTTCGACCGACATCGCAGGATCGCGAGCCCTGCCCTCGCGCCCGCCGAGTTCGACGACCGCGGAGGGCGCCCGATCGAGCTTTCGATCGGCCTCGTCAACAACATGCCGGACAGCGCCCTGAAGGCGACCGATCTCCAGATCGCCCGCCTGCTGCAGCAATGCGCGCCGCAGCACGTCCGCATCCGCCTGCACTGCTTCTCGCTGCCCTCCATCTTGCGCTCGCAAGCGGCCAGGAGCCACGTCGCCCAGTCCTACGCGGACATCGGGTCGCTCGATCGGCTCGGCATCGACGGCCTGATCGTGACCGGCGCCGAGCCTGTCGCCGCGGCCTTGCGCGACGAGCCCTATTGGTCGGACCTCACCTCCGTGATCGACTGGGCCAGAACCAACACGCGCTCGACCATCTGGTCGTGTCTCGCGGCCCACGCGGCCGTGCTGCACCTGGACGACATCGAGCGGCAGCGGCTTGCGAGCAAATGCTCCGGCATCTTCGACTGCGTGAAGGTCCAGGACGACTGGCTCACGCACGGCATCCATTTGCCGCTTCAGGTGCCGCACTCCCGCCTCAACGCCGTCAACGAGCCGCTGCTGGCGGAGCGCGGCTACGACATCCTGACCCGCTCGGACGAAGTCGGCGTCGACATCTTCGCGCGCTCGATGCCGAGCCGGTTCGTGTTCTTTCAGGGCCATCCCGAATATGACGCGCTCTCCCTGCAGCGCGAATACATGCGCGACATCGCGCGGTTTCTCGCCGGGCAGCGCGACGACTATCCGCGGCTGCCGAAATCCTATTTCAGCGCCGAGACCGAGGCGGTGCTCAACGCGTTCGAGTGGCGGGCCAAGGAAAGGCGCGAGCCGACGCTGGCGGCCGAGCTCCCCGGATTGACGCTGCGGCCTGATCTCGCCGCCGAAAGCGCCGCGCAAACGCTGTTCAGGAACTGGATCGGCCATCTCGGGCAGGCCGGATAGCGCCACAGCCCGCCTCCCATCGGAGCGATCGCACATCGGCGCGCCATCTGTTAGATTGGCGTGACACACCTCCTCTGCAAGGTTCCGATGGCCCGACGCACCGGCAGCGCCGATCTTCCGCTCCATTCCGGACGCGTCCCGGCTTGGCTCGGCGCGCGCATGGCCTCGCTCGGCGCCATCATCACCCAGGCGATCGTGCATCATTACGGCCGCGACGAATTCCTGGCGCGGATGTCGCATCCGTTCTGGTTCCAGTCGTTCGGCGCCGTCATGGGCATGGACTGGCATTCCTCCGGCATTACCACGAGCGTGATCGGCGCGCTGAAGCGCGGGCTGAAGCCGCTGTCCGGCGAGCTCGGCATCTACGTCTGCGGCGGCCGCGGCGAGCACTCGCGCAAGACGCCCGACGAGTTGCGCCTGCTCGGCGACCGGCTCGGCCTCGACGGCGAGGAGCTGGTGCGGACCAGCAAGCTCGTCGCCAAGGTCGACAGCGCCGCGGTGCAGGACGGCTTCGACCTCTATCTGCACGGCTTCTTCGTCACCGCCGACGGCAAGTGGACCGTGGTGCAGCAGGGCATGAATGGCGACGCCCGCCAGGCCCGGCGCTACCATTGGCATTCGCAGCAGCTTGCGAGCTTCGTCGACGCGCCGCACAGCGCCATCGATGGTCCCGTCCAGGGCGAGATCGTCAACCTCACCGACAAGCGCGCCGCGCCGTCGCGCCACGCCCAGCTCGAGCTGCTCACCGAGCTCGGCCCCGACCGCGTCGTCACGGAGTTCGAACGGCTGAGCACGCCGGAGCCCGCCCAGGGCCTGCTGCCGCATCTTGTCATGCCCGCGCATCACGACGTCAGGCCGAAGGACGTGTTCGCCCGCCGGCTGCACGGCACGCTCGCGGCGGCCGCCGAGCGCGGCCCGGTCGACTTCCCCGACCTGCTGCTGACGCCGGGCGTCGGCGCCCGCACCGTGCGCTCGCTCGCCATGGTCGCCGAGGTCGTGCATGGCGCGCCGTATCGATTCAGCGACCCGGCACGGTTCTCGCTGGCGCATGGCGGCAAGGACCGGCATCCCTATCCGGTGCCGATCAAGGTCTATGACGAGACCATCCGCGTGCTCAAATCGGCCGTCGGCAACGCCAAGCTCGGCCGCGACGAGGCGCTGTCGGCGCTGAAGCGGCTCGACGACCAGGCCCGCCGGCTGGAGCGCATCGCGACCGGCCCCTCGCTCGATGCCTACATCGCGACCGAGCGCGCCGCCTCGCCAGAGCTCGACGGCCGTTCGGTGTTCGGCTGGGAGCGCGACCTCATCCAGCGCACCGGCGAGGCATGAGGCGATGCCGGCACGCAGCGCGGGCGTGCTCGCCTTTCGCAGGACCTCCAACGGATTGGAAGTGCTCCTAGTACATCCCGGCGGACCGTTCTGGCGCAACAAGGATCTCGGCGCCTGGTCGATCCCGAAGGGCGAGTTCGGCGCCGGCGAGGCGGCCGAGGCGGTGGCACGGCGCGAATTCGCCGAGGAGCTCGGCACGACGCTGACGGCGTCGCTGCTGCCGCTCGGCGAGATCAAGCAGCGCGGCGGCAAGGTGGTCGAGGCGTTCGCCGCCGAGACCGACCTCGATGCCGGCAGCATCACCAGCAACGCGTTCGAGCTCGAATGGCCGCCGCGCAGCGGCCGTATCCAGCGCTTTCCCGAGGTGGACCGCGCCGCCTGGTTCGACCTCGCCGAGGCGAGGGTCCGGATCAATCCGGCGCAGGCCGCGCTGCTCGACCGTCTCGTGGAGATCGGCGGAGGGTGAGCTGTCACCATCCGCCGCCGACATCACGCCGCGCGGACGTTGCCGAGGAATCGCCCGGTCTGGGTCTTGAGCTGATCCGACTGGCTGCCGAGCTGCGAGGCCGCACTCAACACCTGTGCCGCCGCGGCGCCGACCTGGCCGGACGCCTCGCGCACGCCGACAATGTGCTGCATGACCCCCTGCGTGCCCTGCGCCGCCTGCTGCACGCTGCGGGCGATTTCCTTGGTCGCAGCGCCCTGCTCCTCGACCGCGGCTGCGATCGCGTCGGTGATCTCGTTCATCTGCCCGATGGTCGCGCCGATCTCGCGGATTGCGTTGACCGTCGAGCCGGTGGCGTCGCGGATGGCTTCGATCTGGCTGGTGATCTCCTCGGTCGCCTTGGCGGTCTGCGCCGACAGCGCCTTGACCTCGTTGGCGACGACCGCGAAGCCCTTGCCGGCCTCGCCGGCACGCGCCGATTCGATGGTGGCGTTCAGCGCCAGCAGGTTTGTCTGCCCCGCGATGGTCTGGATCAGCGCCATCACCTCGCCGATCTTCTGCGACGCGTGGACCAGCCTGTCGACCATCGCCTCCGTCCGCGTCGCCTGCCCGACCGCATTCTGGGCGATCGACGACGACTGCGTGACCTGCTTGGCGATCTCCTGGATCGATGACGACAACTGCTCGGCGGAGGCCGACACCGTCTGCACGTTCTTGGCGGTCTGCTCGGCGGCCGCGGCCACCTTTGCGCTCTGGTCCGTCGTGCCGGAGACGATGCTCGACATCGATTGCGCGGAGGTCTGCAGCTCGCCGGCGGCGGTCGCGGTGGTCTGGATCACGCCGCCGATCGAGCGCTCGAACTCGTCGGCGATCCGCACCAGCACCGTGCGGCGCTCCTCGGCGGCCTGCTGCTTGGACTGCTCCTGCTCGGCCCGGAGGCGCTCGCTCTCGGCGAGATGGTCCTTGAAGATCTGCAGGCTGCGCGCCATGCGGCCGATCTCGTTCCTGCGATCGGTGAACGGCACCTCGAGGCCCAGATTGCCCTTGGTCAGCTCGTCCATCACGACGCAGGTGCGGTCGAGCGGAACGACGACGCTGCGTCCGAGCCAGAAGGCGACGACCGCGGCGACCAGCAGACCGGCAAGCGCGCCGAAGCCGGCCCACATCGCACGCTGATAGACGACTGCGTCGATGTCGTCGACATACACGCCGGCCTGGATCGCCAGCATCTTGTCGCCGCTGCCATAGGCGCCGACGTAGGACATCTTCGGCAGCTCGGTCGTCCCCCCGGCGCGCGGCACCTTGTACTCGACGAAGCCGCCGCCGGCGCGCGCCGTGCGCACGATGTCCTGGATCAGAAGCTTGCCGGTGGAATCCTTGAAGTCCCAGCGGTTGACGTTGATGTATTTCGGGTTGGCATGGACATAGGTCACGCCCGCATCCGACGATCCGGTTCCGTAGACGCCGAGATAGTCGTTGTACTGGCCCCAGCGCATTGCGCCGATCGCGGCGTAGGCCTGCTGCCGCGCCTGCTCCGGCGCCATCTTGCCGGCGGTCGCCGCGGCGTCATAATAGCTCAGCACCTTGACCGCGGACTCGACGAGGTTGCGGACCATGGTCTGCCGCTCCTCGAGAACGGTTCCGCGCAGCATCAGGATCTGCATGGCGGAGACGGCGAACAGTGCGATCGACATCACGGCGATGATCGCCGCGAGACGCTGATAGACAGTCAGGTGTCGCATTTTCTGGTTCTCGTTGCGTGGACTGTATGCACGATACCAACCCTACATTAATGGTTTGCTATCCGTGCCGTCCGAACGCCGGCGAACTAATTAGTCTTTGGACTTAAAACGTCCGTTCGCGCGAACTTATGCCAGAGAACAACTTGCGCGACATTACGCGACGATCGCTCGAATTAACATGCGATAATTAGATAATTAGATAATTAGATAATTAGAGGTATCTCGAAGGGCCGGTTCTCACCAGTTCCACCCGATTGGGTGTCGAGTCCCACGGAGTTGCGTTGTCGCGACGCGTCAGGCGCCCGAGCTTTGTGCAGCGAAGCCCTCACGTCATCGAGGGCGCAGGGAAGACCAGGCATCGGCTGATTCCTGCGGCCCCCGTGCGGAAAGGAATGCACGGGGCAGGAACCACAGGTTCAGCCGGGTCTGCCGGTGGATTCAATTGGTCGTCGCAACACTCGATGAGGAGGTTGCGATGGGCATTCGAAAGAAGCGGTCAACGCGGGGCAAGCTGGGATCATTGGGGCGCCCACCAGTTGCGGGGCGTGCGGAACAGCAGAAATTTTGGCG
>NZ_JAUETE010000032.1:0-11723 GCF_032484535.1 Bradyrhizobium sp. SZCCHNS3016
CTCTTGCTGCCACAGGTCATCCTCGAAATGCCTGTCACAGAAATTATCGTGTCTCACTTAAGGGGTGCAGTCCAGCACTGTCACCGAATTCCTGCACGGTTCATCGACCGGGTCGGCAAGGGTATAAGAGGCGCGCCAAGGGACGCGCTGATCGCCGACATCGCGCCGAGCGCACCGCCGGAACTGCGTGGCACGGCGTTCGGCATGTTCAACCTTGTGCCGCTTTTACGGCTCTGACCATCGTCGGTTTGATCCCGTTGCAGGGCCAAATTTCTGGGCAAGGCAAGGCTTCATCTGCAGGCACGCCGATTGCTGCCCACGACCCGCCGAAGAACACCTAGATCGCGGCAACCGCGTCGGCGAGCAGATCCCGCACCTGCCTCGCAACACTGATGAGTTCAGTGTTCTCGATCGCCTGCATCGAGGCCACCGGATCGATGGCACTGACCTCAACGCCGCCCTCAACCTCCCGCAGGATGACGTTGCAGGGAAGCATCGCGCCCACCCGCGGTTCAATGCCGATTGCCTGATGCGCCATCTTTGGGTTGCAGGCGCCTAGAATTCGGTATCCCGTCATCTCGACATCGAGCTTCTTTTTCATCGTCGCCTTGACGTCGATTTCGGTCAGGACGCCGAAGCCATGGTCCGCGAGCGCTTTTCGCGTACGAGCGTCGACTTCGTCGATGCCCGCCTCAGAGATCATCCGATTGATCGTGTAGCTCATGGCTCATCCACTTCCATGTTGGCCGGGCGCTGCTTTCGCGAGCCCGATGCGACGTCGCTTTGACGGCCTATCTTGCTCTCTTCCGGTCAACGCGGATACCGCCGAAATCGGCATTTTCTACATAAGACCTGCTCTTGCGGGCCACTTGCACATCGGCTGCCAAAGCGATGACCTGACACAGTAACATCGAAGGTCGTCATTCTCGACTGATGAATCTGGCTCCTCGTTCGCCTTCTCGGTTCCAACACCACTGTTCTCTCTATCGAAGCACAAGCTCGAGGCGAAAAATCAAAAAATGATCCTCGGAGCTGAAAAATGATCCTCAAGAGACTACGTGCTCTACCGCGACCTACATCGCCGCGCTGCTGACCCAGGCTCCGGCCGAAAGCATCGGCCGTCCGCTCGGCTGCGACCGCTTTCTCGCCCACATCGAGAAGATGACGGGCGCGCGCTCAAGCCCGGCAAACGCGAAGCCGGCCGCGCGCTGAACGGGCAGAACGCAGGTCCGAACGGAGGTCAATTGAGTGCACTGTCACCGAATTAAGACGCTCTTGGCTTGCAAGCTGCGCACTTCTCGCTTACTCGTTTCAACGATCGTTGTGGTTGCGTTTTCGTACGCCGACATCCCGTGCCGTTCGAACGGTCTTTTCCTCGATCAATGATTTGAATGGAGATACATATGCGAAAGCTGTTTTTGTCGATCGGATTTTTGTGCGCTGCAATCCTGACCTTTGCCTCGCCCGAGGCGCACGCGCAGGCGACGCGGACCTGGGTGTCCGGCGTCGGCGACGACGTCAACCCGTGCAGCCGCACGGCCCCCTGCAAGACCTTCGCCGGTGCGATCTCGAAGACCGCCGCCGGCGGTGAGATCGACGTGCTCGATCCCGGCGGCTACGGCGCCGTCACGATCACCAAATCGATCACGATCGACGGCGGGGGGACCATGGCCTCGATCCTGGCGTCGGCGACCAATGGCATCAACGTGAATGCCGGCGCCAACGACGTCATCATTCTGCGCAATCTGAGCATCAACGGCGCCGGCACAACCCTCGGCCTCAATGGCGTCAATTTCCTGGCCGGCCGAAAGCTCGTCGTCGAGAACTGTACCTTCGAGAACTTCTCGCAAAGCGCAATCTCGGTCGCGCCGACCGGTGCGGCACAGGTGGTGATCGCGGACTCCTCGCTCAAGGCGTCCGCGTTTGGCGTCACGGTCTCAACCGCGAATTCGAGCAGTGCGATCAGCGTGCTCGTATCGAACACGAAGACCATCGAAAATGCCAATGCCGGAGTATCCGCCACGGTCCCGGCCGGAAGCCGGGGATGGGTGTGTTTCTCGACCGGCTGACCTCCGAGTTCAACAACACCGGCGTTCTGGCAAGCGGCAGCGGCGCCATCGTGACGTTGGGAAATTCCGTCATCCAGGGCAATGCCAACGGCGTCGTCCAGACCGGCGGCGGCTCCGTCTCGTCCTTCAAGAACAACGAGATCAGCAACAACGGCGTTGACGGCACGCCGCTCACGGGGATCAGCCTGAATTAGCGACGGCGACGCGGGAGGTCGGACGTTCGGCGACCCGCGCCTGGCGGACAACGTGTAATCGCACGAGCGAGGTCCCGTTGCCGGCGAGACCTCGCTCGATTGCGTCGATGCTGGCGCTCAGACGCCGGCGGCGGCCGCGTGCTGGGCCGCCATCTCGGCATCCGCGGCGGTGACGCGCTGGAACGCCGGACGCTGGGTGATGCGCTCGGCATAGCGCACGAACACGTCCTTGCGCGGCACCACGCCGAACATCATGGTCCAGTTGAAGGCGACGCCCCACAGCACGTCGGCGGCGGTCATGCGCTCGCCGAGGAGATACGGCCCCTTGGCGAGCTGCTGCTCCAGCGCGCCCAGCATCGTATCGTAGTCGGCATAGGGCGACTGCGTGATCGGGGCCGGTTCGCGCTTCATGAAATGGTCGATCACCGCGGGCTCGAACGACGCACCGTAATAGGCGATCCAGCGCAGATAGGGCCCGCGCATGGCATCGTCGAGCGCCGGCGTCAGCCCCGCTTGCGGAAACAGATCGGCGAGATAGATGAAGATCGCGACCTGCTCGGTCACGATCTGACCGCGATGGCCGATCGTCGGCACCTTGCCGAGCGGATTGACGGCCAGGAACTCCGGCTTGCGCTGCTCGCCCGCCTTCATGTTGAGGACATGCAGATCGTACGGCGCGCCCAGCTCCTCGAGCAAGACGCGGGTGCCGGCGGCGCGGGTCTGCGGCGAGTAATACAGCGTGATCGGGTCGTCGGCGGTCATGATGGTGTCCTCCCATTGCCGGCTGCGGTGAGGGCTTATCGCACACCATACCTGACAAGGTGTGTCAGGTATGTTTAAAGAATGTCATGCGCGCGAGCCGGCTGCTCTCCATCCTCACCACCTTGCAGGCCAGGGGACAGGTCACGGCGCCCGAACTCGCAGGCGCCTGCGAGGTCTCGGTGCGCACGATCTATCGCGACATCGACGCGCTCGCCGCGGCGGGCATCCCGGTCTATGCCGAGCGCGGCGCCGAAGGCGGATTCCGCCTGCTCGACGGCTATCGCGTGCGGCTGAACGGGCTGTCGCCGACGGAAACCGACGCACTGTTCATGGCGGGCCTGCCGGGCCCCGCCGCCGCGCTCGGGCTCGATGGCGCGATGAGCGCGGCGCAGACCAAGCTGGTGGCGGCACTGCCGCAAAGCCTGCGCGCCAATGCCGGCCGCATGCAGGCGCGCTTCCACCTCGACGCGCCCGGCTGGTTCGGCGAGTCCGAGGAGCCGACACATCTGCGCGCCATTGCCGACGCCCTGCTCCGCGACGTCATGGTCGACGTCCGCTATCAGACCTGGCGCGCCGAGAAGCGCCGCCGCGTCGCGCCGCTCGGCCTCGTGCTGAAGGGCGGCAATTGGTATCTCGCCGGGCAGGTCGAGCGCAGCGTGCGCACCTATCGCGTCGCCCGCATTCTCGACTGTGCCGTGACCGACGAGTGCTTCGCGCGACCTGCAGACTTTGACCTCGCCGCCTATTGGCGCGCCGCGACGGAGCGGCTGGAGGCGGAGCTGCATCCAAAGCAGGCGACGGTGCGCCTGTCAGCGCTCGGTGTGAAACTGCTGGAGGTGTGGAGCCAGCCCTACGTGCGCGCCCGCACGCGCCTCGCCGACGACACCGATGCCGATGGCTGGCGCATCGTGACCATCCCGATCGGAACGACGCTATGGCATGCCGCCGGCGAGCTGCTGCGCTTCGGGCCTGAGGCCGAGGTGCTCGACCCGCCCGAGCTGCGTGCGAAAATGGCCGAGCTGGCGCGGGCGATGGCGGAACGCTACGGCGCATGAGCTGCGACGGCGTGAGTTGTGGACGTATTTTCCATCCGCGTCATGGGGCGAGAGGGGTGCGCGCTCACGTCCAGCCAGGATGAGCTGGACCGGTATGATCGGAGCTAAAGCACCACTGGTGTGTCGGGCAGCTCGTTGGGATCGCCGGCGTGCGGCGGGTAGTGCCTGGCGAGCTCGCGTGACACCGCGGCAATGCCATCGACCACGCCCCGCTCAAAGCGGCCTGCGCGAAACTCCGCTTCCATCGCGCGGCAGATCGCCTCCCAACCCGCCGCGCCGACACGGTCGTGGATGCCGCGGTCGGCGATGATCTCGACGTCGCGATCGGCGAGCAGGAGATAGATCAGGACGCCGTTGTTGTGCGCGGTGTCCCAGATCCGCAGGTGCGAGAACAGGTCCAGCGCGCGCTCGCGCGGCGGCTGGTCGCGCCATAGCGGCCGGCCGTCGAGCGCGCCCTCGACGACGAAGCGAAGCTGGCCGGCATGGGTGCGCTCGCCATCCTTGATCGCCTGCTCGATGCGCGCGAGCACGTCCGGCGTGAAGATACGCTTCATCTGCCAGGGATGATGCAGGAGATGCCGCCCGATCCGCTTGATACCCATGGTCGCGCGTCCCGTCCTTACCAGCTGCCCGAGGCGCCGCCGCCGCCGAAGCTGCCGCCACCGCCGGAAAAGCTTCCGCTGTCGCTCGAGCTGCCGCTGCTCCAACCGCCCGAGGACGATCCGCTCGACCAGCCGCCGCGGCGGCCGCTGCCCGGCGTATTCATCCCGGCGAAACTGTCGGCAATGAAAGCGATGACGAAGCCGGCAATGGCCGACAGCGCCGCGAGACCCGCCGATCCCACCAGCAGCCAGGCGATCACGCCCATGGCGCCGCCGGTCGCGAGCGATCCGATCAGTCGTCCGAGCAGGGTCCGCAGGATGCCGCCGATCACGAGCGCACCAAACAGCGCCACCGGCGCGAAGGAGGAGATCGAGTCGATGTCGAGATCCGTGCCGTGCGAGGCCTGCGGCTGCGGCACCGGCAGGGTCTCCCCATTGATCACGCCGATGATGCGATCGACGCCGGCGTCGATGCCGCCGGCGAAATCACCGCTGCGAAATTTCGGCGTGATGACCTCGTCGATGATGCGCCGCGCGGTGACGTCGGTGAGGCTGCCTTCGAGGCCGTAGCCGACCTCGATGCGCAGCTTGCGGTCGTTCTTGGCGACCACGAGCAGCGCGCCGTCGTCGACCTTCTTGCGCCCGATCTTCCAGGCCTCGGCGACGCGGAGCGAAAACTGCTCGATGGTCTCGGGCTGCGTCGTCGGCACGATCAGCACCGCGACCTGGCTGCCCTTGCGGGTCTCCAGGTCCTTCAGCTTCTGCGTGAGGCCGGCAACGTCGGACGAGGACAGCGTGCCGGTCTGGTCGACGACGCGGCCGGTGAGCTGCGGCACCGCGACGTCGGCCAGCACCATCGTGGCGAAGCAGACGAGCAGCGTCGCAAGCAGCGCCTTGAGGACCGGCAGCGCGCGCACGATTCCTTGCTCCGGCTATTTCGACGGCGCAGGCGATGGCGCGTTGAAATCGACCTTCGGCGCCACCGAGATCTCGCGTTCGTTCTCGACCGTGAAGTTGGCCTTCTCCTTGTAGCCGAACATCATTGCGGTCAGGTTGTTCGGGAAGGTGCGGATGCCGACGTTGTATTCCTGGACCGCCTTGATGAAGCGGTTGCGCGCCACCGTGATGCGGTTCTCCGTGCCTTCGAGCTGTGACATCAGGTCGCGGAACAGCGCGTCCGATTTCAGCTGCGGATAATTCTCAGTGACAACCAGGAGCCGCGACAGCGCGCCGGTCAGTTCGCTCTGCGCGGCCTGGAACTTCTGCAGCGCAGCGGGATCGTTGACGACGTCGGGCGTGGCCTGGACGCTGCCGACCTTGGCGCGGGCGTTGGTGACGCCGAGCAGCACGTCCTTCTCCTGCTGGGCAAAGCCCTTCACGCTGTTGACCAGGTTGGGCACGAGGTCGGCGCGGCGTTGATACTGGTTGACGACCTCGGACCAAGCCGCCTTGACCTGCTCGTCATTGGTCTGGATGGCATTGTAGCCGCAATTGGTCAGGCTCAGCGTCATCAGCGCCGCCAGCACGGTCAGCAATTTCCGCATCGCGCGTCCCCCTTCTCCCGGTTGTGCCGCCTCGTCAGAGCACAGCTTGGGCAGCGGCGCAATGACGGCCGGCGGCCGCCGGACATAAGTCTCGGCGACCGGAGCGTGGGTTCGGGAGAGTTCCCGGGCGACCTCGCGGATGCCAGTCATTGGCCGCGCAGGCCGTGACGGGTCTCGATCAACTGCCCTTGCGGTCGCGTAGCTGGGTCACGAACATGTCCTGCCAGCTCGCCGGCTTGACCTTGATCGAGCCGACGCCGTGCATGAACTCGGCGATCTTCAGCACGCCCTCCGGCGTCGACGAGAACCAGGTGTCCTTGTCCTGCAGCATCTCCAGCACGTCCTCCTTGGTGGTCTTCACCTTGGCGGTGCGGGCATAGATCTCGGCCGCGGCAGCCTTGTCGTTGGCGATCAGCGTGCAGGCCTCGTCGAGCGCGTCGAGGAACGCCTGCACGACCTTGGGATTGGCGTCGACGAAGCGCTTGGGCGCGAACACCACGTCCATCGTCATCCGTCCGAGCACGTCGGCGGAATTGGCAACGCGGCGAATCTTCGAATCCTTCAGCTCGATGTAGGAGAACGGCGGCGAGGTGAAATGCGCCGTGATCTCGGTCTTGCCCGAGGTGAGCGCCGCCAGCGCCTCCGGATGCGGCAGGCCGACAGTCATCGGATCGAGCTTGGCGTAGTTCTCCTTGCCGAACTCCTGCGCCGCCATCATCTGCAGCATGACCGCCGACAGCGAGGTCTTGATGCCCGGCAGGGCGATCTTGTCGCTCGGCTTGAAATCCTTCAGCGACTTGATCTCAGGATTGTTGGTGTTCATCCACAGCGAGGTCGAGCTGAGGCCGCTGACGCCGACCACCTCCACCGCCGGAATGCCCTTGGCCTTGGCCCACAGCGTGATGAAGCCGGGCGCGCCGGTGCCGGCGATGTCGAGCGAGCCGGCCATCATCGCGTCGTTGATGATGTTGCCGCCGTCGAGCATCTGCCAGTTCACCTTGAACGGACCGAGCCCGGCCTTCTCCGCCTGCTTCTCCATCAGCTTCTGATCCTCCATCACGATCAGCGGCAGATAGAGGATGCCGTAGCCCTTGGAGAGCCTGATCTCCTTGACCTCGGCCTGCGAGGCGCCGGTGGCACCGAGCAGCGCGGTGAGGCCGAGCGCGGCGGCCGTGAATGATTTGCTCCAGGACATGGTCGTCTCCTTCCTTGTTGTTGTGCTTATAACTCGAAATTCAGTGCTGCATGCCCCAGCGCCGCACCGTCTTGCGCTCGATGGTCGCGAACACGACGTTCTCGACGACGAGGCCGATGAAGATCACGGTGAACAGGCCGGCGAAGACGTTGGCCGTCTCCAACTGGTTACGGTTCTCGAAGATGAACCAGCCGAGGCCGCCGGAACCCGAGGACACGCCGAACACCAGCTCGGCCGCGATCAGGGTGCGCCAAGCGAAGGCCCAGCCCACCTTCAGGCCGGTGAGGATGGCCGGAAATGCAGCCGGGATCAGGATGAAGCGCACCAGCTTCAACCCGCGCAGGCCGTAGTTCAGGCCGACCATGCGCAAGGTGTTCGACACTGAGCGGAAGCCGGAATGGGTGTTGAGCGCGATCGCCCACAACACCGAATGCACCAGCACGAAGATGATGCTGCCCTTGCCGAGGCCGAACCAGATCAGCGCCAGCGGCAGCAATGCGATCGCCGGCAGCGGGTTGAACATCGAGGTCAGCGCCTCCAGCATGTCGGCGCCGATCCGCGAGCCGATCGCGATCGTGGTCAGCACGGCCGCCAGCGCGATGCCGATGCCGTAGCCGATCAGCAGCGTCTCCAGCGACACCAGGGTGCGCGCAGGGATGATGCCGTTGCCGATGTTCTCGAAGAAGGCCGAGAGCGTGTCGGTGAAGGTCGGAAACAACAGGGGATTGCCGAGCCACAATCCATAGGCCTGCCACAGCCCGGCCAGCGCCACCAGGATGATGGCCTTGCGGACCGCACCGACGTGGTAGATGCGTTCCAGCCAGGACAGGCTGGCCTCGACCTTGACGTCGCCGAGGGGCGTGTCTGCATTGACGATTTCGGGGCGCAGCGCCAACGTTTCGCTCATGATGCTCTCCTCGTGTCTCAGTGATGGCCGAACAGCATGTCGTTGATGCGCCCTTCGAGGGCGACCTGCTCGGGCGAGCCCATCGTGCCCGGCGGCACGCTGTTGAGCTCGGCGCGGACGCGGCCGGGATGCGGCGACAGCAGCAGAATGCGCGAGCCGATCTTGATCGCCTCCTCGATCGAATGCGTCACGAACAGCACGGTGAAGCGGGTGTCCTGCCACAATTGCAGGAGCTCATCCTGCATCTTGCGCCGGGTCAGCGCGTCCAGCGCGGCGAACGGCTCGTCCATCAAGAGCACGTCGGGCTCCATCGCCATGCCCCTGGCGATCGCGACGCGCTGCTTCATGCCGCCGGAGAGCATGTGCGGATAGGAGTCGATGAACTTGGTGAGGCCGACCTTGTCGATATAGGACCTGGCGCGCTCGTTGGCCTCGGCCGCGCCGAGCCGGCCGCTGGCTGTCAGCGCGAACACGACGTTCTCGCGCACGGTCTTCCACGGCAGGAGCTGGTCGAATTCCTGGAATACCATCATGCGGTCCGGGCCGGGCTCGCTGACGTCGTGTCCCTTGAGGCGGATGCGGCCCTCGGTTGGCTTCAGATAGCCGCCGATCGCCTTCAGAAGGGTGGATTTGCCGCAGCCGGAGGGCCCCAGCAGCACGAAGCGGTCGGAATCGAAGACATTGAAATCGACGCGGTAGGTCGCCGTGACCAAGGTGTCCGGCGTCTTGTACTGGAGCGTCACGCCCTCGACGGAGAGCAGCGGCTCGAACTGAGATGGCGATTGATGGACGGTCATGCGTCCTCCCCTCCGTTATATTGCAGTGCGAAATTTCGCCTGGTGCACTTCGGCGCCCTTATCCGAGGTGATAGAGGAGGAGACTGACGCGAACCTGACTCCGAGGCGGACAACGAGACCGTGCGCATCCTGCTGGTGGAAGACACGCCCGAGATCGGCGCCGCCGTGACCAGCCGGTTCGAGCGGATCGGCTACGCCGTCGACTGGGAAAAGGACGGCCGCACCGCGAGCGAGCTGATCGAGGTGCAGACCTATGACCTGATCGTGCTCGACGTGATGCTGCCGAACATGGACGGCTTTGCCGTGCTCAAGCACCTGCGCAAGCGCGGCCTGCGCACGCCGGTGCTGGTGCTGACCGCGCGCTCGGCAGTCGACGACCGCATCGGCGCGCTCGACCTCGGCGCCGACGACTACCTGATCAAGCCGTTCGACTATCGCGAGCTGGAGGCGCGGGCGCGGGCGCTGCTGCGCCGGGCCGCCGGCCAGTCCGACAATCTGCTGACCCTGGGGCCGCTGGTGATCGACCGCGCTGGGCGCACCGCCAGCGTCGCCGGCCAGCCGCTGGACCTGACGCGGCGCGAGCTGACCGTGCTGGAAATTCTCGCCGCACGCCCTGGGCGTTACGTCGCCAAAGAGGAGCTGGTCGAGCAGCTGTTCAGCTTCGACCAGGATCCGAGCCCCAACGCCGTCGAGCAGTTCGTCGCCCGGCTGCGGCGCAAGCTGGCGGCGACAACAGTCGAAATCAAGACCGAGCGCGGCCTTGGCTATCAGCTCCACGCTTCGTGACCTCAGGACCTCGCTGCGCGCGCGGCTGCTGATCGCGATCGGCGCGATCCTGGCCGTCGGCGCCGTCGTGCTGAGCCTCGCCGCCTGGCAATATGCCGCCACCGCCGCGCGCGACGCCTATGACAAGCTGCTCGCCGGCGGCGCCGTGCAGATCGCCGAGAACATCTACATGCAGGGTGGCGTCGTGACGCTGGATCCGCCGGCGGCAGCGTTTGCGACCTTGTCGGCCTATGACCTCGTGTTCTATCGCGTCACCGATCCGCGCGGCGTCGTCGTCGCCGGCTATGACGATCTCGCCGTCACCGCGCCCGCCAGGGCGCTGCGCGAGGGCGTCGTGCTGCGCGACGGCATCTATCGCGACCAGGCCGTGCGCATCGCCGCGGTAGCGCGCAAGCTCGACGGCGCGCCCGGAGACGGCTGGAGCCAGATCGTGCTGGCGCAGACCCTGCGCGCCCGCGACGCGCTGACCTGGGATCTTGCCTCGAAGGCGATCGGCCTCATCGCCGCGATGAGCGTGCTGGCGCTGGTGGCGACTGCGCTATGCCTGCGGCTGGTGTTCGCACCGCTGACGCGGATCGAGGCCGAGATCGTCAAGCGCCGGCCGGACGATCTGAGCCCGATCGCGATCACGCCGCCGCGCGAGGTGCGCGCGCTGGTCGGCGCGATCGACGGCTTCATGCAACGCCTTGCCGAGCGCATCACGCTGATGCAGCGCTTCATCGCCGACGCCACCCACCAGCTGCGCACGCCGCTCGCCGCGATCGATGCCGAGGTCGAGCTGATCAGCGATCAGACCAGGGACCCGAAGGCGCTCGACCGGCTACGCGGTCGCATCGCGGATCTCGCCCGCCTCACCAGCCAATTGCTCGATCACGCCATGATCCAGCACCGCGCCCAGGCGCCGCGCTTTGCTGCGACCGACATCAACGCGCTGGCCAAGTCGGTGCTATCGCAGAGCGTGCCGCTGTCGCTCGACCGCGAGGTCTCCGTCAGCTTCGTGCCAGCAGAAGACGATGCCGTCATCGCCGTCGATGCCATCAGCCTGCGCGAGGCACTCGCCAATCTCATTCACAACGCGCTGGCGCATGGTGCAAAGATGCGGCTGATGGTGACGGTGGAAAGCAAGGCGAGCCATGTCGCGATCATCGTCTGGGATGACGGCCCCGGCATCGCCGCCGAGGCGCAGCACCGATTGCTATCTCCCTTCCAGAAAGGAGACGGCTCCCACGGCTCTGGCCTGGGCCTCGCCATCGCGGCCGAGGTCGCGCAGGCCCATGGCGGCCGGCTGCGGTTCAGCGGAGTGGCAGGCGACTTCAGTGTGCGACTGGAGCTGCCGGTGGATCGGTCGACGGCAGTCGATACACGTCCAGATTCACATCTCAAACAGCAGCGGACATGACGTCGTCGTCCCGCGGCGGATCACGCCCGAGGCTTGCGATCGACATGCCCTTTCGAAGATCGAGAGGGCGCAGGGAAGGCCGGGAGCTCGCCGCCCCCATGGCCCCCGTGCGAACAAAATGCACGGGGCAGGAACCACAGGTTCGGCCGAGACATCCCGGCCTTCCCTGCGCGACGGTTTTAACGCTTATATCGTGCTCTTCTCGGTGCACCGGGCTTTTTGGCCACCGTCGTCGCTCGGATCATCACCCAAGCAACTTAGCATCAGCGTCGGGATGCCAGAACCACACGACTTCACGTCCGCCCTCGCCGCGTTCGTCTCACGCCGCAAAAACGTCCATCGCATCCCCGCCTCGCGTGTCGTGACGATCGCGCGCAACGCCCCTTGTGTACGCCAGATCTGCCAGAATGCGC
>NZ_JAUETE010000033.1:0-8293 GCF_032484535.1 Bradyrhizobium sp. SZCCHNS3016
TCCAGCAGAGGCGCTTGACGAGCTGCTGTCACGAATGAAAACACTTGGTGTTGCGACCACCGCTTGAGCCCGCCTCCGGCCCTCCCTGCGCGATGGCTTTACGGCTTACTCCGCGCTCTCCTCGGGGACCGGCGTTCTTGCCCCCGTCGCGAGCGCGCTTCGTCGCAGCGCCCGCTTGACCTCAGCATCGGGAGGCCAGGACCACACGGCTTGACCGTGCGAACCGGATCGTTCGTCGGCGCGGACAAGCCACGCTGCAACCCGACACGCCCACCGCAGCCCACCTCACGCTCGTGACGATCGCGATGCGCCCCTCGTGGCGAGGTGGGATGGATGGAGAGATAGCATGATTTCTGGAAAAGAGAAAGTAAAAATTGCACTCTGATTAGCCGGCGAGAGCGACATCGTTGAAAGCGTTCGAGAAGTCAGTCTTTTGGCGCAGGACGGTCTCGGGGCGCTCGGATGGGGAGATCGCTTCCTCATCGCAATGCCTTAGACGGATCCCTGAAGATCAAGCCGATGTTGATCGGACCTACGTACTTCGGGTGTCTCATGCTAGCCTGGTTGCGGCGTTGCTCTCTAGTTGGGGCAAAGGCATGAAGCCGCTTCGCATGGGTGTTTTGGCCGGCGTGCTGATGTTGTGTGGAGTCTTGGTCCTCGAAGCGCTCGGTGTGCAGACCAACCTTTTGGCTTTCATGGTCTTGGGAGGCGTTTCGGGCTCGCTGGCTGACATCTTGGATCGGTTCATGGCGGGGCGCGGTACGTAGCGCTGGTCAGCGCGCAAGGCCGGATGGTTGTAGACTCATTCGGATGTATCTCGGACGGAGAGAGCGTCTGATGTTTGTGGAGCGTCCCGATGTGGACATTTCAGCTGGTAGTCCGCACTCCGTAGGGCGGATCAGCGCAGCGTGATCCGCCGCTTCACGTTCGCCGTAAATTGGCAGATTGAGCTGACGCCAATCCGCCCGCCGTGCTCGCGCGGTCAATCTACAACAACTCGCCGCCAGGATGTGGGGCGCCAAAATATCCCTTGATGTTGCGTGCGTGCCATGATACCTTACGTGACATGAGCAAATCGGTCCGCATCGTCAGCTTCTATCACATGACCCGCTTCGGCTGGGCCGTGGAAGGAGTCGCGCGCTAGGAATTGGACGTTGCGATCGTTTCACCAGGCCCCGCCGGCATCGGACGGGGCCTTTTGTATGGCCACGCTCCCTGCCGGCATAACAGCAGGAGCACAGGATGCCACCCCATCAGACCAACGCGACGATCGACGCTGCGCACGTGTCAGGGCTCAACGTCGATCTCTCGATCGCATCAGTCACCGGCGCGATCAGCAGCGTGCAGCCATCGACGCAGTCCGAAGCGTCGATCGCAGCCTTGCGAGAGGTGTTGTCGGAAAAGGACGCGGCCGGTCCGCCGGCCACGCCGACTTGGCTGGTCATCCGCCTGATCGGCTGGTGCTGGCGCGCCCTTCAAGAACGGCAGCGCCGCAAGACTGTGCGAGACAGCCTGTATGAGCTGAGCGAACGCGAACTCACGGATATCGGCATCACGCGTGCCGAGATCGAGCACATCGCCGCGCTGCGGATGCTCGAGAGCCTGAGGGACGACCCGCGATATCTGGGCGGCGTCTCGCGGAGGGGAATGTAGTCGGTCGCCGGCCGTGGCGATGCAGGGACGGTCGACCAACAGCGCGAGATGGTCGCCGCGACGTCATTGCGAGCGTCAGCGAAGCAATCCAGGGGCCCGCACACGACTCTGGATTGCTTCGCTGCGCTCGCAATGACGGAGGTGAGATCGCGCTTCCTTCTGGACACTTTCTGCCTGAGACGTCGTGTGCGCGGAGTTCGGCAGAACACAAGCCTCGCATAGGTGCTCATCTGCGAGCGCAGGAACTACATGCCTTGATCTGGCGCAATCATCGTGGTAGCTACAAACCATGATCAATGTCGTGCGCCGCTCCAACCGCAAACATACGACCCGCTGCAGCCGGGCCGTGGGAGGAGTCGTGCGCTAGGTTTTCGACGACACGATCATTCCACCAGGCCCCGCCGGCATCGGACGGGGCCTTTTTGTTGGCCACGCTCCCTGCCGGCACCACACAGCAGGAGCATCCGATGCCGCCCCAGACCAACCTCACTGCCGAGATCGCGCGCGATGGCGCCGCTCCCGGTCTCGATCGTCCCATGGCCGCAGCGACGAACGCTGTGCGTGGCGTGCAAGCCGCGCCGCGACCGTCCGCGTCCATCACGGTGCTGCGTGACGCGGTGTCGGAAAAGGACGCCGCCGGGCCGCCGGGCGCGGCAGCGCCGGGATTGCTCGGCCGGCTGGCGCGCTATTGGCTGGTGTTTCAGGAAGGCCGCCGGCTCAGGCGGATGAGAGTCGATCTGCGTGACCTGAGCGAGGCGCAACTGATTGATATCGGCCTGACCCGAGGCGACATCGACCACATCGCCGCGCACCGCGCTCTCGAACGGTTCAAGCGGAGCACGGCGCATCTGATGATGTCCCGCGGCGTGATGTAGCTGCGCGCGAGCCGGCGCTCGACGTTACGGTGGTCGTCGGCAGGGCGGATCCGCGTGATCCGCCCTCGCGATGCCATGGCTTGTTCCAAAACGCGAGCTTGCCTGCTCAGCGAGCAGTTGCCACAACGTCCTTGCGCGCGCAGCGACGCAATCCAGAGTCCGTCTGCGGGACGAGCCTGGATTGCTGCGTTCGCAATGAGGGAGGAGAGATCGCGCGTCTCTCGACCATCATCCGCGGAGAATCGCGAGAGGAGGCCATGTCAGATGACGCAACATATCGGGATCGTCGGCTGCTCCGCCGAGGGCGCCGCGCTTTGCTATCGCACGATCTGCAAGGAGGGGGCCGATGTCCTCGGGCCGCATGCGCATCCCGAGGTGTCGATGCACACGCCGTCGCTCGCCGACTACGTGACATGTCTCGATCGCGGCGATCTCGCAGGCGTGGCCGAGCTGATGCTGGCCTCGGCCCGCAAGCTCGCGGCGGCCGGCGCGGATTTCCTGATCTGCCCGGACAACACCATCCACCAGGCGTTGCCGCTCGTGCTGCCGCGCTCGCCGCTGCCGTGGCTGCACATCGCCGATGAGGTCGCCAAGGAGGCGGCGAGGAGAGGCTATCGGCGTGTCGGCATCACCGGCACGAAATGGCTCGTCGACAGCAATGTCTATCCCGACAGCCTGGCCGCGAACGGCCTCGCCTTCGAGCGCCCGGACGAGGCCGACCGTATCACGGCGAACCGCATCATCATGGATGAGCTCGTCTGCGGCCGCTTCGAGCCGTCATCCATCGCCGCGTTTCAGGCGATCATCGTGCGGCTGAAGGCGCGGGGCTGCGACGCGGTCGTGCTCGGCTGCACCGAAATTCCGCTCATCATCGATGACACCAACTCGTCCTTGCCGACGTTGGACTCGACGCGGCTGCTCGCCCGCGCCGCGCTGTCGCGCGCGTGTCCGGTTGCGGTCTGAGGAGCGGACCAGCGCAGGGCGATGCGCGGCCGTTCTGCATCGAACGTCGTCGGAACCGCCCGCCGCCGCAGGCGTTTGTCTGGGCCCCAAGGAGGAGTCCCGATGAAGAAGCTGATGTTTGCGGTTGCCGTGTCGCTGTCCGTTCTGCCGTCGTTCGCGCTGGCCCATATGGGCACGCCGCAGGAGCAGAAGGCGTGCGCACCCGACGCCAAGCGATTCTGCCGCACTCAGCTCGGCGACGACTTCGGGGTCCAGAATTGTCTGACGCAGAACCGGGCCAAGCTGAGCAAGCGCTGCGCGGCGGTGTTCCAGAGCCACGGGATGTAGCTGGCCGCGTAGCTCGCGGAGGGCGAGGCCGGGGAGGTCCGATGACGAGCTCCTCGGGGCCGCTTCGGAAGGCGCGCCAGCACGGCTGCGCCGTCCGCCGAGGCCTCCAGGCCATCGGCTGCAGCCAATCAGGCCGTCTCAACGCTGCCGGGCTTGTCTTCATTCGGCGTTGCAGCCGCAGCTTCCGCAAAGCGCAGGGTGGCGGTCGTCCCGCCGCTTGGCGTGGAGGTGATGATGAACGCGCCGCCGTGTGCGGCCATGATCTCGTGGACGATCGAGAGGCCGAGGCCGGCGCCGCCTTCTGCGGCGTTGCCGGTCTGGAAGGGCTCGATAAAGTTGGGCTCGTAGCCCGGAGAGAATCCGGCGCCGTCATCGCTGATCGATACGCTGCCGCGGCCGAACGTTGCCGTGACGCGTTTGACGCCGCCCGCGTGGATCAACGCATTGCCGACCAGATTGGCGAGGGCGCTGCGGACGGCAGCCTCCACGCCCTGCACGACCGTGCCGTTCTTCTCGGCCTGCTCCAGCGATAATTCGATTCCTGCATCCAGCGCCGATGGGCCGAAATCGGCGAGCGCGTCGCGCGCCATCTCCGCAAGATCGATCGGCCGCTTTTCGATCGCATGATTTTGCAGCCGCGCCAGGTCCAGCATGGCGGCGACCAGCGAGGTCAGCCTGCGCATGTCTCGCACGAGCGCGCTCCTCAATTGGGGCTCGGCCACATCCTCGATTCTGGCCCGCAGCAGCGTCAGCGGCGTCCGCAACTGATGGGCTGCATTGCCGAGGAAGCGGCGCTGCATCTTGATGTAGGCGTTGATCTCGTCGAAGGCGCGGTTGAGCGCCTCGACCAGAGGCTTCAGTTCGATCGGGACCTCATCTAGCGCAATCGATCCTTGCGGCGCCGACGGGTCGATCGCGAGCGCGCGCCGTGTCACGCGATCGATGCCGCGCCCCACGAAACGTCCCGACAGCCAGGCGCCGATCATCACCATCGACGCGAAGGCGAAGGCCCCGAGGGACAGCGGAAAGACATTGCGGCCGACGAACGACCACAACATCTGGCCGAAGTGGACCTGCGCCCCTCCGACCATCATCACCAGATCGGACGGGCCCCAATTGATGACGGCCAGACAGAACGTCGCGTTCTGGTCCAGCGTGTTGAGGACCGAGAAGCCGATCGGTCCGCCATAGGGAAGCGAAAACGGCAGTGCGGGCCTGCGGTCGCCGCCGTACTCGGTGATCAGCTTCTCGTAGGACACGACGTACCACAGGTTCGGGCTGAACGATTTCAGCTCTTCGACACGGCGCGTGGAGCGGATGGTCAAGGCGTGGCCGGGATCGACGACGGCTGCGTCGTAGAGAATGCCGGCAGCAACACGGCAGACGACCGGATCATATTCGCGCAACTGGGATTGCCAGACGGTAATCGTGATCGTGGCGAGAAAGATGGCCGTTGCGGCGAGGCCGAGCGACAGCGTGAACGTCCGCGCGATCGACTTCATCGGCCGTGCACCATGCGCAGCATGTAGCCGATGCCGCGCATGCTGCGGATCTCGACATTGCCGCCAAGCTCGAACAGCTTCTTGCGCAGCCGCGACACCTGCGCCTCCAGGGTGTTGGATTCGATCTCGTCGTCGAAGCCGTAGATCTCCTCGATCAAGGCTGCGCGGGTGACGACGCGGTCGCGCCGCGTCAACAAGGCGCCCAGGATCAGGGCTTCACGCCGACGCAACAGGAGCTTGTTGTCGGCCACGATGGCCTCGTTGCTGCCGAGGTGCAGCTCGACGTTCCCGAACGACAATGCCGGTTGAACCAGCAGCCGCGGCCGCCGCAGCACGGCCCGCACGCGGGCGATGAACTCATCCGGTTCGAACGGCTTGCCGAGATAGTCGTCGGCGCCGCCGTTGAGACCTTCGATCACGTCCTCCTTGGTATCCTTGGCGGTCAGCACGATGATGGCTGGCCGTTCGGCCAACTGTCCCAACGTCGTGACGATCGCAAGTGCGTCGCCATCGGGCAGCATGCGATCGACGATCGCCAGATCGTATTTGAAATTCTTCAGCGCGTGCTGCGCGTCCGAAATCGATCCGACCGTGTCGACCACACCGTGCAATTGCGCCAGCAAGCGGCTGACATAGGCGCCGATCTGCGGTTCGTCTTCGATCACGAGGGAACGCACAACGATCTTCCTTGCGGCAGGCGAGCAACAAAGCAGGGGGATCGTGACATTCCCTGTTCGGCCTGATTGTGGCGCTTCGGGCCACGCAGACACATTCGTTTACGGCACGCCGACCGGCGAAGGCAAGCGGCCGGCGGAGGAGGCATCTCGCGCTCCTGCAGAAAGAAAGGCGAGCGGCTTTCGCGCGGGCAATGTTCGGGCAATGTTGGGCTGCGGCGCGACGGTATCTTCGTCGGACGTCGTGGCAGGCAATCTTGGGGCAATGTTGTCCAGCGATTGAGGGATCCGAATCCACAACAACGGGCTCGACAAGCGGCCCGCCGTCAAAGGTCCCTGCAATGAAGCATGCCATCGAAGCCGCTCGCCGCGTTCCCGCGAGGCGCGCGAACCGAGCTCTGTTCGCCGCGACGCTCGCGGCTCTCAACGTGACGGCGGCCGCCTTCGACCGCGCATCGGCCCAGACTGCATTCACGTTGCCGGCGCCGCCATTCGAGTTGCCGTTGCTGCCGCCGGTGTCCGGCAACTGGACCGTCATGATCGGCGCCGAGGGGCGGTACAAGCCGGACTTCGAAGGAGCAAAGCACAGCCTGTTCAGCCCGATCCCGATCTTCTCCATCCGCCGCGCCGGATCAGCGGATCAGTTTCGCAGTCCGCGCGACAATGCGAGCATTGCCCTGATCGATTTCGGTAATCTGCGCGCAGGCCCCGCGGCCAAGTTCGTGCCGTCGCGAAAGGCGGGCAGCTATGCCGCGCTCAACGGTCTCGGCGACGTCAAGGCTGCGTTCGAGCTCGGCGGCTTCATCGAGTATTTTC
Source organism: Bradyrhizobium sp. SZCCHNS3016 (assembly GCF_032484535.1). NCBI lineage: Bacteria > Pseudomonadati > Pseudomonadota > Alphaproteobacteria > Hyphomicrobiales > Nitrobacteraceae > Bradyrhizobium > Bradyrhizobium sp. SZCCHNS3016. The sequence goes on from NZ_JAUETE010000033.1 coordinate 6,811, forward strand.
CTGTCGACTGGTTTCGCCTGCGCAACGAGACCCGCGGCGGCTTTGGCGGTCATCAGGGCGTCGTGTCCGACTTCTCGGCGGACTTCATCGTGCCGGTGACACGGGCGATCACCGTGTCGGCCGGCCCGCGCTTCACATGGGAGAGCGCGAAGGCCGTCTCGCCGTATTTCAATGTCGACGCCGTCCAGGCCATGGCGACGGGGCTTCCGGTGTTCGCAGCCAATGGCGGTGCACATTCCGCCGGCGCGGGCGTGCAGGTGAAGTATCGCATCAATCCGCAGTGGGAGGTGCATTCCTACATCGAATATGACCGGCTGCTCGGCGACGCCGCAAAGAGCCCGATCGTGACCGCGCGCGGATCGGTGAACCAGACGACGGTCGGCATCGGCGCGTCCTACGCCTTCGATTTCAAGATCCGGTAGGGGCCACGATGCGCTTCATCAGCCGATACGCCTGGATTATAGCGAGCATTCTCTTCTGGTGTGCGATCGCCATCCTTCTGTTTCTGAGCAGCGGCGCTCATGCGTTGTTCGAGACGCGGGACGAAAAGCTTCGGTCGGTCAAGACCGTCGGCATCGTTTCGGCGGTCGGCGATCAGTTCAGCCTGGCAAGAGCAGGGCTCACCGGTCTCAATAACAGCTCTCGCAACGTCCCGATCGCGTCGTGGGGGCTCGATGACCTGATCGTGCAAGAGGTGGGGAAGGCGCTGAACAGCCGCTTCCAGGTGCAGCCGGTCATCTATCCGCGCGCCGCATTCGCGGCGATACAGGACTCGGCGATGTCAGCCGTTAATCTCGTTCGCGCCGATCCGTTCAAGAAGCTCGTTCGCACCGAAGTGTCCCCGCAAGGCCTCGACGCCTACATCGTCATCACCAGGGCCAAGGCCAATTTCGGCGGCAGCAACCGGAAGGTGGAAGGGGTGGGCCTGATCACCTACAGCACGGTGCTGGAATCCTTCGGTCTGCTCCACGCGCTGTACGAGATCAGGGTGTTCGATGGCAAGACGTTCGACATCATCGAGAAGCTCGCGGCCGGACCGTTCGATGACGCATCGAGCGTTCGGCTCGCTGGCCCCAGCCTCGTGCTCGACGGCAATTTCGACGAGCCGGACGAGAGATTGCGCCGCGCGATCGTTGATCTCCTCAGCCGCAGCCTTCCGGGCACGCTGAGCGATCTGCACCTGGCTGATCCGCGGTAGCTCGACTGCGTCACAACTACCGTCATTCCGAGGTAAACGTCGACGCGCAGGCGCAAAGCGGATGCGCGCTGGCGATTGAAACTGGAATCTCGAAATTGCTGAGGATGGACGCAAGACAACATCGAGATTCCGGGTTCAAGGCCTGCGGCCTTGCCCCGGAACGACGAGGGGTGTGATGCAGCATAAGCAGACCGTGGCGAGCGATGATGGCTAGCTGTGGAGCCTCAGGAGGTTGTCCTCGGTTAAACCGAGTCTGCTGATAGGCGGCTGGGAGTTTATGCCGCC
>NZ_JAUETE010000034.1:0-7708 GCF_032484535.1 Bradyrhizobium sp. SZCCHNS3016
CCTCTTGCTGCCACAGGTCATCCTCGAAATGCCTGTCACAGAAATTATCGTGTCTCACTTAAGGGGTGCAGTCCAGTTGCCTCCTTGATCTTCGATTACTTTTTCGATTTCACCAAGCAGGTCTTCGCGCGTCGCTGGCGCGAGCATCCGAATATCCGACCGCGTGGCTAGGAAATTCGTATAGCTCGATGTCGTGTGCTGCCACTTCCATGGATAGCATTTATGCTCGACGGGTCCAAACAACCGTGACTCGTCAAACCAGCCCTTGAATGGACCATTCGGCAGGTACCAAGCTTCGGGCGGCGGCCCCCACCGACCCGTGAGACGCAGCGATATCTGTTTAAACTGTTCGAGTAAATGCGTCGGTAGCCCTACAGGAACATGTCCGAAGACGGCTAGTGATCCGTGAGCCGAAAGCAATTGCGCGGCCTTTACGAACCGAACCTCCGGGGATACCCAGTGCCACGACTGTGCGGCTATGATTAGCTGGAACACTGAGTTGTTAGCTGACCACGCTTCAAATGTAGCCACGCCCAATTTCACATTAGCAAAACTCGCCAAAGTCTCGTGTGCAGCGAGCACCATTTCTGGTCCAGGATCAATGGCAACGATAGGAAAGCCCCACGCCGCGAAGCCCTTTGTCGCCTGACCCGTTCCGCAGCCGACTTCGAGAATGTTATCGGTTGGCCTTAGCTCTGCGTACGACAGAACATCGTCAATAAGCGCCTCTGGATAGTCCGGGCGTGAGGCCCTGTATAAGCTCGCAACCTGATCGAACGTAAAGCGCTGTTCCATTGTTTGCCCCCTTCCGATATTTCGGGAATATGCCTCAGGCGCGGCCCATCTGTCCAACGGCCGATTTCTGCTTCGGGTCGATTTCGTTGAAAAAGTCAGCAGTTGCGACGCAGAGATATCGGTGATTCAGTGTGTCTAGTGGGCAGGACTGAAGGTCATGATGGGGCATCGGCAAGTCGAACAGGCTGCGTTGTTCTATGAGTTCTCGCTAGAAAGGCACATCCCAGCCGACCACCTCGTGCGGTCGATCGATAGGTTCGTCGACCTGGAGGACTTACGGCGGGAGCTGGCGCCGTTCTACAGCAACATCGGGCGGCCCTCGATCGATCCGGAGCTGATGATAAGGATGCTCTTGATCGGCTATTGCTTCGGCATCCGATCGGAACGGCGCCTCTGCGATGAAGTCCATCTCAATCTGGCATACCGCTGGTTTTGCCGGCTGGGTCTGGATGGAGCTGTCCCCGATCACTCGACGTTCTCGAAGAACAGGCACGGCCGCTTCCGTGAGAGCGATCTCTTCCGTCGCGTGTTCGAGACCGTCTTGCGCCGCTGCATCCGGGAGCGGCGATCTGGGATACGGCGGCATCAAGTCAACGTAGCGTCGCGGCAGCCCGTGGCCGTGCAGAGGTTCCCAGTTTCGCTAAGGAGAGGCGGGGACGCGCCGGCTGCGGGACTACCCGGCCTTACGTCTGTGAGGCTTGTTCGCGGTGGAGAGGTACGCACAGAACATGTCGGCCATCGCATCGGCATAGGCCGATATCTCGGCCCGGCTGCGCGGTGTCTCCGAGAAGTGCTTGCCGACCTGGCCGAGCGTCGTCTTGATCAGATCGGCGGCCCGCGCGCGCTCGGTCTCTCCGGCACCAGGCAGCACCTCGCGCATGAAGGCGAGCATAGCGCGGCGGCCGCTTGTCTTGGCCCGGCGCGCCTCGGGCGCATCGCGGTAGAGCGGGGCGGCGTCGTCGAGTGCGCCACGCACGGCGGCCTCGTCGCACTCCGATTGCAGGAACGCGTGAACGAGCGCGCGCAATCGCGTCAGAGGCGGACGGCGCGTGTCCTCCAGAATGCCGTGCAGCAGTTTCGTCGTCTGCTGCCACTCGTCGCTCTGCAGCCTGAACAGGATCGCCGCCTTGTTCGGGAAGTACTGATAGAGCGAGCCGACGCTGACGCCGGCCTTTTCGGCGACACGGGCCGTGGTGAAACGTTGCGCGCCTTCCTTGGTCAAAACCTGAACAGCCGCCTGCAGAATGGCCGCGACGAGGTCGGCCGAGCGTGCCTGTTGCGGCAGTTTTCGCGGGGAAATCGGGGCTTTTCGAGCCGGGGCCATGGAGCGTTCCGAAATGCGATTAGCGAATGCGAATGATTATTCGTATTCTGACTTCGACGCAAACGACACGCATCGAGAACACGGAGAATATCAATGATCACCCTGACCACCCCGCCGGTGGCGCTGCTGCTGGATCGCCTGCTTGCCGAGGCCACGTTGCTGCGGCCGGAGACGAGCCCGATCTTCGCCGGCATGGCCGAACGGGGCGCGCAACTGATGCGCAGCAGGTCCGGCCATGTCGAGCTCTACACGCAGCTCAAGGACTTTCCGTTGCCTGTGTCGCGCGACACCGGCATGCTGCTCTACATGCTGGCGCGCGGCGTCGGCGCGCGATCGATCGTCGAATTCGGCACCTCGTTCGGCATCTCGACGCTGTTCCTCGCCGCGGCGCTGCGCGACAATGGCGGCGGCCGGCTGATCACCACGGAGTTCGAGCCGTCCAAGGTCGCCCGTGCCCGTGCCAACCTCGCGGAGGGCGGCCTGGCCGATCTGGTGGAGGTCCGCCAGGGCGATGCGCTGCAGACGCTGAGCGCCGATCTGCCGGAGACCATCGATCTCGTGCTGCTCGACGGCGCCAAGCCGCTGTATGGCGACATCCTTGCGCTGCTCGAGAGCCGGCTCAGCGCCGGCGCGTTCATCGTCGCTGATAATGCCGACCACAGCCCCGACTATCTCGCCTACGTCCGTTCGCCAGCCAACGGCTATCTGTCGGTGCCGTTCGGCGACGAAGTCGAATTGTCGATGCGGATCGGGTGAGACTGAGGGGAGCACGACAGACGACGAAGCCCGTAGCCCGCATACGCCAGCGACATGCGGGGCAACGCCACCGCCAGAGCCTGCGCTTTTGCCCGCGGCGCCTCGCCGACGCCCGAGACGAGAGATCGGCCCCGCATGTCGCCGCCGTCGACGCCCGATCGGCGCCGCCGGCGGCTCATGCGGGCTACGGGACTTCCGAAGCATGACCGCGGTGGGGTGGGCGACGAGGCCCGCTGGCCCATCTCGGGATCTGTGATCGCCAACCAACCCTTCGGGAGTTGACGGGCGGGTGGCGATTGGTCACGAGGAGAGTCCCGTCATCATGAGCGACCGACCTGTATGCCTCGCATCCTCCTGATCAATCCCAACAGCTCGGCCGCGACCACCGTGATGATGGTGTCGATTGCGGCCGCCTGCTGCGCCGGCCGGGCGGAGGTGGTCGGCGCGACCGCGATGCGGGCGCCGGCCATGATCGTCGATGCCGAGGCGTTGGCGGCATCGGCTGCGGAAGTGGTCGACATCGGCTGCGGGCATCGCGATGCTTGCGATGGCATCATCGTCGCGGCGTTCGGCGATCCCGGCGCCGCGGAGCTGCGCAGGCTCTGCCCGCTGCCGGTGGTCGGGATCGGCGAGGCGTCGATGCGCGAGGCCGCGCAAAGCGGGCGGCGCTTCGGCGTCGCCACGGTGACGCCGGCGCTGGTCGTGAGCATCGCAGGCCTCGCAGAGAAACTCGGGCTGTCGGCGCAGTTCACCGGGACGCGGCTGACCGAGGGCGCCCCGGCCGCGCTCGCCACCGATCCGGCGCGGCTTGCGTCGGCTCTGGCTGCGGCCACGCGCGCCTGCATCGCGGAGGACGGCGCAGAAGCCGTGATCATAGGCGGTGGACCGCTGGCGCAGGCGGCCGATCAGCTGCAGCCGCAATTCGCCGTGCCGATCATCAGGCCGATCGCGGCAGCGGTTTCGCAGCTGCTGCAGCGGCTGTCCGCGTGAGCAGCCAAGTGCGCTGTGCTATGGCCGGTAGCTTGCCGCCGGATGCGGCGCCGCGAGCCGGGCACGGCCGAACAGCTTTTCGCGCAACGTTCCTGGCTGATACGCCTTCTTGTAGCGGCCGCGCCTTGTCAGCTCCGGCACCAGCATGTCGGTGACATCGGCAAAGCTCTCCGGCGACAGCGCAAAGGCGAGGTTGAGGCCGTCGACGCCCGTCTGCTCGATCCAACTCTCGACGAGATCGGCGACCTTCGCAGGCCCGCCGACGAACACCGGGCCGATGCCGCCGATGCCGACATGCTCGGCAACCTCGCGCACGGTCCACACCCGGTCCGGATCGGCGCGCGTGACGTTGTCCATGGCGCTGCGGCCGGCATCGTTGAGCACGTGGCGGACCTGCTGGTCGAGGTCGTAGGTCGAGAAGTCGACGCCGGTCCAGCCCGACATCAGGGTCAGCGACGCCTCGTGGTCGATGTAGCGGCGGTAGTCGGCAAACTTCGCCTCGGCCGCCGCATCGGTCTGGCCGAGCACGACGGTGGCGATGCTGAAGATGACGATGTCGCTGCCGGCGCGACCCGCGTCGGCGGCGGCCTGGCGGATCGCGGCGACGCGCGGCGCGATGATCTTGGCCGACGGGCCGGACATGAACACGCATTCGGCATGGCGGCCGGCGAACACGCGGCCGCGCGGCGAGGTGCCGGCTTGATACAGCACCGGCGTTCGCTGCGGCGACGGCTCGCAGAGATGGATGGCGTCGAGCTGGTAGTTCTCGCCGCGATGGCTGACGCGGTGAACCTTCGTGGGATCGGTGAACACGCCGCTGGTCCGGTCGCGCTTGACGGCGTCGTCCTCCCAGCTGCCTTCCCACAGCTTGTAGACGACCTCCATGTACTCGTCGGCTACGTCGTAGCGGTCGTCATGCGCAGTCTGGCGCTCCCTGCCCATGCCGCGTGCGGCGCTGTCGAGATAGCCGGTGACGATATTCCAGCCGATGCGGCCCTCGGTGAGATGATCGAGCGTCGACATCCGCCGCGCGAACGGGTAGGGCGGCTCATAGGACAGCGTGCAGGTGACGCCGAAGCCGAGGTGCTCGGTGACGGCGGCCATCGCCGAGATCAGCATCATCGGATCGTTCACCGGCACTTGGATGGCGTGGCGGAGCGCCGCGTCGGGGTTGCCGCCATAGACATCGTAGACGCCGAGCACGTCGGCGAGAAACAGTCCGTCGAAGCGGCCGCGCTCCAAGGTCTTGGCGAGGTCGAGCCAATAGGGCAGGCGATTGTAGTCGGAGGAACGGTCGCGCGGATGCCGCCACAGGCCGGGCGACTGGTGCCCGACGCAGTTCATCGCAAACGCATTCAACCGGATGTCCGCAGCCATGATGTCCTCGACGCTGTCTTGAGCCGACCAGATGGCACGCTTCGCCTATGGTTTTCAATCGCGTGGATGCGCACGGCCGCTGCGCGCCGCGGATCAATGATGGCGCAGGACGGGCCGTGGCCCGCATGTGGGGAGGACGATCCGGATCACGACGCTGGCCGCGCTGGTACTGACATCGTCGGCTGTGGCCTCCGTCCATGCGCAGGACTTCAAGGCGAGTTGCGCCGCGCTCGCGCAAGGCTTCGCCGACAGCGGGCGCGTCGTCACGGCCGAGTTCGTCGCCGCGGGCGGCGTGCAACTGGCGCCGCCGGCACCCGCGGGCGTGACCGCTTCTGGGGCAGCGCTTCCCCGAGTTGTTCGACGGCGTCATCGCGGGCGCGCCGGCCTATCGCGTGCCGCTTGCCGGTTCGCGTGGCTGTTCCTGTTTCCCGGCATGAACCATTGCGGCGGCGGACCCGCCACCAATAAGTTCCAGTTGCTGACCGCGCTGGACGAATGGGTGGAGGGCACGGCCGCGGCGCCTGAGGCGATCCGCGCCACCGCGCGGCGTGCGGCCGATGTGCCATGGCCCGGGCGCACGCGCGATCTCTGCGCGTTCCCGAAGGTGCTGACCTACAAGGGCAGCGGCAGCCTCGAGGATGCAGCGAATTTCGAGTGCCGCTGAACAGGTCGTGCATGCCGTCTGCACGGTGTGCACGATCACTTGATGAGCGGTTGACTCGGGAGGGGGATGACCCGATCTATCTGCCAGCCGACCTGTCTCCGCAGCGTTGAGGCTCCCATCAGCCCATACACCGGTCCCTCATGGTTGCCGTCAAGACGCGAGCCTTCACCATTCTGTGCGAGTTCGAGCACGTCCAGACCGAGCTGATCGGCAAATGCGTGGCCTTGAGCGACGGCAAGGCCGGAACCGTGGAGCAGGTGTATCTTGATGAGCTGCATGGGTTGCGCATCGCCCTTCGCGGTCATGACGGGCGCTGGCCGGTGTCGACCATCAAGTTCACGCAATCCTGAGCGGCGGCGTTGGTCTCGGATTTGGAACGCTCAAACGATCGAAACGGCTTGATTACGCGTCGCATGGCGTTGCGTGGGGCATCGGATCGAGCGTTCGAACTTCGCGAGCGGCCTTTGCAGAGGCCTGCCGGAAGACCCGTGCATCGCATATCAAATGATACGAGAGCGGGCCGTCGCTGCGGCTAGCCTCGATGCTCCCGGCGCGGCCGGCCGCTGCTGCTCTGCCGCCCGGACTACGGTGGTCGCGGCCGATTCACTTATGTTGATGCGCCCGGCATCTCCTGATCTAGAGTTGTCGGTGCGCATCAATGAAACTGGATGCAAACCCGCATGGAAGTAGAAGGTCGGAAGAAACGGCGTCGGCGTGTCAAGCAGACGATGTCGTTGGGGGAGCGGTTGCTAGAGATGGCGCGCGAGGCGCGAGACAGGGCGAAGCGTCTGCCGCCGGGCATCGAGCAGGCTAGGCAGCTGCGGCGCGCCCGCGAGGCCGAAGCGATCGTCGAGCTCGATCGCTTCCTGACGGCTCCAGCACGCAGCACTCCACCGCGATCGCGTTGACGCCGTCTCGCGCTGGCGTCGGACGAGGGGCGCGGCGCTGCCAGTGGTGTTCCGGAACTTGCGGCAACAGGGCTGACCGATCCGGCCGAGGCCGGGCCAATTCCGGACGGCACCCTCTCAACCTATCGCAAGACGCATCCCGGCCGGTGCCGATCTGCATCACCTGGCCTCACCTCCGTGTTCGCGGTGGCGAGAACAATGCCTACTTCGCATTCGCGAATGTGTGCGACGCCGCGAATTTCGATCCCGGGCTCAGCGGCGTGTTCGGTCCGGATACATCAGCGTTTCCGCGCCGTGAGGCGATCGTTGCAGGCGGGGAGGGGATCGAGACCGTCGACATCGACACCAGCAATCTCGACAGCTTCTATCCGACCAACGTCGTCCGGCGGAAAGATCTCGTCCCGCATGCGGATGCCGCACTCGTATCGTGCGCTGGTGCAACCGCACACGAGCAATTTCTGACGCTGCGCGCGCCAACCGTCTCAAAATGGAACGGAAACGGCGTGTGACGGGTCCGAGCGTGGGGGGCGACAGCGCTATCCACATTTCTGCACAGCCGTCGCAAAAAGTTCTTGCGCGGGATGCGGCGTCGCACTATCTCACCACCACGCCAGCCGGACATCACTGATGACTGAGGCCCCCGACTTTCGGGACCGACGTTGTTTTTCTTCCGATTGGCTCCTGAGTTTTTTCTTCGGAATTGCTCTTGACGGTCTTCGAAAATCGGCTATGTGAAGCGCCCCGGCCATCGGGACTTCCTCGGCGAAAAAGACCAACGAGGTTGATGCACTTAGTAGTTCGAGCGAACTAACAAGTGCGGGCTGTTTGACAAGTGAAGATGAAGAAAGAGAAACGTGGACGGCGGAGTCCTTGCGGGTCTCGGGATTGAGGGCT
>NZ_JAUETE010000035.1:0-4554 GCF_032484535.1 Bradyrhizobium sp. SZCCHNS3016
GCTTCTGCCCCGATGGGCACCCAAGGTCCCAGCTGTCCGGCCCCAATGGCGGCCCCGCCGAGCTTCAATTCTGGTCCCGTTCCTCCAGAGACAGGGTTGACGAAATACCCACTACCGATTTGAACGAGACTCGTTGCTCCGAAGGATTCGATCACGACTGGCGTCGCCGAGACCAGATGATAGCCGAGCGCCACCAGTTGCTTTAGATCGACAGTGGTCAACTGCTGGAACGTACTGCCCGTGTAGAACTCGTTAAAGGGATCATTGGCATCCTGAGCCCCGCTGTTGAGGAAATCACTTGCATCGGAGCTTTGACCATAGTCGGCAAGCTTTGTATTGCCACCATCCAGCGAGAAGTATGCCGCAGGGGCGGTGCCACCGTTCAAGAAGAGCCGTGTCCCGGCGCCGGTGAAACGGAAAAAATCGAATACATCAGGCTGCGTTCCGTACGGAACACGCCCCATGGCGTGAGTCAGTTCGTGGAGTGCAACCCCGACAAGCAAACTGGGCGCGATATCGGTGGCGAAAGTAGCGCTACCGTCATCGGTGCTTGTATCGTTAGCACCGAGCAATCCCCACAGTTTGAGCTGAGAGTTCCAGACGGCGACATCGGATTGCCCCTGCAGAGTGGAACTTCCCGGAAGAGCATCAAAGGTGCCGTCGCCAGCAGTCGCATTGTTGACTAAATATGATCGGACATTTGAATAACTCACCCACTGGCCGTGATCGGGCCCCGCTGCTGCCCCGCCGCCGGTGCCGCTATAGTCTATTTTCAGGTTTATAGTGATCTTGTCCGAGATCGCAGCGCTCAGCAAAGCAGCCGCTTGTTGAATGCCGGCCCGAAAACTGGCCGGAGCGGCCATTGCCGCAGCATCAAATATCAAATTGATGGTCAAGCCGCCGGAACTGAGCGCGATCACCGAGCCCGGACTTGTGGAGGCGCTGCCTTGGGCCGCCTCCGCCACGAGGGCCTCCTCCGGAATTTGAACAGGATCAGCTGCAGAATTCGTCACAGGGCTCGAACGGTCCAACGTTTTCATCCAAGGCCAAACAGATTAATCTTACCTCAAAGGATGCAGGATGGCGGTTAATGCCATCCTATCTCGCCCAACTCGTGTCGCCCACCCCCTACCGGCCAGAACAACGGCGGGTTGTAGAATATTGGTAATCGACTGCTCCGTGTTGCTGTTTCGCCACCATGATGGCGATTTCCTGTGCTAAAGGGTGCGGGGCTGTCAGCAACCAAACTTCGCATTCTCCGGAAACGGGACTTCCGCTTCAAAGTTGTAACGAAATGCAATTCAACAGCCTGTCATTCCTCTTCGTGTTCTTACCAGCGGTCCTTGTAGGCTATCTGCTCCTGCGCCGCACTCCGTTCGCCAATCTATTCATTCTCCTTGCTAGCCTGTACTTCTACGGATCGAGTGCCTGGTGGTACCTAGCCCCCTTCTTCGTCACTGCACTCCTCGATTTCTTTATCGGCCAGATGATCGAAGGAAGTGACAACGAGCTCTACCGAAAGCGGCTATTGGTCGTCAGCGTGGTCGCCAATCTCTTGCTGCTGTCGACCTTCAAATACACGACATGGCTGAGCGCCGACGCAGCCGCAGCATTAGCCCCTCTTGGCATCACGTTTCCGATCATCGCTCTCAGTCTGCCGCCGGCGATTTCCTTCTACACCTTCCAGTCGATGAGTTATACGATCGACATCTATCGGCGCGAGTTCAAGCCTTATCGGAATGTCGTCGACTATCTCTCGTTCGTCTCATTTTTCCCGCACCTTGTCGCGGGGCCGATCATGCGAGCGCGAGACCTGTTGCCGCAACTCGCTGACATCCGCCCCCTGCCGTCCTTCGCTACGGTCAGCGGCGCTCTGTTCATGATACTCTTTGGTCTGTTTCAAAAGACCGTGCTCGCGGACAATCTGGGCAATCTGGTCGAAACAACTCAGCGCACAATCGTGAACGGATCTATGCCGCCTGGTATGGGCTTGATCTTTACCTACGCATTCGCGTTTCAGATCTATTGCGACTTTGCCGCTTACTCCACGATTGCACGTGGCATTGCTCGGCTGCTTGGCGTCGATCTGATGCGCAACTTTCTAACGCCCTATTTCTCGACCAACCCATCTGAGTTTTGGACGCGTTGGCATATTTCGCTCTCGACCTGGTTGCGCGACTACCTCTACATTCCGCTCGGGGGCAACAGAGATGGTCGGCTAAAGACTCTGCGCAATCTGATGATCACCATGCTCCTCGGCGGCCTTTGGCATGGTGCCGGTGTCTTCTTCATCATTTGGGGCGCTTACCACGGTTTGCTGTTGGTCCTGTATCGGCTGATCCCGCTTGATACGATTCTGATCAAACGGTTCGGTCGGCTCGGCAACATCATTGCAGCTGTTCTGTTCTTTCACTTGATCTGCCTCGGTTGGATCTTCTTCCGCTCGACACCATCCGAGTTCCTGCCGATCATCAAATCCATCGCTGCTGTTCCCGCTGCTATTCTTGCGCCACTGATCGCGTCATGGGGATGGTCGCCGATCGGCGCTCTCCGCTCTGTCTGGCAGACGATAACGGCAAACTGGGCGTTCTCCGTCTATGGCTGGGGTCTGACGCTCTTCGCCCTCCCTGCTGTCTTAACCGACGCTATCGCGTGGCGTCGTGATTGCGAGTTTGCCGACCTCTTCCCGTCGATGCCCTGGTGGGTGAGAACGCTCGTGATCGTGGCTCTCTTCTACGGAATCCTCTTCTTTGCACGGCGACAGGCAAATGAGTTCATTTATTTCGCATTTTAGGGCTTGGATCGCAGCGGGCCTGGCAATCGCGTGCATTGAGTGCGTGGTCTACACCACCCATCCACCGTCCGCTCTTGAGATCAACAACTTCTTGCAATTTTCGTTCGCGCACGATGAGACGCCTCAGCGGCTGTTCATGTTCCACAAGCTCGAGGCCTTCGCAGACTCGAACCCCACAATTGTTCAATCGGGTGACAGTTCCGGCTTTTACGGCGTCGATCCGTTGGCGATCATGCGGCACCTACCGCAGGGGACCACGTACCTCAACTTGAGTTGTTGCGCTAATCTTGGATTCAGCGGTTACTATAACGTTTTCCGATTCATGGCCGAGAGAAGCGAGAAGCTTCGCTATCTCGTCCTTCATATCACGCCCTATACGATGCCCAGGCCCGAGACTTGGGATAGTGATGGAGCTGCCCTATGGGGCGATCCCAACATCAAGGTGTTTGGCGATGCCATCTACCGCGAATACTTGAGCCCGCAACGCTATATCTATCCTCCTTCGCTTGGCTATCGCCGTTACGTTTCGGATCGCGTCTTCTATCTGGGTGGCGTATTCGGCAATTTGGACCGGCCGCTCCTGCAGAACGAGAACTATCTGGAATTCCTGCGTCTCTATCGGCAAACTCGTGGCTGGATGCCCGAGAATGACGCGCGCAATGGGGTTGCCGCAACGGAGTGCGAAATCAAGGAGTCGCAATTCTTCGACCTTCGCACCTTCCGGGAGAAAACGTATACCGAAGAGGTACTGGACGCTTATGCTGAGCTAGCAAAAAAATTCGGAAAAACACTTGTGGTCGTGTTTCAGCCGGTCGCCTGTACCTTGGGTACAGGACAAGGGTCCGCCAAGACGCGCGAAGCAATCGAGAAGTTCAAGTCGAACCACCCCGAGGTGGAGGTGCCATTTCCGTTGATCACAACTTGGCCGGCCGAGCTGTTTTCCGTTCCAGCTCATATCGTCCGCGAACATACGGACATGCTGGCCGAACGCTTAGGACCGGTCATGGCCGACATCGTCAGGCGCCATGGTAGCTAACACCGGCCATACGCGCCGGCCAACATGATCAGCACGCCGATTGAGCCGAGATTGGCATCCATGCCTTGACGATCGGAATCCAAGTCTCGGGCACCATGTTGGCGAGCGACATCGTAGGCGTCCGGTGAAGGCCACGGGCCGAGCGACTGCTCTGGACGGTCTGGAGCGGCTCGATCAGGCGGCGGCCGATGTCTGGGCGGCCTGCCAGCTCCAGGGAAGCAGACCGGCGAGCTTGCTGGCCGGATGATCGGGTAGCTTGGCGAGGACGTCGGCGAGCCAAGCCTGCGGGTCGACATTGTTGAGCTTGGCGGTCTGGATCAGCGTGTAGATGGCGGCAGCGCGGCGGCCGCCATCGTCGGAGCCGGCGAAGGTCCAATTCTTGCGGCCGAGGGCCACGGCGCGCAGCTCGCGCTCGGCCGCATTGTTGGTCATGCACAGCCGGCCATCGTCGATGAAGCGCGTGAACAAAGGCACAAGATTGCCAACAAAGGTGCTCTGGAGCCAGCAATCCGGCGCGGCCGGAGACTGCGCAGTAAGCTCCTTGACCTTGCCCCCAAGTTTTATCCAGATCTGAGTTCGTTCGGGCCGTTGGATGTGCCCATCCGGGCGGTCTTAGCGGCGGGAGCTGGCGCGGAGCTCTCGGCATGGCGCAGCGCCAGATCCCGACGCGGATTGCAGGTGGCGGCGAACTCGGATGGCGTCTTCCATCCGAGCTGGGAGTGCG
>NZ_JAUETE010000036.1:0-4290 GCF_032484535.1 Bradyrhizobium sp. SZCCHNS3016
ATGCTGGCGTCGCTCACGCCATGCTTGCGGCACAGATCGGCGACCGGAACGCCAGCCTCGTGCTCCTTCAAAATCCCAATGATCTGCTCTTCCGTAAAGCGGCTGCGCTTCATGCTCTGGTCCTCGTTGGGCCAGAACGAACTTCAAACTGGATTAAGCCCCAGGGGCAAGGTCATCTGGTCCTCGTTGGGGCCAGAACGAACTTCAAGCTGGATTAAGCCCCAGGGGCAAGGTCACCGAGCCGATAGAGTAAAGTATATGTTGGTAAGAGGATTGAGGTCGAGCGATTTCAGCCTTGACATCGAATTCTTTCGCCGATTCTTTGGCGCGCTAGGCGATCTTCTCGCAGCTGATGCGCAACAATCGTGCTGAGCATTCTAATATCATCGACGATAGAAAAATTTCGAAACTGAACCTTGTCTAATCGTTTCCTGTAATACATTATCTCGGTGCGATCTAAAGTAGTGTTGGGGCAATGAGCGCGGGGCGGAGGGATACAGGGCTTGACTGCCTGACATTGCTGCTGCGGTTTCATCAGGTCGCTATCGATCCGGCGCAGATTGCACATCAGCTCGCAGGAGAGCCGGTCGGCGTGACCGAGATGCTTCGCTGCGCCAAGCAGCTGAAGCTCAAGGCGCGGGCGGTCAGGCGGACCTGGGATGGCCTCGCCAAGCTGTCGCTGCCGGCCATCGTGGCGCGGTCGGATGGCTCGTTCGTCATCCTGGGGCAGGTCACGTCCGATGCGGCACTGATCCAGGATCCCCTGGTGAACCGGCCGCAGAGCCTCAAGCGTGCGGAGTTCGAAGCCAACTGGACCGGCACAGTGGTGCTGATGGCGCGCCGCGCCTCGCTGTCCGATCTGGCGCGGCGCTTCGATATCACCTGGTTCGTGCAGGCGATGCATAAATATCGTCGACTGCTCGGCGAGGTGCTGCTGGCCTCGTTCTTCCTGCAGCTGTTTGGTCTCGTCACGCCGTTGTTCTTCCAGGTCGTCACCGACAAGGTGCTGACCCATCGCGGCTACACCACGCTCGACGTGCTGGTGTTCGGCTTGGTGACAGTGACCATTTTCGAGACCGTGCTGGGCGGTCTTCGAACATATGTGTTCTCGCACACCACCAACCGGATCGACGTCGAACTCGGCGCCCGGCTGTTCCGCCATCTGATCGCACTGCCGATTGCCTATTTCGAGGCGCGGCGGGCCGGCGATTCGGTGGCGCGGGTGCGCGAGCTCGAGAACATCAGGAACTTCATCACCAGCTCGGCGCTGACGCTGGTCATCGACCTCGCCTTCACCTTCGTCTTTCTCGGGGTGATGTTCTACTACTCGCCATTCCTCTCCTGGATCGTGGTCGGCTCGTTCCCGTTCTACATCGCGCTGTCGGCCGGCGTGACGCCGATCTTCCGCAAGCGGCTCGACGTCAAGTTCGACCGCGGCGCCGAGAACCAGGCCTTCCTGGTCGAGACCGTGACCGCGATTCAGACCCTGAAGGCGATGGCGATCGAGCCGCAGATGCAGCGGCGCTGGGAGGAGCAACTCGCCGGTTACGTGGGCGCCAGCTTCGACGTGCTGTCGCTCGGCAATTGGGCGAGCCAGTCGGTGCAGTTCATCAGCAAGATCGTCACCGCGCTGACAATATATTTTGGTGCGCATCTGGTGATCGAGGGCAGCCTCAGCGTCGGCGAGCTCATCGCCTTCAATATGCTCGCGGGGCGGGTGGCGCAGCCGGTGCTGCGGCTGGCGCAGCTGTGGCAGGATTTTCACCAGGCGCGGCTGTCGGTGGCCCGGCTCGGCGACATCCTCAACACCACGCCTGAGCCGGCCTTCAATCCCGGCCGCGCGGCGCTGCCGCCGGTGCGCGGCGAGGTCGTGTTCGATCACGTTCATTTCCGCTACCGCGTCGACGGTCCCCTGGCGCTGCACGATGTCAGCCTGAAGGTGCCGGTCGGGCAGGTGGTCGGCATCGTCGGCCCCTCCGGCTCCGGCAAGTCGACGCTGACCAAGCTGATCCAGCGGCTCTACGTGCCGGAGAGCGGCCGGATCCTGATCGATGGGGTCGATCTCACGGTCGCCGACGTCACCTGGTTGCGGCGGCAGATCGGCGCGGTGCTGCAGGAGAACGTGCTGTTCAACCGCTCGATCCGTGACAACATCGCGCTCGCCGATCCCGGCATGGCGATGGAGCGGGTGATCCAGGCGGCCGAGCTCGCAGGCGCCCACGACTTCATCCTCGGCCTGCCTGACGGCTACGACACGGTCGTCGGCGAGCGCGGCGCGAGTCTCTCCGGCGGCCAGCGCCAGCGCATCGCGATTGCGCGCGCGCTGGTGACCAATCCGCGCATTCTCATTTTTGACGAGGCGACCTCGGCGCTCGACTATGAGAGCGAGAACATCATCCAGCGCAACATGCGCAAGATCTGCGCGGGGCGCACCGTCTTCATCATCGCCCACCGGCTGTCAGCCGTGCGCAATGCCGATCGCATCATCACCATCGAGAATGGGCGGCTGGTCGAGGACGGCACCCATGACGAGCTGATCAAGCGCGCTGGCCGTTATGCGACCTTGCACCAGATCCAGGCGGGACTTCATGTCGTCGGCTGAGGCGCACAGGCAGGACAACGCGCCGATCTCGCTCGACGCGCACCGCAAGTGCCGCAACGATGCCCGTGAGTTCCTCCCGGCTGCGTTAGAGATCGTGGAGACGCCAGCCTCGCCCGCGGGCCGCGCCGTTGCCGCCACCATCATGCTATTCTTCTCGATCGCGCTCGGCTGGTCGATCGTGGGTTACGTCGACATTATCGCCTCCGCCCAGGGCAAGATCGTGCCGACCGGGCGCACCAAGACGATACAGCCGCTGGAAGCGGGCGTGGTTGCGGCGATCCATGTCCAGGACGGCGACAAGGTTCGTGCCGGCGACGTGCTGGTCGAGCTCGACCGCACCGTCACCGAGGCCGAGCGCCGCCGCGTCGCGCAGGGACTGATGCAGGCGAGGCTCGATGTCGCGAGGCTCAGCGTGCTCCGCGACAGCTTTGCTGATCTGGCCGAGCTGCGGCCGTTCGCTGTGCCCCAGGGCGCCGTGCCCACGGACGTTGCGCGTACCCGCGCCGCGCTGCAGGCCCAGGCCGCCGAGCAGCTGTCGAAGCTCGCCTCCAACCTGCAGCAGATCGCGCAGAAGCGCGCCGAGGCGCAGTCGATCGAGGCGGCGATCGCCAAGATCGATGCCACCTTGCCGTTCCTGCAGGAGACGGCCGACATCCGCCGCAACGCCAAGGAGATCCAGTACGGCAACCAGATTGCCTATATCGATGCGCAGTCGCGGCTGATCGACCAGCAGAACGAGCGCATCGTGCAGACCCGACGCCTGGTCGAGATCGAGGCCGCGCGGCTGGCGCTGGAACAGCAGCTCGCGCAGACCAAGTCCGGCTTCGAGCGTCAGGTGTTCTCGGATCTCGCCGATGCCGAGAAGAAGACGGAGGAGCTCACCCAGGACCTCGTCAAGGCCGAGCGCAAGATCGCCGAGCAGGTGCTGCGCGCCCCGATCGACGGCACCGTGCAGCAGCTCGCGCTGCACACCGTTGGCGGCGTCGTCACACCGGCGCAACAACTGATGCTCATCGTGCCCGCCGACAGCGAGCTCGAGGCGGAAGCCATGATCTCCAACCGCGATATCGGCTTCGTCAACGTCGGCCAGCCGGCTGAGATCAAGATCGACACCTTCAACTTCACCCGCTACGGCCTCGTCCACGGCAAGGTCATCAGCGTATCCCAGGATTCGATCGTCCGCGAGAAGCCGGCGGACAAACAGGCTGGTGCCAAGACGACTGGCGCGCTGGCGGAGACCAGCGAGCCCGTGGGCCAGGAGTTCATCTACTCGGCGCGGGTGTCACTGGACGAAAAGCAGATGCAGGTCGAGGACAGAATGGTCGCGCTCGCGCCTGGCATGGCGGTGACGGTCGAGATCAAGACCGGGGCGCGGCGGATCATCGAATACGTGATGTCGCCATTGCTCAGGTACAAGCAAGAGAGCTTGAGGGAAAGATAAATGGATACTCGATGAAGCTGTAGTCATTGAACGCGACTATAGACAAGAGAACGGTCGTCTGATTGTGCCTCCGTCCGGAGGACAGCGAATCCTGTAAGAATTCTTTAAGGTAGCCATCGCGGTAATAAACGCAAAGAGGCAAGCGCATCATGGCGGATACTCCTCCCACAGTGACGATCACCAGCGCGGCCGAGGCAAGCAATGTCGCCAACCAGACGATCACGGGAACGGTGACGTTGGACGGAGC
>NZ_JAUETE010000037.1:0-3806 GCF_032484535.1 Bradyrhizobium sp. SZCCHNS3016
GCGATATTGTCGAGCGTATCGACCACCGCTGCGCTGCTGCCGGTGCTGCCCAGGCTGTCGGTCACGCTGGCAACCAGGGCGTTGGCGCCCTGGTTCGGCAGTGTCACGTTCAGCGAGAACGTCCCGTCGGCCTGAACGATGGCCGTCCCGATCGTCGTGCCGTTGTCCTTCAGCGTCACCGTTTGACCCACGACTGCACCGCTGCCGGCCGTGACCGTGCCGGTGATGGTCTGGGCCGCAACATTGCTCGCCTCGGCCGCGCTGGTGATCGTCACCGTCGGCGGAATGGCCGGATCGGTGTTGATCACCGTTGTGGTGCTGTTGACGGTCGGCGCTGCCGTTGAAGACGCGACGGGAAGCTCGAACACCGTATTGCCGGGGCTCGTTCCGAACAGGTTCCCTGCCCCATCCATCAGTAGTGCGCCGGTGGATCCGTTGGCATTGGTGCCGTTGAAGGACGTCAGCACCACCGGAGTGCTGCTGTAGCCCGTCGATGTCTTGACCACCTCGTAGATCACGCCATACCCGTTGGCTCCACCATGCCAGGTCGTGCCCAGCAGATCGCCATGGGTATCCATGATCAGGTTGCCGTAGGGGGTGGCACCGTTGGTGCCACTGAACGAGACCAGAACTGTAGGCGTACTGCTGTAGCCGTTCGCCGTCTTGACGATCTCGAACACCGTCCCGTTGTTGTTAGCCCCTCCAGACTGCGTGGTGCCGAACAGATTGCCCGCCGCATCAAAGATGATGCTGCCACTGCCCGGCGATGCCCCGTTGGTGCTGTTGAACGAGACCAGCACGGTAGGCGTGCTGCTGTAGCCGTTCGCCGTCTTCGCTATCTCGAACACCGTGCCGACATTGTTGGCGCCGCCATGGGTCGTCGTCCCATACAGGTTGCCTGCAGCGTCGACCGACAAACTGCCAGCGGGATTGGTCCCGCTGGTGCTGTCGAACGAGATCAACGTGGTCGGGGTGGAGCTGTAGGTGCCGCCGGTCTTGACTAGCTCGAACACCGTCCCGCCACCATTGGCTCCGCCAGAGTACGTCATGCCGAACAGGTTGCCCGACGCATCCATGATCAGATTGTCCGGAGGACGGTTCCCGTTCGTGCCATCGAACGACGCCAACACCACCGGCGTGCTGCTGTAGCTGCTGCCATTCTTGACGATCTCGAAGATCGTGCCCTTACCGTAAGCTCCACCCGTCTCGGTGGTGCCGAACAGATTACCCGCAGCATCCATCAGCAGACTGTTCTGCAGGCTCGAGCCATTGGTGCCGTTGAACGATACCAACGTCACCGGCGTGCTGTTATAGTCGCTGCCGTTCTTGACGATCTCGAACACCGTGCCGGCGTTGTTGGCCCCACCATACTGGGTGGTACCGAACAGGTTGCCTGCCGAGTCTGCGATCAGGTTGCCGTACAGCGCGTTACCATTGGTGGTCCCGTTGAACGTGGCCACCGCCGTCGCCGTGCTGGCGTAGACGACGTTGTTGTAGGCGCTGCTCACGTCCGACAGCGTGAACGTCGTGGTCTGGCTGCTGTTGGGCGATCCCGCCGACGGCGTAAAGGTCAGCGCCTGCAGCTGGCTGGTGATCGTCGCGGCGCTCCCCGACAGCGTGTAGGTGTTGCCCGAGCCGCTCAGGCCTGCGCCCGACAACGTTCCTCCCGCTCCGCTCAGCGTGATCGTCAACGTATCGGTCGCTCCGACATTGGCATCCCCAATCGTCACACCGCTGAACGGATGGACCGCGGCTTCTGACGTGGTCGTCTGGCCCGCCGTCGTCCCTGTAATCGTCGGCGCCACGCTGACGACATTGCCGAGCGTATCGACCACCGCTGCGCTGGTGCCGGTGTTGCCGAAGCTGTCGGTCACGATCGCGACGATCGAGTTCGCCCCCTGGTTCGCCAGCATCACAGTGGCCGAGAAGGTGCCGTCGGCCTGAACGATGGCCGTCCCGATCGTCGTGCCGTTGTCCTTCAGCGTCACCGTCTGACCCACGACTGCACCGCTGCCGGCCGTGACCGTGCCGGTGATGGTCTGGGCCGCAACATTGCTCGCCTCGGCCGCGCTGGTGATCGTCACCGTCGGCGGAATGGCCGGATCGGTGTTGATCACCGTTGTGGTGCTGTTGACGGTCGGCGCTGCCGTTGAAGACGCGACGGGAAGCTCGAACACCGTATTGCCGGGGCTCGTTCCGAACAGGTTCCCTGCCCCATCCATCAGTAGTGCGCCGGTGGATCCGTTGGCATTGGTGCCGTTGAAGGACGTCAGCACCACCGGAGTGCTGCTGTAGCCCGTCGATGTCTTGACCACCTCGTAGATCACGCCATACCCGTTGGCTCCACCATGCCAGGTCGTGCCCAGCAGATCGCCATGGGTATCCATGATCAGGTTGCCGTAGGGGGTGGCACCGTTGGTGCCACTGAACGAGACCAGAACTGTAGGCGTACTGCTGTAGCCGTTCGCCGTCTTGACGATCTCGAACACCGTCCCGTTGTTGTTAGCCCCTCCAGACTGCGTGGTGCCGAACAGATTGCCCGCCGCATCAAAGATGATGCTGCCACTGCCCGGCGATGCCCCGTTGGTGCTGTTGAACGAGACCAGCACGGTAGGCGTGCTGCTGTAGCCGTTCGCCGTCTTCGCTATCTCGAACACCGTGCCGACATTGTTGGCGCCGCCATGGGTCGTCGTCCCATACAGGTTGCCTGCAGCGTCGACCGACAAACTGCCAGCGGGATTGGTCCCGCTGGTGCTGTCGAACGAGATCAACGTGGTCGGGGTGGAGCTGTAGGTGCCGCCGGTCTTGACTAGCTCGAACACCGTCCCGCCACCATTGGCTCCGCCAGAGTACGTCATGCCGAACAGGTTGCCCGACGCATCCATGATCAGATTGTCCGGAGGACGGTTCCCGTTCGTGCCATCGAACGACGCCAACACCACCGGCGTGCTGCTGTAGCTGCTGCCATTCTTGACGATCTCGAAGATCGTGCCCTTACCGTAAGCTCCACCCGTCTCGGTGGTGCCGAACAGATTACCCGCAGCATCCATCAGCAGACTGTTCTGCAGGCTCGAGCCATTGGTGCCGTTGAACGATACCAACGTCACCGGCGTGCTGTTATAGTCGCTGCCGTTCTTGACGATCTCGAACACCGTGCCGGCGTTGTTGGCCCCACCATACTGGGTGGTACCGAACAGGTTGCCTGCCGAGTCTGCGATCAGGTTGCCGTACAGCGCGTTACCATTGGTGGTCCCGTTGAACGTGGCCACCGCCGTCGCCGTGCTGGCGTAGACGACGTTGTTGTAGGCGCTGCTCACGTCCGACAGCGTGAACGTCGTGGTCTGGCTGCTGTTGGGCGATCCCGCCGACGGCGTAAAGGTCAGCGCCTGCAGCTGGCTGGTGATCGTCGCGGCGCTCCCCGACAGCGTGTAGGTGTTGCCCGAGCCGCTCAGGCCTGCGCCCGACAACGTTCCTCCCGCTCCGCTCAGCGTGATCGTCAACGTATCGGTCGCTCCGACATTGGCATCCCCAATCGTCACACCGCTGAACGGATGGACCGCGGCTTCTGACGTGGTCGTCTGGCCCGCCGTCGTCCCTGTAATCGTCGGCGCCACGCTGACGACATTGCCGAGCGTATCGACCACCGCTGCGCTGGTGCCGGTGTTGCCGAAGCTGTCGGTCACGATCGCGACGATCGAGTTCGCCCCCTGGTTCGCCAGCATCACAGTGGCCGAGAAGGTGCCGTCGGCCTGAACGATGGCCGTCCCGATCGTCGTGCCGTTGTCCTTCAGCGTCACCGTCTGACC
>NZ_JAUETE010000038.1:0-3039 GCF_032484535.1 Bradyrhizobium sp. SZCCHNS3016
AAACAAGGCACGATAGTCGTCGTGGCAACCCCACTGTCACAGAAATTATCGTGTCTCACTTAAGGGGGGCAGTCCAGGGCTGTCACCGTCGTTCCAGCTTGATGTCGATGTGATCTGTCTTTCAGCCCGCCTAGCGATTGTGCGTCTCGTCCCATGTGCTCCTGGCACGCCGGACAAGGGATCTAATGACATGCGCTGGAGCGACTCAGCCAAGGTATTTGCGGTCGTCATGGTGGTGACCGTCGCTGGAGTTCTATCGACGACCTATGTCGATCACCGATTTGCCGCGCTTGAAGCATCCATGGATGCGAGGACGAGCCCGCCACCGGCATATTCCGCTTGCGTCGGCGAGGATGGACGCTGGCAGAATTGGCCATGGGCGAACGCGCCAACGCTGTCGCCGGCGTGTCGGAATAATTGATAGACATGACGAGCCGGGACGTGCCCGAGGACGGGCGACGGGAATGACCGGTCCGGCGGACTGAATGGGAACAGCGGCCGCACCCGTGAGGCCAGTCAACTGGCGACGACCGGCCGCGGCATAGCAGGACATTGCCCGGGCGTCGGATATTCCGAGCGAGATAGGTCAGGGCTGGCGTGTCAGACGTCGCGTCATCTGGTGGCCCCGAACGCTGGGGAATAATTTCACACCTTATTCACGCCGGCGCCAGTCGGTTCGGTCCTACGATCCGATCGCAACTTCCACATCAAAGGTAGGAGTTTCGGTCATGGCTCGCCTGCGTCGCATCCTCCTATTCAATCTCGTTGCCTTGGTTGCCGGTCAACCCGCGCTCGCGCAGCCGGCGGAGACTGGCGCGCCCCAGATCGACTCGTTTGCCGTGATGCATTGGGTCATAACGGCGCTGGGAGTGGTCTTCGCGGCCCGATTGGCCTGGAAAGCCTTCGGGCGAGACGTGCCGATCGACGAGTCTCCCACCATCCCGCGTTACATGACGAACCGGTCGCAATACCTCCTCGGAGGCTTTGCATACATGCTCTTCGCTTGCGGCGTCTTCCTGATCCTGGTCCAGGAGCATCAGCCGATCCTCGCCATGACGCCGCCGGGCATCATTCCAGAGCAAATCCTGACCGCAGTAAAAGACAACTCTGCGCCGTACATCGCCGTCGTCGCCGCCATCGGGCTAGTCTACCTCTACCTTCTCACGAAAGAGGCCGAATGGAACCTGTTGCTGGGCATGCGCGACGTCATCCATCTGTGGATCAGCGTTCCGCAACTCGCGAAGGAGATCATTGCTCAGATCCGATATGGACTCCGCGTGCCTCAATGGGCCATTTCTCTGGTTATCGCGGAATCGCGAGCACTAGCCGAGGGAGACTTCCAGAAGGATTACCCGACGCCGGATCGCTTGTGGGCCGAGATCTGCTATATGAGATGGTGGTTGAAGAGGCGGCGAGACGCGGCCAACGACAACATCTTCTTTACCGAGAAAAGCTTCGGGTACGACGAACTGATCGCCGAATTCGATCAGAGGTCGCTAACGATGAAGCAGTGGAAATCCGGCTCTGCGGAAGACATCGCGATCGGCAACTTTGTCCAGAGCGTCAAGCTTCTCCACAGCCGCTTTGCCCGGCTCATTGCCTGCTATCTGATCTACCGAAACGGTTCGCGACGAGATCTCTGCAGGGAGGCGCGCGAGTTCGGCATCGACATCGCCGCGCCGGATCTGCAGAACCCGCTGCGCTACTGGATCATCTATGCCGTCACCTTGATCGCCGCTGCGCATCTCGGTGTCTACCTCTCGGCCGTGACCTTCGATATCCTCAGCGGGAAAGGCCTCGTCATGGGCCAAGAGTCGGACCGCATGCTGGCCTGGGTTCTTTATTCGATGTCGAATTTCGGCTTTGCCATCAGCCTGGTCCTGCTGCTCCGGCTGGCGGCGCATTCCCTGGGGTCGGCGATCGACCAGTCTCCCATGGTGACCTATTGCTGGACGTTCCTGATCGCCTTTCTGGCCGGGCCGTTCGGCCTCGCCCTGGCGGTACACTTTTTCGGCGAGGACGCGTCGCGAGCGCTGCCCTTCTCCGAACTCTACTTCCGGATGCTGAGGTGGGGGTTAGGGCCTGCACTCGTCTCCGTGTACATCTCCTATTACCTGGATCGGCAGACCTGCCCTGAGCTGCCCGATATCGATATGTCCGCCGGCAAGATCATCTGGCGGGCCCTCAACTGCCTCGCCTTCGCTCTCGGGGTCGTCTTCCTGCTGTTGCCCTCACTCGTGACGCTCGTCGCGCCGGAGGGCGCCGTATGGGACACGAGCAAGCTTCGCTTCCTGGCGACAGGCACAACGTTCGGCATTGCCTATGGGCTCGCCCTTGCGGCGCAGTTTGCTCTTGCCAAACCGGAGCAAAAGACGCGAGTGGATGCGAGCAGCCCGGGGACCATGAGCAATTCAGCGCCCGCCATCTAGCGTGAGCGCACTCGCGCACGCCGACTTCCTGGCGTACTGGGCCGAGAGACACAGCCGAGGCATCAAGCCTTGGCTGTGTCTCTCGACGAAAGTTCGTCGTTGCGCCACTTGGCAAGGCGCGGCCATCGTAGCGCGCTAAGGCGCGTAGCAAGCGTCATGCGGCGGTCGTGCGCTTCAAGCCGGACGCACGGACACTTCGGTCGGCAGGGCTCATGGTCGAGCCGCAGGTGCTGGCGGGATTGCGGAATGAGGGCGCGTGCGCTCGTGTTTTTGCGTGGTGCGGCCTCGTCAAGCGACGAAGGCCGTTTGTCAAGCTCACAAGCAAAACACCCATGTGCTTGCAGCATTTGGGGGCGGATCAGCGCAATCCGCCATTCTTCCATGCGGGATAATTGGTGCACTGTCGTCGCCTGAGGCAGCGGCAGGCCAGTCAGCGCGCGGAGCGCACCAGAGGCCACACCGAAAATGTGCCGGGTACGCTGGTGGGTACACTGGAGATCATTAATTTAGAAAATCACGTGATTTCATATACATTGACCTTGCCCCCAAGTTTTATCCAGATCTGAGTTCGTTCGGGCGGTTTGATGTGCCCATCTGGGCGGTCGTAGCG
>NZ_JAUETE010000039.1:0-1696 GCF_032484535.1 Bradyrhizobium sp. SZCCHNS3016
CCGATATCGACGGCCAGCCGCACTTCGGCGCCCTCAAGCATTCCAAAACCTCCGCATCGCAATCGACCCAGTTCGGCTGCAGTTTGAGCAAGTTCTATGCCTTGATGCCAGGGCGGCAAATGCAGGGGACCATTGCGGACAAGAGGCCGCGCCTTCGCTTTCTCGCGATGCATTCGGCACCCGAGTTTTGCGAGGCGACACCCTCGAAATCGAGAGGGTGCAGGGAATGCCGCATAGGCGTTAAGTTTATGCTTGAGTGTTGGAATCCGCCGTGATTCGAACAGGGGATGGCAGACGAATCGCTCCTGAACGAGGACTGGACGAGAGTGGTTGCGCAGCTGGGCGGGGCTGCGCAGCTCGAGAAAACTGCGCGCCAGACGAAGGCCTTCGCGCGTCGGCGGCAGATTCCAGATGCGGTGACGTTACTTCGGCTGATGCTGGCCTATTGTTTGGGTGAAAGAGGGCTGAGATCGACAGCCGCATGGGCGGCTTCTGTTGGCCTTGCCGACCTCACCAGCGTGGCGTTGTTCTATCGGCTGCGTCAATGTGGTGATTGGTTTGCGGTGCTGGTGGAGGGCTTGCTCGCTGCGGCAGCTCCGAAGGCGAGCCAAGGCCGCCTGATCCGCATCATCGATGCGACGACAGTGCCTCAGGCGGGACCGGCTGCGCGCAAGAACAGTGAGCTTTGGCGCGTTCATAGCGCATTTGATCTGCCCTATGAGCGCTTTGGTCACTTCGAGCTGACAGATCAGCAAGAGGGCGAAACGTTTGACCGGATACCAGTGGTCAAGAACGAGATCCGCATTGCTGACCGCGCTTATCTGCAACCTGACCGCATTGCGGCCGTCCGCGAAGCCGGGGCCGACGTTTTGATCCGAGCGGGCTGGAAGAACGCACGTTGGCTTGACGCCAAAGGCCTTCCGTTCGATCTGATGGCCCAATTGCGTGCCGCGAAGGCGCGCGGACTGGTCGATCGGGAGATTTGGATCAAGCGCAAGGGCGGCGCGCCTCTGGCTATGCGTCTGGTCGCAATCAAGAAGCCCACCGGTGCGGCTGCTGCTTCTCGGCGTAAAGCCCGGCAAGACGCAAAAGATGAAAACCGCATCATCTCCAAAGAAACTTTGGAGGCTGCGGATTGGGTCATTCTGATCACGTCGCTCGCGCGGGACGAGTTCTCCACCAAAGATGTGCTTGCGCTCTATCGATTGCGATGGCGGATCGAGCTTGGGTTCAAGCGACTGAAGAGTCTGATTGGCCTCAAGACGCCGCCAGGAACCGATCCGCGCTCTGCCAAGCCCTACCTGCTGGCCCACCTCCTGATCATCCTGTTGCTCGAGCCGCTTGCCAGCGACTTCGAGGACTCTCCCCACTGGACGCAGGCCGCTTAACGACGCCTGGCGCTTGGCGGGTCCTGCAGCAGCTCGTTGCATCCTTGCTGCAAGCAATCATTCCACAACCAACCATCCGTTGCTTGCGCCGCAGAAAACGCGCGTTGGGGCGCCACCTTCGCGAGCCTCCTCGAAAACGCAAGTATCAATCGATGCTCGCGCTACCTTAACGCCTATGGGGAATGCCGGGTGAAGGCCTCACCCATGGCCCGCCTGCAACAAGAAAAGCAGGCGGCAGTCACCACAGGATCAGCCGGATCATCCGGCATTCCCTGCGCGATGGCTTTACGGCTTATACGTGATCTCCC
>NZ_JAUETE010000040.1:0-1634 GCF_032484535.1 Bradyrhizobium sp. SZCCHNS3016
CACTGCAGCGTTCCGGTCGGGATGTGCGGCGGCGTCGTCATGCCCATCGCGGTCTTGCCGTTGTGGCAGGTCGCGCAGTTGGTGTCGGTGGCCTTGTGAGCAAAGGCGCCGCCGCCCCAGCTGGTGAAGCCGCCGCTCGCCGCCTTGGCGTGGCAGCTGACGCAGTCGGTGCCGCCTGTCGCAACGTGGTTCGGATACGACGCCGTGCCCATGGCACCCTTGGTGCCCTGGCCGGTGTAGCTGCCGTTGTGACAGCTGTCGCAGCGCGCCGTCGCCACCGCGGCGTGGTTCATGGTGTAGGTGGCAAAGCTCGCCGCGGTGTTGCTGTGGCAGTTCGAGCACTGCAGCGTCCCGGTCGGGATGTGCGGCGGCGTGGTCATGCCCTGCGCGGTCTTGCCGTTGTGGCAGGTCGCGCAGTTGGTGTCGGTGGCTTTGTGAGCAAAGGCGCCGCCGCCCCAGCTGGTGAAGCCGCCGCTCGCCGCCTTGGCGTGGCAGCTGACGCAGTCGGCGCCGCCGGTGGCAACGTGGTTCGGATACGATGCCGTGCCCATGGCACCCTTGGTGCCCTGCCCGGTGTAGCTGCCGTTGTGACAGCTGTCGCAGCGCGCGGTCGATACCGCGGCGTGGTTCATGGTGTAGGTGGCAAAGCTCGCCGCGGTGTTGCTGTGGCAGTTCGAGCACTGCAGCGTCCCGGTCGGGATGTGCGGCGGCGTCGTCATGCCCTGCGCGGTCTTGCCGTTGTGGCAGGTCGTGCAATTGGTGTCGGTCGCCTTGTGAGCAAAGGCGCCGCCGCCCCAGCTGGTGAAGCCGCCGCTCGCCGCCTTGGCGTGGCAGCTGACGCAGTCGGCGCCGCCTGTCGCAACGTGGTTCGGGTACGACGCCGTGCCCATGGCGCCCTTGGTGCCCTGCCCGGTGTAGCTGCCGTTGTGACAGCTGTCGCAGCGCGCGGTCGATACCGCCGCGTGGTTCATGGTGTAGCTGGCGAAGCTCGCCGCGGTGTTGGTGTGGCAGTTCGAGCATTGCAGCGTCCCGGTCGGGATGTGCGGCGGCGTCGTCATGCCCATCGCGGTCTTGCCGTTGTGGCAGGTCGCACAGTTGGTGTCGGTCGCGGCATGCTTGAACGCGGCGCCACCCCAGCTGGTGAAGCCGCCGGAGGCTGCCTTGGCGTGGCAGCTGACGCAGTCGGCACCGCCGGTGGCAACATGGTTCGGATACGACGCCGTGCCCATGGCCCCCTTGGTGCCCTGCCCGGTGAAGCTGCCGTTGTGACAGCTGTCGCAGCGCGCGGTCGATACCGCGGCGTGGTTCATGGTGTAGGTGGCAAAGCTCGCCGCGGTGTTGGTGTGGCAGTTCGAGCACTGCAGCGTCCCGGTCGGGATGTGCGGCGGCGTGGTCATGCCCTGCGCGGTCTTGCCGTTGTGGCAGGTCGCGCAGTTGGTGTCGGTGGCGGCATGCTTGAACGCGGCGCCGCCCCAGCTGGTGAAGCCGCCGGAGGCTGCCTTGGCGTGACAGCTGACGCAGTCGGTGCCGCCGGTGGCGACGTGGTTCGGATACGATGCCGTGCCCATGGCGCCCTTGGTGCCCTGGCCGGTGTAGCTGCCGTTGTGACAGCTGTCGCAGCGCGCGGTCGATAC
>NZ_JAUETE010000041.1:0-1323 GCF_032484535.1 Bradyrhizobium sp. SZCCHNS3016
CCGAGTTCGCCGCCACCTGCAATCCGCGTCGGGATCTGGCGCTGCGCTATGCCGAGAGCTCCGCGCCAGCTCCCGCCACTACGACCGCCCAGATGGGCACATCAAACCGCCCGAACGAACTCAGATCTGGATAAAACTTGGGGGCAAGGTCACTACGACCGCCCAGATGGGCACATCAAACCGCCCGAACGAACTCAGATCTGGATAAAACTTGGGGGCAAGGTCAGGCGGATAGGAAAAGCTACCAGCGATTAGCCGTGAATCGCGATCGGATCCGGTTGATGCGCGACGTGCCGAGCATAGCTATTGGCCTCCGTATTTTGCCAGAGTCGGAGACTTACCTTGAAAGATATCTCTGAAATCACATCTGCTACGGCTGGACATGACTGGCTCGAGATCAAGGCAGCCGTCCTTAGGCTCGAACTTGAGAGACGTCAGGATCTAACTTTCGTCAAATCCGCCCTGTTCCTGAACACCGTATTATTCTGCCTGAATGTGATGTTTTTGGCGTTTTGGTGGCCGATCATCCTTTGGATAGTGGCAATCGTTGTCGGACTGGCTTGGGCGATTTTCTTGACGACATTCGCTGTTGATGCGGCTTGGCGGTTCTGCCGAAAGAGCAGCTCCTAGACGAGATGGAATCCATCAGAGTGCACAAACGCTTGTGGTGAGTTATGAGAGTGGAGAGCATTGGCGTCGTGCAATGGATCGATGGCTGCTAGGTCGGTCGGAGCGCTGCTGTTTATTGCTGCGAGAATTCCCACGACGCCTGCGGACGGGCCTTCGGAAGACAAGGAAGCTCCAACAGCAATTGATTCCGGTCCGAAGACAAAGATCTTATTCGCTCCGAAATCGGTGATGGCACCCGTCGGGCCTTGAGTGGATGAAACTGTTGCAAGGGCAGCAGCGTTCTCATCTTCCCTGAACAAGAACCCCTGCTCGGACGGCATCGAAACATATCGGTATTCAGCTATCGACATCGCTGGTTGCGAGCTGAGCTGCGTTGTCCCCGAGGGCATGCCTATGGTACCGTCATCGTTGAGGTCTTGATGAAACATCGGTTCAAGACTCTCAAGCGTAGCGCTCGCCCCACTGACGTAGCCGATCGCAGAACTGACGAAATTCCCACTGGTATCGAAGTCCCAAGCTGTAAACTGATCGGCACCTGGCACTTTCCACACAACTTCGTATCCACTTGCAGTGGCTTCTGCCGCGATCGGCACCCAAGGTCCCAGCTGTCCGGCCGCAATGGCGGCCCCGCCGAGCTTCAATTCTGGTCCGCCCGAAGCTGGATTGAGATCGTAGCCGGTCCCCACCTGAACC